>JBIOUS010000043.1:0-43280 GCA_044867325.1 Thermoleophilaceae bacterium | reverse complement strand
GATCGGTCCGTTGACGGGGCGGTCGGCGGACGCGGGGCTGGTTGCAGTTCGTGCGGTCATTGGGCGGGCCATCGTACTGCTGCTACCATCACGAGCCGCTTCGGGCGCCTGCGCCCTGAGCGCCTTCGCATGCGAATGGAGACCGCGACTACATAGACCTCACTCGGGCCCAGAGCGCTTTGTAGCGAACGGCCCGGACAGGGCCTTTTTTCTGCCCGCAGACCGAAACGATCCAGGAACAAATGGCACGCAAAGTATCCCTAGAGAAGACCCGGAACATCGGGATCATGGCCCACATCGACGCGGGCAAGACCACGACGACCGAGCGCATCCTCTTCTTCACCGGCCGCACCCACAAGATGGGCGAGGTCCACGAGGGCGCAGCCGTGATGGACTGGATGGAGCAGGAGCAGGAGCGCGGCATCACGATCACCTCCGCTGCGACCACGGCTTTCTGGGACGACCACCGCATCAACATCATCGACACGCCGGGCCACGTCGACTTCACCGTCGAGGTCGAGCGCTCGCTGCGCGTGCTCGACGGCGCGATCGCCTGTTTCGACTCGGTCGCCGGCGTCGAGCCGCAGTCCGAGACCGTCTGGCGCCAGGCGGACAAGTACCGCGTGCCACGGATCGCCTACGTCAACAAGATGGACCGCACCGGCGCCGACTTCGACATGTCGGTCCGGACGATGCACGAGCGCCTCGGCGCCGACGGCAGCTCCGATGGCGGCATCGCCGTGCCGATCCAGCTGCCGATCGGCGCGGAGGGCGACTTCAAGGGCATCGTCGATCTCATCACGATGAAGGCGATCGTCTACAAGGACGATCTCGGCCAGGACTGGGCCGAGGAGGAGATTCCGGCCGACATGGCCGACGCCGCCCACGAGGCGCGCACGAAGCTCGTGGAGGCGCTCGCCAACTACGACGACGAGCTGATGGAGGACTACCTCGAGGAGAAGCCGATCGAGGCCGATCGCCTGCGTGCGGACATCCGCAAGGCGACGCTCGACATCTCGATCTTCCCGGTGATGTGCGGCTCCTCGTTCAAGAACAAGGGCGTGCAGCCGCTGCTCGACGCGGTCATCGACTACCTGCCGAGCCCGCTCGACGTTCCGCCGATCGAGGGCATCGAGCCCGCGGCGAAGGGCAGCGACGGCGAGGGCGCCGAGGCGACTCGTCCCGCCTCCGACGACGAGCCGTTCGCGGCGCTCGCCTTCAAGGTGATGTCGGACCCCTTCGTCGGCAAGCTGACCTACTTCCGCGTCTACTCGGGCACGCTCGAGGCCGGCGGCCGGGTGCTGAATCCGTCGACCGGACGCACCGAGCGCGTTGGCCGCATCCTGATGATGCACGCCAACCATCGCGAGGAGGAGGAGATGATCTACGCGGGCGACATCGCCGCCGGCGTCGGTCTCAAGCAGACCTCCACGGGCGACACGCTCTGTGCGCCGGACGCACCGATCAAGCTCGAGAACATCACCTTCCCGGAGCCGGTCGTCCACGTCTCGATCGAGCCGAAGACGAAGGCCGACCAGGAGAAGATGGCCGTCGCGCTCGGCCGTCTCGCCGAGGAGGATCCGACCTTCCGCATCCGCACCGACGAGGAGACCGGCCAGACCGTGATCTCCGGCATGGGCGAGTTGCACCTCGAGGTCCTCGTCGATCGCATGAAGCGCGAGTTCAACGTCGAGGCAGCCGTCGGGCGCCCGCAGGTCGCCTACCGCGAGACGGTTCGCGGCGAGGCCAAGAAGGTCGAGGGCAAGTTCATCCGCCAGACCGGCGGCTCGGGCCAGTACGGCGTGGTCTACATCGACCTCGAGCCGGCGCCGGGCGTTGGCTTCGAGTTCCTCAACAAGACCAAGGGCGGCTCCGTCCCGTCGGAGTTCATCAACGCCGTCGAGAAGGGGATCGAGGAGGCGCTCGAGTCGGGCGTCAAGGCCGGTTTCCCGATGGTCGACGTGCGCGCCACGCTGGTCGATGGCAAGTCGCACGACACCGACTCTTCTGAGATCGCCTTCAAGGTCGCCGGCTCGCTGGCGCTGAAGGAGGCCGCGCGACGGGCCAAGCCGATCCTGCTCGAGCCGATCATGGCCGTCGAGGTAACGACGCCGGACGATTTCCTCGGAACCGTCATCGGCGATCTTTCCAGCCGCCGCGGGCGCGTCGAGAGCCAGGAGCCGCGCGGAAATGCGCTGGTGGTCCAGGCGAGCGTGCCGCTGGCGTCGATGTTCGGCTATGCGACCGACCTGCGTTCCAACACGCAGGGACGGGCGAACTACTCGATGCAGTTCGACCGTTACGAGGAGGTTCCCAGCAACATCGCCGACGAGGTCGTCGAGAGTAGGACCGGGGAGCCGGTCGGAGCGAACGCATAACGAGTATGTTTCGGAGGTTCGCCTTCGCCCCGCGCGACAGGCCGGCCGTAACGAGTTTTCGAAAGGAGTAGCACCCAGTGGCGAAGGAGAAGTTCGAGCGCGACAAGCCGCACTGCAACGTCGGCACCATCGGTCATATCGACCATGGCAAGACCACGCTGACAGCGGCAATCACGAATGTCCTGGCCGAGGCTCAGGGCGGCGAGGCCAAGAGCTTCGCCGAGATCGACAATGCTCCGGAGGAGAAGGAGCGCGGCATCACGATCGCGACTTCTCACGTGGAGTACCAGACGGAGAACCGTCACTACGCACACGTCGATTGCCCCGGCCACGCGGACTACGTCAAGAACATGATCACCGGCGCAGCGCAGATGGACGGCGCGATCCTGGTGGTCTCCGCCGCTGACGGCCCGATGCCGCAGACGCGCGAGCACATCCTGCTCGCCCGTCAGGTCGGCGTGCCGTACATCGTCGTGTTCCTCAACAAGGTCGACATGGTCGACGACGAGGAGCTCATCGAGCTCGTCGAGGTCGAGGTCCGCGATCTGCTCTCCGAGTACGACTTCCCGGGCGACGACGTGCCGATCATCCAGGGCTCGGCGCTCAAGGCGCTCGAGGGCGACGACGAGTACAAGGGCAAGATCCTCGAGCTCGCAGCCGCGCTCGACAGCTACATCCCGCAGCCCGAGCGTCCGCTCGACAAGCCTTTCCTGATGCCGGTCGAGGATGTCTTCTCGATCACCGGCCGCGGCACCGTCGCGACTGGCCGTATCGAGCAGGGCATCGTCAAGACCGGTGATGAGGTCGAGATCGTCGGCATCAAGGAGCAGGTCGACACCACCACGATCACCGGTGTCGAGATGTTCCGCAAGATCCTCGACGAGGGCCAGGCTGGCGACAACGTCGGCTGCCTGCTGCGTGGCACCAAGCGCGAGGAGATCGAGCGCGGACAGGTGCTCTGCAAGCCCGGATCGATCACGCCGCACACCAAGTTCAAGGCCGAGGTCTACTGCCTCAAGAAGGAGGAGGGTGGTCGCCACACTCCGTTCTTCAACGGGTACCGGCCGCAGTTCTACTTCCGCACCACTGACGTGACCGGTGTCGCCAACCTCCCCGAGGGTGTCGAGATGGTCATGCCGGGCGACAACGTCCAGATGACGGTCGAGCTGATCCAGCCGATCGCCATGGACGCTGGCTTGCGCTTCGCGATCCGCGAGGGCGGCCGTACAGTCGGATCGGGGGTGGTGACAGAGGTCGTCGAGTAATCGACGCCTCTTCACAGGACTTTCTCGGGGCGGGCCCGAAGCACCAGGCTCGCCCCGAACTCTGTCCCAAGTCACGCAAAGCAAATGGCAACGCTCACTCAGAACAAGATCCGCATCCGGCTCAAGGCCTACGACCACTCGGCTATCGAGACGGCCGCGCGCGACATCGTCGAGACCGCGCAGCGGACGGGTGCCAGCATCTCCGGCCCGGTGCCGTTGCCGACCGAGAAGAACGTCTACTGCGTGATCCGTAGTCCGTTCAAGGACAAGGACTCGCGCGAGCACTTCGAGATCCGCACGCACAAGCGGTTGATCGACATCCTCCAGCCGACTCCGAAGACGGTCGACTCGCTGCAGCGGCTGGACCACCTGCCCGCCGGCGTCGACATTCAGATCCAGCTCATCTGATGGCCGGACTGCTAGGACGCAAGCTGGGGATGACCCAGGTATTCGATCCCGAGGACGGCCACGTCGAGCGCGTGACCGTGCTCGAGGCTGGTCCGTGCTGGGTGACCGGCAAGCGGACCGCTGATCGCGACGGCTACGACGCCGTCCAGCTCGCCTACGGCGACGTGCGCGAGAAGCGCCTGTCAAAGCCGGAGCTCGGTCACCTCAAGAAGGCCGACGCCCCGCCGCTGCGCCGTCTCGCGGAGTTCCGCGACGCCGGTGGCGAGCTCGAGATCGGCGCCGAGGTCAAGGTCGGCGACGTCTTCGAGAAGGGCCAGACCGTCAAGGTCTCCGGCGTCTCGAAGGGCAAGGGCTTCCAGGGCACCGTCAAGCGCCACAACTTCTCCCGCGGCCCTGTGTCGCACGGCTCGCACAACGTTCGTGCGCCAGGCTCGATCGGCCAGGCGGCGACGCCGTCGCGCGTCTTCAAGGGCATTCGCGGCCCCGGCCAGATGGGCAACAAGCGCCGCACTCAGAAGGGACTGGAGATCGTCGACGTGCGCGCCGACGAGAACCTGATCCTGCTACGCGGCAGCGTGCCCGGCCCGAAGGGCTCGATCGTCGAGATTCGCACCGATGGGAAGGCGAGCTGATGGCTGCTCCGCAGGCTCCCTACGTCGGCAAGAAGACCGGCAAGGTCGCGCTTGACGAGACGATCTTCGGCGAGCGGTTCAACGAGCCGCTCGTCCATCGCGCGGTGCGCGCCGAGCTTCGCGCTCGCCGCAGCGGCAACTCTTCGACGCTCACCCGCGGCGAGGTCTCGATGACCGGCGCCAAGGCCTGGCGTCAGAAGGGCACCGGCCGTGCCCGCGTCGGCGCGCTGTCGGTCCCGCACCGCACCGGCGGTGGCGTCGCCTTCGGCCCGAAGCCGCGTTCCTACACCGTCAAGATCAACCGCAAGGAGCGTCGCGCTGCGCTGCGCTCGGTGCTCTCGGTCCACGCCGGCCGTGGCACGATCGCCGCGCTCGACTCCGAGGCGTTCGACAAGCCGTCGACCAAGCTCGCCTCCGAGCTAGTCAACGGTTTCGGCGAGGGCGGCAGCACGCTGATCGTGCTCGTCGACGGTGAGGAGAACGTCACGCTCTCCGCCCGCAACCTCGAGCGCGTCAAGGTCCTGCACGCCGACGACACCGGCGTCGCCGACATCATCGGCGCCGCACGGCTGATCGCTTCGCCCGGCGCCATCGAGCGGCTGACGACGCTTGCTGCGGCACCCGCCAAGCGCGTTGCGGAGGTGGCGGCATGAACGTGCGCAGCGTGATCATCAAGCCGGTCATCAGCGAGAAGAGCTACGCGCTGCTGAACGCCAACAAGTACACCTTCCGCGTCCACGACGATGCGACCAAGCCGCAGGTCCGCCAGGCGATCGAGGCGATCTTCGGTGTGCGCGTCCTCGACGTGCGCACGCAGAACGTCAAGGCGAAGTCAAAGCGCCGTGGCCTCTACAACGGCAAGCGCCGCGCTTGGAAGAAGGCGATCGTGACATTGCATCCCGAGGACAGCATCGAGCTGTTCGAGGGCCAGGAGATAGGTGACGCCTGATGGCCGTTCGTAAGCACAAGCCGACCAGCCCGGGACGTCGCTTCGCGACCTACTCGGATCACGCCGAGGTCACCCGCGACAAGCCTGAGAAGTCGCTCGTCGAGGGTCTCAAGAAGAGCGGCGGACGCAACGCCAACGGCCGCGTGACCTCGCGTCACCGTGGCGGCGGCGCCAAGCGCAAGTACCGCCGGATCGACTTCAAGCGGCTCAAGGACGGCGTGCCCGCGAAGGTCGCGACGATCGAGTACGACCCGAATCGGACCGCCTACATCGCGCTGCTCCACTACGCCGATGGCGACAAGTCCTACATCCTCGCTCCGGCGAAGCTCGGCGTCGGCGACGTCGTCAGCTCCGGCCCGGACGCTGAGATCAAGACCGGCAACTGCCTGCCGCTCGCGAACATCCCTACTGGTACGACGGTCCATTGCGTCGAGCTGACTGCCGGCCGCGGTGGCCAGCTCGGCCGCTCCGCCGGCACGTCGATTCAGCTCGTGGCGAAGGAGGGCGACTACGCGACGTTGCGCCTGCCCTCCGGTGAGATGCGCATGGTGCGCGTCGAGTGCCGCGCCTGCATCGGCGCGATTGGCAACGCGGAGCACCAGAACATCACACTTGGCAAGGCCGGACGCTCGCGTCACAAGGGCCGTCGCCCGCAGACGCGCGGTACCGCGATGAACCCGGTCGACCACCCGCACGGTGGCGGCGAGGGATCGACGACGGCAGGCCGTCACCCGGTCACGCCTTGGGGCGTGCCGACGCTCGGCTATCGCACGCGCAAGAAGAACAAGACGTCAGATCGCTACATCGTGCGCGGTCGCCGTCGTGGCAAGAAGGGTGGTCGCTGATGTCTCGCTCGTCCAAGAAGGGCCCGTGGGTCGAGGAGCGTCTGATCGGCCGCATCGCCAAGATGAACGAGGCTGGCGATAAGCAGATGCTGAAGACTTGGTCGCGTACCTCGACGATCTTCCCCGAGATGGTCGGGCACACGATCGCCGTCCACGACGGCCGCAAGCACATCCCGGTCTTCATCTCTGAGTCGATGGTCGGTCACAAGCTGGGCGAGTTCGCGCCCACGCGTACCTTCCGTGGCCACCAGGGCAGCGACAAGGTCAGGATGCGGTAGTGGCTGACGCGACTGAGACCCCGCAGGCTCCGACGAACGCCGATGGCGTCGTCGAGGTTCGCGCGAGCGCGCGTTTCGTACGCCGTGCTCCGCGCAAGGTTCGCCTGGTGATGGACCACATCCGCGGCAAGCGCGTCGACGAGGCGCGGGCGATGCTCGCGCACACCCCGCGCGCCGCTGCAGTCGACGTCGCGAAGCTGCTCGACTCCGCAGTCGCGAACGCCGAGAACAACTTCGAGCTCGACCCCGACGATCTGCGGATCCTGCGCGCTACCGCTGACGAGGGCCCGACGATCAAGCGCTTCCGGCCCCGCGCCCTCGGGCGGGCGACGCCGATCCACAAGCGCACGAGCCACCTGACGATCACGCTGACGACGACTGCCCCTGTCGCCGGTTCGGCCGACACAGATAAGGCAGGGAAGTAATGGGACAGAAGGTCCATCCCGAGGCGATGCGCGTCGGGTACATCCACGACTGGAAGTCGACCTGGTTCTCCGAGAAGGAGTACGCCGACTACCTGCTCGAGGACATCCAGATCCGCACCCACATCGAGAACAAGCTTGCGCACGCGGGCCTGTCCGACATCACGATCCGCAAGAACAAGGGCGAGATCGAGGTCAACATCTACACCGCCCGCCCCGGCATCGTGATCGGGAAGTCGGGCAGCGAGGTCGATGCGCTCCGCCGCGAGCTGCACAAGATGACCGGCCGCGCCGTGAAGGTGAACATTCTCGAGATCAAGCGGCCCGAGCTCGACGCCAAGCTGGTCGCCCAGTCGATCGCCGAGCAGCTCGTCAACCGCGTTGCCTTCCGCCGTGCGATGAAGCGCTCGCTGACTTCGGCGATGCGCTCCGGCGCCAAGGGCGTCAAGGTCCAGGTCTCAGGTCGCCTCGGCGGCGCGGAGATGGCCCGCCGTGAGAGCTACTCCGACGGTCGCGTGCCGCTGCACACGATCCGCGCCGACATCGACTACGGCTTCTACGAGGCCAAGACGACCTACGGCCGGATCGGCGTCAAGGTCTGGATCAACAAGGGCGAGATCATGCCCAAGGGCTTCACCTCCGACCTCACCGAGCTCGAGGCGCCGCAGCAGGCGCAGGCCGGTCGTGGCGGCGGACCCGGCGGCCGTGGTGGCCCCGGTGGACGAGGTGGCGGACCGGGCGGTCGTGGCGGCCAGGGTGGCCGTGGTGGCGGACCGGGCGGCGGACGTGGCGGCCAGGGTGGCCGCGGCGGCGGTCCCGGTGGCCGTGGTGGCGGAAGGGGTCAGCGCTAAATGCTTTCCCCCAAGCGTGTAAAGCACCGCAAGCAGCACCGTGGTCGCAGGGCCGGCTACTCACGTGGCGGCACTGCCGTCGAGTTCGGCGAGTACGGCCTCAAGACGATCGAGCGCGGCTGGATCACCAACCGTCAGATCGAGGCTGCTCGTATCGCGATGACCCGCAAGATCAAGCGTGGCGGCAAGGTCTGGATCAACATCTTCCCGGACAAGCCCGTGACCAAGAAGCCGGCCGAGACCCGCATGGGCTCCGGCAAGGGCTCGCCCGAGGGCTGGGTCGCGGTCGTCAAGCCCGGACGCGTGATGTTCGAGCTGTCGGGCGTGCCAGAGGATCTCGCTCGCGAGGCGATGCGCCTGGCCGGTCACAAGCTGCCCGTCAAGACGAAATTCGTGATGCGCGAGGGGGCCGGACAGCAGTGAAGGCCGTCGAGGTGCACAATCTGGATGACCCGCAGCTCGTCGAGTTCGTCGACAACGCGCGCAAGGGGACGTTCAACCTACGTTTCCAGCACGCGACCGGACAGCTCGAGAACACCGCGGGTATGAAGAACGCCAAGAAGGACTTGGCCCGGGCGCTGACTGTTGCGCGCGAGCGTGGTCTGGACATCGAGGCAGAGCTCAGAAAGCAGCGCAATGACTGACGCAGAGAACAACGACAACGTGGACGAGACCGCCGAGGAGGCCCCCGAGGCCGCCGTCGAGGCTCCCGAGGAGACCGCTGCGGCGGCTCCGGCCGGCGGCGCCGACGATGCCGAGCCCGAGGCTCCGCTCGATCCCAAGCAGCGTCGCAAGCGCGCTCGCTCGCTGAACCGCGGCGAGGCTCGCCCCGCGCGGTCGATCGAGGAGCGCACGGCTGAGCGGCTCGAGCGCCGGCGCAAGAAGGCCGTCGCCCGTCGTGCTTGGCGCGTCAAGAGTCGTGAGCGCCGCCGCGCCGGCAGCTCCGGTGAGGGCACTCCGCCGGCCGAGAAGGCGACCACCGGCAGCCCGCGCATCCTGCGCGGAATCGTTGTCTCCGACAAGGCTGACAAGACGATCACCGTCCGGATCGACACTGCCCGTCCGCACCGCACCTACGGCAAGATCGTCCGCTCGTCGTCGACGCTGCACGCGCACGACGAGAGCAACGACGCCGGCGCGGGCGACACCGTGCGCGTCGTCGAGAGCCGTCCGTTGAGCCGTACCAAGCGCTGGCGCCTGGTCGAGGTCGTGGAGCGCGCTCGATGATCCAGCAAGAGTCACGGCTCAGGGTCGCCGACAACACGGGCGCTCGCGAGATCCTCTGCATCCGCGTCGCGGGCGGCAGCAAGCGCCGCTATGCCGGCGTCGGCGACGTCATCACTGCGACCGTCAAGCAGGCGATCCCGCACGGCTCGGTCAAGAAGGGCGAGGTCGTCAAGGCCGTCGTCGTCCGCACGCGCAAGCAATTCGGTCGCGACGACGGCACCTACATCTCGTTCGACGAGAACGCGGCCGTCCTGATCGACCAGGCGAACAACCCGCGTGGGACGCGCATCTTCGGGCCGGTGGCCCGCGAGCTGCGCGATCGCAACTTCATGAAGATCGTCTCGCTCGCGCCGGAGGTTCTGTGATGGCCTCGCGCATGAAGATCCGCAAGGACGACACGGTCAAGGTCATCTCGGGCAAGGACCGCGGCAAGACGGGCACGGTGCTGCGCACCGACCCCGAGCGCCAGCGCGTCTACGTCCAGGGCGCGAACATCCAGAAGCGCCACCAGAAGCCGCAACAGCTTCAGGACACCCAGCGCACCTCGCAGATCGAGGGTGGCGTGATCGAGGTCGAGGGCCCGATCCACGTCTCCAACGTCCAGCTGCTCGATCCGAGCACCGGCAATCCGACGCGTGTCGGCATCCAGCGCGACGGCGACAAGCGCAAGCGTGTCGCGAAGCGTTCCGGGACGGTGATCGACTGATGCCCGCCACCGCCGCGAAGATCAGTCCGCGCCTCAAGGAGCGCTACCAGCAGGAGATCGCCCCCGCGCTGATCGAGCGCTTCGGCTACGCGAATCCGATGCAGGTGCCGAAGGTCGAAAAGGTCACGCTCAACATGGGCGTCGGTGACGCCAAACAGGACAGCCGCGCGCTCGAGGCGGCCCAGGGCCAGCTCGCCGCTATTGCTGGCCTGCGACCGAACATCCGCCGCTCGCGCAAGTCGATCGCCGCGTTCAAGCTGCGTGAGGAGATGCCGGTCGGTCTCTCGGTCACGCTGCGCGACGCGCGGATGTACGAGTTCCTCGACCGGTTGATCTCGATCGCGATTCCGCGTATCCGCGACTTCCGTGGTCTGAACGCGCGTTCGTTCGACGGCCGCGGCAACTGGTCGATGGGCGTTCGCGAGCAGATCATCTTTCCCGAGATCGACTACGACGGGATCGATCAGGTCCGCGGCCTCGACATCACGATCACGACCACTGCGAACACCGACGAGGAGGCCTTCGCGCTGCTCCTCGAGTTCGGGATGCCGTTCAGGGCCGATGGCCGTCCGGGCGAGCAGCACGCGACCGACGAGGACGGAGACTGAGATGGCCAAGACTTCGAAGCGGGTGAGCCAGCAGCGCCCATCCAAGTACAAGACCCGTGACTACAACCGCTGCCGCAAGTGCGGTCGGCCGCGCGCTTACATGCGCAAGTTCGGCCTCTGCCGCATCTGCCTGCGCGACCACGCCCACGAGGGCGACGTGCCGGGCCTGACCAAGTCGAGCTGGTAGACGAGAAGAACGAGAGACGAGCACCTTGAGCCTCAACGACCCAATCGCAGACTTCCTGACGCGCGTGCGCAACGGCCTCCAGGCCGACCACGACGCTGTCGTGATGCCGCATTCGCACTTCAAGACTGAGATCGCCCGCATCCTCAGTGAGCAGGGCTACGTCGAGGGCTATGCCGTCGAGCCCGGCCGCGTCGGGCAGGAACTGCGCGTCACGCTGAAGTACACCGAGAACCGCGACCCGGTCATCTCGGGGATGGAGCGCGTTTCGACGCCTGGCCGCCGCCAGTACGTCGGCGCCGGCGAGATCCCCAAGGTCCAGGGCGGTATGGGCACGACGATCGTCTCGACCTCACGCGGGGTCATGACCGGACACGAGGCGCGTAAGGCCCGTGTCGGTGGCGAGCTGGTAGCGAAGGTCTGGTAGCTGTGAGTCGCATTGGCAAACAGCCGATTTCGGTGCCCGACGGCGTGTCCGTCGAGATCGCCCCTGAGCTGGTCAGCGTCAAGGGCCCGAAGGGTGAGCTTTCGGAGCGCATCGATCGCGACATGAAGGTCGAGCAGGAGAACGGAACGGTCGTCGTCAGCCGTCCGTCCGATCGCGGCGAGCACCGCGCACTGCACGGTCTGACGCGCACACTGATCTTCAACATGGTCGCCGGGGTCACCGAGGGCTTCGAGAAGCGGCTCGAGATCCAGGGCGTCGGCTACCGGGCTCAGCTCAAGGGCAAGAACCTCGAGCTGGCACTCGGCTATTCGCACCCGGTTCCGATCGAGGCTCCCGAGAACATCGAGTTCGAGGTTCCGCAGCCGACCCAGGTGATCATTCGCGGCATCTCGAAGCAGGTCGTCGGTGAGACCGCCGCGCGGATCCGCAAGCAGCGCCCGCCGGAGCCCTACAAGGGCAAGGGCATCCGCTACGAGGGCGAGTACGTCGCAAGGAAGGTCGGTAAGCGCGCATGACCAAGACAGTCGAGAAGCCTCACAAGCGCCTTCGCCGGCGCCGCCGGGTACGCGCCAAGGTGCGTGGCACCGCGACGCGCCCGCGCCTGTCCGTCTTCCGCTCCAACCGTGGCGTCATGTGCCAGCTCGTCGACGACGAGCGCGGCCACACGCTCGCGGCCGTCAACTGGACCGAGGCCGAGTTGCGCGATCTTCCGCGCATCGAGGCGGCAAAGCGCGCCGGCGAGCTGATCGGTGAGCGTGGCAAAGCCGCCGGTGTCGATAGTTGTGTCTTCGACCGTGGCGGCTACCGCTACCACGGTCACGTCAAAGCGGTCGCCGAGGGCGCGCGCGAGGCGGGCCTCGTCTTCTAGCTACTCTGCGACAGGAACTTTCTTTCAATGGCACGTAACGACAACAGACAAGGTGGCCGCGGAGGTCGCGACAGCGATCTTCAAGAGCGCGTCGTCGAGATCAACCGCGTAGCGAAGGTCGTCAAGGGCGGCCGGCGCTTCTCGTTCACGGCGCTCGTCGTCGTAGGCGACGAGAAGTCGAAGGTCGGCGTCGGCTACGGCAAGGCGAACGAGGTTCCGGTTGCGATCCAGAAGGGCGTCGAGCGCGCCCGTCGCAACATGGTCGAGGTGCCGATGCACGGCTCGACGATCACCCACAAGACGATCGGCGTCCACTCGGCGTCGCGCGTTCTGCTGAAGCCGGCCTCGCCCGGTACGGGCGTCATCGCCGGTGGCGGTGTCCGCGCCGTGCTCGAGCTCGCCGGGATCCACGACGTCCTCTCGAAGTCGCTTGGCAGCCAGAACCCGATCAATCTCGTCAAGGCGACGATGGCGGCGCTCGAGTCGCTGCGGCGCCCGCAGGACGTCGCTGCACTGCGCGGCCTGACGATCCACGAGGTCCTCGGCCTCGATGACAAGAAGGCCGACGAGCCCGAGGCCGCTGCCGACGGCGATGCCGCTGACGCTGATCAGCCGGCCGACGCCGAGCCCGTCGCTGCCGCGACTGGCGCGGAGCAGGAGTCCTAGCGATGGCCGCCACGCTCGAGATCACTCAGATCAAGTCGTCGAATGGCGCTTCGAAGAAGCAGCTCGACTCACTGCGTACGCTCGGCCTTGGCCGGATCGGCAAGCAGGTCAAGCGTCCCGACGAGCCAGTCGTGCGCGGCCTCGTCGCCAGCGTCGACCATCTCGTGAAGGTTGGCATCGATGGCTGATGACGAGCGCTTCATCGGTCTCCACAACCTCAAGCCGGCGAAGGGCTCGACCCACCGTCGCAAGCGCGTCGGGCGCGGGGAGGGCTCGGGCGTAGGCAAGACCTCGGGCCGCGGCCAGAAGGGCGCGGGCTCGCGCGCGGGCTCGAAGAGCCGCGTCGCCTTCGAGGGCGGGCAGAACCCGATCCAGCGGCGGATGCGCAAGCTGCGCGGTCCGCACATGAAGAAGTCGATGCCGTTCGAGAAGTTCCGTACGCACACGCAGCCCGTGAACCTGCGCGACCTCGAGGCCCGTTTCGATGCGGGTGCCGAGGTAACGCCAGACTCCCTCCGCGCGGCTGGTCTAGCGACCCGCCGCAATGTTCCGATCAAGGTCCTAGGGGAGGGAGAGCTCGAGAAGGCGCTCACCGTCCATGCCCACGGTTTCTCCGCCAGTGCGCGCGAGAAGATCGAGTCGGCAGGCGGCAGCGTCAACGTTCTCGAGTCGTAGGGGCATGCTCAAGACGTTCCTCAATGCATTCCGGATCCCTGAGCTCCGGAAGAAGCTGGCGTTCACCGCCGGCATGCTCGCGCTCTACCGGCTCGGTGCATACATCCCGGCGCCGGGCATCGACGTCGACGCGGTCAAGAACCTCTCGGAGCAGTTCGCCGGCTCGAACATCCTCGGCTTCCTGAACCTCTTCTCCGGTGGCAGCCTGCAGCGCTTCGCGATCTTCGCGCTCGGGATCATGCCCTACATCACGGCCTCGATCATCCTGCAGCTGATGACGGTCGTGCTGCCGTCGCTGGAGAAGCTGCGCAAGGAGGGCGAGGTCGGGCAGCAGAAGATCACCCAGTACACGCGCTACCTGACCGTGGCGCTCGCCTTCGCCCAGTCGATCGGCTACGTCTTCCTCTTCCGCAGCTTCTCGACCGGCGGCGCCGACGTCGTCGACGGCTTCACCTTCGGCACCGTCTTCACGATCGTGATCACGTTGACCGCCGGTTGCGTGATGTTGATGTGGTTCGGCGAGCTGATCACCCAGCGCGGCATCGGCAACGGAATCTCGCTGATGATCTTCGCCAGCATCGCCGCTGGCCTGCCGAACGGCATCCAGGCGTGGTGGACCAATCCGGATCAGGTCTTCAAGGTGATGATGCCGTTCCTCGCCTTGGCGATCATCGCCGGCATCGTCTTCATGCAAGAGGGCCAGCGCCGCATCCCGGTGCAGTACGCCAAGCAGGTCGTCGGACGCAAGGTTGCGTCGGCGAGCTCGACCTACCTGCCGCTGCGGGTCAACATGGCCGGCGTCATCCCGGTGATCTTCGCCGCTTCTCTGATGGCCTTCCCGCCGACCGTCGGTCAGCTGATCCAGCAGCCGTGGGCGCAGGACATGGCGACCTTCTTCAATCCTGGCGGCTGGGCCTACATCGTCGGCGAGTCGATCCTGATCGTCCTCTTCACCTACTTCTACACAGCCGTGACCTTCAACCCGGTCGAGCAGGCGGACAACCTGAAGAAGTACGGCGGCTTCATCCCCGGTGTCAGACCCGGTCGGCCGACGGCCGAGTACCTAGACCGCATCCTGGCCCGATTGACGTTCCCGGGTGCGCTCTATCTCGCCGCCGTCGCTGCCCTGCCGACGATCCTGATCAACCAGACGAGCGCCAACTTCTTCTTCGGCGGCACGTCGATACTGATCGTCGTCGGCGTGGCGCTCGACACCATGAAGCAGCTCGAGGCGCAGATGATGATGCGCAACTACGAGGGATTCTTGAAGTAGCCTCCCTCGTCCGTGAGCGAGCTCAATCTCATCCTTTTAGGTCCCCCCGGCGCGGGTAAGGGCACGCAGGCCGAGCGGCTGGTCGAGGATTTCGACCTGCCCTACTACGCGACCGGCGACATCTTGCGTCGCGCGGTCAAGGAAGGGACCGAGCTCGGCGGTCAGGCCAAGCAGTACATGGACCGCGGCGACCTCGTCCCCGACGAGCTGATCTGCGCGGTGATCGTCGAGCGGATCGACAGCGCCGAGGCGCTCGACGGCTTCCTGCTCGACGGCTTCCCGCGCACGCTGCCGCAGGCGGAGGCGCTCGAGCAGGCGCTCGAGCCGCTCGATCGTCGCTTGACCGCGGTGCTCTCGATCGACGTCGACGACGACGAGGTCGTCCGGCGACTGTCCGGTCGCCGCGTCTGCGAGCGCAACGGCCACCCGTACCACGTCGACTTCGACCCGCCGAAGAATCCGGGCTTCTGTGACCAGGACGGCTCGCCGCTGATCCAGCGCGACGACGACCGCGAGGAGACGATCAAACACCGTCTCGATGTCTTCCACGACCAGACCGAGCCGCTCGTCGAGCACTACGAGGGCAAAGGTCTGCTGCGTCGCTTCGACGGCAGTCGCTCACCTGACGAGGTTCATGCGCACATTCGCGCCACGCTCGCGACGCTGCGCCTCGAGGAACAGCTCTAGCGATGGCGATCATCAAGAAGTCGCCCGAGGAGATCGAGAAGATCGCTGCCTCCGGGCAGGTTCTCGCACGTTGTCACCGGCTGCTGCGCTCCAAGGCGCGTGCCGGTGTCACGACCGAGGAGCTCGACGAGGCGGCCGAGCGCTTCATCCGTTCGCAGGGCGGCACGCCCTGCTTCAAGGGCTATCGCGGCTTTCCCGGATCGATCTGTGCGTCGCCGAACTCGATGGTCGTCCACGGCATCCCGGGGGACTACGAGCTCAGTCGCGGCGACGTGCTCTCAGTCGACATCGGTGTCGAGCTCGACGGCTGGATCTCCGACGCCGCGGTGACGCTGCCGATCGGCCCGATCAGCGACGTCGCCGCGGGACTGCTCGAGTCGACGCGCGGCTCGCTCTTCGAGGGCATCGAGCAGTGTGTCGCCGGCAACCGGCTCGGTGACGTGTCGGCCGCGATCCAGCGTCGCGTCGAGGCCGACGGCTACTCGGTGATCCGCTCGCTGGTCGGTCACGGCGTCGGACGCGAGATGCACGAGGATCCGCAGATCCCGAACTTCGGCACTCCCGGCAGCGGTCCGCTGCTCGAGGAGGGCATGGTGCTGGCGATCGAGCCGATGGTCAACGTCGGCGGACCCGAGGTCCGCCTGGCGCCTGACAACTGGTCGGTCTACTCGGAGGACGGGTCGCTCGCGGCGCACTTCGAGCACACCGTCGCGATAACGGCCGATGGCCCGCGCATACTTACCCCCTGGCATCTCGACGATGGCGCGATGAGCCCCGTTGGAGCCGAGGCAACGAGCGGTCGCTGAGGGCCGACCGGATGCTCCTGGGCCAGCGTGCTATCGTGCTCCGTTGGCGCTAGGCCGTCTCCTGGGCCCTGCGCCGGTTCTCTATATACGGAAGGTAGCGATGAAGGTCCGAGCGTCGGTCAAACCCATGTGTGAGAAGTGCAAGGTCATTCGCCGTAACGGCGCCGTCCTCGTGATCTGTCAGAACCCGCGCCACAAGCAGCGGCAGGGCTGACGCAGACGATGGCACGCATCGCCGGCATCAACATCCCCCTCAACAAGAGGGTCGAGATCGGTCTCACCTACGTCTACGGGATCGGGCGCTCGCAGTCGAACGCCATCCTGAAGAAGGCTGGGGTCGATCCCAACACCTACGTCAAGGACCTCACCGACGACGAGGTCATCAAGCTGCGCGACGCGATCGACACCGACCTCACGGTCGAGGGCGATCTGCGGCGCGAGCTCTCCCAGAACATCAAGCGGCTGATGGAGATCGGCGCGTATCGCGGCCTTCGCCATCGTCGCGGCCTGCCCGTCCGAGGGCAGCGCACCAAGACCAACGCCCGCTCCCGCAAGGGCCCCAAGCGCATGTCGGTGGCCGGGAAGAAGAAGGTGACGAAGTAGTGGCACAGCAGAGGCCAGCACGACCTCGTGGGCGCCGCAAGGCGAAGAAGAACGTTCCGTTCGGACAGGCCCACATCAAGACGAGCTTCAACAACACGATCGTGTCGCTGACCGACCGTGAGGGCAACGTGATCGCGTGGGAGTCCGCCGGCGGCGCCGGTTTCAAGGGCTCACGCAAGTCGACTCCGTTCGCCGCCCAGGTGACCGCCGACGCGGCCGCCAAGAAGGGCATCGAGCAGGGTCTCGAGAAGGTCGAGGTCTTCGTCAAGGGCCCAGGCTCCGGGCGCGACACCGCGATCCGCTCGCTGCAGGCCGCGGGCCTCGAGGTCACGGGCATCCGCGACGTCACCCCGCAGGCGCACAACGGCTGCCGTCCCCGCAAGCGGCGGAGGGTCTGATGGCGCGCGACACCGGTTCCCAGTGCAAGCAGTGCCGTCGTGAGGGCACCAAGCTGTTCCTCAAGGGCGAGCGCTGCCTCACCGACAAGTGCGGCATCGAGCGACGCAACTACCCGCCTGGCGATCACGGCCGTGGCCGTCCGCGCCAGTCCGAGTACCGCGTCCAGTTGCGTGAGAAGCAGAAGGCCCGTCGCTACTACGGCGTGCTCGAGAAGCAGTTCCGCGGCTACTACGACCGGGCCTCGCGCCAAGAGGGCGTGACCGGCGAGAACCTGCTGCGGATCCTCGAGTGTCGGCTCGACAACGTGCTCGTGAGGCTCGGCTTCGCCGCCTCGCGTCGCCAGGCACGCCAGTTCGTCCGCCACGGACACTGGTTCGTCAACGGCCGCCGCGTCGACATCCCCTCGTACCAGGTGCGTCCCGACGACGTGATCACGCTGGCCCCCGGCTTTCAGGGTGACCAGACGATCCGAGACGCGACTGAGCTGGTTTCCGTGGTCCCCGCCTGGCTACAGGCCGATCACGATGGCCTGATGGCCAAGGTGCTGCGCCGACCGGAGCGCGACGAGATCGCCGTTCCAGTCCAAGAGCAGCTCATCGTCGAGCTTTACTCGAAGTAGAAGTCCAAGACGCGCGCGACGCCCGCCGGCGGGTCGCGTGCGCACCAACGCGAAGGACATCGCCCATGATCGAGTTTCAGACCCCCCAGATCTCCGCCGAGACCGTCACCGACACGCGCGGGACGTTCACGATCGAGCCGCTTGACCGCGGCTTCGGCTACACCTTTGGCAACTCGCTGCGGCGGGTGCTGTTGTCCTCGCTGACGGGCGCTGCGGTGACGAGCGTTCGGATCGAGGGCGTCGCCCACGAGTTCTCGACGATCTCCGGTGTCAAGGAGGACGTCACCGACGTCGTCCTGAACCTCAAGGAGATCGTCTGCCGGATGCACTCCGAGGCGTCCGAGATCGAGGCGCCGCTCGTCGTGACCGGTCCGGGTGAGGTCACCGCTGGGGACATCGACCTGCCCTCCGGCGTCGAGATCCTCAACCCCGAGACGCATATCGCGACGCTCGAGAAGAAGACCAAGCTCGAGGTGTACCTGACGATCGGTCACGGCAGCGGCTACTCGCCGGCCGAGGACAACAAGTCGCCGGAGCAGCCGATCGGCGTCATCCCGATCGACTCGATCTTCTCGCCGGTCAAGCGCGTCGCCTACTCCGTCGAGTCGGCCCGCGTCGGACAGCGCACCGACTACGACAAGCTGACGCTCGACATCGAGACCGACGGCTCGCTCGACCCGCACGCCGCACTGCGTGAGGCTGCCGAGACGCTGATCAAGTACCTGGCGATCTTCAGCGAGCCCGAGCGCGTCGAGGCGCTGCGCGAGGCTGGCGCCGCACTCGTCGGCGCTGCTGCGACCAACGGCGGCGAGCTTGGCGGCGGCGGCAACGGCGGTTCGGTATCCGGCGGCGACGGGATGGACGACATCCTGATCGAGGAGCTGGAGCTTGGTGTCCGCTCCTACAACTGCCTCAAGCGCGCCGGCGTCCAGACGGTCGGCGATCTGATCCAGAAGTCCGAGTCCGAGCTCAACGCGATCCCCAACTTCGGCCGCAAGTCGATCGAGGAGGTCATGGAGACACTCGAGGCACGCGGACTTTCGCTGCGGTCGTAGCGAGAACAGGTACGCTGCTCAGGTTCGTCATGCGCCATCAGAAGCAAAAAGGAAAGCTCAGCCGCGACTCAGCGCACCGCAAGGCGCTGCTGATGAATCTCTCGCGCGAGATCATCGACCACGAGAAGATCAAGACCACTCAGGCGAAGGCGAAGGCCGTCAAGCCCGAGTTGGAGCGGCTGATCACCCTCGCCAAGAAGGGCGACCAGCACTCGCGTCGCCTGGCGATGGCGCGTCTCGGACAGGACAAGGGCGTCGTCTACAAGCTGTTCGAGGAGATCGCCCCGCGCTATGCGGAGCGTCCGGGTGGCTACACCCGCATCTCCAAGCTCGGTCCGCGTCGTTCCGACGCGACCGAGATGGTCTTCCTCGAGCTGGTCTAGAGCTCGAGGACGTAGCCGTCCGGCCCGAGGTTGCGGACGAGCGTGTCGCCGATCCGCGACTCGCTGGTCCACTCCTCGTGGATGTGGCCGCAGAGGACGGCGCGCGCGTTCTTGCTCTGAGCGGCCCCGAGAACAGCCGTGCTGCCGAGGTTCTTGTCGACGTGGCCCTTGGGCGGTGAGTGGCTGAGCAGGACGGCCTGCTCGGGCAGCGTGGCGAGCATGTTCGCCGCCTCGTCCTCGGTCAGATCGAAGCTCCAATCCCACGGCGTGGTCGGGATGCCGCCGCCGATGCCGAAGAAGTTGATGCCGTGGATCGTCGCCGCCTCGCCGTGCAGCACCGTGACCCCGTCCCAACCGGCGGTGGCCGAGCGGAGGGCGTCAGCTGTCTCGTTGTTGCCCGGTACGAGCAGGACGGGGGCCTCGATCGCCTCGAGCGGCGCCACGGTCTGCAGCAACCCCTCGTGGACGCTGGCGAAGTCGCCGACGCCGGCGACCGCGTCGGCGGACCGTGCCTGCTCGACGAGCGACTCGATAGCGCCGAGGTCGCAATGGACGTCTGAGAAGGCGAGCAGCTTCATGGAGAGCAGCCTACCCAGCGGCTGATAGCGTCGCCGCATGGACTTGGAGCAGATCAAGCAGGGGGCCCGCGAGGGCTGGGGCAAGGGCGACTACGCGGGGCTTTCGGAGGTCCTGCGGCCCGCGGCGCAGGCGCTTTGCGACGCATGCGCGGTCGGGGCCGGGCAGGAGGTCCTCGACGTTGCGGCCGGCGATGGGAACTTCGCGCTGGCCTGCGCTTTCGAGGGGGCCAGCGTGGTCGCGTCCGACATCTCTCCCGGGATGGTCGCGCGCGGCAAGGCGCGGGCCGAGGCCGAGGGCTACGACGTCGAGTGGGTCGAGGCCGACGCCGAGCAGCTGCCGTTCGAGGACGGCCGCTTCGAGTGCGTCGGCTCGGTGTTCGGCGCAGTGATGGCGCCGCGGCCCGACGTCGTCGCGCGGGAGCTGTTCCGGGTCGTGCGGCCCGGCAACACGGTCGGGATCGCGTCCTGGGTGCCGGACGGTGTCGCGCAGCAGCTGTTCGCGGTCGGGCGCAAGTACGCACCGCCGACGTCGACGCGCGCCACTACGCACGAGCAGTGGGGCGACGAAGACATCGTCAACGAGCGCCTGGGGGAGCTGGCGAACTCGATCGAGATGGAGCGGAGGTCGCTGCCCTGGGCAGGCGACTCGCCCGAGCAGTACGTCGACTTCCTGGAGCGCAACGCGCCGATGCAGGCGGCCGCCAAGGAGGCGATGCCGCCGGAGCTGTACGCGCAGATGCGCGGTGACTTCGTCGAGCTGGTGCGCGGCTGGGCCGGTGGCGACGGAGCGTTCTCGGTCGATGCCGAGTATCTCGTGATCGTCGCCCGCAAGCGCGGTTAGTGACCGCCCGTCTGCTGATCGAGTACGACGGCGGGGAGTTCGCCGGCTGGGCGACCCAGCCTGGGCAGCGGACGGTGCAGGAGGTGTTGGAGGAGGCGCTGGCGCGTCAGGCTGGACGGCTGGTAGATCTGACGGTCGCGGGCAGGACCGACGCCGGCGTCCATGCGCGCGGGCAGGTGGCCTCGCATGCTGGTGAGCCGTCGCCGCGTGAGCGGATCAACGCGCTGCTGCCGCCCGACGTGCGGGTGCTGGAGAGCGTCGAGGCGTCGGAGGGCTTCGACGCGCGCCGCGACGCGATCGGCCGTGTCTACCGCTACCGCGTGCTGCCTGGACGGGTCGAGCGGCCGCTCGAGCGCGGCCATGCGCTGCACTGGCGCTATCCGCTCGACCGCACGGTGCTCGACGCCTGTGCCGAGCTCCTGCCGGGCCGCCACGACTTCACGGCGTTCACGCCGACCGATGGCTACCACCAGCGGTTCGTCCGCGACGTCGTACGGGCGGAATGGGTCGAGGAGCCCGGCGGCGTGCTCGCCTTCTGGATCGAGGCCGACTCGTTCATGCGCCACATGGTGCGAACGCTGGTCGGGACGATGCTCGGCCTAGCTGCTGGGCGCACGACGATCCCGCCGTTCGCGACCCTGCTCGAGGGCCGACATCGCCGTGAGGCCGGCGACACCGCACACGCACACGGCCTCTACCTAGAGGCGATCCGCTACCGCTGACGCCGGGGTAACGACGGCTCCGGTCTGATGTCTATCCTCGGTCGTCGCGATGAAAGTGCTGCTGACCAACGACGACGGAATCCAGGCGACCGGCCTGCACGCGATGCGCCGCGCGTTGCTCGAGGTGCCAGGCGTCGAGCTGGCAGTGATCGCGCCGGACTCGAACCGCTCTGCGACGGCGCGCAGCATCACGACGCGCAGCCCGCTCTGGGTCGACGAGGTCGAGCTCGGCGACGGCACGATCGGCTACGCGACCGACGGGACGCCGGTCGACTGCGTCCGCTTCGCGGCGCTCGGGCTGATCGAGTTCGAGCCCGAGCTGATCGTCTCCGGGATCAACCACGGATCGAATCTCGGCGACGACATCACCTACTCGGGAACCGTGGCGGCAGCGCTCGAGGGGATCGTGCTCGGCATCCCGGCGATTGCGGTCTCCCAGCAGGCCGACCACGGCGAGATGGACTTCCGCATCGGTCGCGCTTGGGAGGCCGAGAACTTCGCGTCGGTCGCGGCGTTCGTGGCGCGGATGGTCGAGGAGCTGCAAGACGTGCCGATGCCGGAGGGCACGCTGCTCAACGTCAACGCCCCGGCCGGTGAGATCGCGGGCGCCAGCGCCTGCCGGCTCGGCAAGCGGATCTACCGCGACTCGCTCGAACTGGCCGAGGAGCAGGACGGCCGCCGCCGGTACCGGATCTACGGCGAGCGCCCCGGCTATCACCCCGAGGAGGGGACAGACTTCGCGGCGATCGCAGCCGGGCAGATCGCGGTTACGCCTTTGCACTTCGACCTCACCGATCGCGCGGCCATCGAGACGCTGACCAGCTTCGACTTCGACCGGCTCCTCGCGCCGGCCGCCAAAGAGGTGTGAACGACTCTCCGGAAGAGCGCGCAGTTGAGCTGCGCCGGCAGATAGAGCACCACAACCAGCTCTACTACCAGCAGGACGAGCCGGAGATCGGCGACGACGAGTACGACGCGCTGATCGACGAGTTGCGACGGCTCGAGGCAGAGCACCCCGAGCTGCGCACGCCGGAGTCGCCGACCCAGCGCGTGGGCAGTACGCCGTTGCAGCGGTTCGAGCCGGTCCGGCACGAGCAGCCGATGCTGTCGCTCGCCAACGCACGCTCCGAGGAGGAGCTGCGCGCCTGGCTCGAGCGCACCGAGCGCTACATCGAGCGGGCGGAGATCGAGCACGACGGCGAGATCGCATTCGTCACCGAGCCGAAGATCGATGGGCTGGCGATCTCGCTGCTCTACCGCGACGGTGAGCTGGTCCGCGGCGCGACGCGCGGCGACGGCGAGGTCGGCGAGGACGTGACGCAGAACCTGCGTACCGTCAAGACAGTTCCCCAGGACGTCGAGGGCGCTCCGTCGCTGCTCGAGGTGCGCGGCGAGATCTACCTGCCACGCGCCGCCTTCGCCAAGCTCAACGAGCAACGCGCCGCCGCCGGCGAGCCGACCTACGCCAACCCGCGCAACACCGCCGCCGGTTCGATCCGCCAGCTCGATCCGGCGCTTGCCGCCGCCCGCCCGCTGGCGCTCTGGAGCTACTCGATCGGCGCGCTCGAGGGATACGAGTTCGAGACCCACTTCGAGTCGCTCGAATGGCTGCGCGAGCACGGCTTCCCGGTCAGTCCGGACGTCGAGCGTCACGAGACGCTCGACTCGGTGGTCTCCGCCTGCCGGAGTTGGGAGGAGCGGCGCGAGGGGCTCGACTTCGAGATCGACGGGGTCGTCGTCAAGGTCGACGATCTCGCTTTGCAGCGCCGGCTCGGAGTCGTCGGGCGCGAGCCGCGCGGGGCGATCGCCTGGAAGTTCCCGCCGATGACGGCGACGACCACGCTCCGGCGGATCCAGTGGAACGTCGGGCGTACCGGACATATGGTGCCGTTCGCGGAGCTGGAGCCGGTCCAGGTCTCGGGCGTCACGGTCAAGCTGGCAACGCTGCACAACGAGGAGGACATCGTCCGCAAGGACGTCCGCGAGGGCGACGAGGTCGTCGTCACGCGAGCGGGCGACGTGATCCCGCGCGTCGTGTCGCCGACGCCGCAGGCGCAGCGCAACCCCGATCGCGGTCCGGTTCCGTCGCCCCCGACGGAATGTCCGGCTTGCGGCACACCGACGGTCAAGCTGGAGGAGGGCGTTTGGACGATCTGCCCGAACCGCGCCGGCTGCCCGGGGCAGCTGTTCCAGACCGTCAAGCAGTTCGTCAGCCGCGGCGCGATGGACATCGAGGGGCTCGGCGAGGAGCGTGTCCTGCAGTTCCTGCGCGCAGGCGCGATCGACGGGATCGCCGGCATCTACGACCTGACCGCCGAGCAGCTCGTCGAGCTCGATCGCTTTGGTCCCGACTCGGCGCGCAACCTGATTGCAGCGATCGACCGCTCGAAGCGGCAGCCCTTCCACCGCGTGCTGTTCGGGCTCGGCATCCACGGCATCGGCGGTGTCAACGCGCGCGCGCTGACCGGCTGGTTCCGCACCGTCGACGCATTGCTGGAGGCGACGCCCGAGCAGATCGAGGAGGTCCCGGGGATCGGCCCGATCCTCGCCGAGCAGATCGCCGAGACGCTCAGCGAGACCGCGACGCGTGAGCTGGTCGAGCGGTTGCGTGCTGCCGGCGTCCAGCTCGAGGAGGAGGGGCCGGCGCCCGGAGAGATCGAGGGGCCGCTGAAGGACAAGACGTTCGTCTTGACCGGAACGCTGCCCGACCTGACCCGCGACGAGGCCAAGGACCGGATCGAGGCCGCCGGCGGCAAGGTCACCGGCTCGGTCTCGAAGAAGACCGACTACGTCGTCGCCGGCGCCGATCCCGGCTCGAAGCTGGCCAAGGCCGAGAAGCTCGGTGTCGAGACGATCGACGAGGTCGGGCTGCTGAAGCTGCTCGGCTAGCGTACGCCCGCCAGGGCCTGGAGCATCCGGTCCTGGATGGCGCGAGCACCGTAGGGGTCGATCCCGTTCATCAGGATCGAGAAGACATAGGTGTCGCCGGAGCGGGCGCGGCAGTAGCCCGAGACGGCTGAGACGTCAGACAACGTGCCGGTCTTGCCACGGCAGTGGCCGCGCGCAGGGCCACTGCGCATCCTTGTGCCGAGCGTCCCGTCGCGGCCGGCGATCGACAGCGAGCGGCTGAAGGCGGTCCACTCGTCGCGCTCGCGCATCGCGAGCAGCAGCTTGGCCACGCGGTAGGGCGAGGCACGGTTGAGCCGCGATAGCCCGGAGCCGTCGGCGAGTCGCGACGGGCGGCCGCCGATCCGCTTCGCGAAGCGGCCTGCGACCTTCGCGCCTCCGGCTGTCGTCCCCTTGCCGCTGGCCTGCAGCGCGAGGTCCTTCACGAGCATCTCGGCGAAGTAGTTGTCCGACGGCTTGTTGGTCAGCGCCGCCAGCCGCGCCATCGACGGCGACTCGACCGCGGCCAGCACGTCGGCGGCCTTTGGCGCGGCGGCGGCGGTCGCGCTCCCGCTGACGGCGATGCCGCGCTGGCGCAGTGCATCGGTCAGTCGTGCCGCGGCGAACGACGGCGGGTTGGTCTGGAAGCTCGATCCGTTCTCGCTGCCGAGGCCGCGGTTGTAGCCGAGCCCGCTCAGCGGTCCGACCCAGATCGATGTCCCGTAGCCGGAGTCGGGGCCGCCGCGCAGGCTGTCGAAAGCCGACTCGTCGCCGTATACGCGTCCTGCTATTCGTTCGACGCCCGCGCGGTCGAGCTGAGCGGCGAGCGCCTCGACGGTCGCTCCGCCACCGTAAGAGCGGCTGGTGAAGCTGTGGCTGCCGAACGTCGGGTCGCCGCCGCCGACGAGGTAGAGGTTGCCGCGGTAGACGCCCCGCTCGCCGAGCTTGCCGGCGCCGCGGACCTCGGTCGCGAGCTTGCCCGCCACGCCGAAGCGCGCCAGCGCGGCGGAGGTCGTGAACAGCTTGGTGTTGGAGGCGAGGATCCGCGGTGTCGTGTGGCGCCAGGCGAACACCGGTCGCCCGCTGTCGGCGTTGTAGACATAGGCGCCGCTCCAGCTTCCCGACGAGCCCATGGCGGCGCCAAGGCTCGTAGAGAGGCCGCGCTCGCTGGCGCCCGCGGCTGGAGCCGCGATCGCCAAGACGGCCGCTGTCAGGATCGTTATTGCTGTGCAGATTCTGCTCATCTTCAACGGCAGAACACGCTACATGCGGAACCGGAGCGGTTGACCGACCGGTCCTGGGGGATAATGGGTCTGGCATGGGAGACGTCGTAAAGCTGGAGAAGCCTCCAGCCAAGGGGAAGAAGCCAGTGGCGAAGCCACGGCGGCGCCGTCCAAGGCGCTCCCGGACGGCCCTCGTGCTCGGTGGTGGCGGCTTCACCGGCGGCGTCTACGAGATCGGTGCGTTGCGCGCGCTCGACCTGCTCGCCGTGAACCGTACGGTCAACGACTTCGATGTCTTCGTCGGCACCAGCGCCGGCTCGTTCGTCAGCAGCCTCGTCGCCAACGGCGTCACGCCCGAGGAGATGATGCGGGTCGTCAACGAGCAGCCGCCGAGCCCGTTCCGCGACGTCGACCGCGGTCAGCTGATGCGGCCGAACATCGGCGAGTTCGCCCAGTCGGCGGCGCTGTTGCCGCTGCGGATGCTCGGCGTGCTGAGGACCGTCGCGACCCAGCGCGGCCTGTCGCTCGTCGACGTGGCGGCTGAGATCGCCCGGGGACTGCCGTCCGGCGCCTACAGCACGCGCGGCGTCGAGCAGTACCTCGACGGCGTGCTGAGCGAGTCGGGCCGTGTAAACGACTTCCGCAAGCTCAAGCGCGAGCTGTATCTGACCGCCACCGACCTCGACACGACCGAGCGGATCGTGTTCGGCGGCGACGGCTGGGACGACATCTCGATCGCCAAGGCGGTCAGCGCCTCGACCGCGCTGCCGATGGTCTACAAGCCGGTCGAGATCGGCGGCCGTCAGCTGATCGACGGCGGCATTCGCTCGACGACCAACGTCGACGTGGCTGTCGAGCGCGGCGCCAAGTTCATCGTCGTCGTCAACCCGCTCGTCCCGTACGTCAACGACTTCCAGACGCAGATTCCGACGGCGTTCGGCAGCAAGGTGCGCCGCGTCGCCGACATGGGATTCGCCCAGATCGGCTACCAGACGTTCAAGCTGCTCGCCCACCAGCGGCTGCACGAGGCGGTCAGCCATTGGAAGGAGCGCTACCCGGGGGTCGACATCGTCCTCGTCGAGCCGGAGCCGAACGACCAGCTGATGTTCGAGACGAACATCATGAACTTCAACCGGCGCGTAGACATCGCGCGCCACGGCTTCGAGTCGGTGACGATCAAGCTGTCTGAGGACTACGACGACCTGAAGTCGGTCTGCGCCAAGCACGGGATCGAGATCTCCGCGACGCGGGTGCGCAAGGTTGTCGGCAAGCTCGAGCGCGGGCGTGAGAAGACCGCGGCCTGGCGGCGCATCCTGGAGCAGACGACAGGCTCCCTGCTGCGGCAATCCGAGGACGGCTAGCGCCGAGCCGGCTCGGTCGGTGCCCTAGTCTGTTTCGACGGTGGCTAGCAACGACCCCACAGAGAGCGGCGGCCTCTTCGTCCGGCGCCCGAGCGAGGTTCGTGGGGTCAAGTACCGCGGCACTCCGCAACGCAAGGGCGGGGGGCGCCAGAACGCCGATCGGGCCGCTGCCTACGGGCTGCTCGCGCTGGAGATGCTGCTCTGTCTGAGCCTGTTCGGCCCGCAGCCGTACTTCTGGTTCTGGTTCGGCTCCCAGGTCCAGTACTGGACCGATTCCGTCTCGGCGGGAATCGCGACGATCATGGCTGGCACGCTGGCCTCGCTGCTGATCACCGTTGCGCTCGGCAAGCGAGTCGACAACGCCTGGAAGCTGGTCCGGCGTGCCGCCGGCTACAAGCAGGAGCGCGGTGCGCTCGAGGTGATCTTTGCGATCAGCGTTGCCGTCGCCGTGGTGGCCTTCGGGTTCTGGTTCTTCATCATCGTCGGGCCTGGGCCCTCGATCGCGCCGCAGTAGCCAATGGGATTGCTCGACTATTACAAGCAGTTCGAGGACGTCGACGAGGAGGAGCTCAACAAGGCTCGTCGCGAGCGCCGCGCGCGCGAGAAGCGGCTGGCGCTGGAGCGGGCTCCGGAGCTCGACCTGTCGAGCACCGAGTGGCCCGAGCTGCCGAACTCGGAGGTCGTCAACGCCTCGATCTACACGGCCCGCGGTCGCGTCAACGGCTACCCGAACCGTCACGCGGCGGGTGTGCGCCGGATGCTCGCCGAGCGCCATGGCGTCGAGCCGGAGCGGATCGTCGTCGGCAACGGGGCCGCCGAGCTGCTCCAGACCGCCGCGATGACCCTGATGTCGGCCGGGGACGAGCTGGTCACGCCGTGGCCGAGCTACCCGCTCTACCCGCTGATGGCTGCCCGTGCCGGCGGCCGCCCGGTTGCGGTCGAAACCGGCGCCGACGGCCAGGACCTCGACCGCCTGCGCGATGCCGTCACCGACCGCACGCGGCTGGTCATGATCTGCAACCCCAACGACCCGACCGGCACCTACGTTTCCGCCGAACGGATCGCCGCACTCGCCGGCGACCTGCCGGAGCGTGTCCACCTGATCGTCGACGAGGCACTGATCCACTTCCAGGAGGCCGAGCCGCTCGACGCCGTCCTGCGGCTCACCGACGCCTTCCCCCGGCTGGTCGTAGTGCGCACCTTCTCGAAGATCTACGGCCTGTCAGGCCTCCGCGCCGGTTACGCCGTCGCCTCCAACGCAGCCGCCAAGCTGCTCGACTCGATCGCCCCGGTGCTCGGCGTCAACGCGCTGACCCAGGCAGCCGTGGTCCAGGCGCTGAAGATCAGCGACGCTGAGGTTCAGCGACGCCGCGCCACGGTCGTCGAGGAGCGTCACCGCCTGCTCGCCGCGCTCGCCCAGATGCCGGTCGACGTAACCGCCTCTCAGGCCAACTTCATCTGGATGGCCGCCAACGACCTCTCCGGCGCCGCGCTCGCCAACCGCCTCCAACGCGAGTCCGTCACCGTCGCCCCCGGCGGCCCACTTGGCGCCGACGACCACATCCGCGCCGCCATCCGCGACGTTGGCGCCACCAACCGGCTCCTCTCGGCTTTGGAGAAAGCTCTGGGATGAGAACCGAGGGCTCACGCCCCCGGACCCCCGCTGGCGCCTGGCCGGCTTGCGCTAGCTAGACGCCCGCTCGTAGATCGAGTCGACGACGGAGGCGAACTTGTCGTTGACGATGTTGCGCTTGACCTTGAGGGTGGGGGTCAGCTCTCCGGTCTCCTGGGTGAGGTCGTGGGGCAGGATCTCGAAGTACTTGATCTGCTCGACGGGGCCGACGGTGGCGTTGACTGCGTCGACGGTCTCCTGGACGGCGGCGCGCATCTGGTCGGAGCCAGCGACTTGGTCGGGCTCGAGGCCGTGCTGTCCCGCGAAGGTCGGGAGCTCGTCGGGGTCGATCGTGATCAGCGCGACGAGGTAGGGGCGGCGGTCGCCGATCACGACGGCCTGGGAGATCCAGCGGTTCTGCTTGAGGCCGTTCTCGAGGTTCGCCGGGGTGATGTTCTTGCCGCCGGCGGTGATGATGATGTCCTTCTTGCGGCCGACGATGTAGATGAATCCGTCGTCGTCGATCCTGCCGAGGTCGCCGGTATGCAGCCAACCGTCGACCAGCGTGTCGGCCGTCGCATCGTCGTTCTTGTAGTAGCCCTGGAAGATGTTGGCGCCGCGCAGCAGCAGCTCGCCGTCGTCGGCGACCTTCGCCTCGACGCCGGGCAGCGGCTGGCCGACCGAGCCGAAGCGGAACTCCCCCGGCGTGTTGGCGCTGGCCACCGTCGAGGTCTCGGTCATTCCATAGCCCTCCATCACCGGAATGCCGCAGGCGTAGAAGAACTCGAGGATCTCGTGGGCGATCGGCGCGGCGCCGGTGACGCACTCGCGGATCTGGCCGCCGAACAGCGCCCGCACGTTGGCGTAGAGCTTCTCGTCGGCGGCGTCGAAAGCCTGCTGCAGCTCTGCTGGCACCTCTTGGCCCGTCCGTTGCAGCTCACGCACCTTCAGTCCGAGCGCGATCGCTTGCTTCAGCTGCTCGGGGTCCTCGGCCGCGCTGGTCGCGAGCGTGTAGATCTTCTCGAACATCCGCGGGACGGACGGGAAGTAGGTCGGCTTGACCTCGATCAGGTTCGGGACGATCTTCTGCGCGTCCTTCTCCCAGTAGGCGATCGTGCCGCCGATGTCGATCGCCACGAACTGGATCAGCAGGGCGAAGGCGTGGGCGAGCGGGAGGAAGAGGTAGACCGAATCGCCGGCGACCAGCGCGCCCGCCTGCTCGGTCATCGACGTGACGTCGCGGTAGTTGCCGTGGGTCAGTAGGCAGCCCTTCGGCGGTCCGGTGGTGCCGGAGGTGTAGATCGTGATCGCGAGGTCGCCCTCGCTGACCGCGGCGGTGCGCGCTTCGAGCTCGGCGGCGTCGCGCGCGGCGCCACGATCACGCAGCGCCTCGAGCGGGATCGCGTCGCCGATGTCGCCCGTCGGATCGAAGATCACGATGTGCTCGAGCCGCGGCAGACGGTTCTGGATCGAGCGAATCTTGGCGAGCTGCTCCGCGTCCTCGACGAAGACCGCGCGCGACTCGGAGTGCTCGAGTACGTAGTGGCACTCCTCGGCCGAGTTGGTCTGGTAGATCGAGACCGAGACGAGCCCGGCGGAGAGGATCGCGAAATTGGCGTAGGTCCACTCGGGGCGGGTGTGGCTGAGGATCGAGACTTTGTCGCCGTGCTCGAGGCCCAGGTCGATCAGGCCACGTGCCGTCTCGCTGACCGCGTCGCCGAGCTCCGCATAGCTCGTCTCGACCCACTCGTCGCCGACCTTGTGCTTCAGCGCGGGATCGTCGCCGAAGCGCGCAGCCGCCAGTGGCAGCAGGTCCGCCATCGTCTTCGAGCCGGTTCCGGCACCGGCGATTGCTCCCTCCATCGTCTCTCCTCCCCAGGAAAAATCGGTTGGTTGCCAGGCGCAGTCTAGACCGGGTTCGGAACCTCGATGAACCGATGCTCGACGCCGAACCGCTCGGCGACGATCTCGCCAAGCCGGCGGATGCCGAAAGTCTCGGTCGCATAGTGGCCGGCTGCGATGAAATGGACGCCGCTCTCGCGTGCGTCGGCCATCGAGTGCTCGGACGGCTCGCCGGTCAGGAAGCCGTCGAGCCCCAGCGCGACCGCGTCGTCGAGGTAACCGGCCGCGGCGCCGGAGATCACGCCGACGCTGTGGACGATCTCCGGCCCCGCACCTTGGATCAGCGGCTCGCGACCGCCGAAGGCCGTGACGCAACGCTCGCGGAGCTCAGTCAGCGCGATCCCCTCGGTCGAACGACCGACGAATCCCAGCGGCCGGCCCTCGTAGTCGCCGATCCGCTCGGCGGGCTCGAGGCCGAGCGCCGCGCAGATCAAGGCGTTGTTACCGACCTCTGGATGGGCGTCGAGCGGCAGGTGGTAGGCGACCAGCGACATGTCGGCCGCGAATAGCGTCTGCAGGCGGTGCTTGGCCTGAACGCTGATCGCCTGCGGGCGTGAGCCCCAGACGATCCCGTGGTGGCAAAGCACAAGCTGCGCGCCAGCCGCCGCGGCACGTTCGAACAGCTCTAGATGGGCGGATACGCCCGTCACGACAAGCTCGACCTGCTCGGCGCCGGGGACCTGGAGTCCGTTCGGCCCGTAGTCCGGGAAGCCGGGCGAGTCGAGTAGCCCGTCGAGGAACGAGACGATCTCGTCGCGGTCGGCCATCGGCGAGACGATAGCCGCACTGCTTCCCGGGTACGCTGAGGCGCATGGCGGACGTCTCGCAACGCAGCGACGACGCGTTCCTCGAGTCGCTGATGGACACGGGGCTCTATTCGATGGGCGCGTTCTTCAGCGACGAGCATCCCGATCTGGTCGACGACGTGGTCGCCCAGAGCGAGGCGATCGAGCACGCCGGCATCCGCGCCTACGCCGCCGAGCACGATCTCACCCAGGAGGCCTGCTTCGAGGCGCTGCTGACCGGTCTCGCCGTGCGCTATTACAACGCTGTCGCCGCTTGAGCAGCCCGGCTCAGGCGGCCTCGTCGACCGCTCCGTGGAGCGTGTCGAGCGCCCGTCGCAGCAGCCGCGAGACGTGCATCTGCGAAATCCCAATCCGCCCGGCAATCTCGGCCTGGGTGAGATCCTCGAAGAAGCGCAGCTGGAGGATCGCCTGCTCGCGCGGGGGCAGCTCGCGGAAGGCCGGTCCGATCGACTGGCCGAGCTCGACCAGCTCGTAGTTCGGGTCGTTCGATCCGAGTGCATCGCCAAGCGAGCGCGCCTCGGGCTCGTCGCCGCGTTGTGGCGCATCGAGTGCCGCGGGGGTGTAGGAGGCGCCAGCGTCGAGCGCCTCGATCACGTCCTCGAGCGACATGCCGGTGAAGTTCGCGATATCGCGGGCGCGTGGCGTCCGCCCGAGCGTGGTCGCGAGGCGCTCAGTCGCCTTGTTGACGGTCAACAGGTTCTCCTGAACGCTGCGCGGGACATGCACGCCCCAGCCCTTGTCGCGGAAGTGGCGGCGGAGCTCGCCGAGGATCGTCGGCACCGCGTAACGGACCAGCGGGCCGGCTGAAGGGTCGTAGCGGTCGACCGCCTTGACAAGGCCGAGGCAGGCGACCTGCTCAAGGTCCTCCTGGCTCTCGCCGGCATGGCGGTAACGGGCGGCAAGACGCTTGGCGAGCGGCAGCAGACTGGCCACAAGCTCGTCATTCTTAGATCGGTTGTCGATCTTCCTGGGACGTGGCGGTGCTGAGACTGACATGGACGCTCCTCGCTTTGGGTGTGAGCCAGCTGCGAGATCCCCATAGGCCTGAGTCAGAGGCGTGGATCCGTGTCGTGGAAAGACTTTTACCCGTCCTGCGCGACGGACAAAACGTGGCCGTTTGGCGTTGCGGCAGTCCACAATGCAGGGCTAGCCCTCGACGCCGGTGGCATCGTGGGGAGTCCCGACCGGCTTCGACTCCGGCGAGCCGCGCTGGCGCAGATAGACCGCAAAGATCGCCATCGACCCCACGGCGAGGAACTCGGACTGCCAGTTCTCGAGCGTGCGCTCCCAGAAGCTTGCGTTGCCGAGGTACTCGAACCAGGAGATCGCCGCCTGGTGGTGCTCGACCTGCTCGGCGTTGTACTCGACGACGCCGGTCAGCGATTGGGCGAGCCAGCTCGCGACCCAGATAGTGCCCATCGCGATCAGCAGCGAGTTCTCGTAGAGCGTGCGCATGAGACCCCGTTGCTTGGCGACGGCTGGAGAGCCGGCACGTGCGTGGCGTCCGACGCGCTGACGCTCGTCCGACTCGCGGCCGGGACTGTCCAATGGCTTCGACTCCGGCGAACCCTTCTGGAACAGCCAGACCGTCAGCACGATGAAGAGCGTGAATTGCAGGTACTCGGACTGCCAGTTCTCCATCACCGAGACCGCGAAGGGCGATGACGTGACATAGCGCCAGAACGAGATCCCGGCCTCCATATGGCTGGCCTGCTCGTCGTTGTAGGCGGCATGGCCGGCGATCGCCTGGAGCAGGAGCGCGATCAGGAACAGGGCGAGAAATACGAGGGCGAGGCTGTTCTCGCGGAGGACGCGACGCATCGTCAACGGTCCGTGATCCCGATGAGGATCGACAGCGCGAGGCCGGTCACGATCAGTGCGAGGTAGACGATGAAGATCGTGCGCGGAGCGCCCATCGTGCTCGGTGAGTACCCACCGGCCGGTTGCGCCAATCCGCGTTTTCGCTCGTCCGGAAGGGGTAGGGGCGGTGTGCTGGCCAGCGAGCGAATCAGGAAGGAAGTGGCTGAGATGGCAGGCGAGCTACAGGGCAAGAAGGTCGCGATCCTGGCGGCCGACGGGGTCGAGCAGGTCGAGTTGGAGCGGCCGCGCGAGGCGGTAGAGCAGGCGGGCGCCGAGACGGAGCTGCTGTCGCTGGAGAGCGGAGAGATCCAGGCGATGAACTCCGACATCGAGCCGGCCGACACGTTCGAGGTCGATCGCGAGGTGGCGTCGGCGGCGGTCGAGGACTACGACGCGCTGCTGCTCCCAGGCGGCACCGTCAATCCGGACAAGCTGCGGATGGACGAGCAGGCCGTCGGCTTCCTGCAGGAGTTCTTCTCGACGGGGAAGCCGGTCGGCGTCATCTGCCACGGTCCGGCGTCGCTGATCGAGGCCGATCTCGTGCGCGGACGAACGCTGACGTCGTGGCCGAGCATCCGCACTGACATCCGCAACGCCGGCGGCAACGTCGTCGACGAGGAGGTGGTGACCGACCAGGGCCTCGTCTCGAGCCGCAGCCCCGACGACCTCGATGCCTTCTGCGAAAAGATCGTCGAGGAGTTCGCCGAGGGCGAGCACGAGGTGTATCCGGCAGGTGCCACCGCCTGAATCGCTTCGACGGGGTCGGCGCGCCTATGCGGCGCGTTCGACCGCGTCGGAGGACTCGTCGGCGGCGATCAGGTCAAGCACCGCCTCCTCGACCGCGCGCTGGACCGCCGGCCAGCCCTCGGCGTCTGCGGCGAGCTCGGGCAGTATGCCGCCGATCGTCAGCCCGCCATCGAAGCGGTCGAAGACGCGCGGGTCGATGTAGGAGGCGCGGCAGACGGCGGGCGTGTTGCCGAGGTGATGAGCCACCTCTTCGACGGCGCGGCGGATCGCTCGCTTGCGGGCGGTCTGGGATCCGCGGGCAGCCGGTCCCGAGACGGCGAGCGCGATCGCCGCGAGCACGGTGGCGTTCCAGGTGCGGAAGTCTTTCGCCGAGAAGTCGTCGCCGCTCGCCTGCTTGAGGTAGGCGTTGATGTCGGCGGAGCGGACGTCCTGCCAGCGGCGGCCGTCCTTGTAGGCGAGCAACTCGTGGCCGCCTGCGCGTCGGCGCAGCAGCACTTTGACCGCCTCTGCCGCCTGTTCGTCGATGACCCGCTGGCGGCGCGCCTGGCCGCCCTTGGCCGGATAGTCGAAGACGACCACGTCGTTGGCGACGGTCACGTGGTCCTTGCGCATCGTTGCCAGCCCGTAGGTCTCGTTCTCCTCGGCGTAGTCCTCGGACCCGATTCGGAACGAGCCGCGGTCGAGCAGCCGGACCGCGCACGACAGAGCCCGCCCGCGCGGCATGCCGTCGAGCGTCAGGTCGCGTTCGACCTGCTCGCGGACCCCGGGCAGCCGCTCGGCGAAACGGACCATCGAGTCGAACTTGTCGGCGTCTCGGCGGACGCGCCAGTCGTCGTGGTAGCGGTACTGCTTGCGTCCGGCCGCGTCTGTTCCGGTCGCCTGGATGTGACCGTTCGGCAGCGGGCAGATCCAGACGTCCTCCCAGGCGGGTGGGATCGCCAACGCCTTGATGCGCTCGACCGTCTCGGGATCGTCGATCCGCTCGCCGTCGTGGTCGAGGTAGATGAAGCCGCGACCATGTCGGCGGCGATGGAATCCGCTGTCGCCGCAGTCGACTCGCCGCAGCCGGGCCATGTCGCGCTGCCTACCCGCGCGCCGGGCCCCGAAACCGGGCGGATGATTGACAGCGGGGTGGCGGGGTACGTCTGGGGCGTTCCCGGCCAGAGGAGGAAGCCATGCCACCGCGCGGCGTGAAGAAGGGCACCAAGCGGGCTCGCCAGTACGAGCACGTCAAGCAGAGCGAGAAGCAGCAGGGTCGTTCCGAGGAACGTGCCGAGGAGATTGCGGCGCGTACGGTCAACAAGGAGCGAGCGCGCAGCGGCGAGTCGCGCCAGCGCTCGCGCAGCTCGACCCAGGACATCTCGTCCGGACGGCGTGGCGGCAAGCGCCCCGGCCGTCCCGGACCACGCGGCCGTACGCGTGACCAGCTTTACAACGAGGCGCGCCAGCTCGGCATCGACGGCCGCTCGAAGATGAACAAGGACCAGCTCCAGCGGGCGATCGCGGGAAAGAAGAGCTGACGAACGACCGGACGACAGAGGCGGCGGACCGAGACGGGCCGGATAGTCCCGCGCGCGTTGGCCTGCGCGGCTGGGGCGGTGTGCTGCGTCGCACGGTGACGGAGTTCCGTGACGACGCGTTGACCGATCGGGCGGCGGCGCTGACCTACTACGCCGTGCTGTCGCTGTTTCCGGCGCTGATCGCCCTAGTCTCGATCGTCGGGCTGCTCGGCGACCCGCGCTCGACGACCGACTCGCTGACCGAGATCGTCGAGCAGGTGGGACCGCAGTCGGCCGCCGATACGTTCAAGGGGCCGATCGAGCAAGTGACGTCGAACCGTGGGACAGCCGGGGTGCTGCTGGTCGTCGGCATCGCACTCGCGATCTGGACTGCGTCCGGCTACGTCGGCGCCTTCGGCCGCGCGGCCAATGCGATCTACGAGGTCGAGGAGGGGCGGCCGTTCTGGAAGCTGCGCCCGCTGCAGCTCGCCATCACGCTGCTGATGGTCGTGATGCTGGCCTTGGTGCTGATCGCTCTCGTGCTGACTGGACCGTTGGCGTCGGCGGTCGGCGATGCCGTCGGTCTGGGGGACACTGCCGTCACCGTCTGGGACATCGCCAAGTGGCCGGTGCTGCTGGTCGTCGTGATCCTGATGTTCGGCGTCCTCTACTACCTTTCGCCAAACGTCCAGCTGCGCGGTCCGCGCTGGATCACGCCGGGCAGCATCCTCGCTCTGGTCATCTGGATCGTGGCGTCCGCCGCCTTCGCCTTCTATGTCGCGAACTTCGGCTCCTACGACAAGACCTACGGCACGCTCGGCGGTGTCGTCAGCTTCCTCGTCTGGCTCTGGATCGGAAACATCGCGGTGTTGCTCGGCGTCGAGCTGAATGCCGAGCTGGAGCGCGAGCGCGAGCTGGCCGCGGGCGTCAGCGGGGCTGAGGAGACGATCCAGCTGCCGCCGCGCGACGCGGCGGACTGACCGGGTCGGCTAGCGCGGTTCTAGGACGAACAGGCGGATGTCGCGCGTGACGTTCGACGCGTAGTCGTCGAAGCCCGAGTAGTCCTCGTTGAACCGCCGCCAGAGATCGGCCCGCTCGTCGCCGTCGGCGATCCGCGCCCGCATCTGACGCCGGTCGCGGCCGATCTCGACCTCGGCGGTCGGGTTGGCCTCGAGGTTCAGCGCCCATGCCGGCGCGCGCAGGTTGCCGGCATTCGAGCCGATCACGACCAGCCGCTCGCCGTCGCGCATGTAGATGACCGGCGCGGTCCGCTGCTGGCCGGACTTGCGTCCGGTCGTGGTCAGCAGCAGGATCGGTGTGCCGTCGAGGCTGCCGAACACCCGACCGCCGGTCAACCGGTAGATCGGGATGTTGAGCTTCCCAGCGGCCCGCAAGACTCCCGCTGGCGCTGCCATCGACAAGCGGGTGTAGAAGCGGTCGCTGGGCATGGGAAACATCGGGCTGCCGAGATTTGAACTCGGGACCTCTCCGACCCGAACGGAGCGCGCTACCAGACTGCGCCACAGCCCGTGGCCGAGCGAAGGCTATCGCGCGCCGGCCTCGGGGTCCTCTGCGAGCGCGCGGCGCAGCGTCTCGTCGAAGCCGGCGGGCTCGATGTCGAAGAGCGCCATGCCGGACGGGTCGGTGACGACGGTCTCGGTCGCGAGGCCCTCGACGAGCGGGCGCGCGACGCCGGCGTCGACGGGCGTGACGAGACCGATCCAGAGCGAGGAGAGCCACGGGGTGAGCAGCGGGACGGGGATCTTCGGCCGCGGTCGTCGGCCGAGCGAGACCGCCATCCGGTCGAGCATCTCGCCGTAGGGCAGTACGTCGGGGCCGCCGATCTGGACCTCGCGCGCCGCCGAGGCCTTCACACTCGGCGCCGCCGCGAGATAGGCGACTGCGTCGTCGATGCCGATCGGCTGCGTTGGGGTCTTCAGCCAGGCTGGCGCGATCATCGCCGGCAGCCTCTCCACGAGATAACGCAGCGTGCGGTAGCCCTCGCTGCGGGCGCCGACGACCATCCCGGCGCGGAAGTAGGTCAGCGGCGGGCCGTCGCGGCGTAGCGTCAGCGCTGTGTCGTGGCGGCTGCGCAGGTGCTTGGAGCCGGGCTGATCGCCGAGGCCGCCGAGGTAGATCACCCGCTCGACGCCCTCGGCGAGCGCCATCCGGGCGAAGTTGTGGGCGGCGTCGCGCTCCTGAGCGGCGAAGTCGCCCGCGCCGCCGCGGCCCATGCTGTGGACGAGGTAGTAGGCGACGTCGATGCCGTCGCCCGCGCCGGCGAGGCTGTCGGCGCGCGTGACGTCGCCCTCGTGCAGCTCGATCCCGGCCCGCGCGAGCGATTGCGCGCGCCCTCGGTCTCGGACCAGCGCGCGTACGTCTACCCCGTCGTCGGCGAGGGCATGGGCAAGACGGCCTCCTACGAAGCCGGTCGCTCCGGTTACCAATGCGCGCATTAGGGGGACTTACCCAGAGTTGCCGCAGCCATCGCCATACTGCGCCCCGTGAAGCGCGCCGTCGCCATAGCGACCGTCTGCTGCTCGCTGACGTTCGCGGTCAGCGCGTGCGCCTCCTCTGGGGACGATTCCGGTAGTCAGGCTGGGGATCAGCGCACCGCTGCCAGCTACCCCGCGTCCGCTCCCGGCGCCGGCGCGGCGGCCAAGGGCGTCCGTCTGCTGCGCGTCGGGACCTTCGATCAGCCGACCTATCTCGCGGCTCCGCCTGGCGACCGCACGCGCCGTTTCGTGACCGAGCGTGAGGGCCGGATCGTGTTGTTGCGCAGCGGCCGTCGATCGAACTTCCTGGACATCGCTTCGCGCGTGGAGACCGGCGGTGAGAGCGGGCTGCTCTCGATAGCGTTCCATCCTCGCTACAAGAGCAATCGGCGCTACTTCGTCTACTACGTCGCCAACGACGGCGCGCTGACGATCTTCCAGTTCCGCGCGACCGCCAGCGGCAACGCCACGCGCAAGGGATCGGGGCGTCTGGTGCTGCGCGTGCCACATCCGCGCTTCAACCACAAGGGCGGACAGCTCCAGTTCGGACCCGACGGGATGCTCTACGCCGGCTTCGGCGACGGCGGTGGGGGCGGCGATCCCGACCGCAATGCCCAGGACCTCGGCGAGCTGCTCGGCAAGCTGATCCGGATCGACCCGAAGCCGGGCGGCGGTTACCGGATCCCGGCCGGCAACCCGTTCGCCGGCCGCTCGGGTGCGCGCGACGAGATCTTCGCCTACGGCCTGCGCAACCCGTACCGCTTCTCGTTCGACCGTGTGACCGGCGACCTGACGATCGGCGACGTCGGTCAGGACGAGGTCGAGGAGATCGACTTCCTGCCTGCCGCCTCGGCTGCCCGCGGCCCGCGTGGCGGGACCAACCTGGGTTGGTCGGTCTTCGAGGGCAACCGCCGGTATCGCTCGGGCAGTGCCTCGGGTGCCGTCGCGCCGGTCATCGAGCGGACCCACGACCAGGGCAGCTGCTCGATCACCGGCGGCTACGTGCTGCGTCCCCGTTCGTATGGCTCGCTGCGCGGCAGCTACGTCTACGGCGACCTTTGCGACTCTGGCCTGCGCGTCGCGCGACTGACTGCCGGTGGCGCGCGCGGCGATCGCTCGCTCGGGCCGAGCGTCCGCCAGCTCGTCTCGTTCGGCGAGGACGCCCGCGGCCGCGTCTACGCGGTCTCGCTCGAGGGCGGCGTCTTCCGCCTGGCGCCCCGTCGCTAGCAGCGCCGGTAGCCTCCATCGGCCCCCGCAGCCATCCAGGAGGATCGTTTCAGTGACCGGAGTCGTGATCTCGTCCGCCGCGCGCACCGCCGTCGGCTCGTACGGAAAGAGCCTTGCCGGCGTGCCGCCCACCGATCTCGGCGCGACCGCGGTGATGTCCGCTCTCGAGCGCGCCCAGACGGCGCCCGACCAGGTGGATCAGGTCGTCTTCGGCAACGTCATCCACACCGCGCCCGAGGACATGTACACGGCCCGGGTCGTCGGGATGAAGGCCGGGATCCCGAAGGAGTCGCCGGCGTTCACCGTCAACCGCCTCTGCGGCACCGGTGTGCAGGCGATCGTCTCCGCCGCCCAGGCGATCCAGACCGGCGACGCCGCGTGCGTCGTCGCGGGTGGCGCCGAGAACATGAGCCGCGGCCCGTACTGGATGCCGGCCGCGCGCTTCGGCGCCCGGATGGGCGAGACGAAGATGGTCGACCCGGTCGTCGGCGGCCTGACCGATCCGTTCGACAACGTCCACATGGGAACCACCGCGGAGAACCTCGCCGAGTCGCACTCGATCTCGCGCGAGACCCAGGACGAGTTCGCGCTCGAGTCGCACCACCGCGCTGAGGCCGCGATCGCCGCCGGCAAGTTCGAGGACGAGATCGTCCCGGTCGAGATCAAGGTCAAGCGCGAGAAGGTCCCGTTCACCCAGGACGAGCACGTCCGTCCGGGGGCCTCGATCGAGGGCTTCGCGAAGCTGAAGCCGGTCTTCAAGGCCGATGGCACGGTCACCGCGGGCAACGCCTCCGGCATGAACGACGCTGGCGCCGCGGTCGTCCTGATGTCCGAGGAGAAGGCGGCGGAGCTTGGCGCCCCGGTGCGCGCGAAGATCCTCTCCTACGCCTACTGCGGCGTAGATCCGAAGATCATGGGCATCGGCCCGGTTCCCGCGGTCAAGAAGGCGATGGATCGCGCCGGGCGCTCGCTCGACGAGGTCGGCGTGATCGAGCTCAACGAGGCGTTCGCGGCCCAGGCGCTCGCCGTCATGCAGGACCTCGAGCTCGACCCGGCCAAGGTCAACCCGAACGGCGGCGCGATCGCCCTCGGCCATCCGATCTCCGCCACCGGCGCTGTGATCACCGCCAAGATCCTCTCCGAGATGGAGCGCGAGGACCACGAGCTCGGCCTCGTCACGCTCTGCATCGGTGGCGGCCAGGGAATCGCCCTGCTGCTCGGTCGCGGTTAGGCTGCTCGCTCAACCACAAGAGGGGGTTCGATGGCCGAGCAGATCGAGATCAAGGGCAGCGCGTACCAGGGGAAGATCCGCAACCCGCTGGGGGTGGTCGCCCTCGGGATCGTCACCCTCGGGATCTACTACCTCGTCTGGTACTACAAGGTCAACAAGGAGATGGCCCAGCTCGGCCAGGCGAAGGGGACCGATGAGTGCGGTACCAGCCCCGCCACCTCTTTGATGGCGCTGCTCTTCGGCTGGATCATCATCGTCCCGCCGTTCGTCTCGACCTACAAGGCGTGCAAGCGCCTGAACGCCAGCGAGAAGGTCGTCGGCGCTCCCGAGGGAATCGAGGGGCCATTGCTCTGGCTGCTGTTCATCTTCATCGGTCCGGTCGGCCACTACCTCTTCCAGCGCAATCTCAACCGGGTCCTGCAGGCACAGGTTGGCCCGGCAACTGCGACGACCACGGCCTAGAGAGGCCTACAAGCCGATCCAGACGGTCTTGTCCTCGAGGTAGCTCTCGAGGCCGGCGAGGCCGTGCTCGCGGCCGATGCCGGAGGCCTTGACGCCGCCGAAGGGGGCGGCGGCGTCGCTCGGGCCCCAGATGTTGACGTAGACGTTGCCGGCCTTCAGCAGCGCGGCGAGCTTGTGGGCATTGCCGACGTCGCGCGTCCAGATGCCGGCGGCGAGGCCGTACTCGCTGTCGTTGGCGCGCGCGGCGACCTCCTCGAGCTCCTCGTAGGGGAGGGCGACGAGGACCGGACCGAAGATCTCCTCGCGGGCGATCGAGATGTCGTCCGAGGTGGCGGTGAAGAGGGTCGGCTCGATGAAGTAGCCGTCGCCGGCGCCCTCCGGCGTGCCGCCACCGGCGACCAGCTCGGCGCCGTCGCGGCGGCCCTGGTCGATGTAGCCGCGCACGCGCTCCTCCTGCTCGGCGGAGATCACCGGGCCGAGCTGGGTGCCCTCGGCGAGGCCGGCGCCTATACGGGCCTTAGCTGCCGATGCGGCGAGCTTGGTGACCACCTCGTCGAACTGGTCCTGCTGGACGAACAGTCGCGAGCCGGCGTTGCATGCCTGGCCGGTGTTGTAGTAGATGCCCTGGTAGCTGCCCTTGACGGCAGCATCGAGATCCGCGTCGGGCAGGATGATGTTGGCCGACTTGCCGCCGAGCTCGAGCGTGACGCGCTTCAGCGCGCGGCCGGCCTTGGCGCCGATCTCGCGGCCGGCGGCGGTGGAGCCGGTGAAGGCGAGCTTGTCGATGCCGGGGTGGTCGACGATCGCGGCGCCGGTCGCGCCGTCGCCGGTCACCACGTTCAGCACGCCCTCGGGGAAGCCGGCTTCGAGCGCGAGCTCGCCTAGCCGCAGCGCGGTTAGCGGCGTCTGCTCGGCCGGCTTGAGCACGGTGGTGCAGCCGGCGGCGAGCGCGGGACCGATCTTCCAGGCGGCCATCAGCAGCGGGAAGTTCCAGGGGATGATCTGGCCGCAGACACCAACCGGCTCGCGGCGCGTGTAGACATGGACGCCGGGCTGCGAGACGGGAATCACCTGGCCGGCGATCTTCGTCGGCCAGCCGGCGTAGTAGCGCAGGTGCTCGACGGTCTTGCCGATGTCGACGATCTTCGCCAGCGCGACCGGCTTGCCGCCGTCGAGCGACTCGAGCTGGGCGAGCTCGTCGGCGTTGGCCTCGACGAGGTCGGCGAGCCGGTAGAGCAGCGCGCTGCGCTTCGCGGGGGTCAGCGAGCCCCACTTGCCGTCGAGTGCGGAGCGCGCGGCGGCGACGGCGCGGTCGACATCCTCGGCGCCGGCCTGCGCGACGGCGGCGATCGGCTGGCCGGTCGAGGGGTCGAAGGTCGTGAACGTGGCGCCGTCCGCCGCCTCGACGCGCTCGCCGCCGATCAGCAGCCGATGCGGGCCGATCGCGAACTCGCGCGCGGCGGGAGACAGCTCGTCGGGCAGCGCCTGGGCGGTCATGGCGTCAGCACGATCTTCAGCGCCTCGCGACGGTCGTAGGCGGCGTAGGCCTCGGGCGCCTCGTCGAGCGGCATGTGGCGGCTGACGAGCGGCGCCGGGTCGAGCACACCGGCATCCATCAGCGCCAGCACGCGGTCGACGTGGGCGATCACGTTGGCGTGGCCGCTGTGGATCTCGAGCGCCTTGACCCAGAGCAGGCCCATGTGGACCTCGATCCGCTCGGCGTATACGCCGGTCGCCGCGACGCGCCCCGCCTTGCGTGCCAGTCGCACGGCCATGTCGAAGGCATCGGGGTGGCCGACGGCGTCGACGACGAGGTCGGCGCCGCGTCCCTCGGTCGCTGCCTTCACGGCGGCCCGCGGATCCTCCTCGGTCAGGTGGACCGGCTTGGCGCCAAAGCTGCGCGCCATCGCGAGTCGCTCGGAGACCGAGTCGATTGCGATCACCTGCGCCGCGCCGCGCGCCCGCGCGACCTGGACGGCGCAGAGCCCGACCGGGCCGAGGCCGAGCACGACCGCGGTGTCGCCGGCATCCAGACCCGCCGACTCGATCGCGTGGAAGCCGGTCCCCATCACGTCGCCGGCGAACAGCGCGACGTCGCTCGACATCCCCTCCGGCACCTTGCGCAGCGTCAGGTTGGCGTTCGGCACCAGCACCTGGTCGGCCTGGGCACCCTGCAGCGAGCCGAGCACCTTGCCGTGGCCGAAGACGCGGCCGGTGTCGCACTTGTGGAAGTCGCCGCGGCGGCAGAAGAAGCAGCGGCCGCAGGCCGAGCAGTAGCAGCCGAGCACACGGTCGCCGACCGCTAGCTCGGTGACGCTGTCGCCCGCGGCGATCAGCTCGCCGACGAACTCGTGGCCGATCGTGAAGCCGGGCTCGACGCCTACGCGCCCGTGGTAGATGTGCAGGTCGGAGCCGCAGACCCCCGTCGCCTCGACACGGACGATCGCCTCGTCCGGCGAGCCGATCTCCGGCTCGGGCTTCTCGTCGACCCGGACCTCGCCGGGCGCTTGGAACGTGACCGCGCGCATCGCGGCCAACCGTATCGCCCGCCGCCGGATGGCGAAGTGAGTCGGATTTCGGACGTACAGCGTCC
>JBIOUS010000042.1:0-6266 GCA_044867325.1 Thermoleophilaceae bacterium | reverse complement strand
AGGATCATTGCGGCGGCGGCTCCAGGCGGCCCCTGCGCGCGAGGCTGTCGCCCACCGGCGGCCGCTCATCGGGCCGGATGAAGGCGTGGAAACCGACCGGCAGCGCGGGCAATGGGTCGAGGTCGTCGACTTGCAGCTCGTCCACCTGCAGGTCGGCCAGCAACATCGGATGAGATCCCGGCGCCGGCGCGGGCGTGTCGATCTCCTAGGCGCAGAGTAAGCCCTTCTCGCGGACCTCCTTGGTCTGTTCCTTGTTTTCCTTGTGCTCCTTGTTCTCTTTGCCCTCCTTGCTCTCCTTGCTCTCCTTGCTGTCCTTGTTGGACTTGTCGGGAGTGTCCTTGCCGTCCTTGTTGTCCTTATTGGTCTTCTCGGTGCTCTCCTTGCTCTCTTTGGTTTCCTTGTTCTCCTTGGTGGTCTTTTCAGTGTTCTCCTTGCTCTCCTTGTTGTCCTTGCTGGTCTTGTCGGGGGTGTCCTTGTTCTCCTTGGCTTCCTTCGCCGCCTTGGCGCTCTCCTGGGCGGACTTCTCGTTGCTGGTGTCCTTGCCCTCCATAGTGCCGCCCTTCTCGGGCGTCGCCGGCGCGGCGATCATGTAGATGTCGAGATTGACCTGCACCTTGGCCAACGGTGACGTCTTGTTGGTGACGAACACGTGGTGCCAGAAGGTATCGGTGGTGACGCCGCCGAAGCCTTTTTGATTGTCCTTGTCGATCCGCACCTCGATCTGCGCGGTCTTCGGGCCACTGACAAACTGCTGTGACACTCTCACCGTGACGCCGTCGGCCTCGTAATCCGAATACGTGAACACCACGGCGGCGGGCGGATTGACCGAGGTGAACACCGCCTTGGGCGTCGCGGTGTCGAGCTGCACGGTGACCGAGCCGGCGCGGCGCAGGTAGCGCAGGTCGCTGCGCTGGTTCGATGTGTTCGACAGATTGAGCAGCGCCGCGAGCTGCGAGTTGACGGTGCCGCTGGCCAACGCGCTGGGGTTGCCGGTGATGGCCTCGGCGCCGATCCGCCGGGAGCCGGAGCCGCCGAGCGAGTCGAGCACGAGGTCGGCCAGCGACGGGAAGGTTATCGGTCGATCGGGCTGGAACACCAGCGCGCCGCCCGAACTCACGACCTTGCCGAGCTGGAGGTAGCGGTGCACGACGCCCACCGGGGGCTTGGAGTCGAGCAACTGCTGGCCCGACACGAACTGGTCGCGTGCCACCGCCAGCCAGTAGTCGCCGGCGACGAAGCTTTTGGCTTTCAGGTGGAGCTGGAGATCGACGAGCTGGAGGTTGAGGCGCAGGATGAGGCTCGTCGGAGTGCCGGTCGGCGGGACGGCAATGATTTCGGCGTGGCCGTGAACGCCGTCGGCGATGCCCGAGCTCAACGCGACGCCGCGGTCCTTGCCGCCGGCGATGTTGGCGGTGGTCCAGTCGGTCGACGCGTTCGCGCGGGTCAGCACGCAGAAGCCATCCCAACGCCGGACCCAGGGCAGCTGCGTCTTGTCGGGCTCGGTGGCGGGATAGCCGGCGTCGAGCGCGCGGCGCGCCGGGAAGCTGACCAGGTGCACGCCGAGCTGCTTCTCGCTGGTCGGGCCGTGGAATTCGTAGACCCAGTCGCTGCCCTTGTAGTCCGGTGGCGCCGCGCCGCTGGCGTAGGCCTCGGCGGCATTCTCCGACGACCACTTGAGCGTGATCGAGGTCGGGTTGTTGGCTGGGCCCTGGACGTCGTGAATCTCGACCCTGAACAGGAAATTGCCGATCGGCTGATCGATCGCGACCTCGTCGGCCGCCGGATCGAGGATGTCGGTCGACGACTTGGTGCGGCGAAGCCCGATTCCAAGCAGCGCGTTGCCGACCTCGGGGTTGCGCGCGTCGGACTCGATGGTCAGCTCGGGCGACAACCCGGTCGGCGCGCGCTTGATCTGCAGCATCGTCTGCGTGCGCGTGCAGGTATCGGCGCCGTTGAGGCCGGGATCCTGCAGCGCCGGATCCTCGAGGAAGCTGACCTCGCGCTCCCACGCATCGACGTAGATCAGGTCACCGGCCGCGACCGCGCCGGGCGCGGATGGAAAGTCTGGCTGGGTGGCATAGGTGAACGCCGCATCGCCGGGTTTGCCCAGCCGCACCGGCAGGCCGCACGCGTAGAGCACGCCGGGCACGATCTCGAACGTCGATCCGGTGAATCGCACGCCCAGCGGCCGCCGGCTCGGCACGCCGCCGCCGACCACGTCGCGCAGCGCTTCGTCGAGTCGCGTCTTGACGATCGCCTGCAGCTCGTTCCAGTCGGCGTCGGTGATCATCCGGCCCTGCTGCTGGAACACGCCGGAGTACCGCTTGGCGGGGTCGTGGCTGTGACGCGAGATCTGGCTCTTCATGATCGGCTCTTGAGGGTTGGTGGCGGAAAATTCAGCTTGGGGTCGGGGATGATCACGGCGATCTGGCCGACCGGAAGGTAGTCGCGCAGCTTGTCGAGCACGGCGCGCGCGTGCACGGCGTGGCCGCGGTGGTGGTATGCGCCGAGCTCGCCGCCGTCCTCGGCGCCGGCCTCGATCGCGGGTCCGCTGAGCGGCAGCAGCACACCGCTGCCGGGGACCGCGAAGCTCGACGACGAGAAGAACGGCGGATCGGACACGCTGCGGAACGCACGGAAGTCGAGGCGCTTCGGGGGCTGGCCGCCGCCCGGATCAACCAGATCGACGGTGAGCACCGCCAGCGGAACCCGGCTGTAGCGGATCGCACTCTCGGGCGTGTCGTCGTACACGCCGCTGGCGTCCTTGTGCCAGGGCTCGGCCGGTTTCGGCACGTCGAACGTGCCGGCGAACACCGAGTCGCTCGTCCACACCCGCGGGGCCTTGAAGCCGGCCAGCACGGTGGTGAATGTTAGCTCCGCGAGACCAGCGGACGTGACCGACTCGAACAGGCAGTCGGTCGCCGACAGCACCGGCTTGCCGGTCGCGTGGTTGAGTTCGTCGACCATCTGGGTGGTGTCGACGATGATCTCGCGGATCGCGCAGCGCACCAGCCGGACCCCGCCGCTCTTGACGCGCAGTGTGCCGTCGAGCCGGCAGTCGGTGAGCGTGAACACCTCGTTGGCGTTCGAGGCGACCTGCTGCGGACCAACGAAGACGCCGCCCGATGCGCCGTGTTCGTCGCGCGCGGGTGCCGGCGCCAGGTTCCAGCCCGGCGGGAAGAACCCGGCGTGCGGCACGGTGAAGATCAGTACGCGGCCGGGATGGCTATGCCCGGTGCGCCAGGTCGGGGTGCGCAGATCGTGAGTGCGCGCCGAGCAGTCCTCGACGCTGCCCGGGAAGCACGGAACGCCATGCGGGTTGGCCTGTGCCCAGGTCCCGTTGGCCGAGGCGAGTCGCCGCGAGTAGAACCGGAAGTCCACCGTCCCCATCGGCAGCGACGCGTCGACCAGGAGTTTTCGGCGATCGGCCCGGACCTCGGGCGGCGAGCTGAGCGGCACCCGCGGCGTGACTGCGACCCGCCGGAAACCTTCCTTCACGATGACCGGCTCTTTGGGGCGCGCCGCCGGCGTGCCGTCGCTCCAGCCGAAGCCGCCCAGTACGATGGCGATCTGCTCGACCATGCCAAGCGTGCCCTTGGTCTTTCGCCAGATCGCCGCGTTGGCGATCTCGGCGCGACGCCGGGTCTCGTCGGCGGAGACCACGCGCGGGTCGATGAGATCGGCGAGATAGGGCAGCACCCAGGGCTGGAGCCCGGGATCATCCGGAAACGTGTCGGCGAGACGCTGCTGGATGATGCCGCGCAACAGGTCGAGCACCTCGCCGAGCGCGTCGACATAGGCGGCGAGATCGCCGTTGTCGCGCGCGCGGTAGTGCTCGGGCAACAGCCCCCACAGCTGGCGACCGCCCGGCGATGCGGGAGCGGCCGTCATGGCTTGGCCTCATAGGCAAGGCTCAGCGTCTGCGGGCTTGCCGGGTCGAGGAACTGGACCGCGTCCGAGAGCGACACGATTCGATTGGCGGTGGGGTCGTCGTCGAGCACGCAGCGCGACGTCGCGACCCCGGGAACGTTCTCGACCACGGCATAGATGTCGCCGAGGAACACCGGCTGGCCAAGCCGGCGGCGGCGCAGCGACAGTGCGTCGTAGAGCGCCGCGCGAACGTCACGCAGGACGACCGCAGGCTCGAACGCAGCGAGGTCGATCTCGACGGTGACGGCGAGGGTGACCGGCAGGGGGACGAAGCGTGTGACGGTGACCTCCACGTTGGGCAGCGCATGGGTCTGCAGGAACGTTGCGAGCGTGCGCGCCAGCTCGCCGAGTTCGGCGCCGTCGGCCGGGACCACGACCACCTCGACCCGGTGGGCGCGCGTGCCCAGGCTCGGGCGGACGAACGCGCGGGCCTGCCAGATACTGGCGTGCGCCGCCGCGAGCGACGCAAAGTCCGCCGGCGACATGCAGCGTTCGAGGGTGAGCAGCGTCGTCGGCGCGGTCTTGCGCAGCGAATCGGCGGTTTCGCGGTCGTTGCCTCCGACGGCGGGCAGCGGCTGCTGCACCGCGCTGACCAGGGGATGCGGCCTCGCGATCTTGGTCAGCGTTCCCGCCGGCAGGTTGCCGGCGAGCCCGACCCCGGCGCGCGCCCGCACCCGCACGTTATTGGATCCGGTCGGCAGCCGGCGCCCCGTATGGCCGTCGCCGAACTCGAGTTCGAGCGTGCCGTCCTCGGTAATCTTCACGGCGTAGACCGAGTCCGCGGGCCCGGCATCGCGCAGCGTTCCGACCTGCTCCCAGATCCGTCCGTCGACCACGACGTCGATGTCGGCGCGCACGCCGCGCGGCTGCTTCGGGTCCGGGACGAACGAGACCGCCTGCTGTGCGAGCACGAAGCGCTGGCCCGACATCGTGGCGTCGCCAGAGCCGAGCACCTTCTCGGCCTGACGCTCGCCGTGACTCGCCAGGGCGACGTTGCCGGCGATCCGCAGGTTCTCGCGCGTGAAGCCGCTGCCGGCGGGAATGCCGTCGCGCAGGCGCAGCGTGTCGCCGGTGACCGCGGCCACTGCGGTGAGGTAGCCGCTATCCGGCGCGTCGGACCGGAACACCACCAGCTTGCGTCCGATGATGAGGCTCGCCGTCTCGGCCGGCAGATCGAGCGGGATGTCGCTGCCGCTGACCGGCGTGGGGTTGCTGTTCCAGCCGGCGAGACGAAGCTGCTTGGTGAAGTGGCCGAACACTGTCGTCGCGCCGAGCAGAAGGTCGCCGGACGTCCGCTGCCACGGGCTCACCGGAGCGATCGAGGCCTGCCGCGCCGACTCGTCGCGCGTGATCGACGACACCGCGCCCCATGCCAGGCTCGAGCCCGCAATCGCGACGACGAAGTCGCCGCCCACCGTGCTGCGCGGCAGCGTGGTCGTTATCTGGTCGCTGGCCTTGACCACGAACGGCCGGTCGATGGTCCATGCGCTGTCGCCGGCGGCTGGCACCAGCAGACGGGGAGGCGCCGCGGTGCCGGCGGGAAACGCGCCGTCGATGTTGGGAGTGAGGCGCAGCACCGTCTTGCCGCCGTCGGCCGCGACCGTGGGCGGCGGAGTCGTCGGCGTGTAGTCCGCCGAGCTGACCGTGTAACGCAGCGGCAGCGTGCTGGCGAACGCGCGCGGATCGGCGACGATCTGGTTGGCGAGCCGCCGCCAGTCGCCGGCAACCGCGACAGTGAACGTGCCGGTGGGGCCGCCGGTCCTGACCTCGGCGTCGACGCTGACGACCGGCGAGACCGAGGCGCTGTCGAAGCGCAGCTCGCCGACCGCGCGGTCGAACGTTACCCGCGGATCGAACACGCCGGTCACCTGGTGATAGCTGCGGTGGACCTGGTCGGCGACGGTGAGGACATCGCCGATCTTGATGCCGCCGGCGCCGCCGACCAGCACGACTTCGTTGCCCATCACCGAGCTCGTCGTGGAAGGCCGCAGCGCCGCCAGCCGGTCCTTGGGCTTGGCATGAACGACGACGCGGCCGCGCACCAGGACGCCGGCGGGCAGGTCCGGCGACACCTGCACCGTCGTGGTGGTGGCGCCGACCACGATGTTGTCGACCCGGTGGGCCCACGCCGAGCCGTCGATCTCGCTCTCGATCACCACCGGTTCGCCGAGCGCGAGACTGTCGACCTGGCCGTCAAGCTCGAGCGTGTTGCCGGTCAGGCTCTCGGGGTTGCGATCGAAGCCCTCGGACCTGAGTTCGTTGAGGGCACTGTCGATCGCGAGCTCCTCCATGGTCTCGAACGTGATCTGCGCACCGGGGATCGCCGCCGACACCGC
>JBIOUS010000041.1:0-36685 GCA_044867325.1 Thermoleophilaceae bacterium | reverse complement strand
GCCTATCTACTCAAGGAGCGCATCCACGATCGGCTGCAGCTGATCGCCGCCGTCGACGCGGTCGCCGCCGGCGGGTCGGTGATCGACCCGAAGGTCGTCGAGGTACTGGTCGCGGCGCGGACGCAGGCGGCGCAGTCGCCGCTCGCCGAGCTGACCGCGCGTGAGACGGAGGTGCTCGCCGAGATCGCTCAGGGCAAGAGCAACACGGCGATCGCCGAGTCCCTGGTGCTGACCAAGCGCGCCGTCGAGAAGCACATCCACTCGATCTTCATGAAGCTCAACCTCGCCTACGAGCAGGACGTCAGCAAGCGCGTCAAGGCCGCGCTGCTCTTCCTCGCGGACCGCCAGCTGCACTGAACTAGCCGGCCGCGCCGGCCACATTGGCGATTCCGCTGAATCCGTGGTTACTCTGGGGCGCGGGCCCCGTGGCCGCGCCGCTTGGCCGGCCCGATGCCGGCTCCCACACCGATGATCGACCGTAAACAGCTCTCCGAGGCGCTCGCGCGCCTCGATCCGCGCGACCGCGAGGTCCTCGACTACTCGCTGCGCCGTCACGTCCCGGACAGCGATCTCGCGGCGGTCTTCGACTGCGGGCCGAGCGAGGTCGCACGGATGCGCGCCGGCGCCGTCGAGCGGCTGGCTGACGATCTCGGCGTCCAGCGCGGAACCGACCTCGGCCAGGTGCTCACGGCGCTGCTCGACCACGCGACATGGGAGGACGTTCCCGGCGCGATCCCGCTCGGTTCTCAACGCACTGCACCCTCCGCACCGGCCCAACCGCCGGCGGCTTCGGCGCCGCCCCCCGCCGTAGACGCCGCGGCGATCGCTCCCGCCACCGACGACGTTCGCAAGGAGCCGGTACTCGGCATGCTCGATCGTCGCGGCCGCCCGGTCGCAGCTGCGGGCACTCCGTCTCCGCCTGTTCGCGACAGCCGCCGCTGGTCGGTCGCCATCGCTGGCTTGATCGGGGTGTTGATAGCGATCGGCCTCGGTTCGGTGATCGTGCTCGGCGACGGCGGCGGTTCCAGCTCCGCGAACAGCGACGACAGCGCCACGCGTCCCTTCGAGCCCGAGGATGAGGAGCTCGGCGAGCCGTTCCCGTCGGAGCCAGAGCCAGCTGAGCGCTCGTACCGCTATCCGATCGCGATCATCGATCAGCCCGTGACGCTGCTCGACGCCCCGCTCGGCAAGCCGATGGCCACGATCGCGCAGCGGACCGAGTGGGATTCGCCGCGCGTGCTCAGCATCGTCGAGCGTCGGGGCGACTGGCTCGCTGTGCTCGCTCCGGAGCTCGAGAACGGCGAGGTCGGCTGGATCCAGGACACCGACGTCGACCGGCTCAGCAGTGTCGGCTGGGCGATCAAGGCCGATCTGACCACGCGCAAGGCGACGGTCGAGCGTGACGGCGAGACGATCAGGACGTTCGAGATCGCGATCGGCCGCGAGGACCACCCGACCCCGACCGGGCGCTTCGCCGTCACCGACAAGCTCGCGGTAACCGACTCCGAGTCGCCCTACGGCTGCTGCGTCGTCGCGCTCACCGGGCATCAGACCGAGCTTCCCGACGGCTGGCCGGGAGGCGACCGGCTTGCGATCCATGCGACCAACGACGTCAGCGGACTGGGCGAGGCCGTTAGCCTCGGCTGCATGCGCACCGACGCCGAGGATGCACGCTGGCTGATGGACAGCGTTCCGCTCGGCACGCCGGTCTTCATCGAGGAGTCGACTCCGCCTCAGCCGGGCTCGACCTCACAGGGCAAGCCCGCCAAGCGTTGAATAGGCGTGAGCCTGCCGCCGTTCCAGGTCCTGATCGACAGCCACGGCGCGGTCGTGCACCGCTTCCTGGTGGCGTCCGTCGGGCCGATCGACGCCGATGACTGCTTCCAAGAGGTCTGGATTGCCGCGCTGCGTGCCTATCCCGAGCTGCGCAGCGCAGACAACCTGCGCGGCTGGCTGCTGAAGATCGCCCAGCGCAAGGCGATCGACGCCCACCGTGCCGCCGGCCGCCGTCCGGCGCCGGCCGAGAGCCTGCCCGAGATCCCCGTCCCGCCGGGTGAGCCGATCGACGGCGAGCCGCGGCTTTGGGCGCACGTCCGAGCGCTGCCGGAGAAGCAGCGGATGGCCGTCTTCCTGCGCAGCGTCGCCGACCTCGAATACTCCGAGGTCAGCGCGGCGCTCGACTGCTCCGAGGAGGCGGCACGCCGCAACGTCCACGAGGGGCTCAAGCGACTCAGAGAGGAGCTGGCACGATGAGCGAGGTCGACCGGCAGCTACGCAACGCCGTCCGCGAGAGCCGTCACGGCGGTCCCTCTCAGCGCGCGCTCGATGAGCTCGCCTCGCGCGCCGCGCGCGAGGGACTCGTTGACGTCGCCTACGGCCAGGCCGACTCGCCGTTCGGTCCGCTGACGGTCGCCGCGACCGACCAAGGATTGGTGATGCTCGCCTATCCCGAGCTGACGGTCGAGGACGTTCTCGACCGACTCGCTCGCGAGGTCTCGCCGCGTGTGCTGGAGCTGCCCACGCGGATCGACCCGATCCGTCGCCAGCTCGACGAGTATTTCGAGGGGCGGCGGCGCGAGTTCGACCAGCCGGTCGACTGGCGGCTCGTGAACGGCGGCTTCTTCGAGGCGATCCTGCGCGCCACCGTTGAGATCGACTACGGCGAGACGGTCAGCTACCGCGATATCGCCGAGCGGGCCGGCAACGTCAAGGCCGTCCGCGCCGCCGGCAATGGGCTCGGCTCGAACCCGGTCCCGATCGTCGTCCCCTGCCATCGCGTGATCGCGACCGGCGGTGGGCTGGGCGGCTACACGGGCGGTGTCGAGCGCAAGCAGCGGCTGCTGGCGCTGGAGGGTTCGCTGGCGGCTTGAGCCGCGGCTAGAGGTTTTCGAGCACGGCCTGGACCATCGCCTCGGCGAACGGTCCAGTCGGAACACCGCCGACCGACGCCTGGGCCGCGTCGACGTCGAGCGTGCCGCCATTGCCGCGGCTGACCTGTGCCTCGACGTTGATCGGGACGTTGACCGCGCCCTCGCCGAGCAGCGCCTCCGACGCGGCGCCGGCGATCGCGCTGCCGATGTCACCGCCGAGCGTGCCGCCGACCGACTCGGCCAGCGACGTCGGCGTCGTCTCGGCGTCCATGCGCAGGTAGTACGAGGTGTCGTCCTCGTTCTTCACGAGCGAGAACGCCTGGACGTCGACCGGGCCGGCAGTTAGATCGGTCAGGTCGATGTCGACCTCGTCGAACCCGTCGATCTGGCCGAGCGGATCGTCGGTGCGCTGCTCGATGTCGATCTCCAGTCCGCGGCCGCGGACCTCGAGCCGGTCGCCCGAGCCCCACAGCAGGCGTACCGCCGGGAACGCCTTGACGTCGGCGACGGCCTCGCCGCCGTCGCTGCGCTCCTCGAGGTTCGACTCGATCTTGCGCTCGACGAAGCCCGGGATCACCAACTGGGTCACCGCGCCGAGCACGACCACGCCGATCACGACCGCTACGAAGATCTTCATCGCGGCCATTCTGTCGCTTCCGCTCGAAGAACGCGCTACTCAGGAGCGGAGAGGGCGGGATTCGAACCCGCGAGAGAGCTTTCGCCCCCTACTCGCTTAGCAGGCGAGTGCCTTCAGCCACTCGGCCACCTCTCCAGGAGGGCCAGATTGTAGGCCCCTTGCGGCACTTCTCTCAGTCTCCTGCGATTTGCGGGGGTTTTGCCGTCCGGGGGCGGCCCTACCTTCCGGCACATGGGTTGGCATGAGGGCCGGTTGGCGGCGTTCGACGTCGAGACGACGGGGGTTCACCCGGCGTCGGACCGGATCGTGACGGCCGCGGTGAGCCTCGTCGGCGGTGGGCTGGAAACGGTTAGCCGCGACTGGCTTGTCGACCCGGGCGTGGAGATTCCGGCTGGGGCGACCAACGTGCACGGGATCACGACGGAGATGGCGCGCGCCGAGGGGCGCCCGCCGGCCGCGGCGGTCGAGGAGATCACGACCCTGCTGGCCGAGCAGATCCTCGGCGGCGTGCCGGTGATCGCGTTCAACGCCCGCTTCGACCTCACGATGCTCGATCGCGAGGCGCGGCGGCACGGCGTCGTGCCGCTGATCGACCGGGTCGGCGGCGAGGACGCGATGCTGGTCGTCGACCCGCACGTGCTCGACAAGCAGTTCGACCGCTTCCGCAAGGGCAAGCGAACACTTACCGCGGTCTGCGCCCACTACCGCGTGCCGCTCGCCGCGGCCGACGCTCACGCCGCGAACGCCGACGCGCTCGCGGCCGCGCGGGTCGCCTGGCGGCTTGGGCAGGCGAGCGCTGAGCTGGGCGGGCTCGAGCTGCGTCAGCTGCACGGCCATCAGGTCGCGTGGGCGGCCGAGCAGGCCGCGTCATTCCAGGAGTACCTGCGCAGTAACGGCAGTGTCGAGCGGATCGAGGGCGCCTGGCCGATCGTGCCCGAGCCCGTCGTCGCGCCCGGCGTCGGTCAGCTCGCCGCCTGATCGCAGCCGATTAGTTCTGATCTCCGCGCTGGTCTATACGGTGATTGGTTCGTAGTCGAGTAGATGGGACAGGGATTGAGTACCCCCGCGATCCTCGCTGAGGATCTACACAAGTCATTCGGTGAGACCCAGGCGCTCTGCGGTCTGAGCTTCGCCGCCGAGGAGGGCACGGTGCTCGGCGTGCTGGGCCCGAACGGCGCCGGCAAGACCACCGCCGTGCGGATTCTCACGACGCTGCTGGACCCGGATTCGGGTAGCGCAACGGTCGCCGGCCTCGACGTCGTCGAGGATGCGGCCAAGTTGCGCTCGCAGATCGGACTCGCCGGCCAGTACGCCGCGGTCGACGAGAACCTGACCGGCAAGGAGAACCTCGAGATGGTCGGGCGGCTCTACCACCTCGGCCGCGACACCTCGCGCACGCGCGCCGACGAGCTGCTCGCCCAGTTCGACCTCGTCGACGCGGCGAAGCGACCGGCGAAGACCTACTCGGGCGGCATGCGGCGCAAGCTAGACCTCGCCGCCGCACTTGTCGCCCGCCCGCCGGTGCTGTTCCTCGACGAGCCGACGACCGGGCTCGACCCGCGCGGTCGGATCTCGATGTGGGAGACGATCGAGGGGATGACCGCGGCCGGGACGACCGTGCTGCTGACGACTCAGTACCTCGACGAGGCCGACCGGCTCGCCGACCGGATCGTCGTGATCGACCACGGCAGTGCGATCGCCGAGGGGACCGCCGACGAGCTCAAGGATCGCGTTGGGGGCGAGCGGCTCGAGGTCCAGCTCGAGGAGGGCGCTGACATCGAGCGGGCGATCTCCGCGCTCGCGTTCGTCTCCGACGATCCGCCGACCGCCGACGACGGCTGGATCCGCGCGTCGGTGCGCAAGCGCGGCGGCCGTGCGATCGCCGAGGCGGTGCGGCGGCTCGACGAGGAGAACGTCGGCATCCAGGACATCGCCCTGCGGCGGCCGACGCTCGACGACGTGTTCATCTCGTTGACCGGCCACAGCGCCGAAGACGGTTCCGAGAGCGATGACGAGACGGCCATGGCGGCCGAGGAGGTAGGCGCATGAGCGCGCTCGCGATGGCGGCTTCGGACACGGTTGTCCTGGCCAGCCGCAACCTGAAGCGGATCCCGCGTCAGCCGGATCTGTTGATCGCCTACACGGTCCAGCCGGTGATGTTCGTGCTGCTGTTCGTCTTCGTATTCGGTGGCGCGATCGTCACGCCCGGGTTCGACTACGTCGACTTCCTGATGCCGGGGATCATCGTCCAGTCGATCGCCTTCGGCGGGTTCGTGACCGCGCTCGGGCTGTCCGAGGACGTCCAGAAGGGACTGATCGACCGCTTCCGCTCGCTGCCGATGTCGCGCTCCGCGGTGCTCGCCGGGCGGACGTTCTCGGACATCCCGCTCAACCTGCTGTCGCTCTTCGTGCTGCTGGCCGTCGGCATCCTCGCCGGCTTCAGCTTCGACTCCGACATCGGGAAGATCCTGCTCGGTGTCGTGCTGCTGCTGTTCTTCGGCTACGCGTTCTCGTGGATCTTCGCGCTCGTCGGGCTCTACTCGTCGTCGCCGGAGACGGCGAACTCGATCGGCTTCACGGCGATCTTCCCGCTGACGTTCGCGTCGTCGGCGTTCGTGCCGGTGGCGTCGATGCCCGACGGCCTGAAGCAGTTCGCCGAGGTCAACCCGATCACCACGGTGGTCGACGCGGTCCGCCACCTCTGGCTCTCGACGCCGGCGCACTCCGACGTCTGGATGTCGTTCGTCTGGTGCGGGATCCTGATCGCGATCTTCGCGCCGCTCGCGGTGCGGCGCTACCGGGTGGTGAGCGTCTGAGCGGGGTGGACGACGTTCCGCCGGCCCCGCGCGTGACCGCCACGCGCACCGTCTACGAGAACAAGTGGATGCGGTTGCGCGAGGACCGCTTCTTGCGCGCGGACGGGTCGGAGGGGCTGTACGCCGTCGTCGACAAGGCCCCGGCGACGGCGGTGATCGCGATCGACGGCGACGAGGCAGTGCTGGTCGAGCAGTTCCGCCATCCGGTCGGCGCGCGCTTCTGGGAGCTGCCGCAGGGGGCGTGGGACGGGGAGGAGCAGCCCGATCCGGAGGAGCTCGCGCGCGGCGAGCTGGCCGAGGAGACGGGGCTGCGCGCCGGGTCGATGGAGAAGCTAGGCCGGCTGTTCTTCGCCTACGGGATCACCGGCCAGCCGTTCGACGTCTGGCTGGCGACCGACCTGACGCAGGGCGAGCAGGCGCTCGAGCCGGAGGAGGAGGGGTTGCGCGTCGGGCGGTTCCCGCTCGCGCGCGTGGAGGAGATGATCGCCGACGGGACGATCGCCGACTCGGCGACGGTGGCGGCGTTCGGGCTGTTGCGGCTGCGCCGGCCGGAGCTGCTGCCGGCGCGGTGACGGACGCCGTGGCGCGTCCGGGTCTAGGGTCGGCGCGATGAGCGTCGCACCGGCACGGCCCACACGCTGGCGGACGCTTGCGCCGCTGCTGCCGGTCGGCGCGGTGACGTTCGCGCTCGGAACGCTGCTCGACGCAGCCGGCCTCGACAGCGCCTTCCTGTTCGCCGCGCTGCTCGTCGGGCTGGTCGTGGCGCTGCTGCTGCCGGGCAGCCGCACGACGATTCCGCGCCGCTGGTTCATCGCCGCCCAGGCGACGCTCGGCGTGATGCTCGGGACGTTCATCGAGTCGTCGTCGCTGTCCTCGCTGGCCGACGACTGGCTGCCGGTCGCTGTGGTGAGCATCGGGACGCTGGCGCTGAGCATCGCGGCGGGGTTGGTGTTGACCCGGACGACCGAGCTCGACGCGCCGACCGGCGCGCTCGGGATGGTCGCGGGCGGCGCGTCGGGGATCGTCGCGATGGCCGACGAGCTCGGCGCCGACGCGCGGCTTGTTGCGTTCATGCAGTACCTGCGCGTGTTGGTCGTGGTGCTGTCGATCCCGGTGGTCGTGGCGCTCGGCTTCCCGGCGTCCGGGGGCGGGGGCGGTCCCGACGACGGGCCGCTGCTCGCCGGGTTGAGCGACTGGCTGCTGACTGCCGGCGTTGCGATCGCCGGCGCCTGGGCGGGCCGGCTGACCAAGCTGCCGGCGGCGACGCTGCTCGGGCCGTTGCTGCTCGCGGGTGCGATCACGCTCGTCGAGCCCGACGCGCTCGACGTGCCGCCGCTCGCCCGTGAGCTCGCGTTCGCGCTGATCGGGTTGGAGGTCGGCCTGCGCTTCACCGCCGAGACGCTACGCGCGATGGGCCGGCTGCTGGCACCGGTGATCGTCGCGATCCTGGCGCTGATGGCCGGGTCGTTCCTGTTCGCGCTCGGGCTGAGCGCGACGACCTCGGCGAGCCTGCTCGAGGCGTACCTGGCGACGACGCCCGGCGGGCTCTACGCGGTGCTCGCGGTGGCGTTCGGCGCGGGAGCCGACACGACGTTCGTGGTGGCCGTCCAGACGTTGCGGCTGCTGTCGCTGGTGATCCTCGCGCCGTTCGTGGTTCGATGGGTCGTCCGCCGGGTAGCTTGAGCGGCATGCTCAAATCGCTGCTCAAAGCTCATGCGGCCAAGCGCGGGGCCCGGATGGTCCCCGGCGGCTGGATCACGCTGGCGGCGCTGCATCCGCGCAGCCGGCAGATCGGCGCTGCAGCCGCGAAGCGCGGTTGGCGTGAGATTCAGAAGCGCCGCGGGCACTAGTCCCGTCGCGAGCCTCCGGCCGATTGGCGCTCCGCCGCCGCGCGCGCGAGACTTGGCGCTCTGAAGCGCTCCGACCTCCGCCCGCTGCTGCTCGACCGCGCCGCTGCCCTGCGCACGGCTGCGCCGCGCATCCTTCTGGCGGCGATCGCGGCGGGAGTCGCCTGGTTTATCGCCAACGACCTGCTCGACAACGAGCAGCCGTTCTTCGCGCCGATCGCGGCGGTCCTGACGCTTGGGCTGGCCGTCGACCGCCGCGGCGCCCGTGCCTGGGAGCTGGCGCTGGGTGTTGCGCTCGGGATCGGCGTCGCTGACCTGATCGTGCTCGCGACGGGAACCGGGGCGTGGCAGCTCGTGCTCGTCGTCTGCCTTGCGATGGCCGTCGCGGTTCTGGCGGGCGGCGGTGTGCTGCTCGTCAACCAGGCCGCGATCTCGGCGGTGCTGGTCACGACATTGCAGATGCCGCAGGGGTCCTACTCGGGCGAGCGGTTCGTCGACGCGCTGGTCGGCTGCGGGGTGGCGCTGGTCGTCAACGCGCTCGTCCCGGTCAACCCTGTTCGGCTCGTGCTGCGGCAGATCGAGCCACTGCTGGCGCGGCTGTCCGGCACGCTGGTCGACATCGCCGACGCGCTGGCGACCTCTGACCACGACGCCGCCCAGGAGGCGCTCGAGCGCGCCCGTGACCTCGACCCCGCCGTGCGCGAGCTCCAGATCGCCGTCGGCGCCGGTCGCGAGACGACCCAGATTGCGCCAACCCGCCGCCGTTCGCGTGGCCAGGTCGAGCGGCTCGCCGCCGCCGCGCACTCGGTCGATCTCGCGATCCGCAACACGCGCGTCCTCGCCCGTGCGGCTCGCCGCGCGATCGAGCTCGACGACCACATTCCCGAGCTGGTGACCGAGGCGATCCGCGACCTGGCCGCCGCGACGCGCGCCCTCGACCGCCATCTCGCCGACCCCAAGCCCGACTCGCTCGCCGTCGATGCCGCCCTGCGCGCCGCCGCCCGCGCGACCGCCACGCTCGATCAGACCGGCAACCTCTCGGTCAACGTGATCGTCGGTCAGGTCCGCGCGACCGCCACCGATTTGCTGCGCGGTCTCGGCCTGTCATCCGACGAGGCGATCGCCCGCGTCCGCTCGGCGCGCGACGACCTCGCCATCTAGCGGCGCCTACTCGGGCCGGTCGCTCTTCGGAGTCTCGGGCTTCCCAGGCTGCTGCTTCAGATGGTCGGCCGCCCGCTGCGCCTTGTCCTTCGCCGTGCCCTTGCCCGTCGCGATCTCACGCAGCTTCTCCGCATCGCGCTTCAGCCCGTCCGTGCCGCCTCGGCTATCGACGACTTTCTTCGCCTGGTCCGCCAGCCGATTCCACTTCATCTCGATCCTCTCCTCGGGACCGCCAATGCTAGGCCCATCCACACCACATCCCCGATCCGCCTAGAATGGCCTGCCGGCCCCTCCAGGGCCACTTGCGCCCGTAGCTCAGCTGGATAGAGCGTCGGTCTACGGAACCGAAGGTCAGAGGTTCGAATCCTCTCGGGCGCGTAGCGTGAAGGCCGAACTCGGGCCCCCTCCATGCGTTGGATCGTCACGCGCTCGACGGTAGCGTCCAGGTCAAGATGCGCGCGAGAGTTCGAAGTCACAGGGCATGTCCAGCGGAATGACACGCCCGCAGTCACGTCTGGACTGGCTGGCATCGGTTGCTGAATCGGTGCGCTTTCGGGGTGACACCACGACGCTAGCGCCCGATTTGGTGAAACTCGCCGGCACTGAGGCTACGGCCGCTGCACTTGTCTCCGGGGCGGCGGCTCGTCATGCGGGTGGCCAGCTGCTCGACCAGATAGTGCGATGGGTCATCAGCGGTCGCTTGCTCACCGCCGACGCGACCCCAGATCCGCTCGTTGATGCCATCGGCGCCTATAGGGACTGCAGCATGCCGGGCGACTGGTGGAACCCTGACAGTCTGCACGACGTGCTTCTGGTCAATTGGGCCAGCCGTGCGCGCTCCGTCGCCGACGATGAAGTCGTGGCGGCGACGCTGGGCGACCGCTGGAAGATCAGCGCTGAGAGCGTCGACGCTATCTTCACCGCGCTCGAGGCTCCTCCACCGGTCGCCGTGACGGTCGAGCGCTGGCGTGTCCGTGATGCCGCGATCGCGCGCCTGTTGGCGATGGACAAGACTGTGGCGGCGCTCGGAGAGGCAGTCGAGCGACTCTCGCCGCTCGGACAGGCCAGTGAGGCGCTGTGTGATTTTGTGCGGGGTCGTGCCCTCTTCTCGATCGCGCGAGAACTGCTCGCCATCGGCGAGCGCGAGCCTGACCTCGTCCCGCCCGCGACGCTGAGCGACTTTGCCGCTGATGTTGAGCGCGCGCTGCATGCTTGGTTCGAAGCGTTGACACCATTCGAGCTCGACCTCGTCCGTATTCACGACGACGACGTGGCTTTGCTGAGGGAGTACGCCGCTGACGTTGAGCGCATGAAGCTGATCGTGGCGATGGGGAACGGTCTGGCGATGTCGAACGGCGTGTCCGATCGTGTCGAGGACGTGACGTTGGCGGCCGACTGGCTGGTCGATGAGATCTTCTCGGGTGGTGCGCGATCGGGCGTGTTCAGTTACGGGCCGCTGCCGTACATCTGGATCGCCTACGAGCCGCACGAGCTCCCTGCCGACGGCGTGCCGCAGTTCGGCATCGCGCACGTCGAGAACGACGGCGCGGCCCCGGTGAGCCTGGCGGTTGTGCTCGAGGACGATCAGGGGGGCCTGCACATGGACTACGGGCTTGGTCACTCCCCGGCCACGCGTGCCTGGCTCGCGATGTTGCTGCTGTCGCGCCGTTTGATGCTCGACGTGTTCGTCATCGACCCCGACTCAGGCGTGCGACTGGTCGAGCGCTTCGCGCCCTCGGTCACCGACCTCGCCGATTCGGTCGCGCCTCGGGCGCTGGAGACGCTGCGTGCGGCGGATCCTGTGCGGACGTTTCCGGGGACGAGCCTCGATGAGCACACGATCGCCGGCTTCATGGCCTCGGACAACGCCAAGTCCGAGTTGTTGCTCGACATCGGGTCGGCTATGTCGGACGAGGTCGGGACCGCCCGTCTCGCTCTGCTCGACGCCGAGGTCGCACGCGCCTGGCGTGTATACGCCGATGTCGATACGACCGCGTCCGAGCAGGCCACCATGGATGCCCGCCGCGTCTATGGGGATGCGCTGGCGCGAAGCCGGCGACGAGCAAATGACGTGAAGGGGGATGAGCCCGAGCAGTGGCTTGCGGAGCTGGTCGGCGACGCTGCGACCGACAGTCGCGCGCTTGTCCACTACAACTTCCACAGCGGCCACCTGGAGGGGTTCTGGGTCGCCGATGGAGGAGCCGAGTGGGGATGGCTCGAGTGTCGGGAGCTCGACATCGAGAGGCTGGGCGCTGCGCTAAAGCCGTGGCTGATCGGCGGCGAGCGCGACCTCGACGAGCTCCTCGATGCTGCTCGCCCCCTCGCCGAGGACCTCGATCGCGCGTTTACCGGGACAGTCATCACGGAGCTGGTGCTGATGCCCTGGGCCTTGTTGCACGGCGTGCCGTTCGGTGCGCTGGAACTTGGCGGCGGGCGCCTTGACGATCGCTACGTGGTCTCTTACGCGCCGTCGGTGGCGGTTCTCCGGCGCGCCCTCGATCCCGATCGCTGCCTGGCGGATGGGGTCCGGCTGATCGCGGCGCACGGCGGGACGCTGCCATGGGCCGAGGCCGAGATCTCGGCAGCGGCCGCGTTGCACCCAGACGCGCTGGTCGTCCCAGACGGCGCACCGCGCGACGACGCGCTTGCAGCACTCCACGGCGGTCGGCTGGTGCACGTCGCCACGCATGGCCGGCGTTACCTGAATGACCATTTCGCCTCCGCTCTCGACCTGCGCGACGACGACCCGCTCGAGCGCTACGTGCCCGCGGCTGAGATCCACCGCGACTTCGACCTCAGCGGAACCGAGCTAGTTCTGCTGGCCGCCTGCGAGACCGGCCGCGCGCCGGCGGCAGGGCGTGGGATCGAGCTTTACAGCGGTCTCGACGGGGCCTTTCTCGCTCAAGGCGCCCGGGCGGTTGTATCGACGATGTGGCCGGTTCGAGACTTCGCGGCCTTCGTGTTCATGACGTCGATGCATGTCGAGCTGGCGACTGGGGCTTCGGTGGGCTCGGCGTTTCGTACCAGCGTCGCGCTGCTACGTGACGAGTCTCTGGCGAGTCTTTCCATCGATCGGCCGGTGGCAGCCGCGTTGGAAGCTGGCGGCCTCGACTGGCGCAAAGAGGCAGCGAGCATCGACCTACGCCGTGCCGAGCATTGGGCCGCCTTCCAACTCAGCGGAGCCCATTGGGCGGCGCGCCCGCTCTAGCGTGGATCCCAATCGGCGGCTCGGCGAATCACACCGCCACAGAGGGCCGAGCCAAAGCGGCGAGTAGATCGGCTTGCGCGACCAGGCCGACCAGCTTGCCGTCGCCGTCGACGACCATCGCGGCGTGGCGGTGCCCATCCGTCAGCGGTCCCACCAGCTCGGTCGCGGGGTCGGACGGACCGCTGGTCAGCGCGGGCGACATCACGTCGCCGACTGCACACCCCGGCCGTGCCAACTCGCGCAATCCCACGCCGCCGACGGGACGGCCGGCGTCGTCGAGCACGGGCAGCAGGCGCACGCCGGAATCGAGCAGCAGGCGGCGTGCGACATCCAGATCGGCGGCACGCTCGACCGTGATCACGTCACGGGACATGATCTCGCCACAGGTCAGATCGGCTCGCTCCCGGGAGAGGACCCGGGCCTCGAGCGCGGTGAGCAGCAGCCCGAGGTCATCGCGGCCGATGTCGAACGTCTCGCCCATCTTCGCCAGTACGGCGTCGACGTCGTCGGGACGCAGCCCGGCACGCTGCGACGGGAGCGGGTCCGCGGTCGCGATCGCGGTCGGCTTGACATGCGGATAGGCGTGGCCTGACAGCTTGTGGAACGCCCAGCCGACCGCGACCAGCACTAGCGCGCTCGTCGCGACCGGCTCCAGTGGGAACAGCCAGCCGGCCGAGTCGACCGCGGACCCGCCGACCGTCGCCGTCAGAGCCGCCGCGCCTCCGGGCGGATGCAGGCACCGTCCCACCGACATCACACCGATGGCGAGCGCGACCGCCAGGCCGCCGGCGAGTGCTCCACCGCCGAGCGCTTGCGCGACGCAGACCCCGACGAAGGCCGACAGCACGTTTCCGCCGATCACCGGCCACGGCTGTGCCATCGGGCTCGAGGGCACTGCGAACAGCAGCACCGCCGAGGCGGCCACCGGCACGGCGATCCACGGTGACGCCAGGTCGTTGCCGTGCAGCGCCAAGCCGAGGAGGCCGACCGCCGCGATCCCCACGCCGGCCCCCAGGCCCGCGAGCGCGCGGTCCCCGCTTGTCGCGCCCGCCAGGATCGGATCGAACAGCCGCCAGTGTCGTCGCAGCCGCAATCGCGTGGAGCGTCCAGGTCCCATCGGCGCTGGACCCTACCGGCGCTCTGGTCGTGCCCGTGGCGAGGACGGGTCCCGGATTTGACGAATAACGTCTTTTGAGTAAAGGTAGTCGTAGTGGAGGGCGGGGGGAGACCTGATTTTGAGTTCGTTGCCCATTACTGGGTAACGGTCGGCGCCGGCCGGAACGATCTCGACGATCCCGGAGATCGTCGGCTGCTGAAGGCGTTCTCTGGCCAGAGGGAGGAGATCGAGGGCAGGCTCAGCTCGATTGTGCAGCGGCGCTGGGGAGAGGGCTACGTGGTCCAGGTTCTCCCCGCGGTGCGCCATTCGAGCATTAGGCTTGGCGTTCGTCTGCTCGCAGCCTCGGTGCAAGCAACGGCCATCGCCATGTCCGAGCTGCGGTCGTTCGTCGCCGACGTCGAGGTGACGGTCGCGTTGGCGATGGAGGACGCCCTGGGGCAGGCCGTGCCCGTGGTGTCCGTTCTCGACGCTGTGGAGGAGGGTTCCGCAACGACGAGTCCAACGCCTGAGACCGACGACTCCTGGGGGCGGATAGCTCCTGTACTTGCTGCTGTGGCGAGCGGAGTCGGAGTCCTGGGTTTCGTGACCTTCGTCGGGGGAGCGATCGCGTGGGCACGCTTCGGCGGCGCCGGTCTGCCGGAAGAGGAGGCGCTCAGCATCGTTCCGACTTCCACGCTCGTTGTGATCGGCGCGGCCACGGTGGTTCCCGCGGTCGTGCTCGCGCTGGCGGCTGTAGCGCTGATGTTCATGGTTCGGGTCGCGATCGGTACGCGGGAAGAGCGCCTCGGTGACGAGATGGGTGTAGGTCTCTCGCCACAGGGACGCGATCTACTGCGAGGGATAAGCATCGGGCTGTTCGTGTTCATTTTCGAGACGGTTTTCTTTATCGCTACATTCGAGGAGTGGGGGTGGGGGCAGTTCGGAGTCTTCGCCTTGGTGGGCGGGAGCTTGGCCGTACTTACCGCCTTCATCGCCTATACAACTCCGCGATTCATCGTAATCGGCGCGGCGGCTTTCTTCGCACTTTCCGTCTTGCTCGGTGGACTCGGGTACGCGCGCGCCCGGGACGCGTCCGACGTCCGTGCGGCGGCCGTAGTTCGACAGAACGCCAAGGCGACGATCGGCTTCTTCATCGCCGAGACGAGTAGCCGCGTCTATCTCGGTCGGCTCGAGACCGTGCGCACCAAGGACGGAAAGCCCACCGACGAGATCGAGGAGAAGGGGCAGCGCATAATCGCGATCGACAAGGCCCAGGTCAGCGATATCGCTATCGGCCCGGCCGAGGACCCTGCCGATGCCCTCAAACGCGCGCAAGACCTTGCGGATGAGCTTTGCGGGCTGCAGATGCCGGCAGCGGCGAAGCGGTCGGATGCTCCGTCCGAGCAGCCCCCCAACTGCTGGCACGTGCCCGCCGGTCATCAGCCGCCGGATTCCTAGAACAGCCGCCCCGGCTCCAGCACCTCGGGGTCGTGGCCGGGCAGGACTGTGGCGCCGGCGTCGCGGAGCTGCTTGAGGCGCTCTGCCGATCGTCCCTGTGCGGCGTGGTCGCCGAAGATCGGGAAGCGATGGTCGTCGAGGCTGGAGGCGAAGTGGGCGACGTCACCTCCGATGACGACGTCGCCGACGCGGACGGATTGGTGGCCAGGCGTGTGCCCTGGGGTCAGGAGCAGCGTGACCGAGCCGTCGCCGAGCAGGTCGTGGTCGCCGTCGACGAGGCGGATGTCGCGCTCGACGGAGCCGTAGTCACGTGGCAGGAAGAAGTTGCGTGCGATGGCGTCGGCGTCCTGGCCAGCGTCCCACTCGGCACGCTGGATGACGAGCGGCACGTCAGCTGGAACGAGCTCGAGGCCGCCAGCGTGATCGAAGTGCAGGTGGGTCATGACGACCATCGCGATCGTGGCGAGGTCGACCTGGTCGGCGATCGACGCCTCCTGCTCGGCCACGAACGGGCCGAGCGCGTCCGGGCGACCGTAGCGGGCGGTGGAATCGGCGACCGCGGCGGGGTGCAGGCCGGTGTCGACGAGGATCCGCTCACGGTCCGTCTCGATCAGGTACGCCGGGACCGGGAAGCGGACCGTCTCGTCGAGAGGGTCGTCGCGGCGGACGACCCCGGCTGGCACGGTCAGCCAGCCGACGTCGAGCAGTTGGATTCTCATGGCTGAGATCGAAGCATCGGTCTGGGCGAGCGAGGAGAGCAATGTCCGGATATGAGGGATATACGGCCTTGCGGACATCGGCCGCACAGGTCACCATCTGCCCGTGACGCCGTCCAAACGCCAGGTCGTGCTCGTCGGCTTCGACGGCATGCAGCTGCTCAACCTCGTCGGTCCGGCTGAGATGCTCGACGCCGCTACGCAGGTGCTCGGCGGGGAGCGCGGCTACCGCGTGACGATCGCGACGCCCGACGGCGCGCCGGTGCAGGGATCGGCGGGCATGAGGCTCGCCGCTGACAGTTCGCTCGGCCACGTTCGCCCGCGCACGGTCGACACGCTGATCGTCGGTGGTGGCATGCGGGTCGGCGAGGTCGTCGGCGACCAGCGGCTCGCCGCTGGGCTCCAGCGCGTCTCGGCTGGCGCGCGCCGAACCTGCTCGGTCTGCACCGGCGCCTTCCTGCTTGCCGGCGCCGGCTTGCTCGACGGCAAGGCCGCGACGACTCACTGGGCGTTCTGCACCGAGCTCGCCCGCCGCCACCCAGGCGTCGCCGTCGAGCCCGACCGGATCTTCGTTCGCGACGGGAGCACGATGACCTCGGCCGGCTCCACCGCGGGCATGGATCTCACGCTCGCCCTGATCGAGGAGGACCACGGGCCGGACGTCGCCCGTGCCGTCGCGCGCTGGACGGTCATGTTCCTCCAGCGGCCCGGCGGCCAGTCGCAGTTCTCCGAGCGGTTAGCGCTTCCGGGCGCTGTCGCGTCGCCGGTCCGCCAGGTGCTCGACGCCGTCGTCGCTGAGCCCGCCGCCGACCATCGCCTCGCTCAGCTGGCCAAGCGGGCCGCCGTCTCGGAGCGCCACCTGCGCCGCCTGTTCGCGGACCAGACCGCGACCACTCCCGCCCGTTTCGTCGAGCGGATCCGGGTCGAGGCCGCGCGCGAGCGGCTCGAGCGCACGACCGCGCCGGTCGAGACGGTCGCGGCCGACTGCGGCTTCGGCAGCTCCGAGACGATGCGCCGCGCCTTCCTGCGCGTGATCGGTGTCGGACCCTCGGACTACCGCGCGCGCTTTCGGTTGGCGGACGCCTTGAGCCCGCCGCCTAGCTAGTAGCTAGGCGATCGCTAACGCTGTTGGGCGACCGGAACGGAAGTCTCGCCAGCGGCGACGTCATCCGACGCCCCGACCACGACCGTCCCCGCCAGCATGTCGTGCACGCCACGACGCCGGTCGTCGACGAGGATCGGCAGGAAGCCGGCGAAGAGGGGGATCGCGCAGAGCGTCAGCGCGATGAGTCTCAGCAGCGCGCGGGCCGGGCGTAGCGCCGTACCGTCCTCGGCGAGGCAGACGCGGATGCCGAGCACGCGGTTGCCCGGCGTTTGGCCGGTGGTGCTCCAGAAGGTGACGAAGTAGGCGGTCGACCACAGCAGGCAGACGGCGCCGGCGAAGCCGAACACGGCGGCCTCGACGCCGCTCGGGACCGAGAGCACCGACAGGATCAGGCCGGCCGCCGCTCCGACGACCACCGAGACGCCGCTGATGATCGCGGCGTCGAGCGCGAAGGCGATCGCGCGTGTGGCGAGCCCCTCGTATTCGGGCGCACGGGGAATCGGCACGGCCTCCTGAGCGTGGTGGGCGTGGGCGGCGGCCCGGACCCGACCCGCGACCTCGTTCACGCGCCGCTCCGCGGGGCGTCACCCGGGACGCGCGGCTTGCGCCTGAACACGCGCCGCGCTCGCGTCTCCAGCCGGTCGTCGATCTTGCGCGAGCGCGTGCGTACCCCGCCGGCGACCTCGTCGGCGAAGCCGGCGCTCTGGCGCTGGATCGCCTCGGCGACCGCCGGGCTGCGGGCGATCTCGTCGACCATCAGCCACAACTCGTCGGTCTGCAGGAGACGCTCGACCGCCTCCTCGAGCAGCCGGCTCTCGATTACGCGGACGACGAGCTTCTCCATCGCCGCGCTGTCGAGCGCCGACTCGACGACGCGCTCCAGCTCCGGCCCCTCGAGCACGCGCGCGACCGTTTGGTCGAGCACGCCGTCAGCCAGTAGCCGGTCGGCGACGCGGCGCGGGACGTCGGCGGTCTGCGCTCGCTCGAGCAACCCGTCGACGGTCTCGCCCGGCAGCAGCTCGTCCGCCACCCGCTCCAGCACCGCGTACTGGACGACGTTGCGCGAAGCGGCCTCGACCAGCGGACCGGAGAGCGCGCGCTCGACGGTCATCCGCGCCAGCGGGCTCGCGAGGACACGGTCGACGACCTCGCCGGCGAGCGGCGAGGCGAGCAGCGCATCGACGGTGGCGAGCGTCGCGGCGTCGGCGCCGCTCATGACAGCCCCGCGCAGCTCGCGCTCGGTGCGCCGTCCGAGCTCCACGCCTGCTGCGAGGGGCCGCACCGCCACACCGACCAGCGCCTCGCCGAGGCCGAGCAGCCCCGAGCGACGCCTGCGCGCATCGTTGTTTGAATCGCGTATCACCGGTAGGAGCTCCAAAACCTCAGCTGAAGGCTCGCACGCCGCCCGGTCGCTGTCCATCGCGGTTGCCGCCGTCTAGCATCGCCCCATGAGCAAGCGCGTAGTGATTCTCGGGGCAGGGTTCGGCGGACTCGAGCTGAGCACGGTGTTGTCGGAGGCGTTGGGCGACGAGGTCGCCGTCACGCTGATCGACAAGAACGACTCGTTCGTCTTCGGGTTCTCGAAGCTCGACGTGATGTTCGGCCGCACGACGCCGGACGCGGTCCGAATGCACTACCGCGACATCGCGAAGCCCGGAGTGACCTTCCTCCAGGAGACCGTCACCGCGATCGATCCCGAGGCGCGCCGCGTGACCACCGATGCCGGTGTCCACGAGGCCGACGCGCTCGTCGTCGCGCTCGGCGCCGACTACGACGTCGCCGCCACGCCCGGGCTCGCCGATGGCGGCAACGAGTTCTATTCCGTCGCGGGAGCCGAGCGGCTCGCGCCGATCGTGTCCGAGTTCTCCTCCGGGCACGTAGTGATCGGCGTCGCCGACGCGCCGTTCAAATGCCCGCCCGCGCCCAGCGAGTGCGCGCTGCTGCTGCACGACGAGCTCGTCGCGCGTGGCGTGCGCGACGCCTGCCAGATCTCGTTCGTGCTGCCGCTCGGGACGCCGGTCCCGCCTTCGCCAGAGACATCCGCCGCGCTGCTCGAGGAGTTCGCGCAGCGCGATGTCGAGTTCATCGGCGGCCGCCGGGTCAGTGCGCTCGACCCGGCGCGCAAGGTTGCGCTGCTCGACGATACCCCCTCCGGGGGCACAGGCGGCGCCGAGCTGCCGTACGACCTCTTCCTCGGTGTGCCCAAGCACCGCGCTCCCGACGTCGTCATCGACGCCGGCATGACCGAGAACGGCTACGTGCCCGTCGACTCGGCCACGCTCCAGACGCGCTTCCCGGGCGTCTACGCGGTCGGCGATGTCGCGACCGCCGGTGTCCCGAAGGCCGGCGTCTTCGCCGAGGGCGCCGCCCGCGTCGTCGCGCGCAGCCTGATCGCCGAGTGGGCCGACGGCGACCGTCCCGGCCCCTACGACGGTCGCGGCTCCTGCTACATCGAGTTCGGCGCGGGCCGCGTCGGACGCGTCGACATCGACTTCCTCTCAGGCCCCGAGAAGACGGGCGTCTTCAACGCCCCCTCGACCGACCTCGTCGCCGAGAAGGACAACTTCGGCTCCAGCCGTCGCGCGCGCTGGGGCTTCGGTGGCTGAGACCTCAGGGGCTCGGCACAGCCGTGTAGTTCAGTGAGGCCGTGTGGCTGACCGTGACGCCGGTGACGACCGCGCAGCGGACGGCGATGTTGTAGGTGCCGGGCGGTTTCACGACCCATCCCGTCAGCGGGATCGCCACGTGGTAGTTGTTGGTGGCCGGGGTGTCGCCGAACGCATTCGGGCTGAACGCGGTCAGCCCGTTGTCGGGGCCTGTGCCGTCGCTGATGAACAGGTTGCAGCGCGTCCGCGTGACCACGGCGGGCCCGGAGGTCGCGTTGACGACGTCGGCGAAGCCCTCGGCGGTGATCCGGCCCTGCCACGGAAGGACGAGCTGGCCGGTCGTGGTCTCCGCCGCGGCGAGGTCGGTCATGCTGCCGGCGATCGGTCCGATCGTGCCGCTGTTGTCGTACGCGCCGCCGGTGAGCGACGGCCCCGGAACACCCTGCGGTCCGGTCGGTCCGGTGGCGCCCCGCGGTCCGCGCGGGAGCTGGCCCCGCTTGAAGTCCTTCGCCAGTAGCGAGCGGTTCTTGACCTTCGGCGAGGTGATCGCGTTGCGCGCGATGTCCTTGCCCTTGATCAGGTCCTTGACCGGTGCGGCCCAGGCGGGCGCCGAAAGCGCCACCACCAGTGCGATCGTTGCGATGACGGTGGCGGGGGACGGGCGGCGAGGGTTCATAGGAGAACCCTCGCGCAACGCCCCTCGGAATGCAACTCTTCCCGGATGAGCGACGAGCAGCCGTACGAGACGATCCTCTACGCCACCGACGGACCGGTGGCGACGATCACGCTCAACCGGCCGGAGGCGCTGAACACGATCGTGCCGCCGATGCCCGACGAGGTCGAGGCGGCGGTGGCGCGTGCGACCAACGACGGTGACGTCAAGGTGATCGTGTTGCGCGGGGCGGGTCGCGCATTCTGCGCCGGCTACGACTTCGGCGACGGCTTCGAGCACTGGGGAGACGCGATGAACACCGACGGGGTCTGGGATCCCGGCAAGGACTTCGCGATGGCAACGGCGCCGCAGCTGGCCCCGACGCAGAAGTTCATGAGCGTCTGGCGCACCCCGAAGCCGGTGATCGCCCAGGTCCACGGCTGGTGCGTCGGTGGCGGCAGCGACTTCGCGCTCTGCGCCGACCTCGTGGTGGCGAGCGAGGACGCCGTCATCGGCACGCCCTACAGCCGGATGTGGGGCGCCTACCTCTCGGGGATGTGGATCTACCGGCTCGGGCTGGCGCGGGCGAAGTACCACGCGCTCACCGGGCGGCCGCTCAGCGGTCGGCAGGCGGCCGACATCGAGCTGATCAACCAGGCGGTTCCGTTCGCGCAGCTCGAGGACACCGTCGCCGCGCTTGCCGCTGATCTCTGCGCGATCCCGTCCTCACAGCTCGCGGCGATGAAGTTGGTCGTCAATCAGGCCTACGAGAACATGGGCCTCGGCTCGACCCAGACGCTCGGGCCGATCCTCGACGGGCTGATGCGCAACACCCCCGACGCGCTGCGTTTCATCGAGCGCGCCGAGAGCGAGGGCGTGCGCGCCGTGGTTGAGGACCGCGATGGCCCATTCGGGGACTACAGCCAGGCGCCGCCCGAGCTGCGGCCCGATCCGGGCAACGTGATCGAGCCATGAAGCTCGTCACCTGGAACGTCAACTCGCTCAAGGTGAGGCTGCCTCGGGTGCTGGAGCTGCTGGAGCAGCACGCGCCCGACGTCGTGCTGTTGCAGGAGACGAAGTGCGCGCCAGACGCGTTCCCGGCACTCGAGCTCGATGGCGCCGGCTACCAAGCGGTCCATCACAGTGCCGGCCGCTGGGCCGGCGTGGCAATTCTCGCGCGCGAGGAGCCGAGCGACGTCGCTGTCGGTCTCCCCGGCGAGCCTGCGGTCGACGAGGCACGCTGGATCGAGGCTACCGTCGCCGGGGTCCGTGTGGTCTCGGTCTACGTCCCAAACGGCCGCGAGCCCGACACGCCTACCTACGACGACAAGCTCCGCTTCCTCGACGCGATGGCGGGGCGGATCGCGGCGCTGTCCGGTGAGCCGCTGGTCGTCGCCGGCGACTTCAACGTCTGCCCGACCGACCTCGACGTCTACGACCCGGCGGCGTTCGTCGGCGCCACGCACGTCACGCCGCCGGAGCGCGAGCGCTTCCAAGCCCTGCTCGACGCCGGCACGGTCGACGCCTTCCGCGAGCTGCACCCAGACGAGCCGGGCTTCACCTGGTGGGACTACCGCCAGGGCCACTTCCATCGCAAGATGGGCCTGCGGATCGACGCGCACCTCGTCTCGCCGCCGCTCGCCGGCAAGATCGAGAGCTGCGGCATCGACCGCGACTTCCGCAAGGGGACCAAGCCATCCGACCACGCACCGCTACTGCTCGAGCTGCGGTAGCGCAAACCATCACCAAGGAGCGATCATGACCGCCACCACTTCACTTGTCACCGGCGTCGACTTCGTGTCGATCCCGGCCAAGGATCTGCAGGAGTCGCGTGACTTCTACGCCGACGTGCTCGGTCTCGAGCCGTCGAGCGTCTGGGGGCGCCCGGGCACCGAGGCCGTCGGCGCCGAGTTCGAGACCGGCACCGTCACGCTCGCCCTGCTCAACTGCGCCGCGCTCGGGATCGAGTTCCGCGCCAGCAACAGCCCGATCGAGTTCCGCGTCGACGACGTCGCGGCCGCTCGCGCCGAGCTCGAGTCGCGCGGCGTCGAGTTCAAGGGCGAGATCGTCGACAGCGGCGTCTGCCACCAGACGTTCTTCGAGGACCCGGCCGGCAACACGCTCGCGTTCCACCATCGCTACGCGCCGCGCTCCAGCTGACCTTTCAGCCGGTGACAAACGGCGGTTGCGTGGGTACGGTGGCACCATGGCGAACTTCAAGCTGGAGCTCATATCGGTGCCCGTCTCCGACGTGGATCGCGCGAAGGCGTTCTACACGGAGAAGGCGGGCTTCAACGCCGATCACGACCATGCGGTCAGTGACGAGGTCCGCTTCGTCCAGTTGACGCCGCCCGGCTCGGCCTGCTCGATCGCGATCGGGACAGGATTGTCCGAGATGGCGCCGGGTTCGCTCGAGGGCCTGCAGCTGGTCGTCGACGACGTCGAGGCGGCGCGCTTCGAGCTCGCCGGCCGTGGCGTCGACGTCAGCGACGTCCAGACCTTCCCGTGGGGCTCGTTCGTCTACTTCAGCGATCCCGACGGCAACGGCTGGGCCGTGCAGCAGATCCCCGACTACAGCTGAGCCGGTTCGACTGCGGGCTCCGTGGCCGCCGGCAGGCCGGCGTTGCGGCGGCTCATCGCCCAGGCAAAGGTCCCGCCGGTGACGAACATGAAGGTGCTGTAGACGGCGGCGGGGATCGAGAGCTCGTGGGCGAGCGAGGCGCCGACGGCGATCGCCAGCGTCGAGTTGTGGACGCCGAGCTCGAGCGCGATCGCGGTCGACTGGCGGCTGTCGAGCCGCGCGATGCGCGACATGGTGAAGCTGACCGCCATCGCCGCCACGTTCAGCGCCAGGGCCGCCCCGGCGACCGCCTCGATGTTGTCGACCACGACCTCGTACTCGCTGGCGATCGCGCCGACCACCACCAGCGCGAACAGCGACAGCGAGATCGCTCGCACGCGTGGGTAGGCGACCGCGACCCGCTCCGGCCAGCGGGCGCGCAGCCACATGCCGAACGACACCGGCACGATCGTGATCGCGAAGACCTTGGCGACGATTCCCGCCATCGACACGTCGCCGATCTCGTCGGCGCCGAAGTGGGCGGTCGCGAGCGCCAGGAACAGCGGCACCGTCACCACCGCGCAGACGCTGCTGATCGCCGTCATCGTCACCGACAGCGCGGTGTCGCCGCGCGCCAGGTGGGTGAGCATGTTCGCCATCGTGCCGCCGGGCGAGGCGCCGAGCAGCACCAGCCCGACCGCCAGCTCGGGCGGCAGGTCGAACAGGGTCGCCATCGTGAAGGCCAGCAGCGGCGAGATCAGCGCCAGGTTCAGCATTCCGATCGCCACGCCGCGCGGGGCGATCAGCACGCGCCGGAAGTCGGCGGGCGTCAGCGCCAGCCCGAGGCTGGTCATGATCATGGCCAGCGCGCCCGGCAGCAGCAGGTCTGTCAGGAGCGCGTTGTCCACGGCGGGCTAGATCACCGCGCTCGCCGCGGCGCGGCCGGCCGTCCGGCCCGAGAACAGGCAGCCGCCGAGGAAGGTCCCCTCGAGCGAGCGGTAGCCGTGCACGCCGCCGCCGCCGAAGCCGGCGACCTCGCCGGCCGCGTAGAGGCCGGGCAGCGGCTCGCCGTCAGGGCGCAGCGCGCGCGACTCGAGGTCGGTCTGCAGGCCGCCGAGCGACTTGCGCGTGAGGATCGACAGCCGCACGGCGATCAGCGGCCCAGCCTTCGGGTCGAGGATCTCGTGCGGGGAGGCGACACGCGTCACCTTGTCGGCGAAGTAGGCGCGCGCGCCGTGGATCGCCGTCACCTGGCCGTCCTTGGCGTAGGGGTTGGCGATCTCGCGGTCGCGCGCGACGATCTGGTCGCGCAGCTCGCCGAGGTCGATCAGGTCGTCGCCGGTCAGCTCGTTCATACGCCGGACGAGGCTCGCCAGGTCGCGCTCGACGATGAAGTCCTGGCCGTGGTCCATGAACGCCTGGACCGGGCTCGGCGGACCGCTGCCCAGCCGCTCCTTCAGCACCGCGCGCACGCTCTTCGAAGTCGTGTCGGGGTTCTGCTCGGAGCCCGACAGCGCGAACTCCTTCTCGATGATCTTCTGGGTCAGCACGAACCAGGTGTAGTCGTGGCCGGTGCGCTGGATGTGGTGCAGCGTGCCGAGCGTGTCGAAGCCGGGGTAGAGCGGCCCGGGCAGCCGCTTCCCGCGCGCGTCGAACCACAGCGACGACGGCCCGGGGATGATCCGGATCGCGTGCTTCGGCCAGATCGGATCCCAGTTGTGGATCCCCTCGACGTAGTGCCACATCCGGTCGCCGTTGATCTCGTTGGCGCCGGCCGTGCGCGCGATCTCGAGCATGCGGCCGTCGACGTGGGCGGGGACGCCGGAGATCATGTGCGCCGGCGGCTCGCCGAGCCGGTCGCGCGGCCACTTCTCGCGGACCAGGTCGTGGTTGCCGCCGATGCCGCCCGAGGTGACGATCACCGCCTGCGCGTACAGCTCGAACTCGCCGGCCGCGTCGCGGTTCGACGCGACGCCACGCGCCGTGTCGCTCGGCGCCAGCACGGCGCCACGCACCCCGTGGACGGTCCCCCCGCCGACGGCGAGCTCGTCGACGCGGTGGCGGAAGCGCAGTTGCACCAGCCCCTTCGCGACCGCATCGCGCACCCGTCGCTCGAACGGCGCGACCACGCCCGGCCCGGTCCCCCAGGTGATGTGGAAGCGCGGCACCGAGTTGCCGTGGCCGTCGGCGAGGTAGCCGCCACGCTCCGGCCAGCCGGGGTTCGGCAGCCAGCGCATCCCCATCTCGTGCAGCCACGGCCGCTTCTCGCCGGCGCAGAACTCGACGTAGGCCTCGGCCCACCTGCGCGGCCACTCGTCCTCGGGCCGGTCGAACGCCGCGGTGCCCATCCAGTCCTGCAGCGCCAGCTCGTAGGAGTCCTTGACGCGCATCCGCCGCTGCTCGGGACTGTCGACGAACATCAGCCCGCCGAGCGACCAGAACGCCTGTCCGCCGAGGTTCGCCTCGTTCTCCTGGTCGAGCAGGATCACCCGCTTGCCGGCGTCGGCCAGCTCGGCGGTGGCGACCAGCCCCGCCAGTCCGCCGCCCACCACGATCACGTCCGCGTCGAGAGTCATGGGCGAACCGTAAGGTAAGTGAATGTTCGATCGAGTCAGGCGCCATCTCAGCTATGCCAACGTGATGTCGACGATCGCCGTCTTCGCGGCACTCGGGGGCGGGGCCTACGCCGCCGCGACGATCGGCGCGAAGGACATCAAGCGCAACGCCGTGCGCGCGAAGCACATCAAGAAGAACCAGATCTCGAGCCGGCACCTGAAGCGGAGCGCGGTGACGAACGCCAAGATCGCCGCCGGGGCCGTTGCCACCGGCAAGCTGCGCGACGGCGCCGTCACGGGCGCCAAGGTCGACGAGTCGACGCTCGGCGTCGTTCCCAACGCGGACCGGCTCGACGGCCTCGACTCGCTGGACTTCGTGCGCGGGGCTGGCCGCGTTCACGGCGGTCGCCTCACCGATGCGCCCGGCGGGCAGCCAGCCTCGATCGCGCTCGACATTGGCGGGTCGCTCACGTTGGGGTGCAACAACCCCGCTTCGGCCGGCACGACCTTCGCGTTCGTCAATTCCAGCGGCTCGCTCGCCGACGTCTGGACCGAGAAGTTTCAGGGCCCGTCGCTTCCCTCGCCCTATGCGGTGACGTACAGCTCGGTGGCCAACGGCGGCAACGCGCAGGTCTCGATCTCCGGACCCGCGGTCGCAGGTGGTGACAGCATCGCCCGCTTCACGATCCTCGTCGGAGTGAAGGTCAGCGTGATCGACGCGAAGCTCGTCTTCGCCGGCGGTGAGTGCCGGGCCGCCGTGCTGATCGACGATCTGCGCGGCTAGGCGGTCTTACTGGGCGGACGCAGCGAGCCGGCGAGCAGGGCGGCCACCCCGAGCAGCGTTGCGACGAACACCAGCGCGGCGCGCAGTCCGACTGCCTCGCTGAGGCCGCCGACCACCGGTGGGCCGGTCAGCAGACCGAGGTAGCCGAAAGCAGAGACAGCCGCGACCGAAGGTCCGGGGACCGGTCCGCGCGCCGCGGCGGCGCGCAGGGCGAGCGGGAACAAAGCCGCGAGGCCGAGGCCCATCGCGGCGAAGCCGGGAACCGCGAGCAGCGGCCCGGAGGCGCTCAGCGCGACCGCGATCCCCGCGAGTGACAGCGTCGCGCCGCCGCGTGCCAGCGTCACCGGTCCGATCCGTTGCACCAGTCGGTCGCCGAACAGCCGGCCGAAGCCCATCGTCAGTGAGAACGCAGCCAGGCCCGAAGCCGCCAGCGCCTCGCCGGTCCCGATCTCGTCGTCGAGATAGATCGCCGCCCAGTCGTTGACCGCGCCCTCGGCGAGCAGCAGGCAGAAGGCGAAGACCCCGATCGCCAGCAGCGCGCGCGTCGGCCGGGCGATCAGCGGCCCCTCGGGCGCGGCGTCGGCGGAGGAGGGGAGCAGGAAGCGCCCGGCGGTCAGCGCCGCTACGACGCCCAGCAGTGCCATTCCCGTCAGGTGGGCCGCGACGCCCACGCCGGCGGCGGCGGCGACTGCCCCGACGCCCGCGCCGGCGAGTGCACCGAACGAGAACGCGGCGTGCAGTGTGCTGAGGATCGGCCGCCCGAGCTCGCGCTCGACGGTCAGGCCGTGGATGTTCATCGAGACGTCGAGCACCCCGTTGGCGACCCCGATCAACGCGAGCGACACGGCTAGCGCGGCGAACGAGCCCGACAGCGCCACCGGGATCAGCCCGGCCGCATAGCCGAGCGCACCGACCACGACGAGCCGCCGGCTGCCGATCCGCGCGACCAGCGCGCCGGCCGCGAACTGCGACACCACCATGCCGAGCATCGAACAGAGCAGCGCCAGGCCGAGAGCCCCGTCGCTGAGCTCCGTCCGGTCCTGAATTGTTGGCAGCCGCGAGAAGATCGATGCGAACAGCGTCCCGTTGAGCGCGAAGACCGTGGTGATCGCGACTCGCGCGCGGAACGCCATGCCTTGGGGTTACCCAGCCAGGCTCTCCCACAGGCTCGCGTGGCGCGGCTGCCAGCCCAGCTCGCGCTTCGCCTTGGCGTTCGAGGCGCCGCGGCTCTCGGTCATCATCACGACCGCCGCCTCGCCCGCGACGAGCCGGCCGAGCCACCTCGGGACCCGGCGCGGCGGCTTGGCGCCGAGCGCCCGCGCGGCCGCCGGCGCCCACTCCCACACCGGCGCGGGGGAGTCGTCGACCACGTTGTAGATGCCGGGCGCGCCGCGTTCGACCGCCAGCACCGTCGCCTCGGCCGCGTCCTCGACGTGGACGAACGACCAGACCCCGCCGCCATCGCCGACGATCGGCAGCTTGCGCGTGCGCAGCATGGCGACCTGCTCGCCCTCCGGGTCGATGGCCATCGAGGTGCCCGGCCCGTAGAAGCCGCCGTAGCGGAGCACGACGCCCTCCATGTCGCCGGCGCCCGTCACCGCGTCCTCGAGATGCCGGATCGCCGCGAGCAACGTGCGCAGCTGCGGCGGTGGGTCACTGTCGAGCGGATCGTCCTCAGCTTTGACCGGTCCGCCCACGCGCGCGAACGGCCAGCCGGCGAAGCTCTGGGCGACGAACCGCCGCGTCCCAATCGCGCGCCCCGCCGCCAGCAGATGGTCGGTGCCCTCCGTGCGCAGCCGATTAGTCAACTCGAACGTCTTCTCGATCTTCCGCACGTCGATCCCGCCCGACAAGGCCGTCAGCTGATGCACGATCACCTCCGGCTCGGCCTCAGCCACGGCCTGCGCGACCGCGCGAGGGTCGAGTGCGTCGGCCACCACCGGCTGTGCGCCGAGGCCGCGCACCAGGTCGCGCTTCGCCTCGCTCCGTGTCATGCCGGCGACCTCGTGCCCGTGTTCGACGAGCTTCGGCACCAGCACCCTCCCGAGTGCTCCAGTTGCCCCGGCTACCAGAATCTTCATGGTGTGCTCCTTTCGCTTCAGATTTTGGAGGCGCGCGCAAATCGATACTGTTTGATGTGGTAAAACGGTAGTCAACTACGGTTGAAAACGGTAGTGTGAGACGAGATGGGTTCCAACGCCTACATCGCACGGATCGCCGATGGCCGCATCGAGCAGCTTTTCGGGGAGCTGCCAGCGCTGATGCTCACCGGTCCGCGTGCGGCCGGCAAGACCACCACTGCGCGTCGTCATGTGGAAACCGTAGTGCGGCTCGATCGCGAGGCCGAGGCGAGCGCCTTCAGGGCGGATCCGGACTCTGCGCTGAGTGCATTGCCGGAGCCGGTGTTGCTCGATGAGTGGCAGGCGGTGCCTAGCGTGCTCGCCGCGGTCAAGCGGGCAGTGGACGAGGACCCAAGTCCCGGTCGGTTCTTGCTGACCGGCAGCGTTCGAGCGGACCTGGTCGGCGAGACGTGGCCGGGCACGGGCCGCGTCGTGCGTCTCAGGATGGATGGCCTGACGATGCGAGAGCTCGTTGGGGCGGTATCGGCTCGACCCCTCGTCGAGCGCCTGGCGGCGGGCGACCTCGATTCCCTCACGCTTCCCGCGGACGTCCCCGATCTACGCGGCTATGTCCGTCTGGCATTGCGAGGCGGCTTTCCGGAGCCGGTCCTGCGCCTGTCGCCGGACGTGGCAAGGGCCTGGCTGGAGGGTTATCTCGATCAGCTTCTGACCCGTGACGTCGAGGCGCTGGCCGGGGCTCGCGATCCGGCCCGGCTACGGCGCTACTTCGAGGCGATCGCGCTCAACACCGCTGGACTTCCCGAGCACAAGACGCTCTACGACGCGGCTGGGATCAATCGCAGGACGGCGGTCGCCTACGACCAGCTCCTGATCAACTTGTTCGTGCTCGAGTCGCTGCCCGCTTGGACGAGCAACCGCCTCACGCGACTGGTGAAGAGCGCCAAGCGTCATCTGGTCGATCCCTCGCTCGCCGGGGCGGCGTTGCGGGTCGACGAAGCGGCGGTGATGCGCGACGGCGATCTCCTCGGGCGGATGATCGAGACGTTCGTGCTCGCGCAGATCCGTCCCGAGCTCGAGCTTCTCCCGGGCGGGGCGCGTCTCTACCACCTCCGCGACGACCGGCGGGAGGTCGATCTACTCGCCGAGCTGGCCGGAGGGGACGTGGTGGCGATCGAGGTCAAGGCGACCGCCGCGCCCGACTCGAACGACGCTCGCCATTTGATCTGGTTGCGCGACACCCTCGGTGAGCGGTTCTTGGGCGGGGCGGTCCTTCACACGGGCCCACGCTCGTTTGCCCTTGCGGATCGGGTCTTGGCGGTGCCTATCTGCGCGCTGTGGGAAGACCCAACCGCCGCTTGAGTGCCAGCACCCGTCGCGCGCTCTCTTGGACGCGGGCACGCAACGCGGGAGAGCGGCGGGCGGCGCGCAGCAGGCGCGGGTAGACGAGGTTCCAGCTGCCAGAGCCGGTCATCAGGACGATGTCCGCGCCGGCGGCGATCGAGCGAACGGCGGCGGTCGCGACGTCGGAGCGGTCGAGCACGGCCTGCGCCTCGATCGAGTCGGTGATCGTGACGCCGCGGAAGCCGAGCTGGTCGCGCAGGACGCCGGTGAGGATGGTGGGGGACTGGGAGGCGATGTGCTCGGGATCGAACGCGGGGTAGAGGGCGTGGCCGGCCATGACCAGTGGGACGTCGGCGGCGACGGCGGCGCGGAACGGCTCGAGATCGTCCGCTTCGAGCTCGGCCCGCGTGGCGTCGATCGTCGCCGGTCCGTCGTCGGTGTTGACGGTCGCGCGGCCGAGGCCGGGGAAGTGCTTGGCGGTGGCGGCGACGCCCGTGCGCGCGTGCGCGCGAACCGCGGCGGTCGTGAGGTCGGCGACTTGGTCGGGCAGGCCGGGGTATAGGCGCCCGCCGAGCGCACCGCCGCCGTTCGGCGGGTCGACGTCTGCGACCGGAGCGAGATTCACGTTGATGCCGACCCGCCGCAGCCCCCGTGCGGCTTCGGTAGCCGCCACGTTGGCCGCCTCGGGCGAGCTGAGTGCGCTCTGCGCCGCGACCGGCCCGGCGAATTGCACGTTGCGGATCTCGCCACCCTCTTGGTCGGTGGCGATCAGCGCTCCGCCGCGCGCGGAGTGCTGGATCCTTTGGGTCAGGCGCCGCAACTGCGCGGCATCGGCCACGTCGCCGCCAAACAGGATCACGCCGGCGCCTTCGCCGTTGTGCAGTCGACGGCGGATGTAGTCGGGCGCCGACGTGCCGTCGAAGCTCATCACGAGGGTCTGGCCCACGGCCTGGCGGACGGGAAGGCGAGGCGCGGCCGGCGGAGGCGCCGATCCCGTCCCGCCGTTGCTCGGCCCCCCGTTCCCGCGCACTCCGAGCACCAAGCCCACCGCCAAGGCGACTGCCACGACCGTCCCGAGCGCCAGCAGGCGTCGCTGCCGGATCGGGTCTCGGGGCAGCCGCACACCGCCACGGTACCTGGTCAAACGCCTTTGCAGAGCCTCAACCGACCACCCTGACGGATGTCTCTTGACATCCAGATACCTTCGGGTTTACGTTAGTTTTCTCAGAAACTTCAAGTTTCCTGTCGCGCTCTATCGGGCCCTCTCAAGGCATCACAGAGCGAGATCGCCAGAGAACTCAGAGTTCGCTGTATCGCAGAAGCAACGAGGAGAGGAATCGCACAGATGAGGCGTGTTCGCAGCCAGTTCCGGCAGTTGGTGTCCTGCCTGTCGTTTGTGACGGCGTTTGCCGTGTTGGCTGTGTTGGTGGCGCCTGCTGTGGGTGAGGCGGCCACTTCTGGTGCGCGGGCGAATCTGCTGGCATTTGGAAATACATCGGGGGCGCTTGGTGGTCAGGTTGCGTTCGGGACTGGGGTTGCGGTCAATCGGGCTGGTATGGGGGGAGCGTCGGCTGGCGATGTCTATGTGCCGAACTTCAACAACCGGCGTGTCGAGGTGTTCTCCGCGCTTGGGGCCTTCGTCCGTGCGTTCGGTATCGACGTGGTGGCTAGCGGCCAGCATGAGGCGGGGGCGGGGTATGAGATTTGTGAGGCGGTCTCGAGTCCAGCCGACGTTTGCAAGGCCGGCACGGCGAGTTCGGCGGTGGCCGGGGCGATCACCGGTGTGGAGGCGATCGCGATCGACCAGGCCACCGGCAACGTCTTCGTGGCCAGCAACGCCAACCGTCGTATCGATGTCTTCTCCGCGACCGGAACGTTTCAGGGGGCGTTCGGGCGGGATGTGATCCCGGGCGGGGTCACGACCGATCTCGAGTTCTGTACCACGACGTGTCAGGCCGGCGTCAACGCGGCGACATCCGGCGCGTTCGCGACCGGCGGTCTGCTCAAGGCCGCTCTCACCGTAGCCCCGGACGGTCACGTCTATGTCGGCGATCGGGTCAACCATCGCATCAACGAGTTCGCCCCGACGCTCAACGGCAGCAACCAGATTGTCGGAGTCGCCTTCACCCGGGCGATCGGCTGGGGCGTCAACAACGGCACCGCCGCCTTGCAGACCTGCACCACCACCTGTCAAGCCGGCGTCACAACCGGAGGTGCGGGAGACGGCCAATTCCCCGCAAATACCCCCTCGAGCGTTGCTGTGGATTCCAGCGGCGCGATCTATGCCGTTACGTCTGGCGATCCGGCGCCGGCTGGCACTCCATGCTCGGCCGCGACCAATCCGTGCCGGATACAGAAGTTCAACGCCGACGGGACGTTCAACGGCAACTTCGGTCCGTCGACGGGCGGCTCAGACGGCTGCCAGACCACCTGGACATCCGGTGCCGCAACGGCCGTCGCGCCCAACGGCATTGCCATCGACCCAACCAGCCAGCACGTCTTCATCACGATGAAGACAACCGCGACGACCTACCAACTCTGCGAGTTCGACGCCACGGGCGTCTTGATCGACCGCTCGCCGACCACGGCGATCACCTCGAGTACCACCGGCTACTTGGCGGTCGCGTTTGGAGTTCTCAACCGAATTTATGTCAACACCCCGATCACAGGCGGGCTCGGCGCGACCTATCTCCTCGGTCCGCCGCCCCCGCCGCCTGGCCTGACGATCGACCCCGTCGATGCGGGAACCATTACCACCACGACCGTGACCTTCGAGGGGACGGTCACCGTTCCGGTCGCCGCGGTTCCGGCGGAGACGAAGTACCACTTCGAGTACTCCACCGACGGCGTCAACTGGATCAGCACCCCGACGACCGACATCAGCGTTGGCAGCACCCCAGGCGAGTATGACGTCACTCTCAACGTGACCGGCCTCGCGCCGAACACCGTCTACCTCGCACGATTGGTGGGGAAGACACCCACCAGCGCAAACACGCCCCCGGTCGTGTTCAAGACGGATGCCCAAGCCCCGGGACTCGGCCTGATCTACCCCGACCAGGTCTCCCAAACCAAGGCGACGCTCAACGCTCAGATCAACCCCCGCAATGCGGGCGCGACCTACTACTTCGAGTGGGGAACCACTACCGCCTACGGCGACCGCGTCCCCGCCACCGCCCGTCAGCTCGGCGGCGGCAGTGAGCTGCTGCTCGCCCAAGAGACCCTTACCGGCCTCGACCCCGCGACCAACTACCACTTCCGAGTCGTCGCCGAGAACGCAACAGGCACCATCACAAGCGATGACCAACCCTTTGAGACACTCAACGAGTGTGGCTTCATCAACGGTCGCTGCATGGAGCTCGTCTCACCTGCCGACAAAGGTCTAGTTGGGTCCGCGGGAGAGAGCTCGGGAAACGGCATCGAGCTTCAAAATGAGGTTGCTTCTGGCGGGGATTCAATCGCATATACCATGGGCTTCGGCACGTCGGACTCGACATCGGGTGGCAATATCGCTTACCAGTCCAAGCGGGCTCCAACCCTTTGGGTCTCTGACCAGATTTCCCCACCGATGTCCGCGCCACCAGATTGGGATGGCGGTGACTCTATACCTAGCACGACTCTTGGCTTCTCCGAAAGTCAGAGCTGCGCAATTCTATGGAGTCGGCAGCCCCTGGCAGAGCATGGCCGCTCGGGTCACCCGGACCTCTATAGGCGCGGTAGCGATGGTAGCTATACGTTGATTACCTACCTACCCCCGATCGACGGTCTTGATAGCCCATATCGTCTGTTCGGTATCTCGGACGATTGTAAGACCGTGTTATTCACGACCGCCAACCGGTATCCCGGCATATCCGGCACCGGGAGTCCTCGTCTCTACCTGTGGGACGAAACCACCGGACTCCACAACGCGGGCATTGTTCCGGGACCGTCGAGCTTAGTGGATGCAGGCGCCAGTCCGGGTGCCGGCGGTGGCGAGGGTAGTGGCGGTAGTGCGCGCAACGTGCTGTCAGACGATGGTTCTACGGTGTTCTTTACGGCAACGCGGCAGCGTGATGGCGGAGTCGCCGGTGCGGCTGAGAATGGCAAGAAGGCTTTATTCGCACGTAGGAGGGCAATAGGTGACGTATACGAGACCATCGACGTGTCGGAATCGAAAAATCCGCTCGTACCCGACCTCGGTGCGACCTATCAGACCGCCAGCAAGGACGGCGAACACGTCTTCTTCCTTGCCAACTATGGTCTAGCCGGGCCAGCCGGTCCTGGCCCAACGACCTGTAATGCGTCGACCGGTGAGGGTTGTGCTCTCTATCGTTACGATCTCGCGACTGAGGACTTGGTCAATGTGTCGGTGGATGGCAATGGTATGGACACGAGTGGTCCGGGTGTCGTGGGTGTGTTGGATGCTTCACCTGATGGCTCACGTGTGTACTTCGCCGCCCGCGGTCAGCTTGTTGAAGGAGAGGGCAAGACCTTTGAACAGAACGGTTCAAACGGTACGTATAATGTCTACGCAGCCTACCAAGAGTTCGGAGGCCCGACGGCCCCTCTCAAGTTTGTTGGTGTGGTCAGGAATCAGGACCTAGACGAGAATGCGGGGGTGTTAATTCGGACAGTCTGGCCGGCTCCCACGAACCGGTGGGTGTCACGAACCACGCCGGACGGAGAGTATCTTGTCTTTGGCTCATCGACGAACGTCACCGGCTATGAAAGTCAGGGTCGGGTCGAGCTTTACCGGTTTGCTTATCAGAGTGGTACGACCGTCTGTGTATCCTGCAGGCGGGATGGGGGGGTCCCGACTCCTAACCCATATTCTCCGGCAGAGTTTAGAGTCCCAAGTGCAAAGTTTTCGTTGTCGCATTTGCATCCGCCGTCTCCGCTTGCCGCTGACGGGAGAGTGTTCTTTCTGTCTGCGGATCGTCTCGCGCCGGGCGCCAGTGAGGGCAATAACAACCTCTATGAGTGGGAGGAGGGCCAGGTATCGGTGCTTGTTGACACAATTCCCAACGTGTCAACAGGAGTTAATGCCGATCTCCAGTTCGCTGGGGTGAGTTGGTCGGGCGATGACGTGTATTTCATTAGTCGGCGGTCTTTGGTGGCTCAGGACGTCGATGGTCGGTCGGATGTCTACGATGCGCGGTCCGGTGGTGGGTTTGCCCCGCCGCCGGAGGGCCCGGTACCCTGTAACCCGCTTGTGGAGGGTTCATGTGGGGGGTCTGATGGGTCCTCTTCGTTGGTTCCGTCGGTTGAGAGCGATCGGCCGGGGTCTGGTGACTTGTCGCCGCCGTCGCGGAGCGTGTTCAGCGTTGAGGGGCTGTCGATGGCTCAGCGAGCGCGGTTGCTGGCTGGGCGTAGGGCCGCGCTTGTCGTGAGAGTGGATCGGCCGGGGACCGTGTCGGTGAAGGGCACCGCGCGGATCGGTGGTTTCGGTGTCTCGGTGTTGAGTGCTTCACGGCAGGCGACGAGGGCGGGGAGGGTCCGTATCCCGATCGGTCTGTCGAAGGCGGCGCGGCGTCATGTCTCCAGGACGGGGTCGTTGAGGGTCGCGCTGACGGTGCGGTTCTCCGAGACGTCGAAGACGGCCGTGCGCACTCTTGGTCTCAGGCAGGCCAAACCAAACACCAAACGCCGTTCGCATACGCGAAGGGTCGCCACCGACCGGAGGGCTGGATCGTGAATTCCCATCAGCAGTCGCGTACCCGGAGGATCGTCCTGCTGACCATGGTCGGACTGGTTGCGAGCATGCTCGCGACGGCGTCGGCTCAGGCCGCGTCTCCGGCATGGCGGGTGATCGGAGCTGTCGGGCCGACGAACCTGCCGCCGTTGCAGAGCGAGACCCAGCAGGTCACCGTTGTCGCGGACGGCGGGACCTACACGCTCACATATGGTGCCCAGACGACTAACCCGATCGCCTTTGACGCGACCGCAACGGTGGTCGAGACCGCGCTGAACGCACTCCCGAGCATCGGCGGGGCCGGCGGATCGGTGACCGTGACTGGAGGACCCGGCAACCCCGATCAAGGCTCTCCCTATGTGATCGCGTTCGGCGGCACGCTCGCAAACCAGAACGTCGCCGAGCTCGCAGCCGACAACAGCAGCCTGGCGAACAGCGGCGCGGCGATCATCAGGACCCTCGTCCCAGGCGGACCAGGCACCGGCACCATCGCCATCTACGTGACCAACGTCGGCGGCGCCCCAAGCGCCGGACCCACCACGCTGACCGTCGGGCCGCTGCCCGCAGGAATCGTGACCACCGGTACGCCGCACGGACCGTTCGGCGACACGAGCTGGAATTGCCTGCCCGTCGGCGCGGGACAAAGCACCGCCACATGCACCCGAACGACCCCTGTCAACTCCCTGGAGACTGCCCCGACGATCCTCGTCCCGGTGGCTGTGGGCGCAGGCGCGTCAGCATCGTCCTCGGTTCATGTCGCTGTTGAGGGGGGGGCCAGCACGGAGTCCGGGAGTGGCTATGACATGCCTCTGGTCGTGTCAACGCAGAAGGCGGAGCCCGGCGTCCAGGCGCTCTGGGCGGGCGCATTCGATGCTGATGGAGCGCCCTTTACCCAGGCTGGAGGGCATCCAGCGAGCGCTGGTACAGCGCTGTTGTTCAACACCGTGCGCGGGTCAAGCGGAGTCGTGGCTCCTGCCGGCGATCCGCGCAACATCGATGTAGCGCTACCGCCAGGCTTTGTCGGCAATCCGACACTGAATTCTAGATGCCCGCAGCATCAGTTGACGCCACCTTACACTCCGGATTCAGTCTCCGCCCAAATATGCACCGCGGATGCGATCGTCGGAAGCAACTCCGCGATTCTCGCAACATTCGGGGAGTCCGTACACACCGGCGAGTTCGGAGGTAAGCCTCTTTATAACGATGTCCCGGCACTCGGTTCTGCCGCGCAGTTCAGCTTCCAGGTCGGTACCGGGCGCCAGAGTTTGTTCGGTTCGGTGCGTAGTAATCATGATTATGGGGTTACGGTTACAGCGCCTAACGTGGTCGTCAATTTCACGGTGTTTGGCGCGATCACGATGTTGAAGGGAGTTCCAGACGGCGCGGCCGGCCGGGCCTTCATGACTGCTCCGTCTGATTGCTTGGCCGAGGCTGCCGATCAGCCTGAGGTTCGTGTCGAGGCGAATACGTGGCAGGCGCCGGGTTCGTTTTATGAGCGTTCGGTGGATGTTGCGGCGGTGACGG
>JBIOUS010000040.1:0-11002 GCA_044867325.1 Thermoleophilaceae bacterium | reverse complement strand
ACCCGATGATAAAGGTCGCCAACATCGTGGCCTTCCTGATCATCCCGTTCCTGGTCTAGACCGACCTAGAGCACCGATTTCGGCCAAGGGCCGCGGCGAGAGCCGCGGCCCTTTGTCGTTGAAAAGGTCAAGCGGTTACTGTTGCTCCGTGGCAGACGTCAGCCGAGCGCTCCTCATTCCCGAGCTAAGCATGCCGTCGGATGCCACGTTAAAGACGCTTGCTCTTTACTGGGACGAGGTCGTTCTACTTGACTATGCGGACCGCGGGTTCGGTGAGGCGCCCGTACGTGAAAGGTCGGATGTAGCGTCGGCTCTCGAAGATGGAGGCGTATTGATCGGTGAGCACCGGTCGGTCGATGTCTCGGACCTGTATGACAGATCGGGAAGTGGCGACGACACGCGCATTGCGCTGAGACTGCCCCCGAACATCAATTCGGACATGCGTAAGTCGATCGAAGGGCTCCCCACCTTCAACCTCACGGAGGATCCGCCCGTATTGATGGAGGGCCGCGCGGACGATCCATCGGTACGACTCGTTGTCGCGCTTGGAGACCGGTGGGTTCACGGTCAGGTACGAGCGTCATTCGTGTTCTTCCTGATTTCCGCGTTAGCTTCGAATCAGTATCTAAAGCGCGCCGCCGACGCTCTGGCTGTCGCTGAGGCGAACCACTGCGCCCCGATCGCTACGTCAGTTCTTGGTCACATTGGCTCGTTACTGGGAACACCGCAGTCAGGTGTCCCAAGCGAGGAGGGATGCCTGCTGTCTGCTGCGATCAGTGCTTTCGAGATTGACCCTCAGACGCCGGTGGCGGACATCCTCAGGTTCCGAGAGCGCAACCAGTCAGCATTGGGGCGCTTTCGGGCAAGCCTGACCGATCTCACCGAGGAGTTGCAGCAGAATGGCTCTCCACAGGCCAGGCTTGCATCTGCTCAGGACACATACCGCAACCGGGTCGAGCCGGCGCTCGGAAGTCTTGAGAGTGCCCTGAAGGAGGGACGCTTCAAGTTCTTGCTCAAATCTATTGTCGGTGCAAGCGTCCTTGCTTTTGGCACCGTTGATCCCAAGACGGCGGTGGAGGGTGGAGCTCGGCTGACGAGCCAGACGATCAAGTATGCGTTTTCGCGTGAGCGGATGCTTGACCAGCATCCATTTGCTTATCTCCATCAGCTTTCATCGGGTCTCGACGCCAAAGCGGCACGACAGCCAACACGCCTTCTGGAGCCCATTCAAGGAGATGCGTCAAAGGCGATTCAGCGTCTTCTGCTCACTGAGATCGATCCCCGGGACCTGATGTCGCAGTTCATGCTGATACAGGACTTCGACGTCATGGAGCGAGAGCTTGAGGAGAGAGAAGCTTTGCGTGGTGACTGAACATTTAGACGGGCTATCGCGCTATCGGTCGAGTTCATGAGCCAGTAGGTCCATTAGGAGGCTGTCGCGCCATTGGCCGGACGGGGCTCGCTCGGCTTTGCGGAGAATGCCGACGGGTTTGAAGCCGACGTGTTCGTAGGCGGCGATGGCGCGGTGGTTGTCGGCTGAGGGATCGATGGTGAAGCGGTGATGACCGTGTTCGTCGATGAACCAGCGGATCAGGAGGCGAAGGGCTTCGGGGCCGAGGCCTTGGTCTTGGAAGCCAGGGCGGAGCATGATGTCGAGGGCGACTTGGCGATAGTCGGGCTCGGTCTCCTCGTGGAAGCAGACCCAGCCGGCGACGTTCTCGCCGACCTGGATCGCGAATGCGCGGCCCTCGTTGCGGAATCCCTCGCGCTGGTAGTCGGCGTCGCTGGTGTCGCCCCACCACTCCGCGATGCCGGGCTCGTAGACGGCGGGAAGGAGAATCTCGACGTCGTCATCGGCCAATGGGCGAAGCGTTAGACGCCCGCTTTCAAGGACCGGTAGCTCCATGCGGTTGAGTTTGACAGTCGGCTTTGTACTGGCCGCTGAGGGGTCAGAGGGCGGGCCATGTATCGCGAGGAGGACGAACATGACTCCCATACCCAGCAGCGTGAGGAGGACGGCTCCGCGGAGCAGCAGAGGGTCGTCTCCATAGGCGATCACCGCTAGACAGATCGCCTCTCCAATCACCGCGACGATCAGGAGTACCCGACGACCGAGCCGAATATCAGGGTCTGCGGAAGGGTCGTCGCGGAACACCCGTTGCTCCACCGCCACAGCTAGCAGGAACACCGGTATTACCTGTGCGACTGTCTCATAGAAAGCGTTCGAGAATTGGGCGTCCCTTGTGAGGAAGCCGAGCAGGAGGGCTAGCGCCGGGATGCCGATGATCAACCAGGCGGTGTCCCAGCGCTGCTTGCGTGTCATCTGATCGATGCCCGTGTCACGCAGCGCGCGCTGACGCCAAGCCTTGGTCCCCCCGCTCACGGCGCGCATTCTGCCGTCGCGCCAAGACGGCAGACCGGTACGGCCGAATACTGGGCGTCGACGTCGCTTCCGCGGGTGGCGACGATTTTGCGTTTGCGCGCGCAGGCGTAGCGAGCGGAGCGTCCGGGCGGAGCCCCTCCCGTCGACCAACGTCCCGCGCCCTACACACCAAACGCGCCAGGGACGGGGCGCAGTCCCAGCGGAGCCGCGGAGCCGAGCACGCAAACCAAAATCGGAGACAGGACCCGTGGCCAGCACCGCCGATCCCTAGGTAGTCGTCCTGCCAGCGCCCCCCAGGAGTAGCTTTCCCGCGTCATGGCCGAGTGGAGACCTAAGGCTGCGGGGTTAGAGCGGGTGCTGGGCGCGGGGGCGCTGTTCAGCACCGCGTACGGCAACGTGGGCAGCTCGATCTACTACGCGCTCGGGCTGGTGGCGGTGTTCGCGCTGGGGATGACGCCGATCGTCTTCCTGATCGCCGGTGTGATCTTCGTCTGCACGGCGGCGACCTATACCGAGGCAACGACGATGTATCCGGAGGCGGGTGGGTCGTCGTCGTTCGCGCGCAGGGCGTTCAACGAGTTCTGGTCGTTTTTCGCGGCCTGGGGCCAGATGCTCAACTACATCATCACGGTCGCGATCTCGGCGTTCTTCGTGCCGCACTACCTGGGGGTGTTCTGGGAGCCGCTGGGCGAGTCGCCGGGGGACATCGTCTTCGGGATCGGGGTTGTGGTCGTGCTGGGGATCGTCAACGTGGTCGGTGTCAAGGAGTCGGCGAGCCTGAACGTGTTCCTGGCACTGGCGGACTTCTGCACGCAGGTGCTGCTGGTGATCGTCGGGATGGTGCTGGTGTTCTCGCCGGAGGTCCTGACGAACAACGTCGACTTCGGGACCTACCCGACACTCGGCGACTTCCTGATCGCGATCCCGGTCGGGATGGTGGCCTACACGGGGATCGAGACGATCTCGAACATGGCCGAGGAGGCGAAGGACTACGGCAAGACGATCCCGCGCGGGATGGGGTTCGTCGTGGCGGCGGTGATTGCGATCTACGCGTTCCTGCCGGCCGTGGCGCTGTCGGCGATGCCGGTGGTCAACGGGACGACGGAGCTGGCGTTGTCGAAGGCGGAGGGCGGATACGCGGACGACCCGGTGCTGGGCGTGGTGGCGAATCTCGATCTGGGTGCGTTCCAGGGGGCGGCGGAGATCTACGTCGGCCTGCTGGCGGCCACGATCCTGTTCATCGCGACCAACGCCGGCCTGCTCGGCGTGTCGCGGCTGACGTATTCGATGGGCCAGCACCGCCAGCTGCCGGAGGGGTTGCGGGCGCTGCATCCGAAGTACCGCACGCCGTACGTGGCGATCGGGATATTCGGCCTGATCGCCTGCCTGACGATCCTGCCGGGCCAAGCCGAGTTCCTCGGGACGATCTACGCCTTCGGGGCGATGTTGTCGTTCACGATGGCCCACCTGGCGGTGATCAAGCTGCGGATCAGCGAGCCGGACCACGAGCGGCCGTGGAAGGGACGCGGCTCGATCCGCGTCAAGGGCTACGAGTTACCGCTCTACGCGATCTTCGGCGGGATCGGGACGGGAATCGCGTTCGTCGTCGTCAACGCGCTCAACCTGGCGACGCTGATCACGGGAACGATCTGGCTGGTAGTCGGGGTGGCGAGCTACGTGCTCTACCGTCGCAACCAGGGCTTGAGCCTGACGCAGACGGCGAAGATCGTCGTGCCGCTACCGGCAGTCGAGCACGAGGTGGAGTACGAGTCGGTGCTGGTGGCCTTTGAGGACTCGCTCTACTCGGAGGAGGCGATCGCGACCGCGGCGAAGTTGGCTGCGCGGCGACGGCGCGGCATCCACGTCCTCGTGACGGTGACCGTGCCGGCAAACCTGCCGATCGACGCGTCGATGCCGGCCCAGGAGGCACGTGCCCAGCAGGCGATCGACGCGGCGCGGGTCCGTGGCGGACGGCGCGTCACGGGGCATTGGGAGAAGGTCCGCGCAGGCGAGGCTGGCCGACGGATCGTGCTGGAGGCGCGCGACATCCGGGCGCGGGCGATCGTGATGGCGTTGCCGCCACGGCGGACGGGCTCCTCGGTGTTCGGACGGACGCTGGAGACGGTGCTGGCCGAGCGGCCGTGCCGGGTGATCATCGACTCTTCGCTACCGGTCCCGCCGGCTCGGGTCGCGGCGTAGCATCGGCACGATGAAGGGCTCCTACGCGACGACGCAGCGCGTGCTTGGTGGGCTGCTGTGCGCCGTAGGCGTAGCGATGGTCGTCGCAACCGTCATCGGCGGCGGCGGGCCATTGGCGCTCGGGATGATCGTCGGCGTCTTGTTCGTCGCGCTTGGCGCGGCGCGGATCTGGCTCGTGCGCGCACACGACGCGCCGGACGCGGAGGCTGAACGGTGAGCACGAATGGGGGCGAAGGGGAGCGCCCGACCGGCCGGATGCGCGCACGCTGGCGCAGCGGGTCAGAGGGAGCCGAGGCGCGGATCGAGCGCGGTCTCGGCGCGCCGGCGCTGTTCGCGATCGCTGCGGGGGCGGTCGGGTCGTCGGTCTACTTCGCGCTCGGGATAGTCGCCCAGGACGCGCTGGCGCTCACGCCCCTCGCATTCGCAGCGGCCGGCTTCTTCTTCCTGCTGACGATGCTCAGCTACCTCGAGGGCAGCTCGCTGCACACCGAGCGCGGGGGAGCGTCGATGTTCGCCCGCTACGCGTTCAACGAGCTGTGGAGCTTCATCGCCGGCTGGGCGATCCTGCTCGACTTCCTGATTGTCATGGCGCTCGGCTCGCTCGCCGTGTCGGGTTATCTCGGCGTTTTCTGGAGCGTGCCGTCGAAGGAGGGATTCGAGCTCGTCGTCGCGGCGGCCGTGCTCGCCTGGGTGACGTGGGTGAACATCCGCGGTCAGACGGCGGAGCGCTACAAGCGCGTTCTTTGGGTGGTGCTGGTGACCGGAGTCCTGTCGGCGGGGATGGTCGTCGTCGGGCTGTTCCAGTTCCACGACTACGACGCGCTGCTCGACTCGATCGATCTCGGCACCACGCCGACATGGGAAGAGCTCACGCTCGGTGCGATCGTCGCCGGCGTCGCCTTGACCGGAATCGAGTCGGCCTCGGGACTGGCGGGCGAGTTGCGTGTCGGCCGCCGCGGGCTCAAGCGCGTCGGTGCTGTCGCTTGTGTCGGGGTGCTGGCGATCTTCGTCGGGATGGCGCTGCTCGCAGTGCTGGCGCTGCCCGTGCAGCACGGTGCAAGTGCGCTGAGCGAGGAGTTCATCGAGGCGCCGGTCGTCGGCGTCGCGGGCCAGTTCGACCCAAGCTGGCTCGGGGAGACGCTGCGCTATGTCGTAGGCGCCGTTGGCGTGGTGGTGCTGGTCCAGGCGGTCAACGGGCAGATGCTCGGCATCGGTCGGCTGACCTACTCGCTGGGCACAAATCGCCAGATCCCGAGCCTGGTCTCACGCCTTGACGCGACCCGTGGCACCCCGTACGTCGCCATCACGATCGCGGCGGCGTTCGCGTTCGCGCTGAGCTGCTCGGCGGACGCCGAGTGGCTGGCGGGGATCTTCGCCTTCGGGGCGACGCTGGCGTTCACGCTCGCGCACCTGTCGATCGTGGTCCTGCGCTACCGTGAGCCCGACCGCAAGCGCCCATTCCGCGTGCCGTTGAACGTGCGGATCGGCGGCGGCGACCTGCCGTTGCCGAGCGCGCTCGGAGCGATCATCGGCGCCGCGTCGTGGATCGCCGTGATCGTGCTCCACGAGGGCGCGCGCTACGTCGGCGGCGGCTGGCTGATCGCCGGTCTCGCGATGTACGTGATCTATCGCAAGATCCAAGGCAAGTCGCTCACCCAGCGCTTCACGATCCCCGACACAGCGCTGAGCGCGGCGCGCGACGTTGAGTTCGGCAGCATCCTGGTGCCGGTCTTTGGCGAGCGGCTCGACGACGACATCGTCGGAACCGCAGGGCGCTTGGCGGCCGAGCAGGCCGACGAGGGGGAGGGCGGCGCGATGCTGGAGGCGCTCTGGGTGTTCCAGATCCCGATGTCGCTGCCGATCGACGCGCGTGTGCCCGACGAGCGTGTCGCGGAGGCGAAGCGGGCGCTGTCGCGGGCGAAGCAGGTGGGCGAGGAGTACGAGGACGTGCAGGTCGCGACGGCGATGGTCCGCGGCCGGACGGTCGGCGCCGCGATCGTGGCGGAGGCCAAGCGCCGTGGTGTCGAGGCGATCGTGCTGGCCGCGGAGGCCCCAACGCGGATCCGCGGCGGAGCGATGCTTGGCGGCCGGGGGATCGGCAACGACCGCTTTGCGGGCGACTTCACGCGCTATGTGATCGAGAAGGCGCCGTGCAAGGTGATCCTGACCGCGCCGCCCGCCGACGACGAGCACGAGACCGCAGAGCACAAGGTCGCTCCCGAGCCGGCCTGAGCAAGGCCGCTCAGCGCTATTGTGCGCCAAGTGTTCGTTCTAATAGTCGGTTGTGGGCGAGTTGGCTCATCGATCGCCAAATCGATGCTCGCGGATGGCCACGAGGTCTCCGTCCTAGACGAGAACCCCGAGGCGATCGCGCTGCTGAACCGCGGCCGGGACCAGAGCTGGGAGGACCTTGGGGGGTCCTTCACCGTCGGTACGGCGCTCGAGATCGACGCGCTGCTGCAGGCCGGCATCGAGCGCGCGGACGCCTTCGTCGCTTCGACCGACGGCGACAACACCAACCTCGTGATCGCCCAGATCGCTCAGCGGCGGTTCGAGGTCGATCGCGTGGTGGTCCGTGTGCTCGATCCGGGCCGCGCGAAGTGGTACGCCGAGCAGGGCCTGCAGACGATCTGTCCGACTCAGACGGCGATCGAGCTGCTCGAGGCCGCCGTCCGCGGCCAGATCCGCTTCGAGGGTGTGGCCGGCTGATGTACGCGCTGATCGTCGGGGCGGGCAAGGTCGGTTGGAACCTCGCGCGGGAGCTGCTCGACAAGGGCCACGAGGTGACGATCGTCGAGGCCAACCGCCGCCGCTACGAGACGGTCGAGGAGGAGCTCGAGCACGCGATCCAGTACGGCGACGGCACCGAGCTATGGGTGCTCGAGCGCGCCGGGATCGAGCGCGCCGACCTCGTCGTGGCAGTCACCGGCGATGACGAGGACAACATCCTGATCTGTCAGATGGCGACCGAGAAGTACGGCGTCGACCGCGTCGTGGCGCGTTGCAACAACCCGCGCAACCTGCAGCACTTCGAGCTGCTCGGCATCAAGCCGGCGGTCTCGGCGACGGATCTGATCCTGCGCCTGATCGAGCACGAGGTGCCGAAGTACGGCCTCGTCCATCTGCTCGACCTCAAGGAGGAGCGTCTCGAGATCATCGAGATGGAGGTCGGCGAGGGCTCGCCGGCCGACGGCGTCAAGGTCGCCGACCTCGGCTTGCCGGACGGTTCGCTGGTGATCTCTGTCCTGCGCGACGGCGGCGGCTTCGTGCCGGTCGGCGACTCCGAGGTGAGGGCCGGCGACGAGGTGCTGGTCGTGCTCGACATTGGGCTCGAGGAGGCTGTCACGCAGCGCTTCCTCGGCCGCTCCGAGGCGACCGCCTGAGTCATGGCCGAGCGTGAGGTCGACCACCTGCTGATCGGCGGTGGCCTGGCCTCCGCCAACTGCGCCCGCTGGTTGCGTGAGGAGGGCGGGCGCGACAGCTCGATCCTGCTGGTAGGCCGTGAGTTCGACCCGCCGTACAACCGGCCGCCGCTGACCAAGGGCTACCTGCGCGGCGAGGAGAGCAAGCAGGACGTCTTGTTCCGTCCCGACGAGTGGTGGGACGAGCAGCGGATCGAGCTGCTGACGCGGACGAGCGTGATGAAGCTCGACGTCGAGGCGCGCGTCGCGACGCTGTCGAACAAGGACACGGTCCATTTCGGCAAGGCGCTGCTTGCTACTGGCGCGAACGTGCGCCGGCTGCCCGTCGAGGGCGGCCAGCTCGAGGGCATCCACTACATGCGCACCTTCCTGACGTCCGAGGAGATCCGCGCAGACGTCGAGAACGCCAAGCGCGTCGTGCTGGTCGGCGGCAGCTACATCGGCTGCGAGTGCGCCGCTTCGATCACGGCGGCCTACGGCGCACAGTGCGTGATCGTGATGCAGGAGAGCGAGACTTTCGACCGCCAGTTCGGAGCGAAGGTCGGCGGGTACTTCCACCGCGTGCTCAACGAGCACGGCGTCGAGATCCACGGCAACGACGAGCTCGATCGCTTCGAGGGCGCCGACGGCAAGGTCACCCACGTCCACACCAAGGGCGGGCTGGAGATCGACTGCGACGCGGTGATCATCGGCGCCGGTGTGATGCCCGACGTGGCGCTCGCGCGCGGCGCCGGGTTGGAGGTCGGCGAGCGCGGGGGAGTGCGCTGCTCGTCGAAGCTCGAGACCTCAGTCTCCGGAATCTTCGCCGCCGGCGACATCTGCGAGTACGACAGCGTCGTTCACGGCCACCCGCTGCGCGTCGAGCACTGGGACGTCGCCTTCAACCAGGGCAAGACCGCCGCGCTGAACATGCTCGGCCAGAACGTCGACCACGACGTCATCCCCTACTTCTTCTCCGACCTCGCCGACTGGACCTCGATGGAGTACGTCGGGCCGGGCCAGGGCGACGCCGTGATCCGCGGCTCGCTCGACGACGGCGACTTCACGGCTTTCTACGTCGGCGACGACGGGGCCGTGACGGCTGCATTGACCGTCGGTCGCTCCGACGACCTCGAGCACGCTCGGCGCTTCATCAGGGAAAGGGCCAAGCCGGACCCCGCCTCGCTCACCGACGAGGCGAGCGACCTGTCGGCTCTCTGATGGGCGCGCCCCCGAGGGGGGCGGATTGAACACGAGTCAGAGTTAGCTGGGGAGCAGGGACTCGAACCCCGATAACCACCTCCAGAGGGTGGCGTCTTGCCGATTAGACGACTCCCCAATGCGGGTGAGACGGTCACGCAGCATAGCGGGAAAGGGGATGGTTCCGTCCGCCGCATGACCTAGTATATATGCAGTTATGGATCGCCGGATGGCACATCACGACTGGGACGAGATTCGCAGCTTCTACGAGGCGGGTCACAGCTCTGCGGAGTGCCGGGAGCGCTTCGGCTTCGGCGGAAGCTCCTGGGATCGCGCGGTCAAGAGAGGCGACATCAGGCCGCGGCACGGGGGTCAGGGACTCGTCAACGACGAGCGCCGGCAGGCCGTGGTGGCCCTTGTCGAGGAGGGGCTTCCGCGCGTTGACGTCGCCCGACGCCTCGGCGTGTCGATCAGCACCGTCGCCTACTACGCGCGCACGCTCGGGCTGGACATCGACGAGCGCTGCGCGAGGCGATACGACTGGCAAGGGGTCCAGCGCTACTACGACCGCGGGCACGGCGTGCGGGCCTGCATCCGACACTTCGGCTTCAGCTCGGAGACGTGGCACCAGGCCAAACTGCGCGGCGACAGCGACATCGACACCCGACCTCGCGCCGCGCCGATCTCCACCTACCTGGTCAAGGGGCGGCGCGTAGCGCGCGGCCACCTCAAGGGCCGGCTACTTGCCGAGGGCTTCAAGGAGAACCGCTGCGAGGAGTGTGGACTCGACGAATGGCGAGGGAAGCCGCTGCCGTTAGCGCTGCACCACGTAAATGGGGACGGGGACGACAACCGGCTGGAGAACCTGCAGCTGCTGTGTGGGAACTGCCACAGTCAGACGCCGAACTTCTCGGCGAAGAACAAGGGGAAGCAGCGGAAGTTGCCGGCGGGAGCGATCTGGATCAAGAACGTGCCGCATCGGCGGTTGCCGGTTCGCGGCGTCGCCGTCTGAGCAATCGCTAGGCGGTCAGGCTGCGGCCTGCTCGGCCCAGTCGCGGTAGAGGGCTGCATAGGCGCCATCGGCGGCGAGGAGCTCGTCGTGGGTGCCCTGCTCGGCGATGCGGCCGTGGTCGAGGACGACGATGCGGCCGGCGTCGCGGATCGTCGAGAGGCGGTGGGCGATGACGATCGCGGTGCGGCCGGCGAGCAGGCGGCGCAGGCCCCGCTCGATGCCGGCCTCGGTGTGGACGTCGACGTTCGACGTCGCCTCGTCGAGGATCAGGATGCGTGGGTCGGCGGCCGCCGCACGGGCGAAGGCGACGAGCTGGCGCTGGCCGGCCGAGAGCTGGGCGCCGCGCTCGCCGACCTCGGTGTCGTAGCCGTCGGGCAGGCGCTCGATGAACTCGTGGGCGCCGACCGCCCGCGCCGCCTCCTCGACGATCTCCGCCCGGGCCTCGTCGTCGGCGCCAAAGGCGATGTTGTCGCGGATCGTGCCGGAGAACAGGAAGCTCTCCTGCGGGACGATGCCGAGCTGGGCGCGCAGCGAGCGCTCGTGGACGTCGCGCAGGTCGTGGCCGTCGATCAGGACGCGGCCCGCGTTCGGGTCGTAGAAGCGGGCGACGAGCTTGGCGAGCGTCGACTTGCCGGCGCCGGTCGAGCCGACGAGGGCGACGGTCTGGCCGGGTGGGATGTCGAGGGAGACCCGGTCGAGGGGCGCGTGCTGGTCGACGGCCACGACCTGCGCGACGTCGGGCTGCACTCGCTGCGCTCGCAGATGGGCATCGTGCCGCAGGAGGCGTTCCTGTTCAGCGGCACGATC
>JBIOUS010000039.1:0-27971 GCA_044867325.1 Thermoleophilaceae bacterium | reverse complement strand
CCCCCCCCCCACGGCACGGTCGGTCTGCGGGCCGAACGCGCCGTCGGCCGGCACGCCGAGCTTGCGCTGCAGGCGCCGCACGGCACGGCCGCGATCGCCCTTGCGCAGCGTCACCTCGGTCGCGGCGGTAGCCGCGCCACCGGCGCTGACGCTCGGATCGTCGGCGAAGGCCGGCGTAGCGGCAGGCGCCACGCTCAACAGCGCGAGCGCGGACAGCGACAACAACCCAACATGCAAACGACGGCGCAACTGACGTCTCCTCTTTCCGGTGCCTACGAGGTGAGCTGACGGGCTCGCGCTGGAAAGTGCGCTACGCCGCACGCTGGCGGCGATTCGCCCCGGGGGTTCCGCCTATTGGCCGAACCCCAGTGGTTCCCCCGTTCCCCGCTACCTGAGCAGCGGAGACTCGGCTTTAGTCAATTCGAAGTGCGAAAGTGAATCAGATCGGGCGGCAGAATGTCCCGCTTAGCGGCGCTTCGCCATCCGACCGGGCAGGTGCAAGAGCACCCGCACACCCTCCACCCCAGGCGCTGTGGCGGCGGCCCGCTCGAGCTCACGGATCGACTCGGGACTGTCGACGCGGCCGCGCAGAACGACCATCTGACCCGCCACCTCGACGTCGACGTTGCCGCCAGCCGCCTCGAGCTGACTGCTGAGTGCGGCGCGCACGGTGCGCTCGAGCGCGGCCTCTGCCGCGACCGGCGGCTCGGGCTCCGGCGGTGGCGTTGGCGCCGGCGAAGGATCGGGAACCGGGGTCGGGGCCGGCTGGGGCTCCGGGGTCGGCTCGGGCGCCGGAATCGGGTCCGGTACGGGACTCGGCGGCGCCGGAATCGGGGCGGGCGGCTGTGGCGGTCCGGGCGCCGGGCCCGGAGGCGCCGGCTGTGGCGGTACGGGCTGCGGCGGACCCGAAACCAGGCTCAGCCTGCGCCGCTCGCTCATCCTCCGCCGCGCGATCACAGCGGCGCCAGCCGCGCCGGCGGCACCCGCCATCACTAGCGGCGCTGCCCTACGGACGATCTCGCGCGAGAGGAATCCCATGACTCCTCCCGCACGATAACCGGTGCCGCGCGGCTAGTGCGTGGCCTGCACCCCGCTGCGCGCCGGCTCGAGCGCCACGTCCAAGACCTCGCCGATCGTCATCACCGGGTGGAACGTCATCTGCTCGCGGACGTCCTCGGGCACGTCGTCGAGATCGCCGCGGTTGCGCTCCGGCAGGATCACGTCGGTCAGGCCGGCAGCATGGGCAGCGAGCACCTTCTGCTTCAGCCCGCCGATCGGCAGCACGCGGCCCTGGAGGGTGACCTCGCCGGTCATCCCGACCGTGTGCTTGACCGGGCGGCCGCTGAGCAGCGACGCCAGCGCCGTCGTCATCGTGATGCCGGCGCTCGGTCCATCCTTGGGGATCGCTCCCGCCGGGACGTGGACGTGGAACTCGCGGTCGTCGAAGGCGTCGCCGTCGATCCCCAACTGGTCCGCATGGCCACGCGCGTAGGAGAGCGCGATCCGCGCCGACTCCTTCATCACGTCACCGAGCTGGCCGGTCAGGACGAGGTCGCCCTTGCCCTTCATCCCGGTTGCCTCGACGAACAGCACGTCGCCGCCGGCGCCGGTCACCGCCAGGCCGGTCGCCACGCCCGGCACCGCGGTGCGCTCGGCGGCCTCCTGGAAGAAGCGCTGCCTGCCGAGCGCGTCGCGGACCGTGTCGAGGTCGACCGTCACCGGCGCCTCGACCTTGCCCGAGGCGATCTTCGTCGCCGTCTTGCGCAGGATCGTCCCGAGGTCGCGCTCCAGCCCGCGCACGCCCGCCTCGCGGGTGTACTCCGCGATCACGGTGCGCAGCACGTCGTCGGAGACCTCGACCTCATCCTCATGCAGGCCGTTGCGCTCGCGCTGGCGGCCCCAGAGGTAGTCGCGGCCGATCGCCAGCTTCTCGTCGGTCGTGTAGCCGTCGAAGCGCACGACCTCCATCCGGTCGAGCAGCGGCCCGGGGATCGTGTCCGCCACGTTGGCGGTCGCGATGAACAGCACCTGCGACAGGTCGAGCTCGACGTCGAGATAGTGGTCGCGGAACGAGTGGTTCTGCGCCGGGTCGAGCACCTCGAGCAGTGCCGCAGACGGGTCGCCGCGCCAGTCGGCGCCAACCTTGTCGACCTCGTCGAGCAGGATCACCGGGTTCATCGTGCCGGCGTCGCGCAGGGCGCGGACCAGACGTCCCGGCAGCGCGCCGATGTAGGTGCGGCGGTGGCCGCGGATCTCCGCCTCGTCACGGACGCCGCCAAGCGACATGCGGACGAACTCGCGTCCGGTCGCGCGAGCGATCGACTCGCCGATCGATGTCTTGCCGGTTCCGGGCGGCCCGATCAGCGTCAGGATCGCGCCCTCGCCGCGCTTGCGCTCGGAGCCCTCGCCGGCCTCGTCGCCGAGACCGCGCTCGCGGCGCAGCTTCATCACCGCAATGTGCTCCTCGATCCGGTCCTTGACGTCCTCGAGCCCGGCGTGGTCGGCGTCGAGCACCTCACGCGCGTGCGTCGGGTCGAGCCGCTCCTCGGAGCGCTCGCCCCACGGCACGGCGACAAGCCAGTCGAGGTAGGTGCGGATCATCGAGCTCTCGCCCGACTGCTCGCCCATCCGCTCGAGCCTGGCCAGCTCCTTCTCGGCCTGCTCGCGGACGGCCTCCGGCATGCCGGACTCCTCGATCTTCGTCCGGTACTCGTCGGCGACCGAGGCGTCGTCCTCGCCGAGTTCCTTGCGGATCGACTCCATCTGCTTGCGCAGGAAGTACTCGCGCTGTTGCTTGTCGGCGCCCGACTGGACATCGTCGTGGATCCGCTTGCGCACCTGCAACTCGGCCAGCCGCTCGCGCTGCAGCTTCAGCGCCAGCTCGAGCCGCTCGGTGACGTCGAGCGTCGAGAGCAGCTGGACCTTCTGCTCGTAGGAGATGTCGGGCGAGTAGCCCGAGGTGTCGGCGAGGACGCCCGGCTCGGTGATCGAGCGGACGAACGCGGCAATCCGGCCGTCGTCGCCGCGCAGCTCGAGCAGCTCCTCGACAACGGCGCGGTACTCGCGCTCGAGATCGCGTGTGTGACCGTCGACGGGCTCGTCGTCGGGATGCGTGGTGACGTCGACGCGCAGATCGCCGGAGGCGTCGGTGTGGGCCGCCCCCGCGATGCCGCGGTAGAGGCCAGTCAGCGCGACGGCGTGGCCACCGCCAGGAAGGCGAACGTGATCGGAGACCTCAGCGACAGTGCCAACGGACGCGAACTCGTCGTCCTCGCGCGGCACGAGCAGCACCCGCTCCTCGTCGCCGACGTCGACGACCAGCGTCACCGTCATGTTGGGGAAGACGACCGAGTCGTCAACCGGCACCAACAGCAAGGTCTGCTTCTCCGTCTCCATGCGCTTCTCCCCACCTGGGATTAACTTACGATTGATAAGCAGTGTAGCGGGTCCAAAAGTAGTCGTCAACGTGCGTATAAGACAAGTTGATACGACCTGACTTAGATCGTAGCGGACGCGTTCTGTCCGCCCCAAAGGCGATGCTGAGCCCGCGATGCCCGCTGACGAGCCCTCTCCCGCGCGCGACGCCGCCTCGGCCGCGGCGATCGAGCTGATCGAGCCGGGCACGACGATCGGCCTCGGATCGGGACGCGCCGTCTGGCGCGTCGTCGACCGGATCGCCGAGCGCTGGCCCGATGGGCCCCCACTGCGCGCCGTGGTCGCGTCAGAGCTGACCGATGCCCGCGCACGCGACGCCAGGATCGAGGTCGTCGAGCTCGACGGCAGCTTCGAGCTCGACATCGCGATCGACGGCGCCGACGAGGTCGACAGCGAACTGCGGCTGATCAAGGGCGGTGGCGGCGCGCTGCTGCGCGAGAAGATCGTGATCGCCGCCGCACGCCGCTTCGTCGTCGTCGCCGAGACCGGCAAGCTCGTCGACCGCCTCGGCGCCGGCTTCCGCCTACCGGTCGAGGTCGCCCGCTTCGCCTGGCGCGATACCGCCCGCCGCCTCGCCGAGCTGCTGCCCGATCCCGAGCTGCGCACGGCCGGCGACTCCGCTTTTCTGACCGACGAGGGCCATCACATCCTCGACTGCCCGATCCCGGCCGGCACCAACATCGACGCCCTCGCCGACCAGCTCCGCCGCATCCCCGGTGTCCTCGAGCACGGTCTCTTCATCGGCATGGCCGAACAGGCTTTGCTCGGCACGCCGGAAGGCGCTGTCGAGCGCCTGACCGACCGCTAGAGGTCATTAGCGCCGACCGTGGCGCGACCGACGCGGCGGCGATCGCCAGGCGGGCGCGGCAGCAGGCGGATCTCGCCGGCGTAGCTCTGGGCGGCGGTCAGGTAGACCGCCTGACGCAGCGTGGTGCGAAGCGTCGCGACCGCCGAGGTGGCGGCAGCTGCCGAGAGATCGGTGTCGAGCGGAGCTTCCGCGGACGAGCCCGGCGCCAAGGCGAGCAGCTCGACGTCCTCGAGCGCGACGAAGGAGCTGCCGGGACCATCGCCGGGATTAGTCGAGACGAGGACGTCGACGCGGGCGCCGGGGACCGCCATCTCGATCAGCGACGCGCCGCCGGCAACGGCGATCTCGACAGCACGCTCACCGCGACGCAGAGCGCCGGGGTCGTCTCCGCTGGCCGTCATGCCGACCACTCCGCCGGTGATCGGGCTACCCGCGGCAACTGGACCAGCGGTGCGCAAGCCAACGGCCTGGTCTGGACTAGTTGGCGCATCGGGGGGCGCAAACCGCTGGGGAACCTGGCTGAGGCGTAGATCGGCGCGGCTCAGCTCAGCGCCCGGCTCGATGTCGCGGGCCGCGACCACCACCGGTACGGGAACGCCGATCCGGCCCTCTACCTCGCCCACCTTGTCCCCCACCTCGGATGCCGCCAAGGCGCCACAGGCGAGCGCGAGCGTCAGGAGCACGAGCCCGCGACGGCGTCGGGTCTTGGCGCTCATCGGATCGTCTCGCTGTCGGCGAGCGGGAGCTCGATCGCCGCCACGGTGCCCGCTCGGCTGCGGTCCAGTGTGAATGTGCCCCCGGCTGCGCGGATAGCGCGATCGGCGATGCCGAGACCGTGGCCCCGGTCGTCGGAGCGCCGGCGCCCCGTCCGGATCGCGGGCCCGCCGTCGCGAACCTCAACCCGCACCGCTTGCGCGCCCTTGCGCACAGCGTGAATCTCGATCGGCCCCGATCCGTGTTCGGCGGCGTTCGCGAGCAGGTTGCCGAGTGCCTGAGACAGGCGGCCGCCGTCGGCCCTGACACGCGCTCGACCAGCATCCCAGTGGACCGTGACACCACGATCGGCCCCAGTCAGCACCGGGCGCCAGCCTGCCGCTGCGCTGTTGACGAGGCGCTCGAGCGCGACGGTCCGCCGCCGCATCGGAGCCCGCTGGTCGCGACGCGCCGCGTCCAAGTCGGCCAACCCGACCCGCATCCGTTCCAACTCCGCTTCGAAGCGCAACGCCCGCCGCACGCCACCCGGCTCGCGCCGCAACCAGGCCACCGAGTACGAGAACGCCGCCACGGGACCGCGCAACTCGTGTGCCGCTTCCGCGACGAGATCCAACCGCCGCCGTAGCCGCAACACGATCACGGCCAACGCAGCCGCCAACAACCAGCCTGCTGTCGCCACCATCAGAGCGCCGGGTCCGTGAGCCGATAGCCAACGCCGCGCACGTTGACGATCCAGCGCCGTTCGGATGCCCCCTGGAGCTTGCGCCGCAAGCGGCAAGCGTGGGCATCGACAGTTCTCGTCTTTCCAAGCGACTGGTAGCCCCAGACGTCGCGCAGCAGCTCGTTCTTCGAGTAGACGCGGTCCGGATCGTCGGCGAGCCGTTGGAGCAGCGAGAACTCCATCGTCGAGAGATGGATAGGAGTGCCGTCGAGCCGAACAGCTCGCGTGACCGGGTCGAGCGTCAACCCGTGGTGGCGGACGACGCCGCGCTGCGGACGTCCCTCGGCACGGCGCAGCACCGCCCGGATTCGGCCGAGCAGCTCACCGTAGGCAAGCGGCTTCGGAACATGGTCATCGGCCCCGCGGGCGAAGCTCCGGATGCGATCGGCTTCGCTGGCGCGGCCGCTGATCACGATCACCGGCAGCTCGGGATCGATCCTCGACGTCATCCCGTCGGCGGAGCGAACGCGGTCGAGCAACACGAGCCCGCTGCCGTCGTCGAGCCCCAGGTCCAGCAGCACCAGGGCAGGGTGGCGGACCTCGATCTGACGCACCCCCTCGGCGGCGCCGCTCGCCACCGCGACGCGATAGCCGTCGGCCACCAGGTTGTCGGCGAGATACTCGGCGGTCGATTCGTCGTCTTCAACTATCAAGAGCGTTTGGTTCATGGCCGATGAAGTCACGGCCGCGCAAAGTTCGCCCCCTGTCAGTGCAATTCACGTTGCAATCCGTCCGGGCGAGAAGGGAACGGGGCTAGGATGCCGACGCGCATTGCGGCTGGCCCCGCCACTGCAACGCGCCTCCTATGGACACCGCCAAACGTGGAAATTACGAGTCGGGCGCCGACTACGTGCTCGAGTACGGCGAGCTGAAGTTCACGTTCAACGAGCGTGACTTCACCGAGCGTGTCGAGCAGGCCGCGACCAAGCTCGGCTTCGTCGGCGGACCACTCGGCGACGAGGAGCGCGAGGATCTCGTCAACCTGGCCGTCAACGGCGAGGTGACCGACGCCCACTCGCTGCTCGGCGAGCACATCATGGAGTGTTGGGGCGACCTGCACGGCCCCTCCGACCGCTCGCTGGTCCACTGGCTGCGGCGGCTCGTCTTCCGCGGCGCCTGGCTCGACCAGCGCGTGCTCGAGGGCGAGCTGGAGATCGTCTTCGACGACGAGAACCACTCGTTCGGCTACGCGCAGCCGGAGCGCGGCTGGGAGCTGATCGAGCTCTCGCCGGAGCCGTCCTGGAAGCGCGTCGCCTACACCCGCCGCTAGGCCCTAGGCCGCCTCTGGCCGTCGCGGCCGGCGATGGTCGACGGCGTGCATGATCTCGAGGACCCGCTCGGGGTCGTCGGTGACCTCGAGCATCTCCACGTCGCTCGGCGAGATCTTGCCTTCGGCGAGCGCACTGTCGCGCAGCCAATCGACCAGGCCGCTCCAGTAGGAGCTGCCGAACAGGACGATCGGGAAGTGGCGGATCTTCTCGGTCTGGCGCAGCGTGGCCGCCTCGAACAGCTCGTCGAGCGTGCCGAAGCCGCCCGGGAAGACGACGAAGCCGCTCGAGTAGCGGACGAACATCACCTTGCGGACGAAGAAGTAGTGGAAGGTCAAGCTGATGTCCGCGTGTGGGTTGGCTCCCTCCTCGTGCGGCAGCTCGATCGCCAGGCCGATCGAGGTGGCGCCGGCGTCGCGCGCGCCGCGGTTGGCGGCCTCCATCACGCCGGGACCGCCGCCGGTGATCACCGCGAAGCCCGCCTCCCCCATCCGCTGCGCCAGCGAACGGGCCGCCGCGTAGTCGGGGTCGTCGGCCGGAGTGCGCGCGGAGCCGAAGAACGAGACGGCCTTGCCAATGTGTGCGAGCGCCTCGAAGCCGTCGCGCAGCTCGCCGTCGATGCGGGCGATCCGCGCCGCGTCGTCGAGCTCCGAGACGATCGTCAGCGACTCGGCCTCGAGCAGCTCCTCGTCCTTGGTGGTCGGCTTGCGCGGGTCGCGGCTCACCCGCATAACCCTATGGAGTGGTGGAAATCAGCCGAGCAGGTCGGCACGCTGAGCGCCTGAACGCTCGGTGTCGACGGTCGGCTCGGTCGTACCGGCGGCAAGGACGACGCGGGTGCTCGCGACGCGCAGCTGGTCCGCGCTCTCACCGACTGCAGCGATGACCGTCAACGAACCGCCCTCCTCGACCCGGCGCCCGGCGCCGAAGATCCGGCGGGCAACGCCTGGCGAGACAGCCTCGAGCGTGTCGATCACGACAACCGCGTCACCGCCGCGCTCGACGACGCGCTTCGCGCGCTCGACAGCAAGCTGAGCCGCCTGCGCCTGCTCGTCGGGCGAGCTGTCGAACGATCCGCCGTAGACGGCGGTCTCGGTCTCGCGCTTCCAGTCGGTGACCTCCTCCGGACGGGCACCGGCCAGGACGACGGCGAGCGTCGGCCCCTCGGGCTGTGCGGCCAGCGTCGCGACGACCTCGCGCAGCAGCCGGGTCGCGCCGGCGCCGGACGGACCGGCGATCGCGACGCGCGATCCCTTGCCGAACGGGACGTCGCCGAGCGCCGCCGGGGCGGCAAGTCGCTCGTGCGGGTGGACGGGTGTCAGGTTGCCGAACTCGGCCCGCTCGACAGGCGACTCGGCGGGCCCGCCGTTGACGCTCTCGACGCGCACCAGCGACGGATAGCGCTCGTTGCGGCGCGCGGGCCGGACGGGACCGGCGATCTCGTCGCCGGGACGCAGCTCGCAGCGGCGGATCTGGGCCGGCGAGACGTAGACGTCGGGACCATCGGCGACCCGCAGGAAGCCGCTGCCGTTGGGCAGCACGTCAAGCACTCCGGCGACGGTCTCGTGCTGCTCGTCCTCAGCGGGCTCGGACTCGGACTCCGGCTCGTCGTCGACCTCGCCCTCGGGCTGCTCGGACTCCGGCTTGTCCTCGATCTCGTCGCGACTACGACCCTTGCCGCGACCCCGTCCACGTCCCCGGCTGCGGCGCGGGCGCTCGCGCTCAGCAGGCTCGGCCTCCGTGTTCTCGGCGGCGGACTCGCCGCCACCCAGGATCGCCGCGACGAGGTCCTCGCGACGCAGCGCGCGGTAGCCCTCGATCCCCAGCTCTGAGGCGATGGCGTGAAGGTCGGCAAGTGGGCTGTCTTCCAGCTCCTTGCGCTGCAGGACTGACACTGAGGCTGCTCCTCGATCGGATTGCGAACGCGACAGGCTACTGACTAAACCGGCGTGGACTCGCGCCGCAGCGCGTCGTCGAGCGGGACGGTCGGCGCCTCCGTGTCGCCGCGCAGGGCGGCGCGAACGACGAGGAAGTCGGCGACGCCCGCCACGTCATGGACGCGCAAGACGCTGCCAACGGTCGCGTCGAGGGCCGGCTCGACGGCGGCGAGGGTGCCCGGATCGCGGTCGCGTGGGCGGCGCCCGGTGAGCGCACCGACGAAGTCCTTGCGCGAGATCGCCAGCAGCAGCGGGCGACCGAGCGCCTCCAGCTCTGGCAGGCGGCGCAGCAGCTCGACCGACTCGGCCGGGGTCTTGGCGATGTCGAAGCCGGGATCCAGCAGTAGCTGCTCGCGGTCCACCCCACGCTGGGCAACGGCGTTTGCACGGTCGGTCAGCAGCTCGGCGACGTCGGCCACGACATCGTCGTAGTCCGGGTAGGCGCGGGTCTTGGGCGCGACGCGGGTGTGGGTGATCACCAGGCCGGCGCCGCTGGCGGCACAGGCCTCCGCGATCTCGGGATCGCTGAGACCGCTGACGTCGTTGATCAGCACCGCGCCGGCATCGAGCGCAGCCCGTGCGACCGGAGCGCGCCAGGTGTCGACCGAGACCGCCACGCCCTCGGCCGCCAGCCGCTCGACGAGCGGCACCACGCGCGTCGCCTCCTCGTCGACCGAGACCGCTTCGCGATCGGTGCGGCCCGACTCGCCGCCGACGTCGACGATCGCGGCGCCGGCGGCCGCAAGCTCGAGCGCGCGCTCGACGAGGGTGTCGAGCGGCTTCTCACCCTGGACGTCCGAGAAGGAGTCCGGCGTCGCATTGACGATCCCCATCAGCGCGGGCACGCCGGGCGGCAGGTCGAGACTGCGGTCGCGCAGCCTCAGTTTCATGCCGACTCCGCGGCGCTAGCCGCCGGCTCACCGGGGGCCAGGCCCTCAGCGGCCGCGACCGCCTGCCAATCCTCGAGCTCTTGCGCGACCCGTATGTCGTCCCAGTCCAGCTCGGTCGCCATCGCCTTGGCGACGGCACGTGGACCGGGCGCATCAGAGGCGGTCAAGTTGGGCGCGTCGAGCAGGCCGAGCCGGGTGCGGCGCAGCAGCACGTCTGCGAGCCCGCTGGCCTGCTCATGGCGCGCCGCCAGCACCGCCTCGGCGACGAGGTCGGGCAGCTCCGGCGATATCCGCCGCGCAAGCGCGGGATCGCTGCCCGCGATCCGCAGCACCTCGATCGCACCGTGCCCATAGCGGCCGATCAGCATCTGTCGCGTCGCGTCGTCGACGCCCTCGACGTCGGGCAGCTCGGCGAGGTCGATGTCCATCCCAAGCGGAATCTCGGCTGTCCTGCAGGGGGCGTCACGGCCCTCGCGCTCGACGATCCGGTCGACGGCCAACTTCGCCATCCGGCGCCAGGTAGTCAGCTTGCCGCCGGTGATCGTCACGAGTCCCGAGCTGGTCTCGTAGAGCTCTGCCTTGCGCGAGATGTCGACCGACTTCTTCGGGTCCCCGGTCGCGATCAGCGGTCGCACGCCGGCGTAGGCGCCGGTCAGGTCGGACGCCTCGATCGAGGTCGCGAAGAACTCGTTGACCGCGGCGAGCAGGTACTCGACGTCGTCGCCGGACGGCGGGATGTGATCGAGGTCAGCACTGTCGTAGTCGTTGTCCGTCGTGCCGATCAGCGTGCGGCCGAGCCACGGCAGCACGAAGATCGAGCGGCCACCACCGGCGGGGACGATCGCGCCGCCGACGACGTTCAGCAGCTCACGCGAAACCGTGATGTGGGTCCCGCGGCTTGGGCGGATCGTCGGCACCTCGGCCTCGCGGTGCAACTCTTCCGGGCGGATGCGATCGGCCCAGACCCCGGTCGCGTTGACGACGTTGGTCGCACGAATCTCGAACTCGCCGCCGCCAATTGCGTCACGGCAGAGAACGCCCCCGGCGCGGCCGTCGTGCTCGACGAGCCCGGTCACCTCGACGGCGTTCGAGCAGACGGCGCCATAGCGCTCGGCCTCGCCGAGGATCGTCAGCGTCAGGCGGACGTCGTCGGTCTGGCAGTCGTAGAACAGGTAGGCGGCGGTTGGCTCGCGTGCAGCGAGCGCCGGCAGCAGCCTCAGCGTCTCGGCGGCGTCGACGGTGCGGTGGCGGTCGGGGCTCCAGGACTCCACGTCCACGCGCCGGCGGCGGCCACCGTCCTCACCCCCGCCACGGCGCCGGCGCCGGTCGCTCGCCATCACGTCGTACATGTTCAGGCCAACACCGAGCACGCGGTCCGGGCGGCGGCCGTCGAAGGCGGGAATCAGTAGCGGCAGCGGGCGAACGAGGTGCGGCGCGAGGTTGACCAGCAGCTGGCGCTCGAGCAGCGCCTCGCGGACCAGGCCGAGATCGAAGTTCTGCAGGTAGCGCAGGCCCCCGTGGATCAGCTTCGACGAGCGGCTGGACGTTCCCTCGGCGTAGTCGTGACGCTCGACCAGCGCGACGCTGTAGCCGCGCGAGGCGGCGTCGAGCGCGACGCCGGCGCCGGTGATGCCGCCCCCGATCACGACGACGTCGAACTCGTCGCGCTCCAGCGTCGCGAGGGCGTCGGCGCGCGCGATCACGGCAGGTAGCTCACGAAGTCGGTTGCCGGCAGGCGCTCCGGCGGACTCTTCTCCTGGCGCGCGTGGCCGAGATGGATCAGCCCGACGAAGAGCTCGTCGCGCTCCATCCCGACCGCGGCCGCGCCATCGGGAGTGCGCAGCACCCCAGGCGTACGCCAGTAGCCGGCGAGACCGCGGTCGTGCGCGGCCAGCAGCACGATGAAGACGGCGCAGGCGGCGGCGCAGACGTCCTCCTCGTCCTGGACGGCGTCGCCGGTCAGCTTGACCGACGCGCAGACGAGCGTCGGCGCCCGATCCAGCTTCGCCGCGGCCTCGGGGCCGGCGGCGGACTTCAAGCGCGCAAGCGACTCCGGGCCCAAGACCCGAAACCGCCACGGATTGGTCAGGTGGTGGTTGGGCGCCCAGCGTGCCAGGTCGAGTAGCTCGTCGAGGATCGCGCGCTCGACGGGCTCCTGCCCGTAGACCTTGTGGGTGCGCCGCCCGCGGATCGCCTCTTCAAGCTCCACGAGGGCGACGGTACCGGATAGAGTCGGCGGCGATGGCAGGAGGGACAGTCGTGATCACGGGCGCCTCGACGGGGATCGGCCATGCGGCCGCGGTCCGGCTGGCGGCGGCTGGCTTCACGGTCTACGCCGGTGTCCGCAAGGAGGCCGACGCCGAGCGGTTGCGAGCAGCTGGGCTCCACCCGCTGACGATCGACGTCACCGACCACTCGACTATCGCCTCCGCCGCGGCGGAGGTCGGCGAGGCGGTCGGCGGCACTGGACTCGCTGGGCTGGTCAACAACGCCGGCATCGCAGTCTCGGGACCGGTCGAGTTCATCCCCATCGAAGACTGGCGGCGCCAGCTCGAGGTCAACGTGATCGGCCAGGTGGCGGCGATCCAGGCCTTTCTGCCGCTGCTGCGCACTGGGCGCGGCCGGATCGTCAACGTCAGCTCGATCGGCGGCCGGATCGCGCTCCCACTCGTCGGCCCCTACGCCGCATCGAAGTTCGCGCTCGAGGCAATCAGCGATTCGCTGCGTCGCGAGCTGCGCGGCCAAGGCATCGAGGTCTCCATCGTCGAGCCCGGGGGCGTCAAGACGCCGATCTGGGACAAGGGGCTCTCCGAGGCCGACAAGATCGAGGCGGCGACTCCCCCAGAGGGACGCCGGCTCTACGGCGGGATCATCGACGCGCTACGGCGCCAGGTCGAGACGATCGCGACCAAGACGGGCATGGAGCCGGAGGAGGTGGCCGAGCCGATCTTCCACGCGCTGACCGCCGACAAGCCGCGCACCCGCTACCTCGTCGGGCGCGAGGCGAAGCTCCGCTGGGCGATCGCCAGCCGTGTGCCCGACCGGGTCTTCGACCGCCTGATCGCCGGTCAGCTGAAGTAGCCGTGGGGTCAGGCGGTCGCGCCGCCGTGGTGGCGCACGCGCCAGCCAACGGCCGCGGCGAGTGCGAGCGCAGCTGCGATACCGGCCGCGACCAGGGCCAGGTCGGGACCGTCGCCTCCGCCACTGCTGGGACCGGTGCCTTCGCCGGCCGGGGCGGCGATTGCTGCTGACGCCTTGCCGCGCTTGACCGGCGCCAGCGGAAACGGCTTGCGCCGCAACGCGGCAATCGCCTGCGAGGTGACCCAGACCGGCGTCTGATCGCTCATCCGCGAGTAGGGAATGTGGCCGTCGCGGCGCTGGAGGCCGCGCAGATAGGCGAGCGGATCGGCACGCAGCGAGCCGAGCTGGGCGCCCATCGCAACCAGTCCCTGCACCGCCCACGACGTCGACTGCGCGTTCGAGTCGCGCCCGGCGAGCTGGCCCCAACCGCCATCGGCGTTCTGGACCTCGCGCAGGTAGGCGACGCCGGCGCGTGCCGCGGCGCTGCCACGACGACCCGCCGAGACGAGCGCCTGCAGCACCGAGCCGGTGTCGTCGACGTCGGCCGGCGAAGACGGGACGAACCCCCAGCCGCCGCCGCTGGCCTGCGCTCGCTCGAGGAAGTCGGCCGCCTCGCGCACGCGCCCGGAGCCAACCGGCTCGCGGGCGGCGCGCAGCGCGAGCAACCCGAACGCCGTCCATGCGGTGTTCGACTTCCAGGAGCCGTCCGCCGACTGCGCGCGGCGCAGCTTGGCCAACGGGTCGACGCCGGCGAAGCGACGCGCCGAGAGGCCGGCCGCACGCAGCACGAGGATCGTCCGTTGCAACTCGCCGATGTCGCTGAAGCTCTTGCTGTTCGTCCGCAGGTAGTCGATCGCGGAGCGACCGCGCGAGCGCTTGGCGTCGCGCGGGTTCAGGCCTGTAGTGGCCAGGCCCAGCGCGGACCAGCCGGTCATCAGCGAGCTCGACGACTGCCCTGGGCTGCCGCTGAAGCCTCCGTCGCGGTTCTGCGCGCTCCGCAGGTAGGCCGCGGCGCGAGCGGGCGCCGAGGCAGCCGCCGCCTCCGCGGCGTCGGCGGACGGCGCCGGCACGCTCAGCGCGGTGGCGACGGCCAGGCCGGCGACGACCGCCGCGACCGCTCCACCAGCGACACCCCGCCGGACTGCCGGCGCCGCCCACCTCACCTCGAAGCGGCGTCGGTAGCGACGCAGCGAACGGACGAAGACGGGGCCGATCAGCAGGCAGAACACGACGTTGCCGACGGCGTGGGCGATGTTGTAGGGCAGCGAGGTCGCCGAGATCGCGAGATAGGTCGAGAGGTCCTGCCGGGCCGCCAGCGTCCACTGGTAGACGTCCATCAACGCGCCGAACGCGAAACCGGCGATGCCGCAGTAGATCGCCAGCTCGACACGGCCGAGCTCGCGCCCACGCGTACCCCACGCGAGCAGCGCGCCGCCAATGCCGACGGCGCCCCAGGCCGCCATCTGCCAGACCGTCCACGGCCCCTGGCCGAGGAAGACGTTCGAGGCGATCGCGGCGATCGCGCCAACGGCGAAGCCGGGCGCGGCCCCGAGCGCATAGCCCGCGAACAGGACGATGTCGGTCGTCGGCTTGACATTCGGAATCGCGGCGAAGGCAAGCCGCCCGACGACGGCCAGCGCGGCCAGGACGGCGACGACTCCGACGACGCGCGCCGGAGGCCGCTTGCGCTCGTACCAGGCGAAGCCCACGGCCAGCGCAAGCGCCAGCAGCACGAAGGAGGACACCTGCCAGGTCATCGAACCAGCTCCCTTCCGATCAGTTCCGCGCCCTGCTCGGGCACCAACGCCCCGCCCGCGCCATCGAGCGCGCGCGCCACCTCCGTCGAGAAATGCCAGCCACCGGCGAGCAGCTCGGCGGGCGGCCCGTCGGCGATCACGACGCCGTCGCCCATCAGCACGACACGGTCGGCGAAGCCCGCAGCGAACTCGGTGTCGTGGGTCGCGACGATCACCGCCGCGCCCCCCTCGGCGAGCGCTTCGATCCGCTCCACGAGCGCGTCCTTGTGGACACGGTCCATGCCACGGGTTGGCTCGTCGAGACAGACGGCGGCGGATGGGGAGTCTCCCGCGAGCACGACCTCGAGCGCCAGCCGCTGCCGCTCGCCGCCGGAGAGATCGCGCGGATTGGCGTCAGGCCGCTCTGCGAGGCCGGCGGCCGCGAGCGCACCAGCACCCCCCTCGTCGATCGCGTGCTCATGGATCAGATAGTCGCCCGGGTTCTGGAGCAGCAACGCGACCTCGCCGGCGCGCTCGACACGACCGCGGGTCGGCGCCGCCAGCCCCTTCAGATGGCGCAGCAGCGTCGACTTACCAGCACCGTTGCGGCCCATCAGCGCAATTCGCTCCCCCGGCTCGACACCGAGATCGATGCCGCGCAAGATCGCCGGTCCATCGGAGATCTCGTGCCAAACGCCGCGCGCTTCCAATGCCGTCGGCGCCTTGCGGTCACGACCCCGGCGCGGTGAAGGATCGGCATGCATCCCGTCGGGCGTCAGCCCCGCCGCGCGCAGACCGTCGCGTGCGTCCTTGACCGATCGCGGCAGTGGGCGCAAGCCGGCGAGTGAGAACAGCCGCGCGACTGGTGTCGCCAGGTTGCCTCCATCGGCGACCGCCCAGTCGAGGAAGTCGCGTGGCGCGGCGTCGCAGACAACGGCCCCGTCGGCCATCGCCACGACTCGGTCGGCCGCCGGCAGGCAGCGGTCGATCCGGTGCTCCGCGATCACGACCGCCGTCCCCCACTCCTCGTTGAGCCGGCGCAGCAACCAGACCAACTCGTCGCCGGCGACCGGGTCGAGCTGCGATGTCGGCTCGTCGAGCACGAGCAGCGCCGGACGATGGACGAGCGCCGCGGCGATCGCCACGCGCTGCAGCTCACCGCCGGACAGCGTGTCGGTGCGCCGATCGAGCAGACCGGCGATCCCAAGCGCCAGCGCGACCTCCTCGACCGCACGCGCTATGGCAGCCGGCGACTCGCCGCGATGCTCGAGCGGCAGCGACAGCTCAGCGCGGACCCCACCCATCACGACCTGGGTCTCGGGATCCTGGAAGACCGTCCCGCAAACCGCCGCCAGCTCGCCGGGACCGTGGTCGCGCACGCTCATTCCGGCAACCTCGAGCTCGCCCGACACCTCGCCGCCGTGGAAATGCGGCACCAGACCGCAGAGCGCGCGCAGCAACGTCGACTTGCCGGAGCCGGACTCGCCGGCGAGCAGCGTGAAGCCGCCGGGTGCGATCTCCAGCGTCACGTCGCGCAGAGCGGGCGTGTCGCGCTCGGGATAGCGGTAGGAGAGATCCTCCGCCGTGACGATCGCCGCCTCAGGCACGAGCTGCCACCCCCAGGCGAGCGCCACGGCCCGCGAACGGCAGCGCAACCGCCGCGAGCAGCAAGGCGCAGAGCAGCAGCTCGGGCGGCCCGAACGCGATCTCGATCCTCGGGTAGACGACGACACCGCCGGCCCCGGCCAGCTTGAAGACGACGGCGCTACAGGCGACCACCGCGGCGGCAGCCGCCACCCGCAGATCGTGACGCGACCAGGGCCGCTGGCTGCGCTCCGGGCGGCCGCCGACCGAGTAGCCACGCACCTCGAGCGCGGCCGCGACCTCGACGGCGCGGTCGAGCGCTCCCGACAGCGCCGCGCGGGCAACTGCCAACCGACTGGGCGGGACCGGCCGGCAGCGTGCCGCGTCGCCCATCCGCAGCGCGTCGCGCGCGAGCACCGGCACCAACCGCGTCGCCAACGCGCCGGTCAGCGCCGAGCGGTAGGAGAAACGACGGAACAGTCGCAACAGCTCGTCGGGATCGACGCAAGCCGAGAAGAGCCCGAACGCCATCACGATCGCGGCAACTCGCAGTCCCGCCAGCCCGCCAGCTACGAGCGCCTCGAGCGTGATGTCCATCCGCCGGCCGAGAATCTCGCCGCCGCGAATCAGCAGCGTGTCGCCCTCGCGATAGACGAGTGGATTGATCACAGCGACCAGCAGCACCAGGGGGAGTGACAACAGCGCCGCCCGCTTGATCTCCCGCCCGACGCCGGCCGCCATCCCGGCTGCGACGACTGCCGCGATCACCGTGGCGAGCACGATCGGGTCGTCGAACAGCATGCAGACCAGCGCGAGCGCCAGGCAGAGCGATGCGGTGGCGCCCGCACGCGCTCGGTGCAACGGGCTCGCGCCGGGCCGATAGGCCGGGACCGGTAGCTCGCGCCGTGGCGCCGTCCGGTCCGCCGGTCTCACCGCGCGCTCCTCAGCGGCAGCTTCGAGACCTCGCCTTCGACTGCCGCGACCGCAAAGGCATCGCGCAGATCGCGCGCCCGGAACGCCGTCGCCGCGGCGTCGACGCCCGCCTCGTCGACGCCGGTCACTACCCAGAGCAGCTCGCGGTCGTTCGGCCGAAGCGCCGCGATCAGCCCCGCACCCGCTCCGACCTCCCGGACCGGCTCGCCATCTCCACCGAGCAGCTCGAGCGTGTCGCCCCCATCGCTGAAGCGGGCGAAGACCCCACTGCGCTGCGGACCGAGCTCGATCAGCCGCGCCGTCGGCTGCTGGCGCGCCGTCGCCCAGTCGGCCACCACCACGCGTGCGACGTTCTGATTGCCGGGCGCCCCCAACGACGCCCCGTTGGCCGGAACGTCGGCATCACGCAGCGTCTGCTTCACCTGCTTGCACGGCGCCGAATCCGAGTCCTGGCACTCGACGCGAACGGGAAAGCGCTTGCCGCCGAGCCCGTCGAGAAACGGCTGTGGGAAGGCGCCGACGATCGCCGGGACGTTGGCCGTCTCGCCCCAGTCGTGGCGATCCCACTGGATGACGTCGCCTGGCGAGATCTCGTAGTCGGCGGCGCCCTCGTCCGCCTCGATCCCGTTGACGTAGTAGAACCAATCGTCGTTCTCGCCGGGGCCGCGACCGGAGAGACCGTCGATCGACTGGACGAAGCCGCCGCCGAAGCGCGTCTCGACGTCGGCTTTGCGCTTCAACAGCCGCATCACCGTCTCGTCCTCGCGGATCCGCAGGTCGTTCTTCTCCTGGACGACCTGGTGACCGAAGTCGCGCGTGACGCGCAGGTCGGCCCCGGCGCCCGAGCGCTCCGCCCCCGCACCCAGCCCGCACCCCGGCAGCGCCGCGAGCGCGGCGACAGCGAGGCAGGCGGGCAGGGAACGGCGCAACGTCACTTGATCGTCACCCGCTTGCCGAACGAGCGGATCGTGCCCTTCTTGGTGGCGTGGATCTCGTGGCGACCGCGCCCGAGCGTGAGCGTCGCGCGCCCCTCGCCATCCGTCGTCGCCGTCTTGGCGCCGGCATGCACCGTGGCGCCGGCGATCTCGATCCCCTTGCCCGCATCGTCGTAGCCGCGCACCGTCACCGTCACGCGGCTAGCGTCGAACTCGGTCGTGGCCTCCAGCGAACGCTGGCAAGTACCGGTCGAGAACTGACGGCAGTAGAACCAGACGACGTCGCTGCCGGCGCGCAGCCGCCCGCTGCCGAACGGACCGGCGGGATCGGCGGCGCCTGCGGTCGCCAGCTTGCGTCCGACCTTGTAGACCCAGCCGTCCTGGGCACGGTTGCGCTCACCGCGAATCGCCTTGACGAACAGCCCCGCGCTGTCTACCGGGCGGCGTGAGCAGTCGCCGTAGTCGTGGAAGCCGATCGGGCCCGGGTCGGAGCGTACGAGCGCGGCGAGCGCTGTCGCCGCTGCCACCCCGCAGGATCGCTTGCCAACGGTCACGGTCGTCCGCTCGGCCCGGGCGCGCCCTGCGACGACCTTCCCGCTACGAAAGACCACCATCTGGTCGATCAGCGGGGCGCCCTTCGTCGACGCTACGACCTTTGTATCCGCGGAGCCGTGCGCGCTCGTAGCAAGCACCGCCACGCCCGCCAGCACCAGTACGGCACTCGACACCTGAGCCTTCATGGATCGCCCTTTCCTCGAGGGGTAGCGCTTCGATCTCGGCCGGGGCAGGTCTCCTGGCTCCCAGGCTCCGATCGCCGCGCCTTCCCAGGTTGCCGTGGGCTTCCCAGTGGCCGGCACGCCTTGCGCGTGCCATGCGACGCCTTCTTCGCCCGGTCACAGTGGCGGGACCGCGTCGGATTCGCACCGAACTTCCCCAGCCACCAGGCCGTCTTGTCACCAGGCAGCGTACTCCCCAAGGGAGCTAGTACGGTTCGCCGCGACAAAGGGTCGGTGGTCAAGGGAAGCCGGTGAAAGACCGGCGCGGACCCGCCACTGTTACCGGGGAAGGCTCTCGCAAGCGCGAGGCGCAGCCACTGAACGGCCGTCGGCCGTTCGGGAAGGCGCGAGAGCTCGGATCCCGGAAGCCAGGAGACCTACCTCCGGCCCCCAAGCCCAAGCCCTCGGGAAAGGGGTGGCTCTCTATGACCATCAGACGTTCTCTACTGCCCGCTTGCGCACTCGCGCTCGCACTATTCCTCCCGGCCGCGGCCTCCGCGGCCCCGACCGCCGTCCATGTCCGAATCGAGGGGATCAGCTCGTCGATCTTCGACGGGCCGGTGACCACCGACGGCAAGAGCATCACCACGCCGACCGGCGGCACCCACACCTGCGACGGCACCAACGGCGGCGCGAACCCGTCGCCCGGACCGACACCGACGACCGCGCTCGACGACGCCAACGCCAAGGGCGGCTTCGGCTGGGACGGCGCCTGGTTCGGCGGCTTCAGCGACTTCAGCATCGACCGCATTGGTCCCGACTCGGCGAACAACACCACCTTCCAGTACTGGGGGCTGTTCATCAACGAGGAGTACGCCGAGGTCGGCGGCTGCCAGTTCCGGATCAACGCGGGCGACGAGGTGCTCTGGGCCTACGACGCGTTCAGCCGCCAGCAGGGCGTGCTGTTCCTGACCGGCGACGGCGCCACCCAGCCCGGCGTTCCGGCCAACGTGCGCGTGACCAAGGCACGCACCGCGACGCCGGTCGTCGGAGCGACGATCGGCTCGCAGACGACCGCCGCCGACGGAACCGCGCAGCTCACCTTCGCGGAGCCGGGGATCTACCGGTTGAAGGCCGAGCACCCGCAGTACGTGCGGTCGCGTGCGCTGACGATCTGTGTCGATCCGCCCGGAGCGGAGGAGTGCACGTTCGGCGACAGGACCGCGCCGGCGATACGTCTCGACGCACCCAAGCTGGCCAGCGACCTGGCCCGCTTCGGCAACCGCATCCCGCTCAGCTGGCAGGGCGATGACACGGGCGGCAGCGGCATCAAGCGCTACCGGATCGAGGTAAGGCGTGCCGGCAAGCCGGACTCCGCCTGGCGCCTGCTGCGCACCGACACCACGAAGACGGCCGGACGTCTCAACGGAGCCGACGGCGTCGCATACGAGCTGCGCGTCCGCGCCTACGACAGGGCGAGCAACAGCGCCGTGGCGCTGGCGACGACGATCGTCCCGATCGACAACCTCAGCGACCGGGTCGGCTTCTCGCAGCGGGGCTGGAAGGTCCTGAGCCGTCAGGGTGCCTGGCAGCTCTCGACGAGCCGTGCGACGCGTCCGGGCGCCAGCGCCTCGTTGCGCTTCACCGGCAGCGGCGCGACGATCGTGACCCGCGAGCTCCCGAACGGCGGACGTGTGCGAATCACCGTCGACGGCGATTCGAAGGTCGTCTCGCTTAAGGGCAAGAGCCGCTTCCGGCGCAAGCTGGTCGGAACCGGCAAGCTCGATCCGGGACGCCACACGCTGCGCGTGACGAGCCTCGACCGTGCGCCGGTCGAGATCGACGCGATCGCCGTAAAGCCGTAACAGCCGCAGGGGGCCACAGCCGCGCGGGGCGCCTCGGCGTCCCGCGCGGCACTGCGCCGCGGCGAGGCGCACGACGGCCGATCGAGGGCCTTGTACAATGACCGGCCGCAGCACCCTCCGAGCCGCCATCGTCTAGGGGACTAGGATACCGCCCTCTCACGGCGGAGACCGGGGTTCGAATCCCCGTGGCGGTACTCCAGAAACCCGCTCTCTGAGCGGGTTTTTGCGTTCTCAGGCCGTTGCGGGAACGGGGTCGCCGGCGACTTGGGCGCCACCGAGCGGCTTGGACGGGAGCCGGCGGGTCAGCCAGAAGCCGATCAGGACGAAGAAGGCGGCGCCGAGCAGGGCGCGCTTGAGGGCGTCGATCTGGGCGTCGCCGTAGACCTCGGCGACCGCGGTGGCCTGATCGGGCGGCAGGCCGGCGTCGCCGGCGGCCTGCTCGACGTCGGCGCGCGGGATGAACTCGAGGCCCTGCTCGGTCTCGGCGACGATCTGCTGTTGGACCTGGGGCGGAACGTCGGAGCGCTCCGTGATCGCCGTCGCGGAGGCGGTGGCGAGCCCAGACAGCAGGATCGCGCCGATCAATGCGGTGCCAAGCGACGCGCCGAGGTTCTGCGCGGTGCCCTGCAGGCCGCCGGCCTCGCTCGCGCGGGACTCCTCGACCGAGGACATGATCACGTTGCCGAGCTGGGAGGCGAGCAGGCCCACCCCCACTCCGAAGGCGGCGAGCGCGATCGCGAAGCCGGTCTCGTTGAGCTCGTAGTCGATCGTGGCGATCAAGCCGACGGCCGACACCAACATGCCGGCCAGGCCGACCTGGACGATCGTGCGTGGCGACAATCGCGTGGCGAGTCGAGGGCCGCCGAGCGCGGCGATGAACATCGTCACGGAGATCGGCAGAATCGCCAGGCCGGTCTCGAGCGCGTCCTTGCCGAGCACGACCTGGAGGTAGAGCGGCAACACGAAGAAGATCCCGTTCATCACCAGCTGCTGGGCGCCGAGCATCGCCAGACCGCCGCGCAGCTGGCCGATGCGCAGGATGTCCGGCCGCAGCAGCGGCTCGCGCTCAGTCCGCACTCGGCGTTCACTCCAGCGCAGAAAGCCGGTCATCAGGATGGCGCCGATCACAACGAGGAACGGCACCGCCGAGAAGCCGAGTGGAGTGATCTCCACACCCGCGATGGTCATTGCGCCCTTCGGATCGATCAGCCCCCACTGCGGGATTCGCAGCACGCCGAAGACCATCAGGCCCATGCCGGATGCCGACAGCAGCGCGCCGACGATGTCGAGCGGCGGGCGCGGCTCGACCTTCGGCGCATCCTTGATCACCCGTAGCGACAGCAGGACTGCCGCGATGACCACCGTCTCACCGGCGAATACGTAGCGCCAGGTGAAGGTCTCGGTCACCCAGCCGCCGATCAGCGGCCCGGCGGCCACGCCGGCAGCGGCGATCCCGCCGATGATGCCGTAGGCCAGCGCACGGTCCTTGCCGCTGTAGTTGCGTGCGGTCAGCGACGCGATCGCCGGGATCACCATCGCCGCGCCGATCCCCTCGAGCCCCGACCAGCCGATGATCAGCACCGTCACGTTCGGGCTGAGCGCGGTCGTCATCGAGCCGGCCGCGTAGACGACCATGCCGATCGCGAACGTCCGGCGGCGACCGAGGATGTCGCCGAGCTTGCCGCCGGTAAGCATCAACCCCGCCATCACGAGCGTGTAGAGCGTGATCGCGAGCTGGACCTGCGAGACCGTCGTGTCGAGATCCGCGACGACGTCGGAGATCGCGACGTTCATCACGGTCGTGTCGAGCACCATGACGAACTGCGCCGCCGCAAGGACGAGGATCGGCAGCCACTTCTTCACCGGCGCGAGACTATCGGCGGCTAGGCCAGCAGGTCGGCGATCGGCACTTCGAGCGCCTGCGCCAGGCGTGCGACCGTGGTGATCCGCGGATCGCGACTGCCGCTCTCGTAGCGCGAGATGTCCGCCATCTGGATGTTCGCGCGCGTCCCGAGTTGTTCCTGGCTGAGGCCGAGCTCCTTGCGCCGCCGGCGCAGGTTCTCGGCAAAGGAAACGAGTACGTCTCTGGACATGGCCGGCGATCATCGCCGGTCTCGCCGAGTAATGCCATGTTGTCCAAAACAAGGCCGATCGGCACTCCAAGTGCCAATTGGCTCTGGCGCGACTGGCACTGGAGGCGAAGGATGCGAGTGTGGACGATCCACTGCCCATCTTCGGATCGAACCTCCGCAAGGCGCGGCTGGCCCGTGGGCTCAGCCAAGAGCGCCTCGCTCACATCTGCGGGCTGAACATGACCCACGTGGCCCGGATCGAGCGCTCCGAGCGCGAGCCGGGCGTCCGCACCGTCGCCAAGCTCGCCCGCGGCCTCGACGTACGCGCCTCGGTGCTCTTCGACGGCCTCGAGGGCCGCGACTCTTAGACGTCTGACACCGGCCGCCTTAGAGTTCACGGCGATGCTCGGAATGGCGCCGAAGACCCGCGGATCGCGCCCTTGGTCGTGGGAGGACGTTCGAACGAGAACGCTGGCGATCTATCGGTCCGACGAGGCTGGACGCGAGCGGACGGCGGTGCTGGTCTGGCAAGGCGACGACCCTCGTGTCGCGATCGCAGGCCGGTCCCCCGCGCTGCTCGCGGTCACCGTCGACGCCGAGCAGGAGGCCGGCGCGGACAACGTCATCGAGATCGCCGGCTTCGATTCGCTCGAGGCCGCGCGCGCTCACTGCGTCGAGTGGGTTGGCGCGGACGTCGAGGCGAACTGGGACGCGCTCGGCGAGGCCGCTCAGGTCGGCGTCTACGCCGCGATCCGCGAGCCAGGCTTCGCGGGCAGCTAACCGCGCTGGCGGGTGACCGCGTGCTCGAGTTGGGCGATCCGCTCGCCGAGCTCGTCGAGCTTCGCGAGCACTGCGTCGTCTCGGCCGCCGGTCGCCGAGGCTCCGCCGTCGTCATCGCCGTCGTTCCGCCAACGGCCGACGAAGCGCTGCGCGATCGCGCCCGTGAGGATCGCGAGGAACGCGGCGCCGATGACCATGATCGCCATCGCCAGCGCCTTGCTGCCCTCGGTCGTCGGGACGATGTCGCCGTAACCGGTCGTGGTCACGGTCGTGACCGCCCAGTAGAGACCGTCGCCGACGTCGATGTCGGGCTCGAGCTGCGCGAACAGCAGACCGCCCAGACCGACGGTCAGCAGAGTCAGGATCGCGACGTTGCGCAACCCCGCGGTCGTCGTCACGCCCTCGGCGACGCGGCGCGCGAATGGCCCGCGCAACAGCCGTACGAGACGGAACACGTCGAGCCCCTCGAACGCCGGCAGGGTCAGCACGACGATCACCGGCGTCATCGGGCGGCTGCGCAACCAGGTCGAGCGGTCGCGCGAGACCGCGAGCATCGTGACGAGCTCGAGCGCAAAGGCCCCCCAACACACCCAGTTGGCCGTCTGGAGCACCGATTCGAGGCCGTTCGGGAGGTCGAAGGCAAGCGCGATCAGCACCGGCCCGGTGACCAGCGCGGCGACATAGGTCACGCCGTCGAATAGGCGTTGCAGACGGAGCTCGAGGGGACGATCCACCCTCAATGGTTCGACGCCGGGCCGCGACATCCTCAGACGACCTCTTCACATCGCTTTCACGCGACCGTCACCGCCCGGTCACAGCGGCGGACGCCACACGGTCCACGATCCGGGCCATGAACGACAAGACGATCGAGACGATCAAGCGCCACATCCGCGTGGCGTTCATGGCGGCGGTCACCGCAGCGATGCTCGCGCTGACGTTCGAGCACGCGCGGCGCGGGCTTCCGGCGCTTCCGACGGTTGCCGTCTACGCGCTGACGGTCGGCTTCGGCCTCGAGTTCCTACGCGCCGAATGGACGCCGCGCGGGTCGGTTAAATTGGGAGGTGATGGACAAGCGTCGCAATGACGTGCTGAAGGCCTCGCCGCGAATGTTCGAGTCGAACCTGCTCGACAAGCTCTCGCGCGTCCATCCCGTAGTTCCGCTGATCATCTTCATTCCCGCGATCGCGATCCTGTTCGCGCTCGGCCAGGAGGGCATACCGCCGCTCGAGGTGACCGTCTGGATCGCCGGCGGCTGGGTCTTCTGGACGCTGACCGAGTACTGGCTGCACCGGCTGGTCTTCCACTTCGAGCCCGAGGACGGGATTGGCGCGCGGCTGCACTGGATCATCCACGGCGTCCACCACGACCATCCCAACGACCCGATGCGCCTGGTGATGCCGCCGTCGGTCAGCATTCCGCTCGCGCTCGGCTTCTGGGCCCTGTTCCACTGGGTGATCGGCGGCCAAAGCGCCGACCTCTTCGCCTGCGGCTTCCTCGTCGGCTACCTCGCCTACGACATGACGCACTACCACCTCCACCACCACACCCCGCGCACCCGCGTCGGAAAGCTCTTCTACGAGCTCCACATGCGCCACCACTTCCAGGACCACACCCGCGGCTTCGGCGTCGCCGCCCCCTGGTGGGACGTCGTCTTCCAGACCCGCCTCCGCCGCCGCAAGACCCGCGCCTAGCGCGGCTCTTCGTCGCTCTTCTGTCGCAGAGTCGTCACACAACTCTGCCCACAGGCAGGGCCAGATCATGCAGCATATCTGCATGCACTCCCCCGCCGTCCGCGAGCATGCCCTGCAGCTAGTCCAGTCCGGACTCAACGACTGCGAAGTCGCCCGCCGGACCGGCCTAGCGCGCACCACGATCCGCGACTGGCGCCGGCCGCGTTACCAGCGCCGAACGCCTACCGCGCCGCACGGCACCTGCCCGCGGTGCGGATGCGCCGCACGCCAGATGGTCTTCACGCCAGGCGACTACGCCGAACTACTCGGCCTCTACCTGGGAGATGGCCACATCGCCCGAATGCCAAGAACGTGGCATCTACGGATCTTCCTCGACTCGAAGTACCCCGAGATCGTCAATGACTCCGAGGAACTACTGACGCGATGCTTGAGCGGCAATCGCGTCGGCAGGATCTACGCGCATGACGGCCGCATGACGATCCTCAGCGCCTATTCGCAGCACTTCCGGTGCCTCTTCCCGCAACACGGCGCCGGCAAGAAGCACGAGCGCCCGATCATCTTGGAGAGTTGGCAGCAGCAAACGCTGCGTGAAGCACCATGGCGCTTTCTGCGTGGATGCATCAGAAGCGACGGCTGCTCCTTCATCAATCGAACCGGTCGCTACGAGTACCTCTCCTACGAGTTCAGCAATCGATCCCGGGACATCCTCGACCTGTTTGGTCAAACCTGCGAGACCGTAGGCGTGGAGTACCGCCGCTATGCCAAGGCGATCCGTGTCTATCGGCGGCCCAGTGTCGCGCTGCTCGAAGCCAACGTTGGCGTGAAGCGCTAAGTTTCCGGCCCCCACGCGGATGTGGCGGAATCTGGTAGACGCGCGGCGTTCAGGTCGCCGTGTCCTTCGGGACGTGGAGGTTCGAGTCCTCTCATCCGCACTTGCAGGCCGGCCTCTCCAGCACTCGATGAGCGATCCGAAGCAGAGCGGCGAGTCCGCCTACGCAAGCGCCGGGGTCGACTACGCGACGCTCGACGCGGGCAAGCGACTGGCGCTGACCGCGGCGTTGGGCACCTCGGCTGCGCTCGCGGCCCACGGCGGCAAGGCGCTCGACGTGTCGCGCGGCGAGCCGGCGTTCGTCTTCGAGCTCGGCGACCGCACGCTGGCGTTCGTGATGGAGGGGCTGGGCACGAAAGCGGTCGCGTCGCGACAGGTCGCCGAGCAGCTCGGCCTCAACCGCTTCGATGCCGTCGCCTACGACACGGTGGCCGCGATCGTCAACGACCTGATCTGCGTCGGCGCGCTGCCGCTGGTCGTCAATGCCTACTTCGCGACCGGCTCCTCGGACTGGTACCGCAAGAGCGAGTGGCACGCGGCGCTGGTCGAAGGCTGGAGCCGCGCCTGCGCCGACGCCGGCGCGACCTGGGGCGGCGGCGAGTCGCCCTCGCTGCCGGGGCTCGTCAACAGCGAGGACATCGAGCTCGCCGGCAGCGCTGTCGGGGCAATGCCGGAGGGGCGCAAGCCGGTGCTCGGTCAGGACCTCTCCCTCGGCGACGAGATCGTGATGGTCGCCAGCAGCGGCCTGCACGCCAACGGCGCCTCGCTGGCACGGCTGATCGCCGACCGGCTGCCGGACGGCTACGCCACTCAACTGCCTAGCGGCCGCGCCTACGGCGACGCGCTGCTCGACCCCTCGATCCTCTACGCGAAGCTCGTCGGCGCGCTCGCCACCGCCGACGTGCCGGTCAGCTACTACAGCCACGTCACCGGCCACGGCCTGCTGAAGCTGATGCGGCCGAGCCGCGACCTGACCTACCGGATCACGGCCCTGCCGCCTGTGCCGGAGGTTCTCGCCTTCCTCGCCGAGCAGTCCGAGATGGACGCGCACGCCGCCTACAGCACGCTGAACATGGGCAGCGGCTTCGCGGTGTACACGGCGGCCGGAACGGGCAAGCAGGTCGTTGAGATCGCTCAGGGCCTCGGGCACGAGGCGTTGATCGCCGGCCGGGTCGAGGACGGCCCGCGTCAGGTGATCGTCGAGCCGATCGGCGTCGTCTACGCCGACGCCGAGCTCGATCTCAGCCCCGAGACAACCTGACTTCAAGCCGCCAATAGACTCGCGGCGAGACTACGAAAGGAACGCCAATGGCTTACGAGGTACCTGATCTTCCGTACGACTACGCGGCACTCGAGCCGCACATCGATGAGGCGACGATGCGCGTCCACCACGACAAGCATCACCAGGCCTACGTCGACAAGGCCAACGCGGCGCTGGAGGGCACCGACTGGGCCGGCAAGTCGATCGAGGACGTGATCGCCAACCTCGCCCAGCTGCCGGAGGACATCCGCGGCCCGGTGCGCAACAACGGCGGCGGCCACTACAACCACAGCCTCTTCTGGGAGTCGATGTCGCCGAACGGCGGCGGCGCCCCGGACGGCGACCTCGGCGCGGCGATCGACGCCGCCTTCGGCTCGTTCTCCGACTTCCAGGAGAAGGTCAAGGCGACCGGCGTCGGCCAGTTCGGCTCCGGCTGGGCCTGGCTCGTCCACGACGGCTCCGGCCTCGCGGTGGTCGGCACGCCGAACCAGGACAACCCGCTCACCGACGGCAAGGCGCCGCTGCTCGGCGTCGACGTCTGGGAGCACGCCTATTACCTGAAGTACCAGAACAAGCGCCCCGACTACATCGACGCGTGGTGGAACGTCGTCGACTGGGGCAAGGTGGCCGAGCGCTACAGCGCGGTCGCCTAGCCGGCACTGCTCGCCGCGCGGGCGCAACTCGCGCGCCCGCGCGGCGTCTACGGTGGTGCCAT
>JBIOUS010000038.1:0-4032 GCA_044867325.1 Thermoleophilaceae bacterium | reverse complement strand
CGATCCGACCTCCGTCAGGAGACCACGCGTAGCCGTAGACCTCAGAGTCAACGGGTGTAAGCCGGCGAAGTCCCCTACCGTCTGTCTTGATCGCGAACAGACTCGGCCCTCCCACGTCCCCTGTCATTGCACCCTCAGGGTGACGAAGGAACGCGATCGTTCCCAAAGGCCGCCTCGCCGCATCGTGACCCGCAACGGCTCCAGCGACGATGCTCCCAAAGCCTGCAAGAGCCACCACCGGCACAACCCAGCGCACGAAGGCTCTCGTCGTCAACCTTCGCACCCGGTGCTCGCCACAAGCGCGGCGACCTCGTGCTCGGGTTGACCGAGTTCCAAGCCGGTCAGCCTCTCCTCGCGTGGAGCGCGACGACGCCGCCCCCGTCAATGCCGGCGTAGAGCGTGCGACCGGTCGCGTCGATCGCGAGCGACTTGATGTCCAGGTCGGTGAGGCCGGCGTTGAATGGGTGCCAGCTCGATCCGGCGTCAGTGCTTCTGAAGACGCCGCTTCCAAATGAGGCAGCGTAGAGCGTTGTCGGGTTGGCGGGGTCGATCGCGAGGGCGCTGATTCCCTCCAGCTGATCGGCCGTCAGTCCGGCGTTTGCCGGGCTCCAGCTAGAGCCGCTGTCAAGGCTCTTGAAGACTCCACTCAGACCGCCGACGTAGATGGTCGTCGGGCGGGTGGGATCGATCGCGATCGCGTAGGTGTACGTGTCTTCGACCCCTTGCGTCACGTGTTGCCATGTGCGTCCGCCGTTCGCGCTCTTGTAGAGGCCTCGCCGATTTGCGACGAAGCCGGCATAGACGATCGCGGGGTTATCCGGAGAGGCTGCGACTGTTTGTGCGTAGGCCGTGGTGGCAGGCTCGCGCCAGCTGCGTCCTCCGTCGCCGCTGGCGTAGACGCCACGCGAGAACGTTGCCGCGTAGGCGTAGTCGCCGCTGATCGCGAGCGCCACGGGCGTGGCAGCCATGCCCGCGCCGGCGCTGTGCCAGCTGCGGCCCGCGTCGATGCTCCTGACGACCTTCGGTGCCGCGCTAGCGGCGAGAACGATTCTACGGTCGCTTTGGTCGAGAGCGACCGCGTCGGTATTTCCGACTGCGACCGAACGCCAGTTGGCGCCTCCGTCGCTGCTCTTGAAGAGGCCGAGGGGGCCGGCGCTCGCGTACACCGTCTGCGGCCGGTTGGGGTCGACCGCGAGCGAGGAAACCGTAGCGAGGCTGAGACCGGTGTTAGCCGGGCGCCAATGGATGCCACCGTCGCGGCTCGCGAAGAGACCGCGCCACGCGTAGATGCCGTAGATCGTCTTCGGCGCGCGGGTGGCGAGCGCGACGGAGGTGTCCTGGCATTGCGGATTGCGGACAGCGTTCGCGGAGCGCCAGCTGCGACCTCCGTCGCTGCTCCTGAAGATGCCCAGGCAACGGGCCGTGGCATAGACCGTCTGCGAGTCGAGCGGGTCGACGACGAGCGAGGAGACCCGCCCGATGCTGCGGTCACGCCCGTGGCTGCCCATCGTCGTGTTCGCGACGCGCCAACTGTCTCCGCCGTCCAGGCTCTTGATCAGGCCTCTGTCTGCGCCCGCGTAGACGGTCTGCGGGTTTCGCGGGTCGACCGCGACCGCAGACACCGCTTGTGGCGCCACTCGCTGCCAATGAACGCCGCCGTCTGTGCTCTTGAGGACACCTCGCCCAGTCGCGGCATAAACGGTCAGGAACGCGGTCGGGTCGAACGCGAGCCCCCAGAAGTAGGTCGAAGCAAGACCACGGTCGGCCCGCTGCCAACTGCGGCCACCGTTTGTGCTCCTGACGAGCCGGTTCGTGGAATCCGCCGGGTCGCCTGTGATCGCGTAGACGGCAGCGGGATCGGCGGGGCTGACAAAGACCAGCCGGGCCCTGACGTCGAGCGCTCGCCAGCTCCGCCCGCCGTTCGTGCTCTTGGCCAGCTGGCTGCTCCGTGCCGCGTAGACCGTCGCCGGGGCTCGGGGATCGACGGCAAGGGAGGAGAGTGGTGGGTCGCTCGCTCTCACGCGACGTCCCTCGACCGCGAGCCCAGCGCTCTGCCAGCTGCGCCCGCCGTCCTTGCTCACAAAGACGCCGCTCCGCGTGCCGACATAGACGATGTTCCGGGCGCTCGGTGCCGCGGCGACCGCGTAGACGTGGCCACCGTAGGGCCCGTGAGACGGCGTCCAGCCTCCAGCCGCAACGCCCAATGGAGATGCTGCGCCTGCGGACGAGCCCGCCTGGGCACTCTGCGATCCGGTCGCGCCGCCACCGTGGTCGAAGCCGAAGTACAGACCGCCCGCGCCGAGCGCGACAAGGAGCGCGACCGCGCCGTAGCGCCTGCGCCGCCGTCGTGCCCGCCGACGCGCCTCCTCGATCAGCGCTTCGATCAGTGCTTCGAGCTCGGCGCGGCCGACCGGCTCGGGCGCACCAGCTGGGCTGGAGTCAGGTGGACGGGGTGGCGCGGTGACTGCGATGACGACCTCCCTCGATGAAGCTACAATGACTAGCATCATGCTAGGTGTCAAGGTCGACCGAAACGAGCCCCTCGAGCTCCACGAACAGGTCGCCGGCGAGATCCGTCGCGCGATCGCCGAAGGCGAAGCCAGACCCGGCGAGCGGCTGCCCCCGGCCAAAGACCTGGCTGCCGTGCTCGGCGTCAACACGAACACCGTCCTGCGCGCGCTCCGTCAACTCCGTGACGAAGGCCTGCTCGAGTTCCGCCGCGGCCGCGGGATCACGGTCACGGGCACCCCACAGCACAGCGCCGTCCTCGAACAGACCAGGCAACTACTCCACTTCGCCCGCAGCCAGGGCTACAAACCGGACGAACTCATCCGGATCATCGAGCAGCTCGGGTGACGCACGTTCGCAACCGCGTCGTCTACCTCCGCTTCCGCCGAGCGTAGTAGCGCCGGGTCAGCTCGAGCGCGCCAGCTCCTCCATCTCCGCCGAGTAGCGTCCCGCCACCGCGGCGCTGTTGTTGCGCGCTCGGAGGGCGAGGTACGACTGCCCGGCCTCGACGTTGTCCGCCGACCCTCCCCACGCCTTGAGCGCCGGCGCCTGCAGTGCGCGGCCGTACGAGAACGACAGCGTCCACGGCTGCTCGCCGAGCGAGTTGATCGCGTTCAGGTTCTCGCTCGCCTGCTCGTCGGACTGGCCGCCAGAGAGGAAGACGATCCCGGGCACAGCCGCCGGCACGGTCTCACGGAAGCAGCGGATCGTCCACTCGGCGACCTCCTCCGCGCTCGCCTGCGTCGGCGAGCCCTTGCCGGAGATGACCATGTTCGGCTTCAGCAGCATCCCCTGCAGGTCGACGCGCTGGTGGTAGAGCTCGTCGAAGGTCTTGTGCAGCGTCCGCTTCGTCGCCCGGTAACACTTCTCGATGTCGTTGTCGGCGTCCATCAGCACCTCGGGCTCCACGATCGGGACGAGGCCCTGCTCCTGGCAGAGCGCGGCGTAGCGCGCGAGCGCATGCGCGTTCACCTCGATGCAGTAGGCCGTCGGGATCCCCTCGCCGATCGTGATCACGGCGCGCCACTTCGCGAAGCGCGCGCCGAGCTGCTTGTACTCCTGCAGCCGCTCGCGCAGGCCGTCGAGACCCTCGGTCACCTTCTCGCCTGGCGCGCCGGCCAAATCCTTGGCGCCGGTGTCCACTTTGATCCCGGGGATGATCCCCTTGTCCGCGAGCAGCTTCGCGAACGGCGTCCCGTCGCTCGCGCTCTGCCGGATCGTCTCGTCGTAGAGGATCACGCCGCTGACCCAGTCGTCGAGCCCCGGCGTCGTGAAGAGCATGTCGCGGTAGGCGCGGCGGTTCTCCTCCGTCGAGTCGAGGCCGATCGAGTCGAAGCGCTTCTCGATCGTGCCTGAGCTCTCGTCGGCGGCGAGGATCCCCCTGTTGTCGGCCACCAGGGCCTTCGCGGTCTCGTGCAGCTCAGTCTTGGCGCCCATCGCGCTCTCCTTTCATCAAGCGTCTGACTTTCTCGGAAGGGTGGTAGGCCGCGATCCGGCGGACGGTGCCGGAGCGGGAGCGCATCA
>JBIOUS010000037.1:0-84083 GCA_044867325.1 Thermoleophilaceae bacterium | reverse complement strand
TGGCGAACGCGGGCCTGTCGCCGGCGGATGTGGATGCGGTCGAGGCGCACGGGACCGGGACGACGCTGGGCGATCCGATCGAGGCGCAGGCGCTGCTGGCGACCTACGGTCAGGAGCGGTCGAACGGCCCGCTGCGGCTCGGGTCGATCAAGTCGAACATCGGCCACTCGCAGGCCGGCGCCGGCGTGGCGGGCGTGATCAAGATGGTGCTGGCGATGCGCGCCGGCGTGCTGCCGCGCACGTTGCACGTCGACGAGCCGTCGTCGCACGTCGACTGGTCGGCCGGCGCCGTCGAGCTGTTGACCGAGCCGAGCGCGTGGCCGGCCGGCGAGCGGACGCGGCGTGCCGGCGTGTCGTCGTTCGGGATCAGCGGCACCAACGCGCACGTCGTGATCGAGGAGGCGCCCGCGATTGCTGCGGTCGACGCCGACACAGCCGAGTCGCCGGTGGCGCCGTGGGTGTTGTCGGCGAAGTCCGACGCGGCACTGCGCGAGCAGGCCGGCCGCCTGGCCGCCCACGTCGAAGCCGGAGACCTACGTCCCGCCGACGTGGCCTACTCGCTCGCGACGGGTCGCGCCCCACTCGACTACCGCGCGGTCATCGCCGGCAGCGATCGCGACGAGCTGCTCGCGGGCCTCGATGCGCTCACGGCTGGTCGCTCGGCGGCGAACGTCGTCGCCGGCCCCGCGCCGGCTGGCGGGCTCGCGTTGCTGTTCACCGGGCAAGGCGCTCAGCGGGTTGGGATGGGCGCCGAGCTGTACGGCGCGTTCCCGGTGTTCGCGGAGGCGTTCGACGCGGTTTGCGAGCGCTTCGATGGCGAGCTGGAGCGGCCCTTGCGCGACGTTGTGTTCGGCGATGACGCCGAGTTGCTGAGCCGGACCGAGCTGACGCAGCCGGCGTTGTTCGCGGTCGAGGTTGCGTTGTTCAGGTTGGTCGAGTCCTTCGGCGTGAGGCCGGATCTGTTGGCTGGCCATTCGATCGGCGAGCTTGCGGCGGCTCATGTCGCCGGTGTGTTCTCGCTCGACGACGCGTGCAAGCTCGTCGCGGCGCGCGGCCAGTTGATGGGCGCTCTGCCGGAGGGCGGCGCGATGGTCGCTGTCGAGGCCGCGGAGGACGAGGTCCTCGAGTCGCTGACCGACTTCGACGGGGTGGGTGTCGCCGGGCTGAACGGGCCGCGTTCGACGGTGATCTCGGGCGACGAGGCGGCGGTCTTGCAGGTCAAAGAGCTGTGGGAGGGCCGGGAGCGCAAGACGTCTCAGTTGCGGGTCAGTCATGCGTTCCATTCGCCGCTGATGGATCCGATGCTCGCCGAGTTCGAGCAGGTTGCCGCGACGGTCGAGCTGTCGGCTCCGAAGGTCCCTGTCGTTTCGAACGTGACCGGCGAGCTGCTGACCGACGAGCAGGCGACCTCGCCCGCCTACTGGGCGAGTCATGTCCGCGAGGCGGTCCGCTTCCACGACTGCATCGCCACCCTCGCCGCGCAGGGCGCGACCCGCTACTTGGAGCTTGGTCCCGACGGCACCCTGACCGCGATGGCACAGAGCTGCCTCGACGCGATCGACGGCGCCGATGCTCAGCTCGCTCCGGTGCTGCGGTCCAACCGGCCCGAGGCCGACACGCTGACCGGTGCAGTCGCCGCGCTGGCATTCGATCGCGTCGACTGGCAGGCATTCTTCGCTGGCTCTTCCGCCAGCCGGGTCTCACTGCCGGCCTACGCCTTCCAGCGCGAGCGCTACTGGGCCGACGGCTCGGCGCGCGGGACCGGCATCGCCGCCAACGGCCTGCTGGCCGCCGACCATCCGATCCTCGGCGCGTCGGTCCCGCTCGCGGGCAGCGACGAGTGGCGCTTCGCCGGCCGGCTGTCGCTGACGAGCGATCCCTGGCTGGCCGATCACGCCGTCGACGGCGGGGCGCTGCTGCCGGGCGCCGCGTTCGCGGACCTCGCGCTGCACGCCGGCGCGCAGGTCGGCTGCGACACGATCCTGGAGCTGACGCTCGACGTGCCGCTCGCGCTGCCCGAGCACGGCGGGGTGGCGCTGCAGGTCTCGCTGGGCGCCCCCGACGAGCAGGGCCAACGCAGCTTCGAGGTCTACTCGCGCCCAGACGGCGACGAGGCTGCCGACGGCTGGGCCTGTCACGCGACCGGGACCGTCGCATCCGCGGCGCCGGCCTGGCCCGCAGAGCTCGCCGAGCTGTTCGGCGGCGCATGGCCGCCTGCGGACGCCGAGCCGATCGACGTCGACGAGCTCTACGAGGCGATCGCCGCCCGGGGCATCGAGCACGGTCCCGCGTTCCAGGGGCTGGTGGCCGCCTGGCGCCGCGGCGACGAGCTGTTCGCGGAGGTCGAGCTTCCGGAGGGCGAGCAAGGGCGAGCCGGGCGCTACGCGATCCATCCCGCGCTGCTCGACGCCACGCTGCACGTCGCCGCTCCCGACGTGCTCGACGGCGCCGCGGCGGGCACGGTGCGGCTGCCGTTCGAGTGGCGCGACGTGACGCTGCACCGTCCGGGGGCGTCGCGGCTGCGGGTTCGCGTCGTCGCCCACGGCGACGGCCACGCGGGCGCGTTCGCCGACGGCAGCGGCGCCCCGGTGGCGACGATCGGCTCGCTGGTGGCGCGCGAGGTCCCGTTCGCGGCGCTGGCCGCGGCCGGAGGGCGAGGCGGCGCGCTGCACCGGATCGACTGGCTGCCGGCCGTCGAGCTCGGCGCGCGCGGGGCGGAGCGCTGGGCGGCGCTCGGCGACGGCGACTGGGAGGCCGTCGAGGCGCTGCGCGCCCAGGGCGTCGAGCTCGAGTCCCACGCGCGGCTCGCGGACCTCGACCAGGCGATCGCGGATGGCGCCGACTGCCCGGAGCTGTTGATCGTCGACTGCGCGAGCGGCCATGCCGCCGACGGCGACTCGCCGGCCGCCGTGCGAGCGGCCACCGGGCACGCGCTCGGCGTGCTCCAGGGCTGGCTTGCGAGCGAGCGCCTGTCGGGCGCGCGGCTCGCGTTCGTGACGCGCGGGGCCGTCGCGGCGGGTCCCGGCGAGGACGTCGCCGACCTCGCCGCCGCCGCCGTCTGGGGGCTCGTGCGCTCGGCGCAGTCGGAGCACCCGGGCCTGCTGACGCTCGTCGACCTCGCGGCCGAGGAACCGGCCTGGGGCGTGCTGCCGCTCGCCGTCGCCGCCGACAGCGACCAGGTCGCGGTACGCGACGGCCGCGTGCTTGAACCGCGCCTCGTACCGGCCGGCCGCGGCGCAGGCGAGGCGCCGGCGATCGACCCGGCCGGCACGGCGCTCGTCACCGGTGGAACCGGCGCGCTCGGCGCGTTGGTCGCCCGCCATCTCGTGACCGAGCACGGTGTCGAGAGCCTGTTGCTGGTCAGTCGCTCCGGTCGCGAGGCGTCCGGCGCCGAGCAGCTCGTCGCGGAGCTGGAGGGCCTGGGTTGCGCGGTGGTCGTCGAGGCCTGCGACGTCGCGGATCGCGGCGAGCTCGAGCGTGCGCTGGCGGCCGTTCCGGACGACCGTCCGCTGCGCACCGTCATCCACGCCGCCGGCGTCCTCGACGACGGCATCGTCGAGTCCCAGACCGCCGAGCGCCTCGACCGCGTCCTCGCGCCGAAGGCCGACGCGGCCGCGAGCCTGCACGAGCTGACGCGCGAGCTCGGCGTCTCGGCATTCGTCCTGTTCTCGTCGGCCGCCGGCGTGCTCGGCGGCCCCGGCCAGGCGAACTACGCCGCCGCGAACGCCTTCCTCGACGGGCTCGCCGCCCACCGCCGCACGCACGGCCTGCCCGCGGTCTCGATCGCCTGGGGGCCGTGGGCGAGCGGCGGCATGGCGGCCGAGCTGGCGGCGGCCGACGCCGCGCGGCTCGACCAGGCAGGGCTGCTCGCGCTGTCCGAGGCCGAGGGGCTCGCGCTGCTCGACTCGGCGCTTGGGGCCGACGGTGCAGTGGTTACCGCGGCGCGCTTCGACACCACCGCGCTGCGCGCCCGCGCGCAGACGATGACGCTCCCGTCGCTGCTGCGCGGGATCGTGCGCGTCCCGCGGCGCGGCCAGAGCGCCGACGGCGCGGCGCTCGGACGCCGGCTCGCGACACTGTCCGAGCCGGAGCGCCGCGAGGCGATCGCCGAGCTGGTGCGCGACGAGGTCGCCGCGGTGCTCGGGCACGCGGACGCCGAGCGGATCGTCCCCGGCATGACGTTCAAGGAGCTCGGCTTCGACTCGCTCGCCGCGGTCGAGCTGCGCAACCGCCTTGGCGCGGCGACCGGCCGTCGCCTGCCGGCGACGCTCGTCTTCGACTATCCCCAGCTCGACGCCCTGGCGGCCTACCTGCTCGCCCAGCTGGCGCCCGCCCCCGCGGTCGCCGCGACGAACGAGCCCACCGTCGCCGGCGACCTCGAGGACGAGGACGACGGCCTCGACGACGCGAGCATCGACGCGATGGACGTCGACAGCCTGATCAAGCGCTCGCTCGATCTCGGCTCGGACGAGCCGGACGAGGAGCTCGACTCGTGAGCGACGCGCCGCGGCAGGAGCAGCTCGTCGAGGCGCTGCGCTCCTCGCTCAAGGAGACCGAGAAGCTGCGCGCGCAGAACCGCCGCCTGCGCGCGGCGGCGCGCGAGCCGATCGCGATCGTCGGCATGGCCTGCCGCTACCCCGGCGGCGTCGACACGCCCGCCGAGCTGTGGGAGCTGGTCGATTCCGGGCGCGACGCGATCTCGGAGTTCCCGACCGACCGCGGCTGGGACCTCGACTCCCTCTACGACGCCGACCCCGAAACGCCGCGGACGAGCTACACGCGCGAGGGCGGCTTCCTCCACGACGCGGCGGAGTTCGACGCGGGCTTCTTCGGCATCGGCCCGCGCGAGGCGCTGGCGATGGACCCGCAGCAGCGGCTGCTGCTCGAGGTCGCCTGGGAGGCGCTCGAGCACGCCGGCATCGATCCGCAGTCGCTGCGCGGCAGCCGGACCGGCGTCTTCACCGGCGTGATGTACCAGGACTACGCGTCGAGCGTGGCATCGACCCCGCCTGAGCTCGAGGGCTACCTCGGCGTCGGCGGTGCGGGCAGCGTCGTGTCCGGCCGGGTCGCCTACACGCTCGGCCTCGAGGGCGCCGCGGTGACCGTCGACACGGCCTGCTCGTCGTCGCTGGTCGCGCTGCACCAGGCCTGCCAGGCGCTGCGGCTCGGCGAGTGCGAGATGGCGCTCGTCGGCGGCGTGGCGGTGATGTCGACCCCCGAGACGTTCATCGACTTCAGCCGCCAGCGCGGCCTCGCCGCCGACGGGCGCTGCAAGTCGTTCGCCGGCGCCGCCGACGGCGTCGGCTGGTCGGAGGGCGCGGGGCTGGTGCTGGTCGAGCGGCTCTCCGACGCCCAGCGCAACGGCCACGAGGTGCTGGCGGTCGTGCGCGGGACGGCGACCAACCAGGACGGCGCCAGCCACGGGCTGAGCGCGCCGAACGGCCCGTCGCAGGAGCGCGTGATCGCCCAGGCGCTCGCCGCGGCGGGGCTGTCGGCCGCCGACGTCGACGCGGTCGAGGCGCACGGCACGGGCACCCCGCTCGGCGACCCGATTGAGGCGCAGGCGCTGTTGGCGACCTACGGCCAGCAGCGGGCGAACGGTCCGCTGCTGCTCGGCTCGGTCAAGTCGAACATCGGCCATACCCAGGCCGCCGCGGGCGTCGCCGGCGTGATCAAGATCGTCGAGGCGCTGCGCCACGGCGTCCTGCCGCGCACGCTGCACCTCGACGAGCCGACGCCGCACGTCGACTGGTCGGCGGGAGCCGTCGAGTTGCTCGCCGAGCCGGCGCAGTGGCCCGCCGGCGAGCGGACGCGCCGCGCCGCGGTGTCGTCGTTCGGCATCAGCGGCACCAACGCGCACGTGATCCTCGAGGAGGCGCCGCCCGCGCCGGAGCCGGACGAGGCCGAGGGCGCTGAGGAGCGGCCCGCGCCCGCGGCCGTGCCGCTGCTGATCTCGGCGAAGTCCGGCGCCGCCGTGACCGGCCAGGCCGAGCGGCTGGCGGCGCACCTCCGCGCACACCCGGAGCTCGCGCCGCTCGACGTCGCCAGCACGCTCGCGACCGCGCGCACGACCTTCGAGAGCCGGGCCGCCGTCGTCGCCGGCGACCGCGACGGCCTGTTGGCGGGGCTCGACGGGCTGGCGTCCGGCGAGCCGGTCGAGGGGGCCGTGTCGGGCACCGCCGCCGGCGGACGGCGGGTCGCGTTCGTGTTCCCGGGTCAGGGCGCGCAGTGGGTTGGGATGGCGGCTGGGTTGATCGAGGCGGAGCCGGTGTTCGCGGAGTCGGTTGCCGCCTGCGAGGCGGCGTTGGCGCCGTTCGTGGATTGGTCTTTGTCCGAGGTTCTGGCGGGCGGGGACGACGGTTGGTTGGAGCGTGTGGATGTGGTTCAGCCTGCGTTGTGGGCGGTGATGGTCTCTCTCGCGCGGCTCTGGCAGGCGTGGGGGGTTGAGCCTTCGGTGGTGGTTGGTCATTCGCAGGGTGAGATCGCGGCTGCGTGTGTCGCTGGCGGTTTGTCGTTGGAGGACGGGGCGCGTGTCGTCGCGTTGCGCAGTCAGGCGCTGACCGAGATCGCGGGTCTTGGCGGGATGGTGTCGGTGTCGGGGACTGGCGACGAGGTCGGAGAGCGGATCGCGGGCTGGGGCGAGCGGTTGTCGGTCGCGGCGGTGAACGGTCCGCGGACCGTTGTCGTCTCGGGCGAGGCGGTGGCGCTCGACGAGCTGCTCGCCGCATGCGAGTCCGACGGTGTTTGGGCGCGGCGGATACCGGTCGACTACGCGTCGCATTCGGTGCACGTGGAGCGGATCCGCGACCGGCTGCTGACCGATCTCAACGGGATCGCGCCGCGCCCGGGCCAGGTTGCGTTCATGTCCTGTCTCGAGGGTGAGCTCGTCGACACCGCCAGCCTGGATGCCGGCTACTGGTATCGCAACCTGCGCGAGTCGGTCCGTTTCGAGGACGCGACGCGCGAGCTGTTGAGCACCGGCTGGGACACCTTCGTCGAGGTCTCGCCGCACCCCGTCCTGACGATGGCCGTTCAGGAGACCGTCGAGGCCGCCTCCGACCAGCCGGAGCAGGTTCTCGTGACCGAGACGCTGCGCCGCGACGACGGCGGCCAGCAACGGTTCCTGACCTCGCTCGCCGCCCTGCACGTCCATGGCACGCCGGTCGACTGGAACAGCCTCTTCGCCGGCACAAAGGCGAAGCGCGTACCGTTGCCGACCTACGCCTTCCAACGCGAGCGCTACTGGCTGCAGAGCTCCGGGGCGGCGGGCGACGTCGGGGCGGTCGGCCTCTCGCTCACCGACCATCCGCTGCTTGGCGCCTCGACCGCGCTGGCCGGCGAGCAGGGGTGGCTGTTCACCACCCGGCTGTCGCTCAACTCGCATCCGTGGATCGCCGATCACGCGGTGTCGGACGTGGTCCTGGTCCCGGGCACGGCCTTCCTCGAGCTGGCGCTCAGCGTCGCTGGCGAGGTCGGCGCCGGCGGGGTCGAGGACCTCACGCTCGAGGCGCCGCTGCCGCTCGGCGAGCGCGGCGGCGTCCAGGTCCAGGTCTGGGTCGGCGAGGCGGACGACGCCGGCCGCCGCGAGGTCGCCGTCCACTCGCGCGTCGAGGAGGCCGACGACGACGTCGCCGGCGACTGGGTCCGTCACGCGTCGGGCTCCCTGGCCGCCGCCGGTGCGAGCATCGACCCCGGCGAGCTCGCCGAGAGCTGGCCGCCCGCCGGCGCCGAGGCCGTGGCGGCCGACGACCTCTACGACCGGCTCGGCGAGATCGGGCTGGTCTACGGACCGGTCTTCCAGGGCCTGCGCGCCGCCTGGCGGCGCGGCGACGAGGTCTTCGCCGAGGTCGAGCTCGACGAGGCCCAGGCCGGCGCGGCGCCGGGCTACGGCGTCCACCCGGCGCTGCTCGACTCGGCGCTGCACGCGGCGTTCCTCGACGACGCCGCCGGAGAGCTGGCGCTGCCGTTCGCCTGGAGCGACGTCCAGCTCGGAGCGAGCGGCGCGTCGAGCCTGCGCGTGCGCCTGTCCGGGATCGGCAACGGCGCGATGAGCCTGCTCGTCGCCGACCCGGCGGGCGCCGGCGTGCTGTCCGCAGCCAGCCTCGCGGTGCGGCCGGTCGACGTGGCGGCGCTGCGTGCCGCCGGTGCCGATCGATCGGACGGACTGTTCGCCGTCGACTGGGTCGAGGCGCCGGCGACCGGCGCGTCGGCGCCCAGCAGCGTCGCGCTACTCGGTGAGCTCGAGGTCGAGGGCGTCGAAGCCGAGCGCTACCCGGACCTGGCGGCGCTCGTATCTGCGCTCGAGAACGGTGCGCCGACGCCGGAGCTGGTGCTTGCGGCGGCTACCGGCGACGTCGATGCGACAGACCTGCCGGCGTCGGTCCGCGCCACCGGACTCGACGCGCTGACGTTGCTGCAAGGGTGGCTGTCCGCCGAGCGGCTCGGCAACTCACGGCTCGTGTTCGTGTCCGAGCGGGCGGTTGGCACGGGGGAGGGCGAGAGCTCCGACCTCGCTGTCGCCACCGTCTGGGGGCTGGTGCGCTCGGCCCAGTCGGAGCACCCCGACGTCTTCGGGCTCGTCGACGCCGACGGGCCACTGAAGTGGGCGGAGCTCGGACCGCTCGCCGGTGGCGACGAGCCGGCCGCGGCTCTACGCGCCGGCACGGTCCGCGTACCGCGGCTGGTCCGCGCCGGCACCGTCAGCGATCGCGCCGACTTCGGGACCGGCACGGTCCTGGTCACCGGCGGCCTCGGCGGCCTGGGCGCGCTGGTCGCCCGCCATCTCGTGACCGAGCACGGCGTCGAGAGCCTGTTGCTGGTCAGTCGCTCCGGTCGCGAGGCGTCCGGCGCCGAGCAGCTCGTCGCAGAGCTGGAGGATCTGGGTTGCGCGGTGGCTGTCGAGGCCTGCGACGTCGCGGATCGCGGCGAGCTCGAGCGTGCGCTGGCCGCCGTCCCGGACGACCGTCCGCTGAGCGCCGTCGTCCATGCCGCCGGCGTGCTCGACGACGGTGTCGTCGAGTCGCTCGACGGCGAGCGGCTCGAGCGCGTGATGCGGCCGAAGGTCGACGCCGCCTGGCACCTGCACGAGCTGACCGCTGGGCTCGACCTGTCGGCGTTCGTCCTGTTCTCGTCGGCCGCGGGCGTGCTCGGCGGACCCGGTCAGGCGAACTACGCCGCGGCGAACGCCTTCCTCGACGCGCTCGCGGCACAGCGCCGCGCCGAGGGGCTGCCGGCCGTCTCGATCGCCTGGGGCCTCTGGGAGCAGGCGTCGGGCATGACCGGCGAGCTGACCGAATCCGACCGCGCCCGGATCGGCGCGCTCGGCGCCGCGCTGACCAGCGACGAGGGGCTCGCGCTCTTCGACGCGGCCCAGGCCGGCGACCGGCCGCTGCTCGCCGCGCTGCACGTCGACGTGCCCGCGCTGCGGCCAGCCGCCCGCGCCGGTCTGCTGCCGCCGATCCTCGGCAAGCTCGTCCGGATGCCGGCGCGGCGCGCGTCCGGCGACGGCTCGAGCGCGCTCGCCCAGCGGCTGGCCGGGATCCCGGAGGAAGACTGGGACCGTCTCGTGCTGGAGCTGGTGCTCGAGCGCGTCGCCGCCGTGCTGGGACACGACTCGGCGACGGCCGTCGAGCCCGAGCGGGCGTTCAAGGAGCTCGGCTTCGACTCGCTGGCGTCGGTCGAGCTGCGCAACCAGCTCAGCCAGATCAGCGGACTGCGGCTGCCGGCGACGCTCGTCTTCGACCACCCGACCCCGGTCGCGGTTGCCGCCCTGCTGCGCGAGCGGATCGCCGGCACGGCGCTGCCCACGGCCGCCCCGGCGGTCCGCGCGGCGCACACCGACGAGCCGATCGCGATCGTCGGGATGAGCTGCCGCTACCCGGGCGGCGTCGGCTCGCCGGACGAGCTCTGGGAGCTGCTGAGCAGCCGCACCGACGCGATCTCGCGCTTCCCGGACGACCGTGGCTGGGACGTCGACGGGATCTTCGACCCGGACCCGACGCAGCCGGGCACCAGCTATGTGCGCGAGGGCGGCTTCCTCCACGACGCGGTCGACTTCGACGCGGCCTTCTTCGGGATCGCGCCGCGCGAGGCGCTGGCCACCGATCCGCAGCAGCGGCTGCTGCTCGAGGCGGCCTGGGACGCCTTCGAGCACGCGGGGATCGACGCCGACTCGCTGCACGGCAGCAGGACCGGCGTCTTCGCCGGCGTCATGTACCAGGACTTCATGCGCGACTCGGCGTCCGTCCCGCCCGAGATCGAGGGCTACCTGACGACCGGCGTGTCGAGCAGCGTCATCTCGGGCCGGCTCGCCTACACGTTCGGTCTCGAGGGCCCGGCGGTCACTGTCGACACGGCCTGCTCGTCGTCGCTGGTGGCGCTGCACCAGGCGTGCCAGGCGCTGCGCAGCGGCGACTGCGACATGGCGCTCGCCGGCGGCGTGACGGTGCTCTCGACGCCGACGGCGTTCAAGGAGTTCAGCCGCCAGCGCGCGCTGTCGCCGGACGGTCGCTGCAAGGCGTTCGCGGGGGCGGCCGACGGCGTCGGGCTCTCCGAGGGTGTCGGGCTGCTCGTCGTCGAGCGGCTCTCCGACGCCCGTCGCAACGGCCACGACGTGCTCGCCGTGGTACGCGGGAGCGCGGTCAACCAGGACGGCGCGAGCAACGGCCTGACAGCTCCGAACGGCCCCTCGCAGGAGCGCGTGATCGCGCATGCGCTGGCGAACGCGGGGCTGTCCGCGGGCGAGGTCGACGTCGTCGAGGCGCACGGGACCGGCACCGCGCTCGGCGATCCGATCGAGGCGCAGGCGCTACTCGCTACTTACGGCCAGGAGCGCTCGAACGGCCCGTTGCGGCTCGGCTCGATCAAGTCGAACATCGGTCACACCCAGGCGGCCGCGGGCGTCGCGGGCGTGATCAAGATGGTGCTCGCGCTGCGTCACGGCGAGCTGCCGGCGACGCTGCACGTCGACGAGCCGTCGCCGATCGTCGACTGGTCGGCCGGCGACGTCGAGCTGCTGACAGACGCGACCGCGTGGCCGGCCGGAGATCGCCCACGCCGCGCCGGCGTCTCGTCGTTCGGGATCAGCGGCACCAACGCACACGTCGTGCTCGAGGAGCCCGCGGCGGAGCCGGTCCGGGCGCGCGACACCGACGCCGGCGGCGGACAGGCCGCCGCGCTCGCGGCAGTCCCATGGCTGCTGTCGGCGCGCGCCGACGCGGCGCTTGCGGAGCAGGCCGGGCGGCTCGCCGCGCGGGTCGAGGCCGGCGACCTCGATGCGCTCGACGTCGGCTACTCGCTGGCCCGCCGCGCGCGGCTCGACCGGCGAGCGGTCGTCATCGGCAACGATCGCGACGAGCTGCTCGCAGGCCTCGACGCGCTGGCGTCCGGCCGTGCGGGGGCGAACGTCGCGCGCGGCACGGCCGTGGCCGGAAGGACGGCGCTGCTGTTCACGGGCCAGGGAGCGCAGCGGCTTGGCATGGGACGTGAGCTCTACGACGCGTTCCCGGCCTATGCGCAGGCCTTCGACGCGATCTGCGAGCAGTTCGACGCCGCGCTCGGCCGGTCGCTGCGCGACGTCGTCTTCGGCGAGGACGCGGCCCTGCTGGACCGCACCGAGCTGACCCAGCCGGCGCTGTTCGCCGTCGAGGTGGCGCTGTTCAGGCTCGTCGAGTCGCTCGGGGTGAGGGCCGACCTGCTGGCCGGGCACTCGATCGGCGAGCTCGCCGCCGCCCACGTCGCGGGCGTGCTCTCGCTCGCGGACGCCTGCAACCTGGTCGCGGCGCGCGGACGGCTGATGGGCGACCTGCCGGCCGGCGGCGCGATGGTCGCGCTCGAGGCGTCCGAGCAGGAGGCGCTCGACTCGATCGCCGGCCTCGAAGCGAGCGTGTCGATCGCCGGCCTCAACGGACCGCGCTCGACGGTGATCTCCGGCGACGAGACCGCCGTGCTGAACGTCAAGGACGCCTGGGAGCAGCGCGGCCGCCGCAGCTCGCGGCTGCAGGTTAGCCACGCGTTCCACTCGCCGCTGATGGATCCGATGCTCGCCGAGTTCGAGCGGGTCGTCGCGGGCGTCGAGCTCTCGCCGCCGCGGATCCCGGTCGTCTCGAACGTGACCGGCGAGCTGCTGACCGAGGAGCAGGCGACCTCGCCCGCCTACTGGGCGAGCCACGTTCGCGCGGCCGTCCGCTTCGGCGACTGCGTCGCGACGCTCGCCGGCGAGGGCGCCACGCGCTACCTCGAGCTCGGCCCGGACGGCGTGCTCACGGCGCTGGCGCAGTCGGTGCTCGAGGCGGAGGGGACCGGCGCGCCGGCCGCCTTCGCCGCCGCGCTGCGCAAGGACCGCCCCGACGTCGCGACGCTGCTCGGCGCGCTCGGCCAGCTCGACGTCCACGGCGGCGCCGTCGACTGGCGCGGACTGTTCGGGGGCAGTGGCGCGCGGCGCGTCGGGCTGCCGACCTATCCCTTCCAGCGCGAGCGGTTCTGGCTCGAGCCCAGCGCAGCCGCCGGTGACGCGCGGTCGATCGGGCAACAGCCGGGCGACCATCCGCTGCTCGGCGCCGCCGTCGCGGTCGCGGGCGGCGACCAGCTCTTGTTCACCGGACGGCTGTCGGCCGCCAGTGAGTCGTGGCTCGCCGACCACGTCGTCGTCGACAGCACGGTCCTGCCGGGTGCGGCGCTCGTCGAGCTCGCCCTCCACGTGGGCCGCGAGGCCGGCGCCGAGCTGGTCGAGGAGCTGACCTTCGAGGTCCCGCTGGTGCTGGCCGAGGCGGGCGCGGCCGATCTGCAGCTGGCGGTCGGCGCGCCCGACGCGACCGGCCGCCGCGAGCTCGCGATCCACTCGCGGATCGCCGACGGCGATCTGGAGGCCGGCGAGGGCTGGGTGCGCAATGCGACCGGTCTGCTGGCACCCGGCGAGAGCGGTGCGGTGGCCGCCGTGGAGGCGCTCGCCGGCGTATGGCCGCCGGAGGGCGCCGAGCCGCTGGCGATCGACGGCCTCTACGACCGGCTCGCCGAGATCGGCCTGGTCTACGGCCCGGCGTTCCAGGGCCTGCGCGCGGCCTGGCGGCGTGGCGACGAGGTCTTCGCGGAGGTTGCGCTCGACGACGCCCAGGCCGGCGAGGCCGGACAGTTCGGCGCCCATCCGGCACTGCTCGACGCGGCGTTGCACGGCGCGCTGACCGCGGTCACGGAAGGCGGCGAGGTCGCGCTGCCGTTCGCCTGGGCCGGTGTGCGGCGCTGGTCGACCGGCGCCTCCGCCGCGCGTGTGGCGATCGCCCCCGCCGGCGACGCCGCGGTGACCGTCGCGCTGGCCGACGCCGACGGCGAGCCGCTGCTGACGGCCGACCGGATCGCCGCGCGCCCGGTCGACGTCGCGCAGTTCAGGGCCGGCACTCGAACAGCCGACGCGCTGCACGTCGTGGAGTGGATCGAGCCGACGGCGCGCGACGGCGCCCGCGAGCTGGGAGCGGCCGTCCTGCTCGGCGATATCGAGATCGCCGGTGCCGAAGCCGAGCGCCATCCCGACCTTGCCGCTCTGGTGGCTGCCATCGAGGACGGCGCCGCGGCGCCGCAGCTCGTCGTGGCGGCCGTCGAGCCGGACGCCGATCCGTCCGATCCGCCCGGCTCGGCGCATGCCACCGCTAACGCAACGCTGGATCTGCTGCAGCGGTGGCTGGCCGCCGAGTCGCTCGCGAGCGCGCGGCTGGTGCTCGTCACGCAGGGGGCGGTGGCGACCGCCGCCGACGAGCAGCCGAGTCTCGCGGCGGCGGCGACCGCGGGGCTGGTGCGCTCGGCGCAGTCGGAGCATCCGGGCTCGTTCGGCCTGCTCGACGTCGCTGGTCCGCTCTCCGGCGACGATCTCGCACGCGCCGCCGGCTCGGAGGAGCCGCAGCTGGCCCTGCGTGGCGGAAGGCTGCTCGTCCCGCGGCTGGTCCGCGCCGCCGGCGACGACGCCGCGACCGCGCGCGGGTTCGGCGACGGAACGGTGCTGGTGACGGGCGGCACCGGCGGCCTCGGCGCGCTGGTGGCTCGCCACCTGGTCGCCGAGCACGGGGTCGCGAGCCTGCTGCTGGCAAGTCGCTCCGGTCTCGATGCCCAGGGTGCGGGCGAGCTGGTCGCCGAGCTCGAGCAGCTCGGCTGCGCGGCGACCGTCGCTGCCTGCGACGTGTCCGACCGCCAGCAGCTCGCAGACCTGCTGGCGGCGATCCCTGCGGAGCGGCCGCTGAGCGCGGTCGTGCACACCGCGGGCGTGCTCGACGACGGTGTGTTGGAGTCGCTCGACGGCGAGCGGCTCGCGCGGGTGCTGGGGCCGAAGGCCGACGCGGCTTGGCATCTGCACGAGCTGACGGCGGATCTGGATCTGTCGGCGTTCGTCCTCTTCTCGTCGGTCGCCGCGACGCTCGGCGCGCCGGGGCAGGCCAACTACTCGGCGGCGAACGCGTTCCTCGACGCGCTCGCGGTCCGGCGTCGCTGCGCGGGGTTGCCGGCGGTCGCGCTCGCTTGGGGACTCTGGGAGCAGCCAGACGGAATGGCCGGCGAGCTCGACGACGAGAGCCGCCGGCGGATCGAGCGGATGGGCCTCGCCCCGCTCGAGCCGGCGCGTGGCCTGGCGCTGTTCGACGCCGGCTGCGCCCGGACCGAGCCGGCCCTCGTGCTGGCCGCGCTCGACAGCGGCGCCCTGCGCCCGCTCGCTCGCATGGGCGTCCTGCCGCCGCTGCTCGAGAAGGTCGTCCGCGTTCCCGCCCGCCGCGACGGCGCCGGCGGCGGCTCGCTCGCGCGCAAGCTCGCCGCGCTCCCCGAGGACGAGTGGGACGCGACGCTGCTCGAGCTGGTGCGCGGCCACGTCGCGGCGGTCCTCGGCCACGAGTCGGGCGCGGCGATCGAGCCGGAGAAGACGTTCAAGGACCTCGGCTTCGACTCGCTCGCGGCGGTCGAGCTGCGCAACCAGCTCGGTCAGGCGAGCGGGCTGCGGCTGCCGGCGACGCTCGTCTTCGACCACCCGACGCCGGTCGCGGTCGCGGCGCTGCTGCGCGAGCGGGTCGCGGGGACGACCGCGGCGAGCGCGCGCGTCGCCGTGCGCACGCGGACCGACGACCCGATCGCGATCGTCGGCATGAGCTGCCGCTACCCGGGCGGAGTCAGCTCGCCGCACGAGCTCTGGGAGCTGCTGTCGTCCGGCGGCGACGCGATCTCGCGCTTCCCCGAGGACCGTGGCTGGGACGTCGACGCGATCTTCGACCCCGACCCCGCCCAGTCCGGGAAGACCTACGTCCGCGAGGGCGGCTTCGTAGATTCGCCGGGCGAGTTCGACGCCGCGTTCTTCGGGATCGGACCGCGCGAGGCGCTGGCGATGGACCCGCAGCAGCGGTTGCTGCTCGAGGCGGCCTGGGAGGCGTTCGAGTACGCCGGGATCGACCCGCGCTCGCTGCGCGGCAGCCAGACCGGCGTCTTCGCCGGCGTGATGTACCAGGACTACGCGACGACGGCCGGAGCCGCTGCGCTGCGCGAGGTCGAGGGCTACGTCAGCACGGGCAACTCCGGCAGCGTCGCCTCGGGCCGGCTCGCCTACAACTTCGGTCTCGAGGGGCCCGCGGTCACCGTCGACACCGCCTGCTCGTCGTCGCTGGTCGCTCTGCACCAGGCATGCCAGTCGCTACGCCAGGGCGAGTGCGACATGGCGCTAGCCGGCGGCGTGACGGTGCTGTTCTCGCCTGGCGTGTTCGTCGACTTCAGCCGCCAGCGCGGCCTCTCGCCCGACGGTCGCTGCAAGGCGTTCGCGGGGGCGGCCGACGGCGTCGGCTGGGCCGAGGGCGCCGGGCTGTTGCTGGTCGAGCGCCTCTCCGACGCGCGCCGCAACGGCCACGAGGTCTTGGCTGTGGTGCGCGGGAGCGCGGTCAATCAGGACGGCGCCAGCAACGGCCTCACCGCCCCGAACGGTCCTTCGCAGGAGCGCGTGATCGCCCAGGCGCTGGCGAACGCGGGCCTCGCGCCGGCCGACGTCGACGTCGTCGAGGCGCATGGCACGGGGACGACGCTGGGCGATCCGATCGAGGCGCAGGCGCTGCTGGCGACCTACGGTCAGGAGCGGTCGAACGGCCCGCTGCGATTGGGGTCGATCAAGTCGAACATCGGTCACACGCAGGCCGCCGCGGGCGTGGCGGGCGTGATCAAGATGGTGCTGGCGATGCGCGAGCAGGAGCTGCCGCGCACGTTGCACGTTGACGAGCCGTCGCCGCACGTCGACTGGTCGGCCGGCGCCGTCGAGCTGCTGACCGAGCCGAGCGCGTGGCCGGCCGGCGAGCGGACGCGCCGCGCCGGCGTGTCGTCGTTCGGGATCAGCGGCACCAACGCCCACGTCCTGATCGAGGAGCCGCCCGCCGTCGCGGCGCCGGAGCGCGCCGGCGGTCCGGCGCGCGAGCTGCCCGCCGTGTCGTGGGCGATCTCGGCGCGCGGCGAGGCCGCACTCGCCGAGCAGGCCGGCCGGCTCGCCGCTCACGTCGAGGCCGGCGATCTCGATCCGGTCGACGTCGGCTTCTCGCTCGCCACCGGCCGTAGCCAGATGGAGCGGCGCGCGGTGGTCGTCGGCGGGAGTCGTGACGAGCTGCTCGCCGGCCTCGACGCACTCGTTGCGGGCCGGCCGGCGGCGAACGTCGCCTCTGGCGCGGTGTCCACCGGCGGGCTGGCGTTGCTGTTCACCGGTCAGGGCGCTCAGCGGGTTGGGATGGGAAGTGAGCTCTACGGCGCGTTCCCGGTGTTCGCGGAGGCGTTCGACGCGGTCTGCGAGCGCTTCGACGCTGAGTTGGAGCTGTCGTTGCGCGACGTCGTGTTCGGCGAGGACGCGGATCGTCTGGCGCGGACTGAGTTGACGCAGCCGGCGTTGTTCGCGGTCGAGGTGGCGCTGTATCGGTTGGTCGAGTCGTTTGGTGTGAAGCCGGATCTGCTGGCCGGTCATTCGATTGGTGAGCTTGCGGCGGCTCATGTGGCGGGGGTGTTCTCGCTCGACGATGCGTGCAGGCTGGTGGCGGCGCGTGGTCGTTTGATGGGCGCGCTCCCCGAGGGTGGGGCGATGGTCGCTGTCGAGGCCGCAGAGGACGAGGTCCTCGAATCGTTGGCCGATGTCGAGGGCGTCGGCGTGGCTGGGTTGAACGGTCCGCGTTCGACGGTCATCTCCGGCGACGAGGCGGCGGTGCTCGCGGTCAAGGAGCTTTGGGAGAGCCGGGATCGCAAGACCTCTCAGTTGCGCGTCAGTCACGCGTTCCATTCGCCGTTGATGGATCCGATGCTCGAGGAGTTCGAGCAGGTCGCCGCCTCCATCGAGCTCTCAGCGCCGAAGCTGCCCGTCATCTCGAACGTGACCGGCGAGCTGCTGACCGAGGAGCAGGCAACGTCGCCCGCCTACTGGGCCAGTCATGTCCGCGAGGCGGTCCGCTTCCACGACTGCATCGCCACCCTCGCCGCGCAGGGCGCGACCCGTTACCTAGAGCTCGGCCCCGACGGCACCCTGACCGCGATGGCACAGGCGTCGCTCGACGGCGCCGAGCCTGCACCGGTCTTCGCGACCGCCCTGCGCAAGGACCGCCCCGAGCCCGACACGCTCCTGATCGCGCTCGGCCAGCTCCACGCCCACGGCGCCGACGTCGACTGGTCCGCGCTGTTCGGCGACTCGGCCGCCAAGCGCGTCCCGCTCCCGACCTACGCCTTCCAACGCGAGTACTTCTGGCTCGAAGCGGGCGCGGGCGCCGGCGACGTCTCGGCGGCCGGCCTGGCGCCCTCCGACCATCCGCTGCTCGGCGCGGCGGTCTCGGTCGCAGGCGGCGACGAGCTGCTCCTCGCCGGCCGGCTCTCTTCGAAGGCCCATCCGTGGCTCGCCGACCACGTCGTGCTCGACACGACGGTCGTGCCGGGGACGGCGCTACTCGAGCTGGCGATCCAGGCGGGCCAGGTGGCCGGCGCCGAGCTGGTCGAGGAGCTGACCTTCGAGGCTCCGCTGACGCTTGCCGGCGAGGGCGCGATCGATCTCCAGCTGTCGGTCGGCGACGCCGACGACAGCGGCCGGCGCGAGATCGCCATCTACTCGCGGCCGGTGGGCGCCGCCGAGGACGCGACGCCGGAGTGGGTCCGTCACGCGACCGGCTTGCTCGCGCCGGCGGACGGCGCCGTGCCGGCGACCGCCGATGACCTCGGCGGCGTCTGGCCGCCGGAGGGCGCCGAGCCGCTGGCGATCGACGACCTCTACGAGCGGCTAGCGGAGATCGGCCTGGTCTATGGCCCGGCGTTCCAGGGCTTGCAGGCCGCCTGGGAGCGCGACGGCGAGGTGTTCGCCGAGGTCGCGCTGGACGACGCCCAGGCCCGCGAGGCCGACGGCTTCGCCGTCCATCCGGCGCTGCTCGACGCGGCGCTGCACGGCGCGCTCGCCGGCCAGGTCGCCGGCGAGGGACTGCCGCTGCCGTTCGCCTGGGCCGGTGTGCGCGCCTTCGCGAGCGGGCCGTCGGCGCTGCGCGTCGCGATCTCGCGCGACGGCGACGACGACGACGCGGTCGCGATCGCCGTCGCGGACGGCGACGGCGAGCTGGTGCTGACCGCGGACCGGATCGCCGTGCGCGCGGTCGACCTCGCCGCGCTCGGCTCCGGCGAGCAGGGCGGAGGCGAGAAGCTGCACGGTCTCGACTGGGTCGACGCGCCGCCCGCAGCCCAGCGCGAGCTCGGCACGGTCGCGCTGCTCGGCGAGCTCGAGATCGAGGGGATCGAGGCGGAGCGGCACACCGATCCGGCGGCGCTGGTCGCCGCGCTCGCCGAGGGCGAGGCGGCGCCCGAGCTGGTGCTGGCTGCGATCGAGCCCGGTGGCGGAACGGCCGACATGCCCGGCTCGGCGCGGGCCACCGCGACAGCCGCGTTGACGCTGCTCCAGCAGTGGATCGCCGCCGAGCGACTCGCGGACTCGCGGCTGGTGCTGGTGATGCGCGGAGCTGTGGCCGCGAGCGACGGCGAGGCGCCGGACCTCGCCGCGGCGGCGGCCTGGGGACTCGTGCGCTCGGCGCAGTCCGAGCACCCGGGCGCCTTCGCGCTGGTCGACGCCGACGCCACGCCGTCCTGGGACCGCCTGGCACCGCTGGCCGGCGGCGACGAGCCGCAGGTCGCGGTGCGCGGCGGGCGCGCGCTCGTGCCGCGGCTCGTCAAGGCGGCTGCCGCCGCCGGGTCGAAGGCCGCGCCGGGCGAGCGTTTCGGCGACGGGACGGTGTTGGTCACGGGTGGCACGGGCGGGCTCGGTGGTCTGGTGGCGCGTCATCTGGTGGTCGAGCATGGTGTCGAGAGCCTGCTGCTGGTCAGTCGTTCGGGTCGCGATGCTGAGGGCGCCGCCGAGTTGGTCGCCGAGCTCGAGGCGCTTGGTTGCGTCGTCGGGGTCGAGGCGTGCGATGTGGCGGACCGCGGTGAGGTCGAGCGTGCGCTCGCCGCCGTGCCGGCCGATTGGCCGTTGAGTGCCGTCGTTCATTCGGCGGGTGTGCTCGACGACGGTGTCGTCGAGTCGCTCGACGCGGAGCGGTTGGCGCGTGTGATGGCGCCGAAGGTCGACGCGGCGTGGCATCTGCACGAGCTGACCGCCGATCTCGATCTGTCGGCGTTCGTTCTCTTCTCCTCGGTTGCGTCGACGCTCGGCGCTCCAGGGCAGGCCAACTATTCAGCGGCGAACGCGTTCCTCGACGCGCTCGCCGCGCACCGACACGCCAGCGACCTGCCCGCGGTCTCGCTCGCCTGGGGCCTGTGGGAGCAGGGCGCCGGGATGGCCGGCGAGCTCGACGACGACGAGCGCTCGCGAATCGCGCGGATGGGTCTCTCGCCGCTCGGCGCGGACGAGGGCCTCGAGCTGTTCGACCGCGGCTGCGCGCACGATCTTCCGTTCCTCGCGCCGGTCGCCTTCGACACGGCGGCGCTGCGCCCGCTTGCGCGCGTCGGAGTGCTGCCGCCGGTGCTCTCTTCGCTCGTGCGGATGCCCGCGCGCCGTGCGGGCGCCGGTGGCGGCTCGCTCGCGCGCAAGCTGGCGGGCGTCCCCGAAGAGGAGTGGGACGGACTGCTGCTCGACCTCGTGCGCGGTCATGTCGCCGCGGTCCTCGGCCACGACTCCGGCGACGCGATCGATCCGCAGAGCAGCTTCAAGGACCTCGGCTTCGACTCGCTCGCGGCGGTCGAGCTGCGCAACCAGCTCAGCCAGGTCAGCGGGCTGCGGCTGCCGGCGACGCTCGTCTTCGACCATCCCACCTCGGCCGCGGTCGCCGCGATGCTGCGCGAGCGCGTCGCCGGCACGGCCAAGGCGGCGCCGACGGCCAAGCGCGCCCGCACCGACGAGCCGATAGCGATCGTCGGGATGAGCTGCCGCTACCCCGGCGGGGCCAACTCGCCGCGCGAACTCTGGGAGCTGCTCACCAGCCGCGGCGACGCGATCTCGGTCGCCCCGACCGATCGCGGCTGGGACATCGACTCCCTCTACGACCCCGATCCGAGTCAGTCGGGGACCACCTATGTGCGTGAGGGCGGTTTCGTCGATACGCCGGGCGAGTTCGACGCCGCGTTCTTCGGCATCGGTCCGCGTGAGGCGCTGGCGATGGACCCGCAGCAGCGACTGCTGCTCGAGGGCGCCTGGGAGGCCTTCGAGCACGCGGGAATCGATCCCCACTCGCTGCGCGGTAGCCAGACCGGCGTCTTCACCGGCGTGATGCACCAGGACTACGCCTTGTCGGCGGGCGCGGCGGCGCTGCGCGAGGTCGAGGGCTACCTCAGCACCGGCAACTCCGGCAGCGTGGCGTCGGGTCGGCTGTCGTACGTGTTCGGGCTCGAGGGCCCGGCGGTGACCGTCGACACGGCCTGCTCGTCGTCGCTGGTCGCGCTGCACCAGGCCTGCCAGGCGCTGCGGCTCGGCGAGTGCGGGCTGGCGCTGGCCGGTGGCGTGACCGTGCTCGCTTCGCCGCACGCGTTCATCGAGTTCAGCCGTCAGCGGGTCCTCTCGCCGGACGGCCGCTGCCGCTCGTTCGCCGGCGCGGCCGACGGCGTCGGCTGGTCGGAGGGCCTCGGGCTGCTGGTGCTGGAGCGCCTGTCCGACGCGCGCCGCAATGGCCATGAGGTGCTGGCGCTGGTGAGCGGCAGCGCGATCAACCAGGACGGGGCGAGCAACGGCCTGACGGCGCCGAACGGTCCCTCGCAGGAGCGCGTGATCGTCCAGGCGCTCGCCACCGCGGGACTCTCGCCGGCCGACGTCGACGTCGTCGAGGGCCACGGCACGGGAACGGCGCTCGGCGATCCGATCGAGGCCCAGGCTTTGCTCGCGACCTACGGCCAGGAGCGCTCGAACGGCCCGTTGCGGCTCGGGTCGATCAAGTCGAACATCGGCCACACCCAGGCCGCTGCCGGCGTCGCCGGCATCATCAAGATGGTGCTGGCGATGCGCGCGGGCACGCTGCCGGCGACGCTGCACGTCGACGAGCCGTCGCCGCACGTCGACTGGTCGGCGGGGGCCGTCGAGCTGCTGGCCGAGCCGGCGGAGTGGCCGGCGGGCGAGCGGACGCGCCGCGCCGCGGTGTCGTCGTTCGGCATCAGCGGCACCAACGCCCACGTGATCGTCGAGGAGCCGCCGGCCGCCGCCGTCACGGACGCGGCGACCGACGCGGCGTCCGAGCCGCCGGTCGTGCCGTGGCTGCTGTCGGCGAAGTCGGAGGCGGCGCTGCTCGAGCAGGCCGGGCGCCTGGCGGCCTTCGTGGAGCGCGAGCCCGACGTCGACCCAGTCGACGTCGGCTTCTCGCTCGTCGCCGGTCGCGCCCGGCTGGAGCGGCGTGCGGTGGTGGTCGGCGGCGACCGTGACGAGTTGCTGGCGGGTCTTGACGGGCTGGTGTCGGGCCGGCCGGTCGACGGGCTGGTCTCAGGCGCGGCCGGGTCCGCGGGCCGGGTGGCGTTCGTGTTCCCGGGTCAGGGTGCGCAGTGGGTTGGGATGGCGGCTGGGTTGATCGATGTCGAGCCGGTGTTCGCGGAGTCGGTTTTGGCGTGTGAGGTGGCGTTGGCGCCGTTCGTCGATTGGTCGTTGACCGAGGTTCTCGCGGGTGAGGACGATGGTTGGCTGGATCGTGTCGATGTGGTGCAGCCTGCGCTTTGGGCGGTGATGGTCTCTCTCGCGCGGCTCTGGCAGGTGTGGGGTGTCGAGCCGTCGGTTGTGGTCGGTCATTCGCAGGGTGAGATCGCCGCGGCGTGTGTGGCTGGCGGGCTTTCTCTTGAGGACGGCGCGCGTGTCGTGGCGTTGCGTAGTCAGGCGCTGACCGAGATCGCGGGTCTTGGCGGGATGGTGTCTGTGTCGGGAACCGGCGACGAGGTCGCGGAGCGCATCGCGGGCTGGGGCGACCGGCTGTCGGTCGCCGCGGTCAACGGTCCCAGGACGGTGGTCGTCTCGGGTGAGGCGGCCGCCTTGGACGAGCTGCTGGCCGCCTGCGAGTCCGAGGACGTGTGGGCGCGGCGGATTCCGGTCGACTACGCGTCGCACTCCGCTCACGTTGAGCGGATCCGCGACCGGCTGCTCGCCGATCTCGACGGGATCGAGCCGCGTTCCGGCGAGGTGGCGTTCATGTCGTGCCTGGAGGGTGAGCTGATCGACACCGCAGGTCTCGACGCCGGCTACTGGTATCGCAACCTGCGCGAGTCGGTCCGCTTCGAGGACGCGACCCGCGAGCTGCTGAGCACCGGCTGGGACACCTTCGTCGAGGTCTCCCCGCACCCCGTCCTCACGATGGCCGTCCAGGAGACCGTCGAGGCCGCCTCCGACCAGCCCGACAGCGTGCTCGTCACCGAGACGCTGCGCCGCGACGACGGCGGCTCAAAGCGCTTCCTCACGTCGCTCGCCGCGTTGCACGTCCACGGCGCCCCGGTCGACTGGGATCGCCTCTTCGCCGGCACCGCCGCCAAGCGCGTCGCTCTGCCCACCTACGCCTTCCAACGCCAGCGCTACTGGCTGCAGGGCGGCGGCGCCACCGGCGATCCCGCGGGCGTCGGCCAGCAGAGCGGCGGCCACCCGTTGCTCGGTGCAAAGGTCGCCGTCGCCGGCGGCGAGCAGGTGCTGCTCACGGGCCGACTGTCGCTCGCGGCGCAGCCGTGGCTCGGCGATCACGTCGTCTCGGGCGCGGTGCTGCTCCCAGGCGCCGCCTTCGTCGAGCTGGTCCTGCACGCGGGCGAGCAGGTCGGCTGCGGGACGGTCGAGGAGCTGACGCTCGAGGCGCCGCTGGTGCTCCCCGAGCGCGGCGGCATCCAGATCCAGCTGTCGCTCGGCGCGCCTGACGACAGCGGCTGCCGCGAGGTGGTCGTCCACGCCCGCGCCGAGGAGGACGCTGGCGACGACACCGAGATGGAGTGGACCCGCCACGCGAGCGGCCTCGTCCGTCCTGGCGAGCTCGACCCGGACGGCGCGGTCGCGGAGCTCGGCGGGACCTGGCCGCCGGAGGGCGCCGAGCCGGCCGACGTGGAGTCGCTGTACGACAACGTCGCGTCGATCGGGCTCGACTACGGGCCGGTCTTCCAGGGCCTGCGCGCAGCCTGGCGGCGCGGCGACGAGGTCTTCGCGGAGGTCGAGCTCGACGAGTCGCAGGCGCGCGACGCCGGCGGCTACGGCATCCACCCGGCGCTGCTCGACTCGGCGCTGCACGCCGGCTTCATCGCCGCTGGCGAGGGCGGTCTGCAGCTTCCGTTCAGTTGGTCTGGGGTCCGTATCGGCGTGACCGGCGCGGTGGCGCTGAGGGTGCGCGTGATTGCAAACGGCGAGCGGTTGGAGATCGCCGCCGCCGATGCGGAAGGCACGCCCGCCTTCGCCGTCGACGGCCTGATCACGCGGCCGGTCGACACGGCCGGGCTGCGTGCCGCCAGCGGCGGCGCGGGCGACGGGCTGTTCGGCCTGGAGTGGACCGCGGTGCCGGCCGAGGGCGCGGCCGAGGGCGATTCGGTCGCACTGCTCGGCGCGCTCGAGGTCGACGGCGTCAGCGCCGCGCGCCATGCCGACCTCGCCGGTCTGCGCGCCGGCCTGGACGAGGACGTCGCCGCGCCCGCGCTCGTGCTGGTCGCCGCCGACGACAGCGACGGCGACTCAGGCCCGGAGGCTGCGCGCGCCGCGGTCGAGCGGGCGCTCGAGCTCGTCAAGGGCTGGCTGGCCGACGAGCGCCTCGTCGACTCGCGGCTCGTCTTCGTCTCTGCCGGCGCGGTCGCCGCGACCGGCGACTCGATCCCCGATCTGAGCGTCGCCGCGGTCTGGGGCCTGCTGCGCTCGGCGCAGTCGGAGCACCCGGGAGCCTTCTCGCTGGTCGATCTCGACGCCGACGGCCCGCTGTCGTGGGACGTGCTTGCGCGGGCGGTCGGCTGCGGCGAGCCGCAGGTCGCCGTGCGCGGCGCCGAGCTGCTCGCGCCGCGCCTGACGCGCGCGGCGCTCGCCGACGACGAGTCGCCGAGCGGCGGGTTCGGGACCGGGACGGTGCTGGTCACGGGTGGAACCGGTGGGCTCGGGGCGCTGGTCGCGCGCCACCTGGCGGTCGAGCATGGTGTCGAGAGTCTGTTGTTGGTCAGCCGTTCCGGTCGCGACGCTCAGGGTGCTGCCGAGCTGGTCGACGAGCTGGAGGGACTCGGTTGCGCGGTAGCGGTCGAAGCCTGCGACGTCGCCGACCGCGGTCAGCTGGAGCGCGCGCTTGCCACCGTGCCGGCGGACCGTCCGTTGAGCGCGGTGGTCCATTCGGCGGGCGTGCTCGACGACGGCGTCGTCGAGTCGCTCGACGCAGAGCGGTTGGCGCGTGTGATGGCGCCGAAGGTCGACGCGGCGTGGCATCTGCACGAGCTGACCGCCGCCAGCGAGCTGTCCGCGTTCGTCCTCTTCTCGTCGGTCGCGTCGACGCTCGGCGCTCCCGGGCAGGCCAACTACGCGGCCGCGAACGCGTTCGTCGACGCACTCGCCGCGCGGCGTCGCGCCGCGGGGCTGCCGGCGGTCGCGCTCGCCTGGGGCCTCTGGGAGCAGGCGTCGACGATGACCGGCGAGCTCAGCGACGCCGACCGTGCGCGGGTCAGCGTGCTCGGCCCGCCGCTGTCCGACGAGCGGGGCCTCGAGCTGTTCGACCGCGCCCAGGGCGCCGAGCAGCCCTTGCTCGCCGCGCTGAACCTCGACGTTCCGGCGTTGCGGCCGCTCGCCCGCGCGGGAGTCCTGCCGCCGGTCCTCGGCGGGCTGGTCCGCGTGCCGCGGCGGCGCGACGCTGGCGCTGCCGCCGGCTCGCTCGCGCGCAAGCTCGCGGCGACCCCCGAGAACGAGTGGGATGCGCTGCTCGTCGAGCTCGTGCGCAGCCAGGTGGCGGCGGTACTCGGGCACGAGTCGATCGTCGCGGTCGATTCGCAGCAGACGTTCAAGGACCTCGGCTTCGACTCGCTCGCGGCGGTCGAGCTGCGCAACCAGCTCAGCCAGGTCAGCGGGCTGCGGCTGCCGGCGACGCTCGTCTTCGACTATCCGACGCCGATCGCGGTCGCCGCGATGCTGCGCGAGCGCGTCGCCGGCACGACGAAGGCCGGCGCGGTCGCCCGCCGTGCTCCGGCCCGCGCCGACGAGCCGATCGCGATCGTCGGGATGAGCTGCCGCCTGCCCGGCGGCGTCCGGTCGCCCGAGGAGCTGTGGGAGCTGCTCGCCGCGGGCCGCGACGGGATCTCGCTGTTCCCCGAGGATCGCGGCTGGGATCTCGACCGCCTCTACGACCCCGACCCGGGCGCGTCGGGCACGAGCTACTCGCGCCATGGCGGCTTCGTCGAGGACGCCGGCTCCTTCGACGCCGGCCTGTTCGGCATCGGTCCGCGCGAGGCGCTGGCGATGGACCCCCAGCAGCGGCTGCTGCTCGAGGCGGCCTGGGAGACCTTCGAGTACGCCGGGATCGACCCGCAATCGCTGCGCGGCAGCCAGACGGGCGTCTTCGCCGGCGTGATGTACCAGGACTACGCGGCGAGCGCCGGAGCTTCGGCGCTGCGCGACGTCGAGGGCTATGTCAGCACCGGCAACTCGGCGAGCGTCGTGTCGGGACGGTTGGCCTACACGTTCGGTCTCGAGGGCCCGGCGGTCACTGTCGACACGGCCTGCTCGTCGTCGCTGGTCGCGCTGCACCAGGCCTGCCAGGCGTTGCGCCAGGGCGAGTGCGACATGGCGCTCGCCGGTGGCGTGACCGTGCTCTCGACGCCGATGGCCTTCATGGAGTTCAGCCGCCAGCGCGGCCTCGCGCCGGACGGCCGCTCGAAGGCGTTCGCCAACGCCGCCGACGGCGTCGGGCTCTCCGAGGGGGTCGGCCTGCTGCTCGTCGAGCGGTTGTCCGACGCACAACGCAACGGCCACGAGATCCTCGCCGTGGTGCGCGGCAGCGCGGTCAACCAGGACGGCGCCAGCAACGGCCTGACCGCCCCGAACGGCCCGTCGCAGGAGCGCGTGATCGTCCAGGCGCTCGCCAACGCCGGCCTGTCCGCCGCCGACGTCGACGCCGTCGAGGCGCACGGCACCGGCACGACGCTCGGCGATCCGATCGAGGCGCAGGCGCTGCTCGAGACCTATGGCCAGGAGCGCGACAACGGTCCGCTGCGGCTCGGCTCGATCAAGTCGAACATCGGCCACACCCAGGCCGCCGCCGGCGTCGCCGGCGTCATCAAGATGGTGCTCGCGATGCGCGCCGGCGTGCTGCCGCGCACGCTGCACGTCGACGAGCCGTCGCCGATCGTCGACTGGTCGACCGGCGACGTCGAGCTGCTGACCGAGGCGGCCGAGTGGCCGGCCGGCGAGCGCAAGCGCCGCGCCGGCGTCTCGTCGTTCGGGATCAGCGGCACCAACGCCCACGTCCTGCTCGAGGAGCCGCCGCCGGCCCAGCAGTCGGCCGCGCCCACCGAGCCGCGCGAGCTTCCCGCCGTGCCGTGGGTGCTCGCCGCGAAGAGCGAGGCCGCGCTCGCCGAGCAGGCCGGCCTGCTCGCCGCGCGTGTCGAGGCCGGCGACCTGTCGGCGCTCGACGTCGGCTTCTCACTCGCCGGCGGCCGCGCCGTGCTGGACCAGCGCGCGGTCGTCGTCGCCGCCGATCGCGACGGCCTGCTCGCCGGTCTCGACGGGCTGGTGCGCGGGATGCCGGCGCCGAACGTCGTCGCCGGCCGTGTCGTCGCCGGCGCCAGGCAGGCGTTCCTGTTCACCGGCCAGGGCGCGCAGCGGATCGGAATGGGCCGCGATCTCCACGCGACGACTCCGGTCTACGCCCAGGCGTTCGACGCCGTCTGCGAGCAGTTCGACGGTGAGCTCGACCGGCCGTTGCGCGAGCTGGTCTTCGGCGAAGACGAGGAGCTGCTGGCGCGGACCGAGTACACCCAGCCGGCGCTGTTCGCGGTCGAGGTCGCGTTGTACAGGCTGGTCGCGTCGCTCGGCGTCGCGCCCGACCTGCTGGCCGGGCACTCGGTCGGCGAGCTGGCCGCGGCGCATGTCGCCGGCGTGCTCTCGCTCGAGGACGCCTGCCGTCTCGTGGCGGCGCGCGGACGCCTGATGGGCGCGCTCCCCGATGGCGGCGCGATGGCGGCGCTGGAGGCGTCCGAGGACGAGGTGCTGACGTCGCTGGAGGCCGCCGGCGGAACTGTGGCGATCGCCGGCGTCAACGGGCCGCGGTCGGTCGTCGTCTCCGGTGAGCGGGAGGCGGTGGCGGCGCTCGCGGCGGAGTGGGAGGGGCGCGACCGCAAGACATCGCTGCTGCGCGTCAGCCACGCGTTCCATTCGCCGCTGATGGATCCGATGCTCGCGGAGTTCGAGCAGGTCGTCGCGACCGTCGAGCTGTCGGCGCCGCGAATACCGATCGTCTCGAACGTGACCGGCGAGCTGCTGACCGAGGAGCAGGCGACCTCGCCGGCCTACTGGGCGAGCCACGTGCGCGAGGCGGTCCGCTTCGCCGACTGCGTCGCGACGCTCGCCGCGCAGGGCGTGACCCGCTACCTCGAGCTGGGACCGGATGGCGTCCTGACGGCGATGGCGCAGGCCGTGCTCGACGGCGGCGGCGGCGACACCGGGCTGGCCGGCCCCGTCTTCGCGAGCGCGTTGCGCCGCGACCGCCCAGATCCCGAGACGCTGCTCGCCGCGCTCGCTCAGATCCACGTCCACGGGGCCGCCGTCGACTGGCGGCTGCTGTTCGAGAACAGCGGCGCCAAGCGGGTCGGCCTGCCGACCTACGCCTTCCAGCGCGAGCGCTACTGGCTCGCCTCCGGTCAGGACAGCGGCGACGCGACCTCGCTCGGCCTGTCACCGACCGACCATCCGCTGCTCGGCTCGGTGACGGCGCTCGCCGGCGATCAGGGCTGGCTGTTCACCGGCAGGCTGTCGGCGCGGACCCATCCGTGGCTCGCCGACCACGCGATCTTCGACACGGTCGTCGTGCCCGGGACGGCGCTGCTCGAGGTGGCATTGACCGCCGCGACCGCGGTCGGCGCGGCCGGAGTCGAGGAGCTGATGCTCGAGGCGCCGCTGGTGCTTCCGGAGGGCGCCGCCGTGCAACTGCAGGTCGCGGTCGCCGAGCCTGACGAGGCGGGCCGGCGTGCGATCGCCGTCCACTCGCGCTCGGAGGGCGGGCTCGACGCGGAGGAGGGCGCCGAGTGGGTCCGCAACGCGGCGGGCTTCCTCGCCGCCGAGCTGGCCGACGTCGATAGCGGCGCCGAGGAGCTGAGCGGAAGCTGGCCGCCCGCCGGGGCCGAGCCGGCCGAGGTCGACGGCCTCTACGACCGGTTGGCCGAGGTCGGATTCGCCTATGGACCCGTGTTCCAAGGGCTACGCGCGGTCTGGCGCCGCGGCGACGAGGCGTTCGCCGAGATCGAGCTCGACGAGTCGCAGGCGCTCGAGGCGGGCCGCTACGGGGTCCACCCGGCGCTGCTCGACTCCGCGCTCCACGCCGCACTGGTCGAGGTCGCCGCGGGCGGGACGCTCGCGCTGCCGTTCGCCTGGGCCGGAGTCAAGCTCACAGGGGAAGGGGCCTCGCGGCTGCGGGTACGGATCGCGCAGGCCGGCGACGGCACGCTGACGCTCACCGCGGCCGATTCCAGCGGCGCCCCGGTGCTCTCCGCCGAGAGCCTGTCCGCGCGTCCGGTCGACGTCGCCCAGCTGCGCGCCGCCGCCGGTGGCGGCGCCGGCCGGTCGCTGTTCGCCGTCGAGTGGGCCGAGGCGCCGCCGAGCGGGCCGTCGGGCTCGATCGGGGTCCTGGGCGATCTGGCGGCCGGTGGCCTGGACGTCGAGCGTTTCGCCGATCTCGAGCAGCTGCTGGCGTCCGTCGAGGAGGGCGGGCGCGCTCCGGACGTCGTGCTCGTCGGCTGCGACGCGCCCAGCGCCGGCGACGGCGCGGCGGCGGACGCGCAGGCGGCCGCCCTGCAGGCGCTCGGACACGTCCAGTCCTGGATCGCCGATGAGCGGCTGGTCGAGTCGCGGCTGGTCTTCGTCGCCCAGCGCGCGGTCGCGACGGCCGCGGAGGGCGTCGACCCGGCGGCCGCCGCGGCCTGGGGCCTCGTGCGCTCGGCGCAGTCGGAGCACCCGGGACTGCTCGGCCTGATCGACCTCGACGGTGACGCCTCGTGGGCGGCGGTCGGCCTGGTCGCCGGCGGTGACGAGCCGCAGGTCGCGCTGCGTGGCGGGCGCGCGCTGGTTCCGCGCCTGACGCGGGTCGCCGAACCCGTCGCCGACGACGCGGCGGAGGACGCCGTCGACGTCGCGAGCCCGTTCGGCGCCGACGGGACGGTCCTGATCACCGGCGGCACCGGCGGTCTCGGCGCGCTCGTCGCGCGCCACCTCGCCGGCGAGCACGGTGTCGGCGGGCTGCTGCTGGTCAGCCGCCGCGGGCCGGCGGCGGAAGGTGCGACGGAGCTCGCCGCCGAGCTCGAGCAGCTCGGTTGCGCGGTCTCAGTCGCGGCCTGTGACGTGTCCGATCGCGCGGCGCTCGAGCGGCTGCTCGCAGAGATTCCCGCCGAGCGGCCGCTGACGGGGGTCGTCCACGCAGCCGGTGTGCTCGACGACGGCGTGGTCGAGTCGCTCGACGGCGAGCGGCTGGCGCGCGTGATGGCGCCGAAGGCCGATGCGGCCTGGCATCTGCACGAGCTGACGCGCGACCTCGACCTGTCGGCCTTCGTCCTCTTCTCGTCGGTCGCTGCGACGCTCGGCGCGCCGGGGCAGGCGAACTACGCGGCCGCGAACTCCTTCCTCGATGCCCTGGCGGCCGATCGCCGCGCGCAGGGCCTACCGGCGATCTCGCTCGCCTGGGGGCCCTGGGAGGAGGCGGGCATGGGCGGCTCGCTCGACGACGGCGACCGGACGCGGATCGAGCGCGCCGGCATGGCGGCGCTGTCGGCGGAGCAGGGACTCGAGCTGCTCGACTTCGCCGTCGGTCGCGACGAGTCGCTGCTCGCCCCGGTCGAGCTCGACACCGCCGCGCTGCGGCCGCTCGCCCGCGCCGGGATCCTGCCGCCGATCCTCAGCAAGCTCGTCCGCGTGCCGGCGCGGCGCGGGCCGGCGGTCGTCGCCGGGTCGCTGGCCCAGAAGCTCGCCGAGGTCCCGGAGGGCGAGCGCGAGGCGCTCGCGCTCGAGCTGGTCCGCGGCCATGTCGCGGCGGTGCTCGGGCACGCCTCGGCCGATGCGATCGACCCGGCCGCCGCCTTCATGGACCTCGGCTTCGACTCGCTGGCGTCGGTCGAGCTGCGCAACCGGCTCAGCCAGGCGGCCGGGCTGCGCCTGCCGGCGACGCTCGTCTTCGACTACCCGACGCCGGCCGCGACCGCCGCTCACCTGCGCAGCCGGATCGAGGCGAGCAGCGTCGTGCGCTCGCCGATCCACGAGCAGCTCGACAAGCTCGAGTCGCTGGTCGGGGCGGTCGCGAGCGACGACGAGCGCGCCGAGGTCGACGCGCGACTGCGCGCGCTGATGGCGAAGCTGCCGGCCGCCAGCGCGGAGGAGGACGACGAGGGCGAGCGGCTCGTCGACCGCATCCAGGCCGCCGGCGCCGACGAGATCTTCGACCTGATCGACGCCGAGCTCGGTACCCCCGACGCCGACGACGGCTGATCGCATCCGTGCACGAGAGGACTACGACAAGTGACTGACGACGCCAAGCTGCTCGACTACCTGAAGCGGGTCACCGTCGACCTGCACCAGACGCGCGAGCAGCTGCGCGAGCTCGAGGAGCGCAACCGCGAGCCGGTCGCGATCGTCGGCATGAGCTGCCGCTACCCGGGCGGCGTCGGCTCGCCGGACGAGCTGTGGGAGCTGGTCGGCGGCGGCACGGACGCCGTCGGCGACTTCCCGGAGGACCGCGGCTGGGACGTCGACGCGATCTTCGACCCCGACCCCGCGAACCCGGGGACGACCTATGTGCGCCGCGGCGGCTTCCTCGACGACGCGGTCGGGTTCGACGCCGACTTCTTCGGCATCGGTCCGCGCGAGGCGCTGGCGATGGACCCCCAGCAGCGGCTGCTGCTCGAGGGGGCGTGGGAGGCGCTCGAGCACGCGGGGATCGATCCGCAGTCGCTGCGCGGCAGCCGGACCGGGGTCTTCGCGGGGCTGATGTACCACGACTATGCGATCGGGGCGTCGACTGCGGCGCTGCGCGAGGTCGAGGGCTACATCGCGACCGGCGGGTCGGGCAGCGTCGCCTCCGGTCGGCTCGCCTATGTGCTCGGCTTCGAGGGCCCGGCGATCACGCTCGACACCGCCTGCTCGTCGTCGCTCGTCACGCTCCATCTCGCCTGCCAGGCGCTGCGCCGCGGCGAGTGCGGGCTTGCGCTCGCGGGTGGCGCGACGGTGCTGTCGACGCCGATGGCCTTCATGGAGTTCAGCCGTCAGCGCGGGTTGGCGCCGGACGGCCGCTGCAAGTCGTTCGCCGAGGCGGCGGACGGCGTCGGCTGGTCGGAGGGACTCGGGATGCTGGTTCTGGAGCGGCTCTCCGACGCGCGCCGCAACGGCCACGAGGTGCTGGCGGTCGTGCGCGGCAGCGCGGTCAACCAGGACGGGGCGAGCAATGGGTTGACGGCGCCGAACGGCCCGTCGCAAGAGCGGGTGATCGCCCAGGCGCTTGCCGACGCCGGCCTGTCCGCCGCCGACGTCGACGTCGTCGAGGCGCATGGCACGGGCACGACGCTCGGCGATCCGATCGAGGCGCAGGCGCTGCTCGCGACCTACGGCCAGGAGCGCTCCAACGGTCCGCTGCGACTGGGCTCGATCAAGTCGAACTTCGGCCACACCCAGGCCGCCGCCGGTGTCGCGGGCGTGATCAAGATGGTGCTGGCGCTACGCGCGGGCGAGCTCCCGGCGACGCTGCACGTCGACGCGCCGTCACCGATCGTCGACTGGTCGATGGGCGACGTCGAGCTGCTGACCGAGGCGACGCCGTGGCCGGCGGGCGGTCGCGCGCGCCGCGCCGGGATCTCGTCGTTCGGCATCAGCGGCACCAACGCCCACGTGATCGTCGAGGAGTCGCCAGCCGTCGCGGAGGCCGAGTCCGACGGCGACGCGGAGCCCGTCGAGCCGCGTGAGCTGCCGGCGCTGCCATGGCTGCTCTCGGCTCGGTCCGAGGCGGCGCTCGTCGAGCAGGCGACGCGCCTGGCCGCCCGTGTGGCGGCCGGCGATCTCGACCCGGTCGACGTCGGCTTCTCGCTCGTCAGCGGCCGTGCCCGGTTGGAGCGGCGCGCCGTGATCGTCGGCGCGGATCGCGACGAGCTGTTGGCCGGCCTGGACGCGCTGGCGGCGGGTCGTCCCGCGCCGAACGTCGCCTCTGGTGTGGCGGCCTCCGGCCGGTTGGCGTTGCTGTTCACGGGGCAGGGTGCGCAGCGGGTTGGGATGGGGCGTGGGTTGTATGACGCGTTCCCGGTGTTCGCGGAGGCGTTCGACGCGGTTTGCGAGCGGTTCGATGTTGAGCTCGAGGAGTCGTTGCGCGCCGTGGTGTTCGGCGACGACGCCGACCGTCTGGCGCGCACTGAGTTGACGCAGCCGGCGTTGTTCGCTGTCGAGGTCGCGTTGTTCAGGCTGGTCGAGTCGTTCGGTGTGAAGCCGGATCTGTTGGCTGGTCATTCGATTGGTGAGCTGGCGGCGGCTCACGTGGCCGGTGTGTTCTCGCTCGACGACGCGTGCAAGCTCGTCGCGGCGCGCGGCCGTCTGATGGGCGCGCTCCCGGAGGGCGGCGCGATGGTCGCTGTCGAGGCGTCGGAGGACGAGGTCCTCGAATCGCTGTCCGGCATCGACGGAGTTGGGATTGCGGGTCTGAATGGTCCGCGTTCGACGGTGATCTCAGGCGACGAGGCGGCCGTCCTGCAGGTCGAGGAGCTTTGGGAGAGCCGCGACCGCAAGACGTCTCAGCTGCGGGTGAGCCATGCGTTCCATTCGCCGTTGATGGATCCGATGATCGCCGAGTTCGAGCAGGTTGCCGCGACGGTCGAGTTGTCGGCGCCGAAGATCCCGGTCGTCTCCAACGTCACCGGCGAGCTGCTGACCGACGAGCAGGCGACCTCGCCCGGCTACTGGGCGAGTCATGTCCGCGAGGCGGTCCGCTTCCACGACTGCATCGCCACCCTCGCCGCGCAGGGCGCGACGCGCTACCTCGAGCTCGGCCCGGACGGCACGCTCACCGCGATGGCCCAAGCGTCGCTCGACGGCGACGCGGAGACCGAGCCCGTCTTCGCGACCGGGCTGCGCAAGGACCGCCCCGAGCCCGACACCCTCCTCGTCGCGCTCGGCCAGCTCCACGCCCACGGCGCCGACGTCGACTGGCTCGCGCTGTTCGGCGGAACCGCCGCCAAGCGCGTCCCGCTCCCGACCTACGCCTTCCAGCACGAGCGCTACTGGCTCGGAGGCCGTGGCGGCGTCGGCGATCTCGCGGCGGCGGGGCAGGCGGCGGCCGGCCATCCGCTGCTCGGCGCGGTCGTCTCGGTCGCTGGCGGCGACGGGGTGATCTTCACCGGACGGCTGTCGCTCGGCTCGCACGCCTGGCTGCGCGACCACGCCGTCTCCGGAGTGACGCTGCTGCCGGGCGCCGCGTTCGCGGAGCTGGTGTTGCACGCCGGCGAGCGGGTCGGCTGCGCCGTCGTCGACGAGCTGATGCTGGAGCTGCCGCTGGTCCTGTCGGAGGGGACGGGCGTCCAGATCCAGCTGTCGGTCGGCGGTCCCGGCGACGACGGCGGGCGCGAGGTCGTCGTCCACGCGCGGCCGGAGGTCGACGACGAGGGCGAGGACGTCGACTGGGTCCGCCACGCGAGCGCGGTCGTCAGCGCCGGCGAGCTGATCGCCGACGGGACGCTCGCCGAGCTCGGCGGCGTCTGGCCGCCGGAGGGCGCCGAGCCGGTCGACGTCGACGCGCTCTACGAGGGGATCGGCGCTGTCGGCCTCGAGTACGGACCGGCGTTCCAAGGACTGCGCGCCGCCTGGCAGCGCGACGGCGAGGTCTTCGCCGAGGTCGAGCTCGCCGACGAGCAGGCCCGCGAGGCATCCAGCTACGGCATCCATCCGGCGCTGCTCGACGGTGCGCTGCACGGCTCCTTCCTGGCGGGGCTGGAGGGCGGACTGCAGCTGCCGTTCGCGTGGACGGGCGTGCGCGTCGGCATGAGCGGAGCGTCGTCGCTGCGCGTGCGCGTCGTCGCCGAGGACGAGCGCTTGACGATCGCCGCGACCGACCGCGTCGGCGTTCCCGTGCTCGCGGTCGACGGCCTGGTCACCCGCCCGGTCGACTCCGGCCAGCTCCAGTCCGCCGCGGGCGGCGAGGAGTCGCTGTTCGGCATCGAGTGGATCGCGGGCGAGTCGCTCGAAGGAGCGGCGGCGACGATCGCCGTGCTGGGCGATCTCGAGGTTGGCGATCTGGAGGTCGACCGCTACCTGGACCTGGACGCGCTGCTGGCCGCCGTCGAGGCGGAGACGCCGGTCCCCGAGCTGGTGTTGGTGGCGTGCGCCTCCGAGTCGGGCGACGTGTCCGGTGGAGGAGCGCCACAAGCGCTCGCGACCGCCGAGCGGGCGCTGGGCCTCGTCCAGCGCTGGCTAGCCGACGAGCGGCTGGTCGACTCGCGGCTGGCGCTCGTCTCACGCGGCGCGGTCGCGGCGGGCGACGGCGAGCGCCCGGACCTCGGCGTGGCCGCCGCCTGGGGCCTGGTCCGTTCGGCGCAGTCCGAGCACCCGGGCCAGTTCGGCCTGGTCGACGTCGACGGCGATCCGGCGTCCATGGCGGCACTCACCGCCACCGCCGGCAGCGACGAGCCGCTGATCGCCCTGCGTGGCGGCGAGCCGCTCGTCCCACGCCTGGTGGGAGCAGCCGACGCCGACGCGGAGGCGGGCGCCGATCTCGCCCGCGGCACGGTCCTGATCACCGGCGGCACCGGCGGCCTGGGGGCATTGGTCGCTCGTCATCTGGTGGCCGAGCACGGGGTGGGGAGCCTGCTGCTGGTCAGCCGCTCCGGCCTGGAGGCCGAGGGTGCGGCGGAGCTGGTCGCGGAGCTGGAGCAAGCCGGCTGCGCCGTGCGCGTCGAGGCCTGCGACGTCGCGGATCGCACCGCGCTGGAGACGGCGCTCGCCGCGGTCCCGGCGGACATGCCGCTGTCGGCCGTCGTCCACTCCGCCGGCGTGCTCGACGACGGCGTCGTCGAGTCGCTCGACGGCGAGCGGCTGGCGCGCGTGATGGCGCCGAAGGTCGACGCGGCCTGGCACCTGCACGAGCTGACAGCCGACCTCGACCTGTCGGCGTTCGTGCTGTTCTCGTCGGTCGCGGCGACGCTCGGCTCGCCCGGCCAGGCGAACTACTCGGCCGCGAACGCCTTCCTCGACGCGCTGGCGGCCGAGCGCCGGGCGCAGGGCCTGCCTGCGGTCTCGCTCGCCTGGGGGCTCTGGGAGTCGACCGGTGGCATGGGCGGCGAGCTCAGCGACGCCGACCGCGCGCGCGTGAGCCTGCTCGGGGCGCCGCTGACCGCCGAGCAGGGCCTGGCGCTGCTCGACAGGTCGCTGACCGCCGACGCGGCGCTGCTCGTCCCGGTCCAGCTCGATCTCGCCGCGCTGCGGCCGCTCGCCCGCGCCGGTCTGCTGCCGCCGATCTTCGGCAAGCTCGTCAGGGTGCGCGCGCGGCGCGGCTCGACGGCCGGCGGCGGCGCGCTGGCGCAGCGGCTCGCCGGCGTGCCGGAGGGCGAGTGGGAGCAGATGGTGCTGGAGCTGGTGCGCGAGCAGGTGGCCACCGTGCTCGGCCACGGCACCGCCGCCGCGGTCGATCCGCAGCGAACCTTCAAGGACCTCGGCTTCGACTCGCTCGCCGCGGTCGAGCTGCGCAACTACCTCGGCTACGCGAGCGGGCTGCGCCTGCCCGCGACGCTGATCTTCGACTACCCGACCCCGGTCGCGGTCGCGGGCTTCATCCACGGCCGGGTCTCGGGCGCCGGCCGCGCGGCGGCGGTGGCGAAACGGGCGCAGACCGACGAGCCGATCGCGATCGTCGGCATGAGCTGCCGCTATCCCGGCGGGGTCGGCTCGCCCCAGGAGCTCTGGGAGCTGCTCGCCGCAGGGCGCGACGGGGCCGTACCGTTCCCCGACGACCGTGGCTGGGATCTCGGACGGCTCTACGACGCCGATCCCGACACCCATGGCGCCACCTACGTCAAGGCCGGCGGCTTCGTCGACGCGGCGGACCGCTTCGACGCCGCCTTCTTCGAGATCGGCCCGCGCGAGGCGCTGGCGATGGATCCGCAGCAGCGGCTGCTGCTCGAGGCGGCCTGGGAGATCTTCGAGAACGCCGGGATCGACCAAGACTCGCTGCGCGGCAGCCGGACCGGTGTCTTCGCCGGGCTGATGTACAACGACTACGCGGTCAGCGCCTCCGATGCCGCGCTCGAGGAGGTGGCCGGCTATCTCGGCACCGGCGCCTCGGCGAGCGTGCTGTCGGGCCGGCTGTCGTACGTGTTCGGCCTCGAGGGCCCGGCGGTGACGATCGACACCGCCTGCTCGTCGTCGCTGGTCGCGCTGCACCAGGCCTGTCAGGCGCTGCGCCAGGGCGAGTGCGACCTCGCGCTGGCCGGCGGGGTGACCGTGCTGTCGACGCCGATGGCGTTCGTCGAGTTCAGCCGCCAGCGCGCGCTGTCTCCGGACGGGCGCTGCCGGTCGTTCGCGGGCGCGGCCGACGGCGTCGGCTGGTCGGAGGGCGCCGGTCTGCTGCTGGTCGAGCGGCTGTCGGATGCCCAGCGCAACGGCCACGACGTGCTAGCGGTCGTCAGTGGCAGCGCGGTCAACCAGGATGGTGCGAGCAACGGCCTGACGGCGCCGAACGGTCCGTCGCAGGAGCGCGTGATCGCCCAGGCGCTGGCGAACGCCGGCCTCTCTCCGGCCGACGTCGACGTCGTCGACGGCCACGGGACCGGGACCGCGCTGGGAGATCCGATCGAGGTTCAGGCGCTGCTGGCGACCTATGGCCAGGAGCGCTCGAACGGCCCGTTGCGGCTCGGCTCGGTCAAGTCGAACCTCGGCCACACCCAGGCCGCCGCCGGCGTCGCCGGCGTGATCAAGATGGTCATGGCGATGCGCGAGGAGATCCTTCCCGCCACGCTGCACGTCGACGAGCCGACGCCGCACGTCGACTGGTCCGCCGGCGACGTGGAGCTGCTCACCGAGGCGGTCGAATGGCCCGCCGGCGAGCGCAAGCGCCGCGCGGCGGTGTCGTCGTTCGGGATCAGCGGGACGAACGCCCACGTGATCGTCGAGGAGCCGCCCGTCGCGACCGCCGCTGACGAGTCGGAGATCGACGGATCGGAGCCGCCGGCCGTGGCGTGGCTGTTGTCCGCGAAGTCCGACGTCGCGCTGTCGGAGCTGGCCGGTCGCCTGGCCGCCCGCGTCGAGGCCGACGGCCTCGATCCGGCCGACGTCGCGCTCTCGCTCGCCCGTCGTGCGCGGTTGGAGCGGCGTGCGGTGGTCGTTGGCCGCGACCGCGACGAGTTGCTGGCCGGTCTCGACGGGTTGGTTTCGGGTCGCTCGCCCGACGGGCTGGTGTCGGGCACCGCGGTCGGGGGGAGGCGGGTGGCGTTCGTGTTCCCGGGTCAGGGTGCGCAGTGGGTTGGGATGGCGGCTGGGTTGATCGATGTCGAGCCGGTGTTCGCGGAGTGGATCGAGCGTTGCGAGGCGGCGTTGGCGCCGTTCGTCGATTGGTCGCTGTCCGACGTTCTGGCGGGTGAGGACGAGGGTTGGCTGGAGCGTGTGGATGTGGTGCAGCCGGCGTTGTGGGCGGTGATGGTGTCGCTCGCTGGTCTGTGGCGGGCGTGGGGTGTCGAGCCGTCGGTTGTGGTCGGTCATTCGCAGGGTGAGATCGCGGCGGCGTGTGTGGCTGGCGGGTTGTCGTTGGAGGACGGTGCGCGTGTCGTGGCGTTGCGTAGCCAAGCCCTGACCGAGATCGCCGGCCTTGGCGGGATGGTGTCGGTGTCGGGAACCGGCGATGAGGTCGCCGAGCGCATCGCGGGTTGGGGCGACCGGCTGTCGGTTGCGGCCGTCAACGGTCCGCGGACCGTGGTGGTCTCAGGCGAGGCGGCGGCCTTGGACGAGCTGCTTGCGGCGTGTGAGGCCGACGAGGTTTGGGCGCGGCGGATTCCGGTCGATTATGCGTCGCATTCGCTCCAGGTCGAGCGGATCCGTGACCGGTTGCTGGCCGATCTCGATGGGATCGAGCCGCGCTCGGGCCAGGTCGCGTTCATGTCCTGTCTCGAGGGCGAGCTCGTCGATACAGCCGTGCTCGATGCCGGCTACTGGTATCGCAACCTGCGCGAGTCGGTCCGTTTCGAGGATGCGACTCGCGAGCTGTTGAGCACTGGTTGGGACACCTTCGTCGAGGTGTCGCCGCACCCGGTTCTCACCATGGCCGTCCAGGAGACGGTCGAGGCCGCCTCCGACCAGCCTGAGCAGGTCCTGGTGACCGAGACGCTGCGTCGCGACGACGGCGGTCAGCAGCGCTTCCTGACCTCGCTCGCCGCCATGCACGTCCACGGCGCCCCGGTCGACTGGAACCGCCTCTTCGCCGGCACCGCCGCCAAGCGCGTACCGCTGCCGACCTATCCGTTCCAGCGCGAGCGCTACTGGCTCGAGCAGCGCACCACCGGCGGCGGCGACCTCGTCGCCGCCGGTCAGGCGCGAATCGACCATCCGCTGCTCGGCGCGGCGATCGCCGTCGGCGGCGAGGACGGGGCGTTGGTCCTGACCGGACGTCTCTCCACCACGTCCCAGCCGTGGCTGGCCGAGCACGTGCTGGTCGAGCGACCGCTGCTGCCGAGCTCGGTCTTCGCCGAGCTGGCGCTGCGCGCCGGCGCCGAAGTCGGCTGTCCGCGCGTCGACGAGCTGACCGTCGAACGGCCGCTCGCGCTGCCCACCGACGGCGCTCTGCAGCTGCAGGTCCTCGTCAGCGAGTCCGACGGCGACGGCCGGCGACCGATCTCGATTCGCGCCCGCCTCGAGGACCTCGAGGATCCGCGGTCCGAGTGGTCGGAGCACGCGGCCGGGACACTCGCGCCGGAGGTCCCCGTGGAGGGCTGGACGGCGGCGATCTGGCCGCCCGAGGGCGCCGAGGAGATCGACGTCGAGGAGCTCTACGACACGCTCGCTGGGCGCGGGTTCGACTACGGCCCGGCCTTCACCGGGCTGCGGTCAGCCTGGCGAGACGGCGACGAGATCTTCGCCGAGCTGGGGGTCGCCGCCGGCCCGGACGGCGACGCGTCGCACGCATTCGGAATCCACCCGGCGCTGCTCGATACCGCGCTGCAGCTGGCGATCGCCGGCGAGGAAGGCGACGATCCCGCGGGCGTCCGCCTGCCCGCCGGGTGGCGCGGGCTCGCCCTGCTCGGATCGGGCGCGACCGCCCTGCGCGTCCGCCTACGGCCCTCCGACGGCGGCATCGCGGTGGCGATCGCCGACGACTCCGGCAACCCCGTCTGCGCTGTCGACGCGGTGCGGCTGGAGCCGTTGGACGTGGAACGTGTCGCCGTCGCCGACGCGGGCCTGCGCGACGCGCTCTTCACGCTCGCCTGGCAGCCGCTTGCGCTTCCGGCGCACGTACCGACCCTTCGCTTGGCGATGCTCGGCGACGTCCCGTCCTCACCCGAGGGCGCGGACCGCCACGACGACCTCGCGGCGCTCGTCGCGAAGCTCGACGCGGGCGAGCCGGCGCCCGACGTCGTGCTCGCGCGCGTGTCGTCGGTCGGCGCGCCCCTCGATGCCGCGACCGCCCATGACGTCGCACGCCGAACGCTCGCGCTGCTCCAAGGCTGGCTGGCCGACGAGCGCCTCGGCGCGACGCGGCTGGCGCTGCTGACGGCCCACGCCGTCGAGACCGGCGACGGCGACGTCGTCGCCGATCTCGCGGCGGCCGCCGCCGCCGGCCTGATCCGCTCCGCGCAGTCGGAGAACCCGGGCCGCTTCGTGCTGCTCGACAGCGACGACGAGCAGGCGTCGCGGGACGCGCTCGGCGCTGCGCTGGCGACCGGCGAGCCGCAGCTGGCGCTCAGGAGTGGCGAGCTGCTGCTGCCGCACGTCGCGCGCGTCGGCCCCGAGCGGCTCGGCGCCCCGGTCTCCTTCGGGGACGGGACCGTGCTGATGACGGGTGCGACCGGAATGCTCGGCGGCCTCGTCGCCAAGCACCTGGTCGGCGCCCACGGCGTGCGGCGACTGCTGCTCGTGAGTCGCCGCGGGCCTGCCGCCGAGGGCGCGGCGGAGCTCGAGCGCGAGCTGACCGAGCTCGGCGCCGAAGTCGAGATCGCCGCCTGCGACGCGGCCGACCGCGAGGCGCTCGCGGCGCTGCTGGACTCCCAGCCGGCCGACCGCCCGCTGACCGCGATCGTCCACGCGGCCGGCGTCGTCGACGACGGCATCGTCACGGCGCTCGAGCCGAACGGGCTGGCCGCGGCGATGCGGCCGAAGGTCGACGCCGCGATCGCCCTGCACGAGCTCAGCGGCGACTGCGAGCTGTCGGCGTTCGTCCTCTTCTCCTCGCTCGCCGCGACGCTCGGCGGCCCGGGGCAGGGCAGCTATGCCGTCGGCAACGCGTTCCTCGACGCGCTCGCTCAGCGGCGGCGGGCCGACGGCCTGCCTGCGACCGCGCTCGTCTGGGGGCTCTGGGCCCAGGAGGGCGGCATCGGCAGCGATCTCAGCGAGCTGGATCGCGCTCGGATGACGCGCTTCGGCATGGAGGCGGTCTCCGACGAGCGGGGGCTCGAGCTGCTCGACGCCGCCTGCTCGGCGGCGGACGCCGTCGTGCTGCCGGTTCCGCTCGACCGCGCGAAGCTGCGCTCGGCCGCGCGCGCCGGGACGATGCCGCCGCTGCTGCGCGGGCTCGTGCGGGTCTCGGCGGCGCCGCAAGCCGTCCAGGCGTCGCTGCAGCGACGCCTGGAGGGGCTGGACCCCGAGGCGCGCGAACGCGCGGTGCTCGACGTGGTCAGGGAGCAGGTCGCCGGGGTCCTCGGCCATTCCGACGCCGACGCGATCGAGGTCGACCGGCCGCTGCTCGAGCTCGGCTTCGACTCGCTGGCGGCGGTCGAGCTGGTCAACCGCCTCAACATGCTCTCGGGGGTGCGCCTGGCGCCCAACGCGGTCTTCGACCATCCGACGTCGGCCGCGCTGGCGGCGCATCTGTCCGCGCGGCTCGGCGGCGACGCCGATGCGGCCGCCGGCTCGACCGAGGGGCTGCTCAGCTCGATGTTGCGCGAGGCGGGCGCCGGCGGCCAGCTCGGCGAGTACATCGAGCTGCTGATGCAGGCCTCGCGCTTCCGCCGCAACTTCAGCTGGGGCGAGGGCCAGACCGACGTGGGCGCGAACGTCGTGCGGCTCGCCGACGGACCCGCCGAAGCGCCGCTCGTCTGCTTCCCGACGATCATGGCGATGTCGGGGCCGCACCAGTTCGCGCGCTTCGCGCGGCCGTTCCGCGACGCGCGCGCCGTCAGGGCGCTGTCGTTCCCCGGCTTCCAGGGCGACGAGCCGCTGCCCGCGACGCCCGAGGACGCGGTCGATGCGATGGCGGACGCCGTCCGGCGCGCGGCGGACGACGTCGCTCCGGTCCTCGTCGCGTTCTCCTCGGGCTCGGTCCTGGCGCTCGAGGTCGCCGCGCGGCTCGAGCAGGCGGGCGAGCCTCCGGCGGGGGTCGTCCTGCTCGATCCGGTGGTCGGCGACAGCCGCAGCGAGGGCGACTTCCAGCCGCAGCTGCTCGGTCGCATGGCCGGCGGCGCCGCGAGCCCGGAGGGGAAGCAGGCGCACGATGGCGAGCAGGCCGGCGACCCGGCGGCCAACGGCGCCCCGCCGCCAGTGGATCCCAGCGGGGGCGCCACGCTCGTGGACGACACCCGCCTGACGGCGATGGGCGGCTATCTGCGGCTGTTCTCCGGCTGGCGCGCGCAGACCGTCGCCGCTCCGCTGCTCGTCATCTGGGCCGCGGAGCGCGTCGCGCCGCCGGACCTCGAGGCGTCGGCGCTGGCGTCGGGCCAGCCGCACGTCTCGGTCGACGTACCGGGCGACCACTTCACGCTCGTCGAGCAGCACTCCGAGTCGACCGCGGCCGCCGTCGAGCAGTGGCTCGACGAGTTGACCGCGGACACCGCGAGCGCCACCCAGGAGGCCGGATGAGGCCCGTCAAGGCGATCGCCGCCAAACGCGAGATCAGCGTCACGGCGGAGACCGTCGCGTGGCTGCGCGCGATGGGCGCGCGCGAGCCCGACGACCTGCTGCGCAACCCGGACGATCTCGCGTACGAGCTGCTCGATCCGCGCCTGCGCGCGCTCCGGCGTGTGCCCGGCGCGTGGCCGTTGATCCTGCGTGCCTGGGAGCGCTACGCCCCCGGCTACTACGAGTACGAGATCGCCCGCACCAAGCACCTGGACGGGATCCTGAAGCAAGAGCTCGACGCGGAGATCGACCAGCTCGTGCTGGTCGGCAGCGGCTACGACAGCCGCGTCCACCGCTTCGCCGACCGGCTCGGCGGCGTGCGGGCGTTCGAGGTCGACCGGCCGGCGACGCTGGAGCGCAAGCGCCGCCGCGTAGCGCGGCGCGGCTACGCGGACAGCGCCCCGACGATGGTCGCGCTCGACCTCAACCTCGAGACCCCGCTGCGGTCGCTGCTGGGACACGGCTACGACGCCGCGGGCCGGACGCTCTTCCTCTGCTCGGGGGTGCTGATGTATCTCGACCCGCCGGCGGTCGACAGGGTGCTGCGGTTCGTCGTCGAGGAGGCGGGGGAGGGCAGCTCGATCTGCTTCGACTACGTCTTCTCCGCGGCGTTCGCCGACCCGGCGGCCCACTACGGCGCCGAGCGGATGGTCCGCAACGTCGAGAAGGTCGGTGAGCCGTACAGGTTCACGGTCGACCCTCCCGAGCTGCCGGCGCTCATCGAGCGCAACGGCCTGCGCCTGGTCTCGGACGTCGGTCCCGAGCAGCTCGAGCGCGACTACGTGACGCGCGGCGACGGCTCGGTGCGCGGGCGTATCTGCGGCTACCTGGGCATCGCCCACGCCGGCTAGCCGCTCCGGCGGCGCGCCGCGTCAGAGCGAGACGTTCGGCAGCCGGCGGTCGAGCCAGCCCGGGAACCACCAGATGCGATCGCCGGCCAGCCGCATCGCCGCCGGGAGCAGGACGAGCCGGACGACGGTCGCGTCGAGGAAGACCGCGATCGCGAGCCCCACGCCCATCTCGCGGATGCCGATGTACGACGAGACGCAGAAGGCGAGGAAGATCGCCACCATCACCGCCGCCGCGCCGGTGATCACGCTGGCGGTCGAGCCGATCGCCGCGCTGAGCGCGCGCTCGTTGTCGCCAGACGTCCGGTACTCCTCGCGGATGCGCGCCAGCAGGAAGACCTGGTAGTCGATCGAGAGGGCGAAGACGACGCCCAGGGTGAGGGTCAGCGAGATCACGTCGACGTAGCCGGGTCCGCCGAGCAGCGGGTCCTGGGAGCCGAACGCGAGCTGCATCACGCCGAAGGTGACCCCGACGGTGAGCAGGTTGAGCACGACGCACAGCGCCGCGAGCGGGACCGCGCGCACCGCGAACGCGAGGATCAGCAGCGAGATCAGGATGAAGACCGCGATCGTCATCGGCAGGCGCGCGGCCGCGGCGTCCTTGTAGTCGCCGAGCATTCCGCCGGGCCCACCGACGGCAACCTCGAGTCCGGGCCGCTCGAGCCGCTCCGCGGCCGCGCCGATCCGCTCGCGCAGACCGTCGATCCGCGGATCGTTGGTCTCGAACGCGGGGAAGGCCGTTATCTGCGCCGTGCGGCCGCTGTTGGACAGGTCGAGCACGAACTGCGTCCGGTCGCGGGTCGCGGGTCGTGCGCCGTCGACGATCGCGAGCGACAGCATGCCCGAGTCGAACAGCTCCGGCGAGTTGCGCGCGAGCGCGCTCGACTGGGCGCCGCTCCGCTGGTCGGAGACGCCGTCGCGCATCCGCTCGAGTCCGTTCGTGAGCCCTCCTGGGACCGACGAGCCGCCGATGCCCGCGGACAGCCGGCTGGCGCCTTCCTCGACCTGCGCGAGCCCGCCGGCGAGACGGTTCGCGCCGCCGGCCAGCCTGCTCAGACCCTCGGGCAGCCGAACTCCGTTGTCGGCCAGGCGCTCCAGCCCAGCGGCGAGGCGGTCGTTGGCGGTAGCCAGCCGCGCGACCCCGTCGTCGAGCTTGCGGGCCCCGTCCGCCAGCTTGCCGACCCCGGTGCGCGTCCGCTGGCCCTGCTTCTTCAGCCGCTTGGCGAGGTAGAGGCCGAGGTCGATCTGCCCCTCGGCGTCGGCCACGCCGGCGGCCACGCCGGCGTAGCCGGGATCGACCTGGGCACCGTCGCTCGGATCGGTTCCGGTGAATGCCTCGGTGGCGGCCCGAGTCGCCTGCAACGCCTCTTGGAAGCGTGGATCGGCGCGGCCCGTGGTCATCGCCTCGAGCGCGCGCCAGGCGCTCTCGAGGTTCGTCTCGACGGCATCCATCGGCGCGTCGAGGGCGATCAGCTGGTCGCTCCCGGCCTGCAGGTCGCTGCGCAGCACCTTGGCGTTGTTGGAGATGCTCGCCGACGACGTGCGCGCCTTGTCGACCTGCTCGCTCAGCTTGCCTGCGCCGACGCTGACGCGCCCGGTTCCGTCAGCCAACCGCGTGCTCCCGCCGCTCGCCTCGTCGATTCCCTCGGTGAGGTCCGTCGACCCGCTCTCGGCGCTCCGGATGCCCTCGGCCAGGTCGGTCGAGCCGCGTTCGGCGTCGCCGGTCGCGGCGTGCAGGGCGTTGGCGCCGTCGCCAGCCGACCGCGATCCGGCGGCGGCCTTGGTGAGGCCCCGGTCGAGTCGCACCAGTCCCGGCGCCCGGCCGGTGAGCGCCCGCTCGATGGCGGGCACCCGCCGGTTGACCTGGTTGAGCTGCGCCGGTCCGAGCACCGCGTCGATCCCCTTGTCGGCGGCGAGCTCGCGTTGCATCCGCGTGATGGCGTCGAGTGAGCGCTCGGCGGTCAGCGGCTTGCCGTCACGGCTCTGAACGATGACGTTGAAGACCGCGCCGAAGCCGGGCCCGACCGCCTTGCCGATCTCCTCGTAGTCGGACCTCGCGGCCGACTCCTCCGGCAGCAGCTTCACGTCGGGCGCGCCCGGCTCGATGCCGAGCGACGGCGCAGCGAGCGCGAGCAGCGCGAACAGCGCGAGCAGCGGGATCAGGATCGGCTGGGGCCGCGCGAGGCGGGATTCCCCTCGGCGTCGCCCGGGCACCTGCCAGCGATCCAGCCAGGGATCGAGCTCGCGCAGCAGCGCCGGCGCGACGAAGATCGCCGACAGGGCGCCGAACGCCGTGGCCATCCCGAGTCCGAACGCCGCCGAGGCGATCGTCGGTCCCACCGCGAGCAGCGCGGCGGCGGTTATCACCGCGATCAGCAGGATCGCCGCGAAGGCGATCGTCCGCCGGGCCGCCTTGCCGGCCGCGGCGATGTTGGCTCCGACCGCGTCCGGATCGTCTCGGCTGTGCTCGCGGTAGCGCGACACCAGCAGCAGCGAGTAGTCGACTCCGAGCGCGAGCGCCATCATCGACGTGACCGTCACCGCGACCTGGTCGACGGGGACCTGCGTCGCGACGGCCTTGACCAGGCCGCCCGCGGCGATCGTCGTTCCCATACCCATGATCAGCGGAATCGCCGCGGCGACCGGCGACCGGAAGATCAACAGCAGCACGAGGATCAGCAGTGGGATCGCCAGCAGCTCGGCCTTGTGCGTGGCGGCGTTCGCCTCCTCGGTGATGCCCTCGCCGATCGTCGGCACGCCGGTGATCCGCGAGCTGACCGGCGGGCGCACGGTGTCCCGGATGACGGCGCGGACCGGTGCCAGCGTGGCCGAGGGCGCGTCCTCGATGTCGAACGGGACGTCGGCGAGGAAGAGCGCGCTGTCGTCGCGCAGCAGGGGGAGGGAGACGTTGCGCCGTGGCTGGCCGCCGGTCTCGAACGGCGATATGACGCGCGCGTCGGCGGCGTCGCGGAGCTGGGCGGTGAGCGCCGCGCCCTGGCGGCGCAGCTCGGCTCGCGGGCCCGTGAGCAGCACGTTGACGTTGGCGCCGAAGTCGGCATTGTCGGTCAGGTCGAGCCAGCGCTCGCTCTCGCTGCCGGGAGCGAGGGTGGCCGTGGGGATGAACGGGCTGCCGCTGGCGAACCCGAGCAGGCCGCACAGCGCCACCACGGCGACCCATGCGCCGATCACAGCCCTGCTGCGCGTCAGCGCGAAGCCCGCCCCTGCCATAGGGCGACTTTAGTGCTCTGAAGACATCGGTGTCTATGCCCAAGGGCTCTCCAGAGACCTTTTCGTCTATCGCGGCGCGGTAGCCCGTTGACAGGACCATTGAGGTCTGCGAGCCTGGCGCCCGCCGCTGCGGCTACGGCGGGCGGGACTATGCCGAAGATCCACATTGCCTTCTTGCTGCTGGTGGCCGCGCTGGCGGCCATGTCTCCAGCCGCCGGAACGGCGCAGGCGAGCGTCGCGGCGCCGGCCCATGGACGGGCCTGGGAGCTCGTCACTCCGCCCGACCCGAACGGGGCGCCGGTCAGCTCGGTCTACGGCATCGCGCCCGGCGGCGATCGGCTCGCCTACGCCACCGTCGGTCCGTTGCCAGACGCGCAGGCGGGGTCGCTGCAAGCGCCGAGCATGGCCAGGCGCACGGAACTCGGCTGGGAGAGCGTCCCGATCGCGGCGCCGTATTCGGTTTCCCAGTTCAGCTTCGCCTCGCCGCTGCTGGTCGGGGCGAACGAGGACATGTCGAGGTGGATCTGGACAAGCCCGTATCCGCTGACCCCGGACGGCCCGTCGACTCCCGACGTCGGCCTGTACAGCCGTGACGGCATCGAGGCGGCACCGACGCTGCTCGCGTCCGTCGCCGCGAGCTTCGAGTTCTCCGGCGCGTCGTCCGACATGCGCCGGCTCGTCTTTCAGTCCGGGACCGCGCTGCTGCCCGAGGACGTCAAGACGAGTGGCCGGCAGGTCTACGAGAGCACCGACGCCGGCTTGCGGCTGGCCGGCGTCGACAGCGCGGGCATCCCGCTCTCGACGTGCGGCGCGAGCGTCGGCTCGGACAGCTATCCGCCCAACCCGATCTCGCGCGACGGGCGCCGGCTCTTCATCGCGAGTCCGGATGCCGCCTGCGGCGCCAACAGGAAGCGTGTCTACCTGCGCGAGGACGGCGCGACGACCACCGAGATCTCGGCCTCCCGCTGCACGCGCGTCGCTCCCGCCTGCAACGCCGCGGCCGACGTCCGCTTCATGGGCGCGACGCCGAGCGGCTCGACGGCCTTCGTCGCGACCGCGCAGCAGCTGACCGACGACGACTTGGACGCCGGCCAGGACCTATACCGCTATGACGTCGCCGGCGGCGTCCTCTCACGGGTGTCCGTCGGCCCTGCCGGGGTCTCGGCGTCCGTCACGACGACCGCGGCCTATCCCTCGGACGACGGATCGCGCGTCTACTTCATCGCGAACGGTCAACTGGTTCCTGGCAAGGGCGTCGCCAACGGCGCCAACATCTACGTCGCCGACGGTCAGGGGCTGCGCTTCGTCGCGACGATCGCGACGTCCGACAGCTGGCGGACCCCAGCACAGCTCAACTCACGTCGCGAGGACGTTCAGCTGACTCCGGACGGCGCACAGCTGGTGTTCATGACCACGGCGCCGCTGACCGCCGACGACACCGACATCCGCAAGGACGTGTACCTCTACGACGCGGGGGGCGAGACGCTGACGCGGGTCTCTGGACTTCCCGGCACCGGCAACGGCGCCTTCGACGCGGACATCGCCCAGGGCGCCACGATCCAGCCGACGGCGGGCTATCTGCTGCGCTCGCTCAGCACCGACGGACGGCATGTGTTCCTCACGACCGGCGAGCCCCTGACGCCCGAAGACGGCAACACGACCGCCGACGTCTACGAGTGGGAGGACGGCGACCTCGGGCTGGTCAGCGCCGGCGGCGCGAGCAAGACCGTCCGCTACCACACCTCTAGCGCGGACGGGAGCAGCGTCTTCTTCAGCACGGACCTGAGCCTGACGGCGGACGATGACGATGGCGGCCATCTCGATCTCTACGTGGCGCGCAAGGGCGGCGGCTTCCCGCCGCCCGCCGAGTCGCCGCCGAGCGGCTGCGGCGGTGACGGATGCCCGCCGCCGCCGACGGCGCGGCTCGACCGCCCGGTCCCCGCAAGCGTCGGCTTCGTCGACAGGGCGAGCTCGGCGCGCTTGAGGGCGCTTCCCGTCTCGCCGGCGGCGCGCCGTCGCATGGCGACCAGCGGCTGGCTGAGGTTGAGGATCCGGACGGGGGCGCCCGGCCGGATAGCGGTGACGGCACGCGCCCGCATCGGCCAGCGCACCGCGACTGTCGCCCGTGGCGCGGTGAGAGCCGCCCACGCCGGGACGGCCCGGCTGAGCCTGCGGCTCTCGCGGGCCGCGCGGAGCCATCTCGCCGACGGCCATGCCCTGGCGATCCGCGTCGTGCTGCACCGCTCCTCGCCCGACCGCTCGAGCGGCTTCTCGCTCGAGCTGGAGCCGCCGCGATGACGTTCCGGGCGCTGCTCGCCCTATCGATCGCGACGGCGCTGTCGGCGATCGCGCCATCGGCGGGGTACGCCGAGCCGGGCAATCCCGTGTCGAGCCTCAGCGCACGGATGCTCGACAGCGCGGGCGATCCCGAGGACGGCGCCGGGGCTCACCCGGATCGGCTCGAGATGTCCTTCCTGTTCGATCTGGCCGCCGGAAACCTGAAGGACCTTCAGTTCGAGCTGCCGCCCGGGTTCATCGGCGATTCGAACGCCGTGCCGACCTGTCCCCGCAACCTGATCTCCACGTACACCCTCGAGACCTGCCCGGCCGCCTCTCAGATCGGCACCGTCGAGGTCAACGCGTTCGGGTTCCCGACGGTCGCCGCGCTCTTCAACCTCGATCCGGAGCCGGGCTACATCGCGGAGTTCGGCTTCAAGACCTTCGTGCTCGACAGTCGCATGTTCGTCAAGATGCTGCCGAACGGCCGGGCGCGGTTCGAGATGCACGACGCGGTACAGGACACGGCGCTCTCCAACCTCAAGGTCGACGTGTGGGGGGTGCCGGCCGATCATCAGACGGCGCCGACCGCTTCCCGGCGCGCGTTCCTCGGGATGGCGACGCGTTGCGACGGCACGCCGCCGATGCTGACCTTGCGCACTCGCACATGGCAGGCGCCCGAGGCCTGGCACGTGATGACCGGGAGCGTCTCGCCGCCACTCGTCGGCTGCGAGGGGCTCGAGCTCCATCCGCAGCTGGGCTTCTCGCTCGACGACGCGTCGACGGACTCGCCCACGGGCGCGCGGATCGCCATCGAAATCCCCTCCGAGCTCGACCCCGAGGATGACTCGCCCGCTCGCGTGAAGGACATGCACATCCGCTTTCCCGCCGGCATGGCGCTCTCGCCGGGAGCGGCGAACTCGCTGACGGCCTGCTCCGAGGAGGCCGTGCGTCTCGGACAGCCGGGGCCGGCCGCCTGCCCGGCGTCGTCGAAGGTGGGCGCCGCGGAGATGACCAGCCCGCTGCTCGGGACACCGGCCCACGGGACCGTTCACATCGGCCGCCAGCTATCGGCCACCGACTACCGGATCTACGTCGTGCTGAACGACGGCGCGATCGACATCGAGCTTGCCGGCACCCTGCACGCCGATCGCGAGACGGGGGACCTGAGCGCAGAGATGCTCGATGTTCCCGAGCTCGTCTTCGAGCGGTTGACGCTGAGCTTCAGCGGCGGGCCGCGCGCGTTGCTCGTAACTCCCCAGGAGTGCGCGTCGGGCACGGCGTCGATCGCGCTCGCCACCTACAGCGGCGGGCTGCCGGCCACCGCGGCGGCCGGCGTTGCGACCAGCGGCGATCCCTTCGGGCGCCCGTGTCCGAGCCGTCTCCCGTTCGCGCCCGGCTTCGTCGCGGGCACGTCGCATCCGCGCGCGGGCGCCGCGGCGCCGCTGGCGGTGACGGTACGTCGCGCCTCCGGCGAACAGCTTCTCGACCGGTTCGCCATGACGTTGCCTCCCGGTCTGAGCGCGCGGCTCGCCTCGGTGCCGCGCTGCGGGGCGGCGGCCGCCGAGACCGGAGCGTGCCCGCGGGCAGCGCGGATCGGCACGGCGATCACCGAGACCGGGTCCGGTCCGAGTCCATTCGCGCTGACGGGCGACGCGTTCTTGACCGGCCCCTACCGAGATGCCCCGTTCGGCATGGCGTTCGTCTTCCGCGCGATCGCCGGCCCATTCGACTTGGGGACGGTCGTGATTCGCTCGGCTCTGCGCATCGATCCGCTCAGCGGTCAGGTCACCGTCGAGACCGACCAGCTTCCGCGAGTCGTCAGCGGGGTGCCGCTGCGAATCCAGACCATCGCGCTCGACATCGACCGACCCGGCTTCCTGACCAACCCGACGTCGTGCGTTCCCACGTCGATCGCCGCGCGGCTCGACTCGGTCGGCGGCGTCGTAGCGCGTGCCAAGTCGCGATTCGCCGTCGGCGGCTGCCGTTCCCTGCGCTTCCGTCCGAAGGTCTCGATGACGCTCGTCGACCGACCGGAGCTGCACGTCGACGGCCATCCCGGCCTGCGGATGAAGCTGCGCTCCTCGACGCGCGGGGCCAATCTCCGCGACGTGAGCCTCGAGCTGCCCGCGCTCCTGAAGCCCTCGGTGACCGGGCCCACGGCCATCTGCTCGCGGGCTCAGCTGGAGGACGAGCGCTGTCCCGCCGCATCGGCGGTCGGCAAGGTCTCCGCCCGGACACCGGTGCTGGCCAAGCCGCTGAGAGGAGCGATCTACTCGGTGCAGCCCCCGCGCGGTGGAATTCCCGACGTCTGGGCGGTGATGCGCAGCAGCGGCGTCAGCGTGCGGTTCCGGATGAAGAACGTCCTCGAGGGCGGCCAATTGCACGGCCAGCTCGTGGACCTGCCCGACATTCCGCTATCGGGCATCGCGATGACCTTCGCCGGCGGGAAGCGCGGGATGTTCTCGTTGGACCGCAAGCCTTGTCTCCGCGGCGGCGCCCGCCAGATGACGACCCGAACGCGCCTGACGGCGCACAGCGGCGCGACGCGCCGCGCCGCGGTCCCGGTCCGTGTCGGACCGGGCTGCGCGGCGCGAGCATCGAAGTAGCGGCGTCAGGTCGTCATGCCGGTGAACTGACCACCGGTCACGTTCAGCACCTGGCCGTGGACGAAGTTCGACCATGGCGAGCAGAGGAAGAAGACGCCGCCGGCGGCCTCCTCCGGAGTCCCGGGACGCCCAAGCGGAATCAGCATCGTGCCCATCTGGCGCAGCTGCTCGGGGATGCCGAGCTGGATGTCCTTGCCGCCGGCGTGGATCGTCTCGGCGTTCTCCTTCGAGGCGGTCAGGCGCGTCTCGATGAAGCCGAAGGCGACGGCGTTGACGTTGATCTTGAACTGGCCCCACTCCTTGGCCAGCGTCTTGGTCAGACCGACGACGCCCGACTTGCCCGACGCGTAGTTGGCCTGGCCGGCGTTGCCCATCGTGCCGGAGACCGACGAGATGTTGACGACCTTGCGGAAGACCTCGCGGCCCTCCTCCTTCTCCTGCTTCGCAGGCTCACGCATGTGCGGGGCGGCGGCGCGCAGGACCTTGAACGGCACGACGTTGTGGATGTCGAGCATCGCCTGGAACTGCTCGTCGGACATCTTGTGGATCGGGCCGTCCCAGGTGTAGCCGGCGTTGTTGACGACGATGTCGAGCCCGCCGAACGCCTCGACCGCGGTCTCGACGAGCTTGTCCGGCACGCCGTCCTTGGTCAGGTCGCCGGCGAAGGCGACCGTGTCGCCGGCGATCTCGTTGGAAGCCTGCTCGGCGACGTCGCCATCGAGGTCATTGATCAGGACGCGTGCGCCCTGCGAGGCAAGCAGCTCGGCCGTCGCGCGACCGATGCCACGCGCCGATCCAGTGACGATCGCCGACTTTCCGTCTAGAACTCCCATATCCACTCCCTTGCCGTTCTCGAGATCGGCGAGGGATTGTTACCTACCGACGACGGAGGAGCGACGTGAGCGAGCACGCGGGAGTGGCATTGGTCACAGGGGCAACCCGGGGGATCGGCCGCGAGGTCGCGCGCCAGCTCGCCGACCGCGGCTACACGGTGATCGTGAGCGCGCGCGATCTCGGCAAGGCGCAGGCGTTCGCGAGCGAGCTCGGTGGGGGAGCGCTGGCGCTCGAGCTAGACGTCAGCGATCCCGCGAGCATCGATGCCGCGGTCGCGGTAGTCGGCGCGGATCCCGGCCGCCTCGACGTGCTCGTCAACAACGCCGGCGTCGGCCTGGACTGGGGCGTCTCGGCGACCGAGCCGGACTTCGAAGTCATCCAGAAAATCGCCGAGACCAACCTCTACGGCGCCTACCGGCTCGCCGTCGGCCTGCTGCCGCTGCTGCGTGCCAGCGACCACCCGCGGATCGTCAACGTCTCCTCCGGCATGGGCGGCGTCGCCGAGATGGGCGGCTGGTCGCCCGGCTACCGCCTCTCGAAGGCCGGCCTCAACGCCGTCACGCGGATGCTCTCGACCGAGCTCGCCGACGCCGGTTTCCTCGTCAACTCCGCCTGCCCCGGCTTCGTCGACACCGACATGGGCGGCCCGATGGGCGCCACCAAGCCCGTCGCCGACGGCGCCGCCGGCATCGTCTGGCTGGCCACCCTGCCCGACGACGGCCCTACCGGCGGCTTCTTCCGCGACGGCAAGCCGGTCGTCTTCTGACGTAGAAAGTAGGAAGTGCCACTCCCTACTTTGGTACCGTGCGTTGCAGACCGCGCACCGCGAGCAGAGGGAGCATCACCGATGGCCACCGCCGAGTCCGTCCTCAAGCCCGACTTCGGGTCGAGTCGCAAGCACTTCATCTTCGAGGAGCACCACGACCGGCTGCGCGAGTCGATCCGCTCGTTCGTCGAGAAGGAGCTGGCGCCGCACGCCGAGGAGTGGGAGGAGAAGACCTTCCCCGACTCGGTGATCGCGCGGATGGGCGAGCTCGGCTTCCTCGGTCTGTCGATGCCGGAGCAGTACGGCGGCCAGGGCGGCGACTACTTCTGCAACCTCGTGCTCTCCGAGGAGATGACGCGCGCCGACTGCGCCGGTCTGACGATGGGCGTCGCGGTCCACACCGACATGGCGATGCCGCCGATCCACCTGTTCGGCAGCGAGGAGCAGAAGCAGGAGTGGCTCGTCCCCGCGATCAAGGGCGAGAAGATCCTCTGCCTCGGCATCACCGAGCCCGACGCCGGCTCCGACGTCGCCGGCATCAAGACGCGCGCGGTGCGCGACGGCGACGACTACGTGATCAACGGCTCGAAGACCTACATCACCAACGGCCACCGCGCCGACGTGATCGTGCTCGTCACCAAGACCGACGCCGACGCCGGCTACGACGGCTTCTCGCTCTTCCTCGTCCCGATGGACGCGCCCGGCGTGATCCGCGAGCAGCGGCTGAAGAAGCTCGGCATGCACGCCTCCGACACCGCGCTGCTCGCCTTCCAGGACGTCCGCGTCCCGGCGTCGGCGATGCTCGGCCAGGAGGGCAAGGGCTTCTACCACATCATGTGGGAGCTCCAGGGCGAGCGGCTGATCGGCGCGGCGGGCTGCGTCGCCGGCGCCCAGCGCTGTTTCGACAAGACGCTCGAGTACGCGCTCGAGCGCGAGGCGTTCGGCCGCCCGATCGGCAAGTTCCAGGCGATCCGTCACAAGTTCGCCGACATGGCGACGAAGATCGAGGCCGGCCGCCAGATGACCTACATGACCGCCTGGCGCTTCGCCAACGGCGAGTACCCGGTGCGCGAGATCTCGATGGCGAAGCTGTTCACCGCCCAGATGGCGTGCGAGGTCACCGACGAGTGCCTGCAGATCCACGGCGGCGCCGGCTACATGAAGGAGTACGGCATCGAGCGGGCGTGGCGGGACATGCGGTTGAACCGGATCGGGGCGGGGAGCGACGAGATCATGCTGGATGTGATCGGGCGGTCTTACGGGCTCTAGTGGTTGGGGGCCGGGGATATGGGATTCCCCCCGACGCTTGGGAATCGCTCTGGGGGAAACCCCATATCCCCGGCAAGCGACGCCGTGGTTGACGCGCGTGGCCTCGCGCCGCCGTTTGGGGATGAGCACGAGGTGCTGCGGGCGGAGATTCGCTCCTTTGTGGCGAGGGAGCTGGCGCCGCATGCGGAGGAGTGGGAGCGTGAGCGGTGGTTTCCGAACGAGGTGTTCGAGAAGCTGGCGGCGGAGGGGCTGCTCGGGCTGAAGTACCCGAAGGAGTACGGCGGCGAGGGCGGCGACTATCTGGACGACGCGGTGCTGATCGAGGAGCTGGCCGGCTGTGACTCGGGCGGGGTCGCGGCCGGCATCGGCGCGCACATAACGATCGCCACGCCGCCGATCTTCAAGTTCGGGACGGAGGAGCAGAAGCAGCGCTTCCTGGTCCCGGCGATCAAGGGCGAGAAGATCGCGGCGCTCGGGATCACCGAGCCGGGGACCGGATCCGACGTCGCCGGCATCCGCACTCACGCCAAGCGCGTCGACGGTGGCTGGCTCGTCAACGGCGCCAAGACCTTCATCACCGGCGGCGTGCGCGCCGACGTCGTGGTCACCGCCGTCAAGACGAGCCCCGATGGCGGTCACGGCGGCCTCTCGTTCCTGCTGATCGAGAAGGGGATGGAGGGCTACAGCGTCTCGAAGAAGCTGGAGAAGCTCGGCTGGCACGCCTCCGACACCGCCGAGCTGGCGTTCCAAGACGTCTTCGTGCCCGACGAGAATCTGCTCGGCGAGGAGAACAAGGGCTTCTACCTGATCATGGCCAACTTCCAGTGGGAGCGGATCGCGATGGCGCTCGGCGCCGTCGCGGCGATGCAGCGGCTGCTCGACCAGTCGATCGACTACGCGAAGCGGCGCGAGCAGTTCGGCCGTCCGATCGGCAAGCTGCAGGCGATCCGCCACAAGATCGCCCACATGGCGGTCGAGCTCGAGGCGTCACGGGCGCTTACCTACCACTCGCTGCGCCTCTTCCACGACGGCCAGGACGCGATCCGCGAGGTGACGATGGCGAAGCTGCTCTCCCAGCGCGCCGCCTGCGAGGTCGCCGACGACGCGCTCCAGATCCACGGTGGGGCGGGCTACGTCGATGCCATTCCTGGGGTCTCCAGCTCGATCCAGCGTGCCGTCCGCGACCTCCGCCTCGGCCCGATCGGTGGCGGCACCGACGAGGTGATGAAGGAGATCCTCGGACGGCAGATGGGGCTATAGGCGGAGGCTGCGAGACTGCCCCGCATGGCCGAGCGAACCTTCGACACGATCGTCCTCGGAGCCGGACCGGCGGGGGAGGTGGTGGCGGGGCGCCTCGCCGACGGAGGGCTGTCTGTGGCGATCGTCGAGCCGCACCTGGTCGGCGGCGAGTGCTCCTTCTATGCCTGCATGCCCTCGAAGGCGCTGCTGCGGCCGGGCGAGTTGATCGCCGAGGCGCGGCGGGTTCCGGGGGTCGCCGAGGCGGTGACCGGCGAGCTCGACGTAGACGCGGTGCTCGCGCGGCGTGACGAGGTGATCCACGATCTCGACGACGCGGTCCAGCTGCCCTGGATCGAGGACAAGGGGATCGAGCTGTTCCGCGGCGCCGGGCGGCTCGACGGCGAGCGGCGGGTGATCGTCGGCGGCGACGTCCTGCTCGCCAACCGCGCGGTCGTCGTGGCGACCGGCAGCGCCGCCGCTTTGCCGCCGATCGACGGGCTGCGCGAGGTCGAGCCGTGGACGAACCGCGAGGCGACGACGGCCAAGGCGGTTCCGGCGCGGCTTGCGGTGCTCGGTGGCGGTGTCGCCGGCGTCGAGCTCGCCCAGGCGTGGCGGACGCTCGGGTCGCAGGTGACGATCGTCGAGCGCAGCGATCGTCTGATCGAGCGTGAGGAGCCGTTCGCGAGCGAGCAGGTCGCGGACTCGCTGCGGGCGCTCGGCGTCGACGTGCGGCTCGATGCCGCGGTGACGTCGGTTCGCTCCGAGGGTGACGAGGTCGCGATCGAGCTCGACGGCGAGGCCCCGGTCCGGGCCGACGAGCTGCTCGTTGCTGCCGGCCGCCGGCCGCGCAGCGACGACATCGGGGCCGAGAGCGTCGGCCTCGAGCCGGGCAGGTCGATCGAGGTCGACGACCAGATGCGCGCGACCGCGGTCGATGGCGACTGGCTCTACGCGATCGGCGACGTCAACGGCCGCGTGCTGCTGACCCACATGGGCAAGTACCAGGCGCGTGCGGCCGCCGACACGATCCTCGGCAAGGACGCCGCCGTCACCGAGGACGGTCCGGTCTCGCCGCGCGTGATCTTCACCGAGCCACAGGTGGCGGCGGTCGGCCACACGCTCGCCTCCGCCCAGCAGGCCGGTCTCAACGTGCGCGCCGTCGACGTGCCAACCGAGGCCCCGGCCGGCGGCAGCTTCGTGGGCAAGGACGCGGCCGGGACCTGCCGGATCGTCGTCGACGAGGATCGGGGCACGATCGTCGGCGCGACGTTCACCGGCGTCGAGGTCGCGGAGACGATCCACGCGGCGACGATCGCCGTGGTCGGAGAGGTGCCGCTCGACCGTCTCTGGCACGCCGTGCCATCTTTCCCGACGCGCAGCGAGATTTGGCTGAACCTGCTCGAGGAATACGGGCTCTGAACACGGGGAGATTGGCTTGACCTTCGAGAAGATCCGCTACGAGGTAGACGAGCTGAAGGTCGCGACGATCACCCTCGACGACCCGGACACGCGCAACGCGCTCGGCAACGAGATCCTCGGCGAGCTGATCGCGGCCTTCAACCAGGCGCGCGCCGACGAGAACGTGCGCTGCGTGGTGCTCACCTCGTCGCACGACAAGGTCTTCTCGGCCGGCGGCAACCTCGCCGGCTTCGCGGCCGAGGTGCCGCTCGTCCACAAGCACTTCGGCACCGAGCTGTTCCCGATCCTCTTCCGCACGATCGGCCAGCTCGGCAAGCCGACGATCTGCGCGGCCAACGGCCACGTGCTCGCCGGCGCGCTCGGCGTCGCGCTCGCCTGCGACCTGATCGTCGCGTCTGAGAAGGCGACCTTCGGAACGCCCGAGATCAACGTCGGCGTCTTCCCGTTCATGATCATGGCGCTGATCTACCGCAACATCGGCCGCAAGAAGACGAACGAGCTGCTGCTGCTCGGCGAGCGGATCGACGCCAAGGAGGCGCTGCGGATCGGCCTCGTCAACAAGGTCGTCCCGCCGCAGGGGATGGAGTACGAGGTCCGGCTCTGGGCCGAGCAGCTGGCGCGCAAGTCGCCGGTGATGATGCGGCTCGGCAAGGACGCGATGTACCGTCAGCAGGACATGGCGTTCGACGATGCGCTCGAGTACCTGCACCACAACCTGACGTTGTCCTTCTCGACCGAGGACATCCAGGAGGGCGTGAAGGCGTTCTTCGAGAAGCGCGACCCTGAATGGAAGGGCCGGTGAGCGTTGCGCTCGTCGCGCTGCGCTGCCGGACGTCTGACCGGACGCCGGACGCGGTACGCGGCGTCGACGAGCTGGCGCCGCTGATCGGCAAGCGGCTCGGTCGCGAGGCGCGCCAGATCGGCTCACCCGGCGAGCCGCGCGACGCGAGCTGGGAAGAGGATGTGCGCGACTCGCGCGGCTGCCTGCTCGAGGCCGGGGGCCAGATCGACGACGCGCTGACGGCCGGCAAGCTGCCGGTCCTGCTCGCCGGTGAGTGCTCGATCGCCTTGACGACTCTGCCGACGGTGTTGCGCCACCGCCCTGACGCGGTGATCCTCTGGCTCGACGCCCACGGCGACTTCAACACGCCCGACACGACGATCAGCGGCAGCCTCAGCGGGATGTCGCTCGCCGGCGCCTGCGGCCACTGGAACGCCGGCCTGATCGCCGAGACCGTCCCCGAGGACCGCGTCGTGCTCGCCGGTGTGCGCGACCTCGATTCCGACGAGCGCAAGGCGCTCGAGCAGAGCGACGTGACCGTCGTCGGCGCCAGCCCGGTCGAGACGCTCGTGGCCGTCAAGAACGCGCTCGACGGCGCGCCGGTCTACATCCACCTCGATCTCGACGTGATCGACCCGGCCGTCTTTCCCGCTCAGGAGCCCGCCCCGGATGGGCTCGCGCCAGAGAAGCTGTTCGACTTGATCGAGGCCGTGATGGCCGACTCCGAGCTGATCGGCGTCGAGGTCACCACCTTCGAGGCGCCCGAGGACGAGGAGGACCGCCAGGAGGCCGCCGCGATCGTCATGCGCGTCCTCGAGCCCCTGCTCGAGGCGATTCCAGAGCGCGCAACAGCTGGTTAGCTGCGCATGAGATAGTTAGGAGTAGGACTTCCTACTTCTAACGGAGGAACGCTTGGCCACCGACGCCCCACCCGAGTCCCTGCTGCGCCCGCTCGTCGAGGATCTGCACGCCCGCCGCGAGCACGCGAAGCTCGGCGGCGGCGCGGAGAAGATCGAGCGCCAGCACGCCGCGGAGAAGCTGACCGCGCGCGAGCGGCTCGACCTGCTGATCGACGCCGGCACGTTCACCGAGCTCGGCATCCACGCGCGGCCGCACTTCTCGCAGAAGGCGATGGAGGGCAAGGACGCTCCCGCCGATGGCGTCGTCACCGGCTATGGCAAGGTCGACGGCCGGATGGTCGCCGTTTGCGCCTACGACTTCACGGTGATGGCGGGTTCGATGGGGATGAGCGGCGAGCTCAAGGTCACACGTCTGCGCGAGCTCGCGCTGCAGAAGCGGATTCCGTTCATCTGGCTGCTCGACTCGGCCGGCGCGCGGATCCAGGAGGCGGCTGGCTCGCTGTTCGCCGGCTCCGGCTTCCTCTTCCGCGAGGAGGTCGTGATGAGCGGCGTGATCCCCCAGATCGCCGCGCTGATGGGGCCGTGCGCCGCTGGGACCGCCTACATCCCGGGCCTCGCCGACTTCGTGCCGATGGTCAAGGGCCGCGGCTCGATGGCGCTCGCGGGGCCGCACCTCGTCAAGGCCGTCACCGGCGAGGACGTCACCCAGGAGGAGCTCGGCGGCTCGAAGATCCACACCAAGATCTCAGGCGTCGGCGATCTCGAGGTGAAGTCCGACGAGGAGTGCATCGCGGCGATCAAGGACTACCTCTCTTACTTCCCGCAGAACTGCGAGCAGCCGCCGCCGATCCGCCCGACCGACGATCCGATCGACCGCATGGACGAGGAGCTGCTCGACGTGCTGCCGGCGTCGAACCGCCAGCCCTACGACATGTACGACGTGATCCGGCGGATCGTCGACGACGGCGTCTACTTCGACATGAAGCCGCGCTTTGCGCGCACGATCATCACCTGCTTCGCGCGGATGGGCGGTCGTCCGGTCGGGATCGTCGCGAGCCAGCCGAAGCATCTCGGCGGCATCCTCGAGATCGACTCCGCCGACAAGGCGGCGCGCTTCGTCAACCTCTGCGACGCCTACGGCATCCCGCTGCTGTTCCTTCAGGACGTTCCCGGCTTCATGGTCGGGACGAAGGTCGAGCACGCCGGGATCATTCGCCACGGCGCGAAGATGCTCTATGCCGTGTCGAACGCGACCGTGCCGAAGGTCACGGTGATCGTCCGCAAGGCCTATGGCGCCGGCTACTACGTGATGTGCGGCAAGGCCTACGAGCCGGACCTGATCGTCGCCTGGCCGTCGGCCGAGATCTCGGTGATGGGGGCGGAGGGCGCCGTCAACATCATCGGCCGCTCGACAATCGAGGCGGCCGAGGACCCGGACGCGACGCGCAAGCAGATGGAGGACGCGATCCGCGCGACGATCGACCCCTACATCGCCGCCGGCAACGCGATGATCGACGATGTCATCGACCCGCGCGAGACGCGGCCGGTGGTGATCAAGGCGCTCGAGATGGCGGCGACCAAGAAGGTCGAGCGGCCGTGGAAGAAGCTGGGCGTGATGCCGGTATGAGGGCCGTCCAGGTCAGCGAGCTGACCGGACCGGCGGCGCTGCGGATCGTCGAGGTCGACGAGCCGGCCGCGGACGGCGAGAACCTGCTCGTCGATGTCAAGGCGGCCGGGGTCTCGTTCCCCGAGCTGCTGCAGACGCGCGGCCAGTACCAGCTCAAGCTCGACCCGCCGTTCATACTCGGCGGCGAGCTGTCCGGCGTCGTACGAGAGGCGCCTGAGGGGTCGGGCTTCGTTACGGGCGATCGGATCACTGCGCTCGCGCCGTTCGGCGGAGCGTTCGCCGAGGTCGCTCTGGTGCCCTCGATGGTCGCCTTCAAACTGCCCGACGCGCTCGACTTCGGCCAGGGCGCCGGCTACTGCATGAACTACCACACGGCCCACTTCGCGCTCGCGCGCCGGGCGGCGCTGCAGGCCGGCGAGACGCTGCTCGTCCACGGCGCCGCGGGCGGCACCGGGACGGCGGCGATCCAGGTCGGCAAGGGCCTCGGCGCGCGCGTCGTCGCGGTCGTCTCGACCGACGAGAAGGCGGAGGTCGCGCGCGCCGCCGGCGCCGACGAGGTCGTCCGCAGCGACGGCGACTGGCGCAGGCAGGCCGGCCCGGCCAACGTGATCTTCGATCCGGTCGGCGGCTCGCGCTTCGACGAGAGCGTGCGCGCGCTGGCGCCCGAGGGCCGGCTGGTCGTGATCGGCTTCACCGAGGGCTCGATCCCGACGGTCTCGGTCAACCGGCTGTTGTTCCGCAACATCAGCGTCGTCGGCGCGGGGTGGGGGCACTTCGCCTTCGAGCGGCCGGAGTACCTGCGCGAGGTCGCCGCCGCGCTCGACGCGATGGTCGCCGCCGGGCACGTGGATCCGATCGTCGGCCGCCGCTATCCGCTCGAGGGCGTCCGCGACGCGCTCGAGGACCTCGACGGCCGCCGCGCCGTCGGCAAGATCGTGCTCGACCTGGAGGAGACCGCATGAGCTTCGAGGACCCCGTCGTCATCACCTGCTCGATCTCGGGCGCCGTCGCGAACCGCGACCAGTGCCCGGCGATCCCCTACACGCCCGAGGAGTACGCGGCCGAGGCGCGCCGGATCGTCGACGAGGGCGGCTCGATGATCCACATCCACGCGCGCACGCCGGACGGCGTGCCGAGCTACGAGATCGAGGACTTTCGCGCGATCACCGACGCGATCCGTGCCGAGGTCGACGACGTGATCGTCAACTACTCGACCGGTGCGCTCGGCGTCTCGATCGAGAAGCGGATCGCCTACCTGCGCGAGCTGCGCCCCGACGTCGCCGCGCTCAACATGAGCTCGATGAACTACGCGAAGTACTCGAAGTCGCGTGGCGAGTTCGTCTTCAAGGCAGTCTTCGAGAACTCGTTCGACACGATCATCGAGTTCCTGACGGCGATGAACGAGCTCGGCATCCGGCCAGAGCACGAGTGCTTCGACACCGGTCACATCGCCAACCTCGATCCGCTGATCGACATGGGCCTGCTGACCGGCACGCTCCAGATCTCGTGCGTGATGGGCGTCACCGGCGGCGTGCGACCGAACCCGCGCAACCTCGCCCACATGGCCGAGCAGGTCCCGGGCGGCCCCGACGGCCCGAACAACTGGGGCGTTATCGGCGTCAGCCGCGCGCAGTGGCGGCTGGTCGCCGCGGCGCTGACGCTCGGCGGCAACGTCCGCGTCGGGCTCGAGGACAACTTCTACCTGCCGAACGGCGAGATGGCGCGCAGCAACGGCGACCTGATCGCCAAGGCGCGCCAGATGACCGAGGACGTCGGCCGCCGCCCCGCGACCGTCGCCGAGGCGCGCGAGATGCTCGGTGTGCCGCGCAAAGCAGCCGTGTAGATGGGGGCGCTCTCGGACATCAGGGTCCTCGACCTTTCGCGGTTGCTGCCGGGCGGGTTCTGCTCGCTGATGCTGGCCGACTTCGGCGCCGAGGTGCTGAAGGTCGAGGACACCGGGATGGGCGACTACATCCGCTGGGCGCCGCCCTACTACGAGGGGGCAGACGACACCGCGAAGTCCGCCCTCTACCTGTCGCTGAACCGCAACAAGCGCTCGATTCGCATCGACCTCAAGCAGGAGCAGGGTCGCGAGGTGCTGCTGAAGCTGGTGCGCGAGTACGACGTCGTGCTCGAGTCGTTCCGCCCCGGCGTCCTCGACCGGCTCGGTGTCGGCTACGAGCGGATGCGTGAGGAGAACCCGGGCCTCGTCTACTGCGCGATCACCGGCTACGGCCAGGACGGTCCCTACCGCGACCGCGCCGGCCACGACATGAACTATCTCGGCCTCGTCGGGCTGCTCGGGCTGACCGGCGAGCGCGGCGGGCCGCCGGTCCAGGCCGCCGGCCAGATCGCCGACCTCGGCGGCGGTGCGCTGATGGCCGCGTTCGGGATCATGGCCGCGCTGCGCGAGCGCGACCGCTCGGGGGAGGGCCAGCTCGTCGACGTCTCGATGGCCGACGGCGCGCTCTCCTGGCTGGCGATGGTCGCCGGCAAGTTCTTCGCCGACGGCGTCACGCCCGGCCGCGGCGACCTCGAGCTGGCCGGCAAGTACCTCTGCTACCGCCCCTATGCCTGCAGCGACGGCGACGTCTCGCTCGGCGCGCTCGAGCCGAAGTTCTGGCAGGCGTGGTGCAACGGCGTCGGCCGCGAGGATCTGGTCGAGAAGCAGTTCGACCCGCCCGGCTCCGACGCCCACGCCGAGGTCGAGCGGATCTTCGCCAGCCGCACGCGCGCCGAGTGGGAGGCCTTCGCCGCCGAGCACGACTGCTGCCTCGAGCCGGTGCTCAGCCTCGACGAGGCGCTCGACTCGGCGCTCGTTCGGGCGCGCGAGATGGTCGTCGAGCTCGACCAGCCCGGAGCCGAGAGACCCGTCCGCCAGCTCGGCGTCCCGGTCAAGCTGTCGCGCACACCCGGAGGCGTTCACGGCCCCGGACCGGCGCTGGGCGAGCACACCCACGCGGTCCTGTCCGCGCTCGGCTACTCCGACGAAGAGGTCGCGGCGTTGGAGGAGGCGGGCGCCGTCGCCGGCCGCGCGGCCGACGTCAACGGCTCGTTCCTGCCATGAGTGACGAGAACGGCCTGCTCAAGATGAGCGAGCTCGCCGAGGCGAGCGGCGTCAGCGCTGGCACGATCAAGCACTACCTACGCGAGGGGCTGCTGCCAGACCCGGTCAAGACCTCGCGCAACATGGCCTACTACCCGCCGGCGTTCGTCGACCGGATCAGGCTGATCAAGCAGCTCCAGGAGGAGCGCTTCATGCCACTGAAGGCGATCAAGCGCGTGCTCGCCGACGACCCCGATCGCGCCCGCGCGCTGGTCGAGGTTGAGGACAAGATCCTCGCCCGCGCCCAGCACAGCGAGAGCAGCCGTATCTCGCGCGCCGAGGCCGAGCGCCGCTACGGAATCCCACGCGAGGCGCTCGACCGGCTCGAGGAGATCGGCGTCCTGACCCCGAACAGCCGCGGCTTCAGCCAGCTCGACGCGCGCATGCTCGAGGCGATCAGCCGCTTCCGCGCCGGCGGCTACGACGAGCAGATCGGCTTCACCGTCTACGACACCCTGCGCTACAAGAGCGCGCTCGAGAGCCTCGTCAAGGAGGAGGTGGAGGTCGTCCTCGAGCGCCTCGCCGGCGACGTCGAGCCCGACCGCATCGTCGAGCTGCTCGAGGCCGGCTCCGAGCCCCTGCGCGACCTGATCGCCGCCATGCACTCCAAGCTCCTAGTCGAGGAGCTCCGCCGCCACCGCGAATCCCGCTCCCCCTGAGGCGAGTGAAGGATTTTCAGGGTCATGACCCTGACGATCCTTCGCGCGTCCTCACCAGTGAACGTCGTGCTGCTCCATCACGCCGTAGCCCTCGGCGAGCTGGAGACCGTCGGCTAGCTGGCCGCTGAACGTGCCGAACGGCTGGCGGTAGCTGGAGCGCATGATCAGGGCGTTGATCGAGTGCTCGCGTGACGACCACTCGCTGAAGCGCAGATCCAAGCCGCCACTCGCCTGGGCTCCGGAGCCCGGCGCCGACGCGATCTCGGAGAGATCCTCCGCGAACGTCACCGGGCCGACCGTCCGTAGCTCGCCGTCGACCCAGAGCGTCCGCTCGCTGGCGAACGGGTCGTCGTGGATGCCGTCGATGAGATTCCAGCCGACACGCCGCCCGTCGACAGTCGTGCCGACGCCGGCCGACCAATTCCAGACGGTGTGGCGGGGGTGATAGCCGGCGGAGTCGTCGATGAAGGCGACGTCGCCGTCGATCGCGTGCCGCTCACCGTCGATCTCGATGCTCCCGCTCACCGGTACGCACGCCTGCTTGCGCGTCCAGATGTAGGCCCCGCGCTCGTCGGCCGGCGACACGATCTCCATGCCGGGCGACTCCTCCAGCCGCAGGTCGATCCGCACGCCCTTCGCCGACACCCGCACCGTCGAGCCGTCGACCACGACACCGCCGCCGCCGAACGTCGTCCGCTCGCTGAGCTCGCCACCTGGCAGCACGATCGCCCACCAGCGCTGCGGAACCGGTCCGATCTTCGCGTCGCCGACGCACAGCATCAGCTCCGGCGTGTAGACGCCGACGTAGCGCCAGCGCTTGAGCGGCCGCCCGCCGCGCCACGCCGGCAGACGGTCTGGAGGGAGCGTCAGGCCGAGCTCTCGGACCTCGGGACCGCGCAGCGGCAGCGACGATGGCATCGGGCCAGCCTAGTGGCTATTGGCTGGCTGGCCAGCCTGGACGCCGTCCGGGCTATGCTCCGGTCGATGGAGGCTGCGACCGCCCCGGAGAAGGACAGACCCGTCCCGCAGCCGGTCGAGCGGCCGGCGCCCGTCGGCAGGAGCGGGCTGTCGAAGATGGTGCGCGACGTGCGCGACGAGCTGCGCGCTGACGGGCCGTTCCCGCCGGGGCCGTCCAACTTCGACATGCGCCGGACGATGCAGATGGTGCGCGACCCGCTGCCGATCCTGCTCGACTGCTACGAGCGCTACGGGCCGGTGTTCTCGACGCGGATCCTCCATAGTCGCCAGCTCTGGGCGCTGGGGCCGGAGGCCAACCACCAGATGCTGGTCTCCGACGCGCGCAACTTCCTCTGGCGCGAGGGCGGTTTCGGCGACCTGATCCCGTTGCTCGGCGACGGGCTGCTGACGATCGACGGTGGCTACCACCGTCGCGCGCGGCGGATCATGCTGCCTGCCTTCCACCGCGAGCGGATAGCCGCGAGTGCCGCAACGATGGTCGCCGAGGCCGACGCGGCACTCGACCCTTGGCAGCCGGGTGACGTCATCGACGTCTACCACTGGGCGCGCAACCTCGCGATGCGGATCGCGATGCGCGCGCTGCTCGGCCTCGATCCCGACGATGGCGACACCGGCGCGCGCGCCGCCGTCGAGTTCGAGCGAGCGCTGTCGTTCTACGGCACCGACTTCGCGCTACGCGTGCTGCGCGGGCCGGGATCCCCATGGAATCGCATGATGCGCTCGCGCGCGGCGCTCGACGAGATCGTCTACGCCGAGATCCGTCGCCGGCGCGTGGCGGCGGACAGCGACGCCGGTGACGTCCTCGGCATGCTGCTCGCCGCGACGGACGAGGACGGCTCCGCGCTGTCCGATCGCGAGGTCCGCGACCAGGCGATCACGCTGCTCTTCGCCGGCCACGACACGACGACCTCGACGGTCACGTTCCTGCTTTACGAGCTGGCGCGCAACCCGCACGAGCTCGCGTTGCTCTACGCCGAGCAGGACGAGCTCCTGCCCGGCGGGGCGCGACCCGAGCTCGAGCATCTCGCCGGTGGCCTGCCCCGACTCGAGATGGCGCTCGACGAGACGCTGCGGCTCTACCCGCCGGCCTGGATCGGCCCACGCCGCTCGGTCGAGGCGTGCGAGATCGCCGGCGTGCGCGTGCCCGGCAACGCCTTCGTCAACTACTGCTCGTGGGCAAGCCACCGGTTGCCCGAGGTCTTCCCGGACCCGGAGGCGTTCGTGCCGGAGCGCTTCACGCCGGAGCGCAAGGCGGCGCTGCCGAAGGGCGCCTACGTCCCGTTCGGCGGCGGGTCGCGGACCTGCATCGGGATGCGCTTCGGCCAGATGGAGATCCGCGCGATCGCCACGCTGCTGCTCCAGCGCTTCCGGCTCGAGCTACAGCCCGGCCGCACGATGATGGTTCGCCAGATGCCGACGCTGAGCCCACGCGGCGGCCTCGAGATGGTCGTCCGCGAGCGCGGACTCTCCAGTCCGCTGGCGTGAGAGCCGCCCGCGGCGTTATGCTCGTTGACTGACGAGTCAATCTGGCTCAGGGAGTGTCGGTGCGAACCGCGGCCATTCAGATGAACTCCACTGCGGACAAGCAGCGCAACCTGGCGACGGCCGAGCGGCTGGTGCGCGCCGCCGCGGCCGACGGGTCGACGCTTGTGGTGCTGCCCGAGAAGTTCAACGTCATCGGTACGCACGAGGATCTCGTCCACGGTGCCGAGCCGCTCGACGGTCCGACGCTGGTCTGGGCGCGCATGCTCGCCCGCGAGCTGGGCATCGATCTCGTCGCCGGCTCGATCGCCGAGCGCCGCGAGGGCCACGACAAGCTCTCCAACACCTCGGTCCACATCGGTCCCGACGGCCGTGACCGCGCGCTCTACCGCAAGATCCACATGTTCGACGTGACAGTCGGCGGGCGCGAGTACCGCGAGTCGGAGTCCGAGCAGGCCGGCGACGAGATCGTCACCAGCGAGGCCGCCGAAGGCGTCAGCCTCGGTCTGACCGTCTGCTACGACCTCCGTTTCCCGGAGCTGTTCCGCATCCTCGCCGTGCGTGGGGCGCGCGTGCTCAGCGTGCCGTCCGCGTTCACCGCGGTCACCGGCGCCGCGCACTGGGACACGCTCGTGCGTGCGCGGGCGATCGAGAACCAGGCGTTCGTCGTCGCCGCCGACCAGATCGGCGTCCACCCGGGCGGGATGGAGAGCTACGGCGGCTCGCAGATCGTCGACCCGTGGGGCGACGTGCTCGCACGGGCGGCCGACGAGGAGTGCTTCGTTGCCGCCGACGTCGATCTCATCCGCCAGGACGAGGTCCGCGCGTCGCTGCCGAGCCTTGCCAACCGCGTGCCGGCGGCCTACCGCTGGCCTGGGGAGGCCGGCGCCTGATGGCTGCCACCTCGCGTCCGGGCGCCGTCGACAAGCGCCGGCTGATCCTCGACGCGGCGATCACCGTCTTCGCCCAGCAGGGCTTCCACCACTGCCGTGTCTCCGACGTCGCCGACGAGGCGGGCGTCGCCTATGGCCTCGTCTATCACTACTTCGACTCGAAGGAGGAGATGCTCAACGAGCTCTTCCTCGAGCGCTGGCAGATCATGCTCGACGCGATCGGCGAGATCGACGGCCGCGACGAGCTGGCACCGCGCGAGAAGCTGCATCAGGTCGCCGGCTTCATCATCGACTCCTACCGCCACGAGCCGGACCTGATGAAGGTGATCATCGTCGAGGTCACGCGCGCCGCCAACTCGTTCGGCCGGCTGCACCTCGAGAAGATCCGTGAGGCCTACGCGAAGATCGCGCACATCGTCGAGTCCGCGCGCCAGGACGGGACCTTCAAGCAGGACATCTCGGCTCAGTTCGCGGCGATGTGCTTCTACGGCGCGATCGAGCAGCTGCTCTCGGGCTGGATCTTCGACCTGCTGCCGCAGACCGAAGAGGAGTTCGAGCGCGCCAAGACACTCGTCGTCGAGGCGATCTGCGGCGGCCTCGAGGTCTCGTCGCCGAGTACACCCGCGGTATCTGGTTGAATCGCCGGACGATGCAGAACGAACTCGTCAAGCGGCTGATGTGGAGCGGAGTCCTCGCCGGCGTCAGCGCGCTGTCAACGATCGTCGCCCACCGAATCGCCGCCCTCATCTGGGTACGCGTCTTCGACGAGGATCCGCCGGACGCCTGATGGAGTCCTCCGCTCAGGGAACCGGCGCTTCGGGCGAGGCCACCCGGGAGTTCCCCTCTGTCGGAGCCGCGGGTCCGTCGCCGGCCGACCCGCCGGCGGCTAGCGACAGCGACGTCTTTGCCCAGCGGCCGGAGCTGTTCGTCGGCGCCGCCTTCGCCGGCGGCCTGGTGCTTGCGCAGATCCTCAAACGGGTACGGCGGTAGCCATGCCCGGTTCGAACGGCACCGACAAGAGCCTTGGCGACATCGTCTCGGAGGTCTCCGAGAAGGGATCGCTGCTGGTCCGCGAGGAGATCGAGCTCGCCAAGGCCGAGATCATCTCGAAGGCCAAGACGATGGGGCGCGGGGCCGGTATCGGCGTCGCCGCCGGCGTCTTCTTGATCTTCGCGCTGGTGATGTTCCTCCAGACCGCCGCATGGCTGATCGTCGATGCCTTCGATCTCGACATCTGGATCGGCTTCGGCATCGTCACGCTGGTCCTGGTGATCCTCGGGATCGTCGCCGGGCTGCTCGCCGCGAAGTGGCTCAAGGCTGGTCCGCCGACTCCCGACATGGCGATCGAGCAGGCGAAGATCACGCGCGAGGCGCTGGAGGCCCACCCCGCACAGGAGCAAACCGCACAGGAGATCCCCAAGCCATGACTTCGAGCGTCCCCGCCAACCGCTCTCCGGAGCAGATTCGCGCTTCGATCGAGGAGACGCGGCGCGAGCTGGCGTTCTCGGTCAACGACCTGCGTTCGAAGGTCACCGAGATCGCCGACTGGCGCCGCCAGCTCTCGCAGAACCGCGGCGCCGCCCTCACGACGGCGGCCGTCACCGGCTTCGTCGTCGGCGGCGGTATCGCCGCTGCCGTCTCGCTGTTCCGTAGACGCCGCTAGCCGCTAGGCAGGAGCCGGCGGCGGCTCGAACGGCGGGCCGGGCGGAGGCTCCGCCAGCTCGTCGTCGCGGGCGCGGATGCCCTGCAGGTCGGCCCACTCGCGCAGCGCGATCTGGATCGTCGCGGCGACCGGCACGGCCATCAGTGCGCCGAGTATGCCGAGCAGCGTGCCGCCGAACAGGACCGAGACGATCACCAGGAACGGATTGATGTCGACGGCCCGCTTCTGGATCTGCGGTTGGACGAGGTTGTTCTCGACCTGCTGGTAGACGATCGACCAGACGGCCCAGATGATCGTGTCGGCGGGGAAGTCGCCGAACAGCGTGACGACGCCGATGATGATCGCGCCGATCGTCGCGCCGACCATCGGGATCAGGTCGAAGAAGAAGACGATCAGAGCCAGCGGCGCGGCGAACGGGATGCCGAGGATCTTCAGCACGATGAACGAGGTCACCGCGGCGAGCAGCGCCTGCGCCAAGGCGCCCGCCACGTAGTTGCCGACCGCGCGCGCCGAGCGGTCGACGACCCGCTCGATCCGTTCGGCACGGTCCTCGGGCGCGAAGCGCAGCCAGAGCGTGATCCAGCGTCTGCCCCCGCCGAGCATGAAGGCGGTCAGGATCAGGATCGTCACGACGGCGAAGATCGAGTTGACGATCCCCAGTCCGACGTCGCTGAGTATGCCCGCGGCGTCGCCGAGCTTCTCCGGCAGCTTGGCCGCCTCCTCCTGCAGCTTGGCGGTGATGTCGTAGTCGTCGTTGAGCTCTTGCAGCCGGTCGTTCTCGTTGACGAACTTCGTGACGTCCTTCGCGTAGGCCGGTGCGTTCTGGGCCAGGTCCTCGGCGCCGTTGACGATCGGCGGCACGATCGCCGCCCCGATCCCGACCGGGATCATCAGCAGCGCGAAGTAGACGATCGCGATCGCGAAGCCGCGCTTCATGTAGCGGTGCAGCACGTTGACCGGACCGGACAGCGCGATCGCCAGGAAGGCCGCGATCAGCAGCCAGCCGATCGGCTTGCGCAGCAGGTAGATCAGGTACAGGCAGACGAACACCGCAACGACGATCAGGACGGTGCGGACGATCGACCGCGCCGCGGGAGCGTCGTGATTCATAGGGCCCAAGATTGCCGTCCGCGCCGGACGGAGAACCTTGCTGGCTAGTCGAAGAAGTGAGCCGGCACCGAGCCGACTCCGAGCATTCCAGGGCCGGTGTGCGCGCTCAGCACCGGGCCGACCTCGCTGACATACAGCGGCTCGCGGCCGAAGACCTCGTGACAGCGCTCGGCCAGCTTCTCCGCCTGCTCCGGCGCCGCGATGTGCTGGACGACCCAGGCGTCGGCGCCCGAGTCGTGACGCTGCTGGGCGTAGTCGACCAGCCGCTCGAACATTCGCGAGCTGGTCCGTACCCGCTCAACGGGGCTCAGCTCGCGCTCGACGGTCAGGATCGGCTTGATCTTCAGCGTCGAGCCGATCCAGGCGCTAGCCGCTCCGATCCTGCCGCCGCGCTTGAGGAACTCGAGCGTGCCGATCGCGAACCACATCTTCAGCTCGGCGCGGGCGCGGTTGGCTGCGTCGACGACCTCGTCGAGCGTGCCGCCGAGCTGTGCGCAACGTGCTGCCGCGAGCGTGACGATTCCCTGACCGCCGGCGGCCGTCGAGGAGTCGACGATCCGCACGCGCTCGCCGCCGCGGCCGTCGCGCTCGAGTTGCTCGGCAGCTTGGCGGGCAGAGTCGACGGTCCCGGAGATGCCGCCGGAGATGTGGATCGAGACGATCTCGTCGCCACGCGCCAGCAACGGCTCGAACGCCGCGATGAAGTCGCCGACCGACGGCTGCGAGGTCTTCGGCAAGCTGTCCGCGCGCCGCAGTTCCTCGAAGAACGCCGGATAGTCCGTGATCTCGGTCTCCTTGACCGTGCGATCAGTGAAGACGACATAGAGCGGAACCTCCGTGATCCCGTAGCGGTCGACCAGCTCCCGCGGCAGGTATCCGGTGGTATCCGTAACGACGGAGACCGGCATCGAAACGGACTCTACCGGCGCGCCCGGCGCTAGCCTAGGTCGGCATGGCCGTGCTCTACCGCTGCAACGCCCCGACCGACTATGTCTGCCGGTGTGGCAAGGTCGCTCGCAAGCTCCAGCGGCTCGGCATCGACTACGGCGAGGTGCGCGTTCCGTACCGCCGTCGCAACCGCCTCGAGGTCATCGACCTGACCGATCAGGACCGCGTCCCGGTGCTCATCGACGGCGACCAGGTCGTCCACGAGTCCCACCGCATAGTCGAGTACTTGGACTGGTCAGCGGCCAACCGCCGCTGACCGGCTCAATCCAGTTTGTTCTCGAGCGGGATGCGACCGTTGCCGACCGGCGCCTCGGACTGCACGGCGGCGTCCTCAGCGTCTTCCGGCTGCTCGGCATCGAGTAGCTCGGCGAGCTCGCCGGACTCGTACATCTCGGTGACGATGTCGGCGCCGCCGACCAGCTCGCCCTTGACGAACAGCTGCGGGATCGTCGGCCAGCCGGAAAGACCGGAGAGCTCCTCGCGGATGCGCTGGTCGGGCAGGATGTCGAGCGCGGCGTAGCGGACGCCAAGCGCGTTCAGGCAGGCTGCCGTGCGCGCGGAGAAGCCACAGGCGGGCTGCTCGGGGCTGCCCTTCATGAACAGCATCACCGGGTTCTCGGTGATCGCGTTGTCGATGAACTCGCGGATCTCGGTATTCGTCATGACGGTCCTCCGGGAGTCGAAGTCTTGATCGAGAGGGCGTGGATCGGTCCGCCGACTTCGGCGCCGAACACGTCGTAGACGAGCTTGTGCTGCTGAATCCGCGTCAGGCCGTCGAAGCGGTCCGACACGATCTCGGTGCGGAAGTGGTCACCGCCACCGGTGGTGTCTTCGACGGACACGGTGGCGCCCGGGAGGGCGGCTTCGATCCGCTGCTTCAGCTCATCGCTCGTCGGCATAGGACCAGGCACGATACCGACCGGGGGCTCGCGCCCCCGGACCCCCGTGGCGCTTGGCCGGGAGCGGTGGCCGGCGTTGCTATCTTTTGTGAAGCATGGTCACCCTCTCCGAGATCGCAGCCGAGAAAGTCCAGGGGTTCCTCGCCCAGCAGGAGTCCGAGGGCCAGGTCGGGTTGCGGATCGGAGTTCGCGGTGGCGGCTGCTCCGGTTTCCAGTACGCGCTGGCGCTCGACGAGCGGCGCGACGACGACAACGTCTTCGAGCACGACGGAATCCCGATCCTCGTCGACTCGGCCAGCCTGCGCTACGTCGACGGCTCCGAGGTCGACTACACCGAGAGCATGATGGGCGCCGGCTTCGAGGTGAACAACCCGAACGTCGTTGCCTCCTGCGGCTGCGGTTCCTCCTTCCGCATCGCGGACGAGGATCCCTCTTGCGGTAGCTCAGCCGCCTAGTGGACGAACGCCTTCAGGGCGACTATCACGAGGCCGAAGGTGCCGTTGACGCAGGCGACCGAGAAGGTCTGCAGGCGGCTCGCTCCCTCGCGGTGGGCGAGCACCACGCCGTAGGCGAACAGCGACGCGACGCCGAAGCCGATCGCCAGCGTGACGCCGGTCTCGGTCGAGTAGAAGCCGAGCGCGGCGAGGCCGAGCGCGATCCCGGCTGGGGCGCCCGCCTGAATCATCGGCAGCTCGTCGCCCATCGCACGGCTGATCTCGGCCCAGGAGAGCGAACGGCCGGCGGCGAGTCGCTGCGACAGGACCTCGGCGTAGACGTGGGCGGCCCAGAAGACGAGTGCTGTGCCGGTGACGCTGACGAGGATCTGCCAGGCGTCGATGTCCTCGCCCTCGGATATGCCCGCGACCAGTGCGGTGATCAGGATCGTGCCGTAGATCGTGCGCGCTACGGCATGGGTGTCGCTGCTGCGCGGGGTCGCCTCCACGCGGCAAAGCTATCCGTCCCGGGTCGTCGGAGCGCTCGCGCCGTACAGTCTCTGAGGGTGGCGCGCAAGGACGACAGCTCGATTCCGACCGGCCGCATCCGCCGCACGGCGAAGGTCGCCGGTCTCGCTGGCGGACAGACCGCGCGCAACTACGCCACCAAGGCCGCCAACCTGACGCGCGGCGAGCAACAGCGCCGCGAGGCCGCCGCCCGCCGCCAGGCTCAGGCGGCCGAGCAGATCCTCGACGTGCTGGGGAACATGAAGGGCGCGGCGATGAAGGTCGGCCAGGTCGCCTCGTACATCGACACCGGGGCGTTCCCGCCGGAGTTCCAGGCACGGATCGAGACGAAGCTCGGCGAGCTGCGCGACTCGGCGCCGCGGGTGTCGTTCAAGCAGATGCGCGCGGTGATCGAGGACGGCCTCGGCGAGCGGATCGGAGATGTCTTCGACGAGTTCGACGAGCAGGCCGTCGCCGCCGCTTCGATCGGGCAGGTCTATCGCGCCCGGCTGCGTGAGGACGCCGGCAAGCTCGGCGGGCGCGAGGTCGCGGTCAAGGTCCAGTACCCGGGGGTCGCGCAGGCGGTCCGCTCGGACTTGCAGAACCTTGGCCTGCTGCTGCGCGTCGCGAAGCGGATCGCGCCCGCGATGGACGTCAAGGCGACGTCCGCGGAGATCAAGGAGCGGCTGATCGACGAGCTCGACTACGAGCAGGAGGCTCAGGCCCAGCGGGCGGTCGCACGCGCCTGGCGCGGCCATCCGTTCGTCGTGATCCCGGAGGTGGTGACATCCCTGAGCAGCGAGCGTGTGCTGGTCAGCGAGTGGCTCGACGGCCGATCGTTCGAACAGGTGCGCGAGCTGCCCGCGGCTGAGCGGGACCGCTTCGGCGAGATCGTCTTCCGCTTCTTCCTCGGCTCGCTCTACCGCAACGGCCACTTCTCGGGCGATCCCCATCCCGGCAATTACCGGCTGATGGACGACGGCCGCGTCGTGTTCCTCGACTTCGGCATGACCAAGCACGTCGGCGACGACTTCCTAGCGCGCGAGCTCGCCGTGTTCGATGCGGGGATGGCGGGTGACGCCGAGGAGTTGCACGCGGCTCTGGTCGCCGCCGGCTACTACCCGGCGGACGACCCGGAGATCGAGTCCGAGCCTGTACTTGCCCACTTCCTCGATGTCGCGTCTTGGTACGCGGTGGATCGTGAGCTGACGATCGACCGCGCCGTGGTGACCCAGGCGCTGATCGACTCCGGCGATCCGCGTTCGATCCACTGGGAGCTGATGAGGCGCGGAACGGTGCCGGCGGAGGCGATGTTCGCACGCAGGATGGAGGGTCTGGTCCTCGGCGTCCTCGGCCAGCTCGGCGCGACCGCGAACTGGCACCGGATCGCCCGCGAGCTGATGTTCGGCGATCCGCCGTCGACCCCGCTTGGCGAGCTCGAGGCGGAATACTTCGACGGGCGCAGCGCCGCCGCCTGACGATGGAAGCCTTCGACCACCTCTCCACCTGTGATCCGGTCCTCGGCGGGCTGGTCGGCGATCACGGGCCGCTGGACGAGGAGGAGCGACGCCGCGGCCGCCCCGACGACGCCTATGGAGCGCTACTGCGCGCGATCGTCGGCCAGCAGCTGTCCGTCAAGGCCGCACGGACGATCTACGACCGGCTCTGCGGGCTCTACGGCGACCGCACGCCGACACCGGCCGAGCTGATCGAGACCGATCCCGACGACCTGCGCGCGGTCGGTCTGTCGCGCGCCAAGGCGTCCTACCTACGCGACCTCGCCGAGCACGTCGAGGACGGCGAGATCGACCTCGACGAGTTGCCCGAACTGCCGGACGACGAGGTGTCGGCGCAGCTGATCGCGGTCAAGGGCCTCGGCCGCTGGACCGTCGACATGTTCCTGATGTTCCATCTCGGCCGGCCGGACATCCTGCCGGTCGGCGATCTCGGCATCCGCCGCGCGGTCCAGATCGCCTACGGCCTCGGCGACCTTCCCGATGCTGCTGAGCTGACGCGGATCGCCCAGCCGTGGCAGCCGCACCGCACGCTCGCCTGCCTCTACCTCTGGACGTCGCTCGACAACGAGCCCAGCTAGCGGTTGCGCATCCGCCGTCGCTTGTTTTCTCACGGCGCAGTCGGGTAGTCCCTTGTCGACCCCGACAGAGGAGGAGTCGATGGACACCGTACTGTTGATCGTGTTGATCGTCGCAGCCGTAGTCGTCTTGGCCCTTGTCTTCATCGCTAGTCGCAAGGCACGCGTCCGCCGCGACGAGAGCAATCGCATCGAGGCTGGCGAGCATCGTGAGGAGGCGCGCATTCGCGGCGCCCGCGCCGAGCGCCAGCAGGCCGAGGCGGAGGAGCAGGCCGCCCGGGCGCGCGCCGAGCTCGCCGACGCCGACGAGCAGGCAGCGCTCGCCGGCCGCGAGCGGCGTGCGGCGGAGGAGCGCCACCAGGAGGCTGCGCGGCTCGATCCCGACGTCGACGAGAACGAGGTGGGCGATCTGCCGCGACCCGGTGAGCGAACGGCTACGGATCCAGACGCGACACGCGACGCTCGCTGAACGCCCGTCAGAGATGAAAGCGCCGGTGGTGCACCCACCAGCGACGGTTGTCCTCGCTGATCCGCAACACCTGCGGCGACCCTATGAAGTGCGTTCGGACGGCACGATCTCGACCTGACGGCCGAGCGCCTCGCCGAGCAGGCCGGAGCTGCGGCCGGCGGCCCAGATCGCGACCGCGGGGTCGGCGCCGGCGCGTGGGACGACTTCCAGAACGACGCCGTCATTGCTTGCGCGCAGGCGTACCGAGGCAACGGCCTGGTCGCGGCTGCGCTCGAGCTGCTCGGCGAGCCGGATCAGCCCACAGAGCAGCAGCAACCGCTCGCGGTCGCCGTCGCGGTGCATTGCGCCGAGCTCGCTCGGGTCCGGGGTGCCCTTGCGGTGATAGCGGGCGATCAGCGCGACCAGGTCGACCTCGCGCGGGCTGTAGCCGGCCAGTCCGGCGTGGACGATCAGATAGTGCGAGTGGCGGTGGTGGTCGTCGTAGTCGACGGTCATGCCGATGTCGTGCAGCAGCCCGGCCGCCCAGAGCAGCTGACGGTCGCCATCGCCGAGGTCGTGCAGGCCGGCGTCGCGCAACGCATCGAACAGCTCGAGCGACAGCTTCGCGACGTGGGCGACGTGCGGCGGGTCGGTGCGGAAGCGGCGGGCGAGGTTCTCGACCGACGCGGTGCGGACGTCCCTCAGCAGCGGCGGGTTGCGGTCGGCGAGCAGGTGCTCGAAGAAGACGCCCTCGCGCAGGCCGGCCTCGGCGACCTCGAGCTCGCCGAAGCCGCCGTGCTCCATCGCCGCGGCGACGACCAGCGCGCCGCCGAGGATCACGTCGCCGCGATCCGGCTTGATCCCGGGCAGCGCGCCGCGCTCCGAAGCCGGCCGCTCGGCGAGCAGCTCGATCAGCTCCTCGAGCGCGTCGCGCGTCAGCACGAACCCCTGCTCGTCGACGTCAGGCAGGTCCATCCGCTTTTGCACCGCGCTGGCCAGATTTCGGACGGTGCCGCCGATCGCCGCCAGCCGGCTGTTGCCATCGGCCTGCCACCACTCGAACTCGGACAGAGTTCGCTTTACGTGCTCACGCAGCGCCTTGAGCTGCTTCGGCTTGGCCTGCTCTCCCCGTAGGAACGCCTCGCTGACGCGCACGGCGCCGAGCCGCACCGACTCGGCCTCGAGCAGGCGGCGGTGGGCGATGTGCATCACCTGGACGCTGCCGCCGCCGACGTCGATCCCGAAGCCGTCGGCGAGCGTCGTCGAGTTGACGATCGCCAGATAGCCGTACCAGGCCTCCTCGGCGCCGCTGATCACGCGTACCTCGAGACCGGTGCGGCGGCGGATCTCGCCAAGCAGCTCGTCGCGGTTGGGCGCGTCGCGGATCGCGCTGGTCGCGACGACGTCGACACGCTCGACCCCGGATGCATCGAGGAACGACGCGAAGACCGCGGCTGTGGCGACCGCGCGCTCCATCGGCGCGGCGGCCAGGACGCCCTCGTCGCCCATGCCCGCGCTGACGCGCACCGGCTCGCGTATCTCGTCGGCGAGGCTCCACCAGCTGCCCGGCTCGTGCTGGAAGACGACGAGCCGGAAGGAGTTCGACCCCATGTCGATGACGGCGGTGCGGTTCACGGGCGCGGCTATCATCTCGCGCCGCGTGTCTCTTGGGACGATCGACAACCCGCTGCGAGTCGCCGTCGTCGGCTCCGGGCCGGCCGGCTTCTACTCGGCTGGCCACTTGCTGGCGGACAAGGAGCTAGCGATCGAGGTCGACATGTTCGACCGCTTGCCGACCCCGTTCGGGCTAGTCCGCGCCGGCGTCGCGCCCGACCACCCGAAGATCAAGTCGGTCACGCGGGTCTACGAGAAGACCGCGGCCAAGGAGCAGTTCCGCTTCTTCGGCAACGTCAAGATCGGCGAGCACCTCAGCCACTCAGACCTTGAGCGCCACTACCACGCGATCGTCTACTCCTACGGCTGCGAGACCGACCGCCAGCTCGGGATCGACGGTGAGGAGCTGCCCGGCAGCTATGCCGCCACGGAGTTCGTCGCTTGGTACAACGGCCATCCCGACTACCGCGACATCGAGTTCGACCTCTCCTGCGAGCGGGTCGCGATCGTCGGCAACGGCAACGTCGCGATGGACCTCGCCCGGATGCTCGTGCTGCCGCGCGCCGAGCTGGAGGGCACCGACACCGCCGACCACGCGATCGAGGCGCTCGCCGACTCGAACGTCAAGCACGTCTACGTGCTCGGCCGGCGCGGGCCGGCGCAGGCCGCCTTCACGAACCCCGAGTTGCGCGAGCTCGGCGAGCTGACCGACGCCGACGTGATCGTCGAGCCGTTCGAGCTCGACCGCCACAGTGCTCAGTCGATCGAAGGCGAGGGCGACATCACGCCGCGCCGCAACGTAGAGATCCTCCAGGACTTCGCCGCGCGCACGCCGGAGGGCAAGCCGAAGCAGGTCGAGCTGCGCTTCCTCGCCTCGCCGGTCGCGATCCGCGGCGACGGCAGGGTCGAGCAGCTCGATCTGGTCCACAACAAGCTCGAGCACGGGGGAGAGGGCCAGATCCGCGCCCAGGCCACCGACGAGCACGAGACGCTCGACGTCGGCCTCGTCTTCCGCGCCGTCGGCTACCGCGGCATCCCGATCGAGGGCGTCCCGTTCGACGAGTGGAAGGGCACGATCCCGAACTCCGAGGGCCGTGTCGTCGATCCGCACGCCCAGCATGCGATTCCCGGCCTCTACGTCGCCGGCTGGGTCAAGCGCGGGCCGTCAGGCGTGATCGGGACCAACAAGCGGGACGCCCAGGAGACCGTCGAGCACCTGCTCGAGGACGTCCGCGAGGGCCGGCTGCCGCAGCCCGAGCGCCCAGCGCGGGCAGCGATCGAGGAGTTGGTGCGCGAGCGTCAGCCCGACGTTGTCGACTACGCCGGCTGGGAGGCGATCGACGCCGCCGAGAAGGCCTCCGGCGAGCTGCAGGGCCGGCCACGCGTGAAGTTGACCCGCATCGCCGAGATGGTCGAGGCCGCGCGCGCCGCGCGCGTCTAGTCCGCGACCGGATCTGGGTCTAGCGTCGCGGCGGTGACCGCCGTGCCGTCCAGCGCGTCGAGCGCTCGCTCGACGCTAGCGCTTAGGCAGGTGAAGATCGGCGTCTCGGACGCCGTGTAGGCGCTTGACTCGGTCGTGCGCAGCTCCTGGACGAGGTCGAGGAACTCCGACGGGTGGTCGGCGTTGAACGAGACGACGAACTCCTGGTCGTCGAGTCCGTAGGAGTAGGCGGTGTTGATCTCGATGCCCGGGTAGCGCTTGCCGACCTCGATGTGGCCACGCATGATCCGCATGCGCTCGTCCGCCGGCAGCGCGTACCACTCGCGTTTCTTCCACATCGGGTAGACGATGAAGTAGCGGCGGTCGGAGCCCGGGCGTGGTGCGGTCGGCTGCTCCTCCTCGGAGTAGACCGACTCCTTGGTCAGCGCCAAGTAGGAGTGCGAGATGTCGGCGTAGCGCATCAGCCCGGCCTGGTTGAGCAGCACATGCAGCTCGTGGATCGGGTCGAGCGTGGCGGCGACCGCGCGGATCATCAGGTCGCAGTCGCCGCGCGTCCCGACCAGCGAGTAGGCGCGCAGGTAGTGATCTGTCGCGAACTCGTTGCAGGCGGCGGCGAACTCGCGCTTGTCCTGTGCGCGCTCCTCGTCGCTGCGGCGGCGCCACTCCGGGGAGACCTTCACGAAGCTGTATTTGAGGTAGTTGCGCTCGGCCATCGTGCAACGGAGTTTGTCGTATCCCATGAGTCGTCTACGATGCGATGGTGCGCGTTGGGATCGTTTCCCCTTACTCGTACACGTATCCAGGCGGTGTCGGCCGGCATGCCGAGGCTCTGACAGCGGAGCTGATCGGACAGGGACACGAGGCTCTCCTCCTCGCCCCATACGACCCGGACGACCGACTGGCGCGTGCGATGCATCGGGGCGCTGCCCCCGAGCAGCGGCCCCTGCCCGACCATTTCGTGCCGCTTGGGCGCACAGCGGGGCTGCCGATGAACGGGGCGGTCTCGAATCTCGCGCTGTCGCCGGCTGTGATCCCGACCCTGCGCCGCGAGCTGCGCGCCGGCGACTTCGACGTCGTCCACGTCCACGAGCCGAACGCGCCGTTCGTCAGCTGGTTCACGACCGAGTTGGCGCGCACGCCGCTGGTCGGGACGTTTCACTGCTACTCGCGCAGCCCGGTGATCAACAGCGTGGCCGCCAACGTTGCCGCCGCACGACGGCTCTACAACAAGCTGCACGTTCGGATCGCTGTCTCTGAGGCGGCCCGCTGGACCTGCGAGCGCTTCTACGGCGGCGAGTACCGGATCGTCCCGAACGGGGTCGACCTGTCGGCCGCGCGGCCCAGCGATCGCTCGCTGCCGCGCGAGCAGCTCGAGCTGCTGTTCCTCGGCCGCGCCGAGGCGCGCAAGGGGCTGCCGGTGCTGCTGCGCGCCTTCGAGGCGCTACGCGGTGCTGGGGTTGCCGCGCGGCTGACCGTCGCCGGCGCGACGGAGGCCGAGGTCGAGCCGCTGCTGCTCGACGTCGAAGGCGTCGAGATCGCCGGTCGTGTCGACGAGGACGAGAAGCAGCGTCTACTTGGGGCCGCCGACCTGCTCGTCGCACCCGCGCTTGGAGGCGAGAGCTTCGGCATGGTGCTGACCGAGGCATTCGCGGCGGGAACGCCGGCTGTCGCCTCCGACATCGCCGGCTACCGCGACGTGGCGCGCGACGGGGTCGACAGCGTGCTGGTGCCGCCCGCCGACGCCGCCGCGCTCGGTGAGGCGCTGCGCGCGCTGGCGCTCGATCCCGCCCGCCGGTTGGAGATGGGCGTCGCTGCCCGCGAGCGTGCCGAGCGCTTCTCCTGGTCGCACGTCGCCGAGGAGGTCTCGGAGGCTTATGAGGACGCCGTCGCGATGCCCGCGCCGGCCACGCGCCGCGCCGCCGCCGGCGCGCGTCTCGGCCTCGTCTCGGCTTCCGGCGCTCCCGCGCCTCCGCCGCGTCGCCTCCCGTCGATCGAGCCGCCGCCGCCCGAGAGCGAGCGCCGCAGCAACTGGCACAAGGTCCGCCGCGTAGCCGCGATCGGCGGCATGATCGCGGCCGTAGGGCTCGCCGCGCTGGCGCTCGACCGGATCGGGATCGACCAGATCGGCCACGCGATGCTCGCCGCGACCCCGGTCTGGGTGCTCGCCGCGTTCGCGTTGATGTGCTCTTCGATGCTGGTACGCGCCGAGGCCTGGCACGCGATCCTCTGCGCGGCGCTGCCCGGCGTTCGCGTTCGGCGCCGCGACGCCGCCCGCGCCACGATGATCGGCGTCCTGATGTCGGCGACGCTGCCGGCCCGCCTCGGCGAGCCTTCGCGCGCGCTGATCATGTCGCGGCGAATCGGCCGCGTGCGCGACCGATTTCCGGTCGTACTCGGCTCGATCGTCTCCCAGACGCTGCTCAACATCCTCGCCCTGGTGATCCTCGGCGCGGTGATGTTCGCGACCGTGGGCGTCTTCAGGGGTGGGGAGGACGCGCTCGTGATCGCGACGATCGCGCCGCTGGTCCTGATCCTGCTCGTGCTCGCTGCCCCGGCGCTATTGCGTCGCGGCAAGCCGTCGCGCTTCGTCCGGGTCCAGCAGGCGCTGGCCGTTGCCCGCTCGGCGATGGTTCAGGTCCGCCGCGGGCTCGACGTCTTCCGCCAGCCGCGGCTCGGCGCGTGGGCCACGACGATGCAGCTGTTCGCCTGGGCGATCCAGTGGATCGCCTGCTACGTCTTGCTGGTAGCGCTTGGCCTCGATGGCCACGCGGGCATCGGCGCTGCCGCGGCGGTCCTGTTCGCGGTCAACGTTACGGCGGCGATCCCGATCACCCCGTCGAACCTCGGCGTCTTCCAGGCGGCCTGCGTCGCTGTCCTGTCGGCTTACGGAGTCAGCAAGACCGACGCACTTGCCTACGGCATCATCTTGCAGGCGGTCGAGATCGCGACCGCCTTCGCGATGGGCACGCCAGCGCTGCTCCGCGAGGGCATGACCTGGCGCGACCTGCGCCTCCGCGCCCTCCACGCCACGCCTGTCGAGCTTCGCTCGGTGCGCGGCGGCGCTGAGGCGTAAACCGCAACCTTCACACAACCGTGTCAAGGTTGGCCGGGGTTCGATAGCCTGGCGAGTCATGGCTCGCGACTACCTCCAGGCAGTGAACCAGCGCGTCGTCGTCTTCGACGGCGGAATGGGCGCCACGCTCGAGCAGTTCGACCTCACCCAGGAGGACTACGGTGGGCTGCAGGGCAAGTGCCACGAGGCGCTGATCCTCAACCGGCCCGATGTGATCGAGGGCGTCCACCGCACGATGGTCGAGGCCGGGGCGGAGGTCGTCGAGACCGACACCTTCCAGGCGAGCCGGCTGAAGCTCGACGAGTGGGGGCTGGCCGACCACACCGTCGAGATCAATCAGCGCGCCGCCGAGATCGCGCGCAAGGCGGTCGGCGAGGACCGCTTCGTCGCCGGCTCGATCGGGCCGACGGGCTTCCTGCCGGCATCCGATGACCCGACGCTCGGCGACATCCGCTTCCGCGACCTCGTCGAGGTCTTCCAGGAGCAGTCCGAGGGTCTGATCCAGGGTGGCGCCGACCTGCTGATCATCGAGACCGCGCAGGACATCCTCGAGGTCAAGGCGGCGATCTTCGGCGCCCGCGAGGCGTTCAAGACGACCGGCCGCAAGCTGCCGATCCAGTGCTCCGTTTCGCTGCTGCCGAACGGCGGCAAGATGCTGCTCGGCACCGACATCCAGGCGGTGCTCACCACCCTCACCGCGCTCGACGTCCAGGTGATCGGGCTCAACTGCTCGACCGGCCCCGAGGACATGCGCGACGCGATCCGCTTCCTCGGCGAGAACAGCCCGCTGCCCGTTCACTGCATCCCGAACGCCGGCCTGCCGCTCCAGGGCCCCGACGGCGAGACGATCTTCCCCGAGGAGCCGGAGTCGCTCTCGAAGACGCTGCAGGAGTTCGTCGAGCGCTACGGAGTCGGCATCGTCGGCGGCTGCTGCGGCACCACGCCCGAGCACATCCGCGCGATCGTCGACAGGGTCGGCGGCAAGCCGGTCGGCCCGCGCCCGAAGCCGGGCGAGCCGTTCGTGTCGAGCATGATGACCGCGACCGCGCTCGTCCAGGAGCCGCGCCCGACGCTGGTTGGCGAGCGCGTCAACTCGCAGGGCTCGCGCAAGGCCAAGGAGCTGCTGCTCGCCGACGACTACGACGGCCTCGTCCAGGTCGCCGAGGACCAGGTCGAGGGTGGGGCGCACGTGCTCGACCTCTGCGTCGCGCTGACCGAGCGCACCGAGGACGAGGGCGAGCAGATGCGCAAGGTCGCCGAGCGCGTCTCGCTGAGCCAGCCCGCTCCGATCCAGGTCGACTCGACCGAGCCGGACGTGATCGAGGAGGCGCTCGAGCAGATCCCGGGCCGCGCGATCGTCAACTCGATCAACCTCGAGGCCGGCCGCGACAAGCTCGACCGTGTCGTTCCGCTCGCGATCGCCCACGGCGCCGCCGTGATCGCGCTGACGATCGACGAGGTCGGGATGGCGAAGACGCGCGAGCGCAAGCTCGAGATCGCCAAGCGGATCAAGGAGCTGGCCTGCGACGAGCACGGCCTCGACCCCGAGCTGCTGATCTTCGACCTGCTGACCTTCACGCTGACCACCGGCGACGAGGAGTGGCGCCCGTCGGCCGTCGAGACGATCGAAGGCATCCGCCTGCTCAAGCGGGAGCTGCCCGAGGTCAAGACCTCGCTCGGCGTCTCGAACGTCTCGTTCGGCGTCTCGCCGCATGCCCGCGCCGCGCTCAACTCGGTCTTCCTGCACCACTGCGTCGAGGCCGGGCTCGACCTCGCGATGGTCAACCCGAACCACATCACGCCGTACAGCGAGATCCCGGACAACGAGCGCGAGCTGGTCGACGACCTCGTCTTCAACCGCCGTGAGGACGCGCTCGAGCGCTTCATCGGCCACTACGAGTCGAAGGGCGAGGAGGCCGAGGCCGAGGTCGCCGACCCGACCGCCGACATGACGCCCGAGGAGGCGCTGCACTGGCACATCCTGCGCCGCAAGCGCGACGGTGTCGAGGACCAGATCGACAAGTCGGTCGAGAAGATCGGCGCTGTCCCGACGCTCAACCAGGTGCTGCTGCCAGCGATGAAGGAGGTCGGCGACAAGTTCGGCGCCGGCGAGCTGATCCTGCCGTTCGTGCTCCAGTCGGCCGAGGTGATGAAGCGCGCCGTGGCGCAGCTCGAGAACTACCTCGAGCGGATGGACGGCCACACCAAGGGCAAGGTCGTGATCGCGACCGTCTTCGGCGACGTCCACGACATCGGCAAGTCGCTCGTCAACACGATCCTGACCAACAACGGCTACACCGTGATCGACCTCGGCAAGCAGGTCC
>JBIOUS010000036.1:0-18609 GCA_044867325.1 Thermoleophilaceae bacterium | reverse complement strand
GCAGCGCCTGCGCCTCGATCGGATCGCCCAGCGTCGTCCCGGTCCCGTGCGCCTCGACCGCATCCACATCCGCCGGCGACAGGCCCGCGTTCGCCAGCGCCTGGAGGATCACCCGCTCCTGCGACGGGCCGTTCGGCGCCGTCAAGCCGTTGCTCGCCCCGTCCTGGTTGACCGCGCTGCCGCTCACCACCGCCAGCACCTCGTGACCGTTGCGCTCGGCGTCGGAGAGACGCTCGACGAGCAGCAGGCCCAGGCCCTCGGAGAAGGCGGTGCCGTCGGCCGCGCCCGCGAACGCCTTGCAGCGACCGTCCGGCGCGAGGCCCCGCTGGCGGCTGAACTCGACGAAGCTCGCCGGCGTCGCGTAGATCGTGACGCCGCCCGCCAGCGCCAGCGAGCACTCGCCCTGGCGCAGCGACTGACAGGCCAGGTGCAGCGCGACCAGCGACGACGAGCAGGCCGTGTCGACGGTCATCGCGGGACCCTGCAGGCCGAGCTGGTAGGCGATCCGGCCCGACACGACGCTCGTCGCCGCGCCGGTCATCCGCAGCCCCTCGATGCCGGCGTCCGAGCCGAGCAACGTCGAGTAGTCCTGCGAGGCGATGCCGGTGAAGACCCCGGTGTCGGTGGCGCGCAGCGACCGAGGATCGATCCCGGCGTCCTCGCAGGCGTGCCATGCCGCCTCGAGCATCAGCCGCTGCTGGGGGTCCATCGCGACCGCCTCGCGCGGTCCGATGCCGAAGAAGGCCGCGTCGAACTCGCCCGCGTCGTCGAGGAACCCACCGTGGCGGGCGTAGCTGGTGCCGGGCTGGTCGGGGTCGGGGTCGAAGAGCTCGTCGAGGTCCCAGCCGCGATCGCGTGGGAACTCGCCGATCGCGTCCGTCCCGCTGCTGACCAGCTGCCATAGCTGCTCCGGCGAGCTCGCCCCGCCCGGATAGCGGCAGGCCATCCCGACGATCGCGATCGGCTCGTCGGCGGCCGCCGCGCGGACGGCGATCCGCGGCGCGGCGGCGGCGCCCACCTGGACCTCGGCGCAGATCATCCGCGCCACGGCGGTCGGGGTCGGGTGGTCGAAGACGAGCGTCGACGGCAGCCGCAGACCGGTCGCCAGGCGCAGGCAGTTGCGCAGCTCGACCGCCCCGAGCGAGTCGAAGCCGAGGTCCTTGAAGTTGGCCTCGGGGTCGATCGCCTCGGCGGACCCGCGGCCGAGCACCGCCGCGGCCTCGGCGGACACCAACGCGAGCACGACGGTCTCCCACTCGCCCTCCGGCACTCCGGCGAGCCGCGCCGCCAGCGAGCCTGTGCCGCTCTGGCGCCGCCGGCGGCCGGGAGCCCTGACCAGCTCGCGCATGATCGGCGGCAGCGCGTCGAGCGAGGCCAGGCGGCTCAGCGCGCCGCGGTCGAGCTCGACCGCGGCCGGCGTCACACCCGCCGTCGCGCGCGCGGCGTCGAAGAGCTCCAGGCCGCGTGCCGGCGACAGCGCGGCCACGCCGGAGCGTGCGAGTCGCTCATGGTCGGTCTCGTCGAGACCGCCGGTCATCGTGCTCGCCTGGTCCCACAGGCCCCATGCGATCGAGGTCGCCGGTAGCCCGCGCGCGCGGCGCCGCTGGGCGAGCGCGTCGAGGAAGACGTTCGCCGCCGCGTAGTTGGCCTGTCCGGGCGCGCCGAGCGTTCCGGCGAGCGACGAGAAGAGGACGAACTGCGCCAGGTCGAGACGCTCGGTCAGCTCGTGCAGATGCCAGGCCGCGAGCGACTTCGGCGCCATCACACGCTCGACCCGCCCCGGGTCGAGGGCATCGAGCACCCCGTCGTCGAGCACGCCGGCGGAATGCACGACCGCGGTCAGCGGACGGTCGCCGGGTATCGAGGCGAGCAGCCGCTCGAGCTGGTCGCGGTCGGACACGTCGCAGGCCGCGACCGTGGCCTCGCAGCCCAGCTCCGCCAGCTCGGCGACCAGCTCCGGCGCCCCGTCGGCTTCGATGCCGCGCCGGCTGGTCAGCAGCAGCTTGCGGGCGCCGTGGCGCTCCGCCAGGTCGCGCGCCACCAGCGCGCCGAGACCGCCCGTCCCGCCGGTGACGAGCACGGTGCCGGCCGGATCGACCGGCTGCGGCACGGTCAGGACGACCTTGCCGACGTTGCGCCCCTGGCTGAGGAAGCGGAACGCCGCCTGTGCCTCGCGCACGTCCCAAGCGAGGATCGGCGCATGCTCCAGCTCGCCGGCCTCGAACAGCTCGACGATCGTGGCCAGCAGCTCCCGAATCCGCTCCGGCCCCGCCTCGATCAGGTCGAACGCGCGGTAGGCGACGCCCGGATGGTCGGCCGCGACCTGCTCCGGATCGCGCACGTCGGCCTTGCCGATCTCCACGAACCGCCCGCCGCGCGGCAGCAGGTCGAGCGTCGCGTCGACCATCTCGCCGGTGAAGGCGTCGAGCACGACATCCACCCCCTCGCCGTCGGTCACCTCGAGGAAGCGGTCGCGGAAGCCGGTGTCGCGCGAGGAGGCGATCCGCTCGCCGTCGACGCCGAGCGCGCCGACGTGCTCCCACTTGTGCGGGCTCGCCGTCCCGAAGACCTCCGCGCCGAGATGCCGCGCGAGCTGCACCGCCGCCATCCCGACGCCACCGGCGGCGGCGTGGACGAGCACCTTCTCGCCGGCCTTCAAGCCGGCCAGGTCGACCAGGCCGTAGTAGGCCGTCAGGTAGGCGATCGGCACGGACGCCGCCTGCACGAACGACCACGAATCCGGGAACCGCACGATCGAGCGCCGATCGGCCACGACGCGCGGACCGCCGCCGCCCGTCATCAGTCCCATGACGCGATCGCCGACAGCCAGGTCGTCGACCCCCGACCCGATTTCGAGCACCACGCCCGCCGCCTCGCTGACGATCGGCGCCTCGCCCGGGTACATCCCGAGTGCGATCAGCACGTCGCGGAAGTTCAGCCCCGCCGCGCGCACCGCAACCCGCACCTCGCCCGCCGCCAACGGCGCGTCGGCCTCCGGGCTCGCGACGAGCGCGAGCGCCTCGAGCGACCCATGGCGCTCGGAATCCAGTTTCCACGACCCGTCGGGGACGACCAGCGCGCCACCGCTCGCCGCCGGCACGAGCCGGGGCGCCAGCAGCGCGCCCTCGCGGACCGCCAGCTGAGGCTCGTCGGCGGCCAGTGCGATCGCCGATCCGAGCATCGTCAGCGAGGCGTCGCCGCCGTCGCTGTCCAGCAGGGCGATCCGCCCCGGCTGCTCGGACTGCGCCGAGCGCGCGAGGCCCCATACCGCCGCCAGCACGGGATCGGGCGCCTCTCCGTCGAGCGCGGCGACCGCGCCCTCGGTGATGAGCGTCAGCCGCGCGTCGCCCAGTCGCGCGTCGCCGGTCCAGCGCTGCAGCACGTCGAGCGCCGCGACCGTCGCCAGGCGCGCGGCGGCGGCCAGGTCGCCGGCGGCGGCGTCGCCGGGCCAGCCGACGAGCGCCACCTCGGGCGGGCTCGCCCCCGCGTCCACCGCCTCCAGCAGCGCGTCGAGATCGGCGTAGCGCCGCGCGTCCAGCCCGGGCGCTTCGAGCTCGCCGAGCACGACGACCGTCGCGGCCGGCGCCTCGTCGAGCGCTGCCACCGCATCCCAGCGGACGCCCAGCAGCCCGTCCTCGCCACCGCTCGCCGGCGCGACCGCCTGGGTCTCGCGCAACGCGAGCGACCCGACCGAGACGACCGGCAGTCCAGCCTCGTCGACGGCGTCGAGCGACAGCGCGCCGTCGGCAAAGGTGGCGCGGACGCGCAGCTTCGCGGCGCCGGGCGAGTGCAGCGACACCCCGGTCCACGCGAACGGCAGCCGCACGCGCGTCTCCGGGCCGGCGTCGGCCAGCGCGACGTGGAGCGCCGCGTCGAGCAGCGCCGGGTGGATCCCGAACCGTCCCGCGTCCGGGGACCCGTCTCCGTAGAGCTCGACCTCGGCGAACAGCTCGTCGCCGCTGCGCCAGAGCGACCGCAGGCCCTGGAAGACCGGGCCGTAGTCGAGCCCCATCCCCGCCGCTAGCTCGTAGAGGCCGTCTACGTCGATCGGCGCGGCGCCCTCCGGCGGCCAGGCGCCGAACGACGGCATCGTGCCCGCCGGCTGCGCGACGAGGGCGCCGCTCGCGTTGCCGACCCATTCGCCGTCGTCGCCCTCCAGCCGCGAGTGGATCGCGATCTCGCGACCGCCCGACTCGTCCGGCCCGCCGACCGTCACGCGCACCTGGACGCCGCCGGTCTCCGGCAGCACCAGCGGAGCCTCGATCGTCAGCTCGTCGACGGTTCCCGCGTCGACCTCCAAGCCAGCGTGCAGCGCCAGCTCGACCAGCGCGGCCCCTGGCACGATCGCCGACCCCAGCACCGTGTGGTCGGCCAGCCAGGGGTCGCTGTCGAGCGACAGCCGGCCGGTGAACAGCCGGCCGCCGTCGGGCAGCTCGACCTCGGCGCCGAGCAGCGGGTGGACCGAAGCGCCCTGACCCGCCGCCGCGAGGCTGCCGTCGCTTACCTTCGACGCCGGCCAGTAGTGCTTGCGCTGGAAGGCGTAGGTCGGCAGCGCGACGCGCTTGGCCGCGGTGCCGTCGAACAGGCCCGGCCAGTCGACCTCGACACCCGCGACCCACGCCTCGCCCAGCGAAGCCATGAACCGCTGTGGGCCGCCGTCGTCGCGACGCAGCGAGCCGATCACCGCGACCGGAGCATCGCCCGCGGCCTCGACGGTGTCCAGCAGGCCCCCGGTCAGCACCGGGTGCGGACTGACCTCGATCAACGCCCCCAGACCGCCGGCGACCAGCTCCGCCACCACGGGCTCCAGCAGCACCGTCTGACGCAGGTTCCGATACCAGTACTCGCCGTCCAGAACCGCGGTGTCGAGCAACCCGCCGGTCACCGTCGAGTGGAACGCGATGTCGCCGCTGCGCGGCGAGACGTCCGCCAAGGCATCGAGCAGCTCGTCGCGGATCGACTCGATCTGCGCCGAGTGCGACGCGTAGTCGACCGGCACTCGCCGCGCCCACGCACCGTCGGCCTCACACGCCGCGAGCAGCTCGTCGAGCGCGGCGGCCTCGCCTGAGACGACCACGGTCCGCGGACCGTTGACGGCCGCGATCGAGAGCCGGTCGCCCCAGCTCGCGATCCGCTCTCTGACCTCGTCGCCGGTCCCCGACACCGACACCATCCCGCCAAGACCCGCGATCGCGGTCAGCGCCTGGCTGCGCAACGCGACGACGCGGGCGCCGTCCTCGAGCGAGAGGGCGCCCGCGACACAGGCGGCGGCGATCTCCCCCTGGGAATGGCCGACGACGACCGACGGCTCGACCCCACGTGCCCGCCATAGACCGGCGAGCGAAACCATCACCGCCCAGAGCGCCGGCTGCACGACGTCGACACGCTCCAGCCAACCGTCGTCCTCGCCAGCCAGGACCTCCGCCAGCGACCAGTCGACGAACGGCGCCAACGCCGCCTCGCAGGCGGCGACAGACTCCGCGAACAGCGGCTCCGCGTCGATCAGCTCAGCCGCCATCCCAGCCCACTGGGCGCCCTGACCCGGGAACACGAACGCGACCCGGCCGCCGGAGACCGCCGCGCCCGAGACCAGCCCGTCAAGACCCGCCAGCAGCTCGTCGCGATCGCGGCCGACGACCACCGCACGCCGCTCCAACCGCGCACGACCGGCGAGCGTGAACGCGACGTCGGCCGGATCGAGGCTCTCGGCCTCCACGCACGCGGCGAGCCGACCCGCCTGCTCGGCCAACGCCTGCTCGGACTTCGCCGACACCACCCACGGCAGCACCGGCAGCTTCCGGTCGCCGCCGGCCGCGTCCTCGGTGGCGGGCGCCTCCTCGATCACGACGTGCGCGTTGGTGCCGCTGACCCCGAACGACGACACCCCGGCCCGCCGCGTCCGGTCGCCCGGCTCCCACGCCACCGGCTCGGTCAGCAGCTCGATCTCGCCAGCCGACCAGTCGACGTGCGACGTCGGCGCGTCGACGTGCAACGTCGCCGGCAGCACGCCGTGGCGCATCGCCTCGACCATCTTGATCACCCCGGCCACGCCGGAGGCGGCTTGGCTGTGGCCGATGTTCGACTTGATCGACCCGAGCCGCAACGGGCCGTTCGACCGCTCCTGGCCGTAGGTCGCGAGCAGCGCCTGCGCCTCGATCGGATCGCCGAGCGTGGTGCCCGTCCCGTGCGCCTCGACGGCGTCGACGTCGGCCGGCGTGAGACCCGCGCTCGCGAGCGCCTGGGCGATCACGCGCTCCTGCGACGGACCGTTCGGCGCCGTCAAGCCGTTGCTCGCCCCGTCCTGGTTGACCGCGCTGCCGCTCACCACCGCCAGCACCTCATGGCCGTTTCGACGCGCGTCCGAGAGCCGCTCGACGAGCAGCAGGCCCACGCCGTCAGCCCAGCTCGTGCCGTCGGCGGCATCGGCGAAGGGCTTGCAGCGACCGTCCGTGGCGAGCCCCCGCTGGCGGCTGAACTCGATGAACCCGATCGGAGTCGCCAGCACCGTGGCGCCACCGGCGAGCGCCAGCGAGCACTCGCCCTGACGCAGCGCCTGGACGGCGAGGTGCAGCGCGACCAGCGACGACGAGCAGGCCGTGTCGACCGTCACCGCCGGCCCCTCCAGGCCGAGCTGGTAGGCGATCCGGCCCGAGGCGACGCTCGCCGAGCTCCCGGTCGTCATGTACCCCTCGAGATCCGTGTGCTGGCGGACGGAGGCCATGTAGTCCTGGGCGATGACGCCGGCGAAGACGCCGGTGTCGGTGCCGCGCAGCCGCTCGGGATCGATCCCGGCGTTCTCGAACGCCTCCCACGCGACCTCGAGCAGCTGCCGCTGCTGGGGATCCATCGCGAGCGCCTCGCGCGGGCCGATCCCGAAGAACGCCGCGTCGAACTCGCCCGCGTCGTAGACGAAGCCGCCCTTGCGCGTATAGCTCTTGCCCGGCTCGTCGGGATCGGGGTCGTAGAGGCCCTCGAGGTCCCAGCCGCGATCGGCCGGGAAGCCGGAGATCGCGTCACGGCGCTCGGCGACCAGCTCCCACAGGTCTCCCGGCGAGCGGATGTCGCCCGGGTAGCGGCAGGCCATCCCGACGATCGCGATCGGGTCGTCGCCGGCCGCCCGCCGGATCGATCGCTTCGGCGCCGCCGCGGCGGTGTCCTGGACCTCGCTGCGCAGGAAGCGCGCGACCGCCCGCGGGGTCGGATGGTCGAAGACGAGCGTCGAGGGCAGGCGCAGGCCGGTCGCCTGCCTGAGGCGATTGCGCAGCTCGACCGCCCCGAGCGAGTCGAAGCCGAGATCCTTGAAGGTCGCGTCGGCGTCGATCGAGTCGGCGTTCGACCGGCCGAGCACCACCGCCGCCTCGCCGGCCACGATCCCGAGCACCGCCGACTCCCAATCGCCCTCGGGCGTGCCCGCGAGCAGGCCCGCCAACGATCCCGCCTCGCGCTGGCGCCGCCGCCGCGTGGACGACTGCACCAGTCCGCGCATGAGCGCAGGGATCGCGCCGAGCGAGTCGAGCCGCTCGAGGGCGCCGCGGTCGAGGTCGAGCGCGGTGAGCGCGGCGTCGGCCGAGCTGGAGGCGCGGTCGAGCAGCTCGAGGCCCCTGGCCGGAGACAGCGCCGCGACACCTGTGCGAGCGAGCCGCGAGCGGTCGCTGTCGGTCAGCGCTCCGGTCATGGCGCTCGCCTGGTCCCACAGCCCCCATGCGATCGAGGTCGCCGGTAGCCCGCGCCCGTGGCGGTGCTGGGCGAGCGCGTCGAGGAAGACGTTCGCGGCGGCGTAGTTCGCCTGCCCCGGGGTGCCGACCGTGCCCGCCACCGAGGAGAAGAGGACGAACTGCGCCAGGTCGAGACGCTCGGTCAGCTCGTGCAGATGCCAGGCCGCGACGGACTTCGGTGCCATCACGCGGTCGAGCCGCTCGACGTCCTGGGTCGCCAGCAGCCCGTCGTCGAGCACGCCGGCGGCGTGGAAGACGGCGGTCAGCGGACGGTCGCCGGGTATCGAGGCGAGCAGCGCCTCGAGCTGGTCGCGCTTCGACACGTCGCAGGCCGCGACGGTCGCCTCACAGCCGAGCTCGGCCAGCTCGGCGACCAGCTCCGGCGCCCCGTCGGCTTCGATGCCGCGCCGGCTGGTCAGCAGCAGCTTGCGGGCACCGTGGCGCACAGCGAGGTCACGCGCCACCAGCGCGCCGAGGCCGCCGGTGCCGCCGGTGATCAGCACCGTGCCGTCGGGATCGACCGGCTGCGGCAGCGTCAGGACGATCTTGCCGACGTTGCGACCTTGACTCAGGTGGCGGAACGCGGCGGGAGCCTGACGGATGTCCCAGGCGCGGATCGGGGCCTGGGCGAGCTTGCCGTCGTCGAACAGCGCGACGATCTCGGCCAGCATCTCCCGAATCCGCTCCGGCCCCGCCTCGATCAGGTCGAACGCGCGGTAGGCGACGCCCGGATGGTCGGCCGCGACCTGCTCCGGGTCGCGGATGTCGGCCTTGCCGATCTCCACGAAGCGACCGCCGCGCGGCAGCAGGTCGAGCGTCGCGTCGACCATCTCGCCGGTGAAGGCATCCAGGACGACGTCCACCCCCTCGCCGTCGGTCACCTCGAGGAAACGGCCGCGGAACTCTGTGCTGCGCGAAGAGGCGATGCGATCCTCGGCGACGCCGAGCGCCCGCACGTGCTCCCACTTGTGCGGGCTCGCCGTCCCGAAGACCTCCGCGCCGAGATGCCGCGCGAGCTGCACCGCCGCCATCCCCACGCCACCGGCGGCCGCGTGCACCAGCACCCGCTCACCGGCCTTCAAGCCGGCCAGGTCGACCAGGCCGTAGTAGGCGGTCAGGAACGCGACGGGCATCGACGCCGCCTCGACGAACGACCACGAATCCGCGAACTTCGCGACCGATCGCCGGTCGGCGACGACGCGCGCGCCGCCGCAGTCCGCAATCAGCCCCGTCACCCGATCGCCGACAGCCAGGTCGTCGACCCCCGGCCCGACCTCGAGCACCACTCCGGCGGCCTCGCTGAGCATCGGCGCCTCGCCCGGGTGGAGGCCGAGCGTGACGAAGACGTCGCGAAAGTTCAGCCCCGCCGCGCGCACGCCGATCCGCACCTCACCGGGAGCCAGAGCGGCATCGCCGTCCGCGCTCGCCACGAGCGCGAGCCCCTCGAACGAGCCCGTTCGCTCCAGATCCAGCTTCCACGGCTGGTCGGGGGCGACGAGCGTGCCGCCGCTCGCGGCGGACACGAGCCGGGGCTTCAACAGCACGCCCTCGCGGATCGCCAGCTGGGGCTCGTCGGCGGACAGCGCGAGAGCCTCGCCGAGCGCCGACAGGGAGGCGTCGCGCCCGTCGCTGTCGATCGACAGCACCCGGCCGGGTTGCTCGGCCTGCGCCGAGCGCACCAGCCCGAGCACAGGCGCCACGCTCAAGTCCGGCGACTCGCCCTCCGATGCCGCGACCGCGCCCTCGGTGAGGAGCACCAGCCGCGCGTCGGCCAGTCGCTCGTCGCCGACGAACCGCTTCAGCAGGTCGAGCGCCGCGGCGCTGGTGCTCGATGCCGCCGCCGCGACGTCATCCCCCGCGCGCGCTGCGCAGCTCGTCAGCACGACCTCCGGCGGCGGCGCGCCCGCATCGATCGCCTCGGACAACGCGACGAGATCGCGATGGCGCTCCGCGTCCGGCGTCGGCGAGTCCAGGTCGCCGAGAACCGCGACCTTGCCACCGAAGCCGCCCGCCGGTGCGGCCGCCGCCTCCCACTCCACGCGCAGCAGCCCGCCATCGTCGGCGCCGGCGGGCCGGATCGCCTTCGCCTCGCGTGTCGTCAACCTCGCGATCGACAGGGCCGGCAATCCGGTCTCGTCGGCGGCGTCGAGCGACATGGCTCCTTCGTCGGTGACGGTCGCGCGGACGCGCAGCTTCGCGGCGCCGGGCGAGTGCAGCGACACCCCGGTCCACGCGAACGGCAGTCGCACGCTGTCCTCGGCGACGCCGGCGAGCGCGACGTGGAGCGCCGCGTCGAGCAGCGCCGGGTGGATCCCGAACCGTCCGGCGTTCGGAGACTCGTCGGCGTCGAGCTCGACGTCGGCGAACAGCTCGTCGCCGCTGCGCCAGAGCGCCTGCAGGCCTTGGAAGACCGGGCCGTAGTCGAGCCCCATCCGCGCCACGCGCTCGTAGAGCCCGTCGATGTCGATCGGCTCGGCGCCCTCCGGCGGCCACTCGGCGGGCGCGTCGACCGTGACGCCCTCCGCCTGGGGCACGAGGGCGCCGGTCGCGTTGCCGACCCATTCGCCGTCGTCGCCCTCCAGCCGCGAGTGGATCGCGATCTCGCGACCGCCCGACTCGTCCGGCTCGCCGACCGTGACGCGCACCTGGACGCCGCCGGTCTCCGGCAGCACCAGCGGAGCCTCGATCGTCAGCTCGTCGACCGCCGCGCACTCGGCGCCGGATCCGGCATGCAGCGCGAGCTCGACCAGTGCGGCTCCGGGCACGATCGTCGACCCCAGCACCGTGTGGTCCGCCAGCCAGGGGTCGCTGTCGAGCGACAGCCGTCCCGTCAGCAACCGGCCGCCGTCGGGTAGCTCGACCATGGCGCCGAGCAGCGGATGGACGGATGGCTCCTGGCCGATCGCGACCAGGTCGCCGGACACCGTCGCCGAGCCGAGCCAGTAGCGCTCGCGCTGGAAGGCGTAGGTCGGCAGCGCGACGCGCTTGGCCGCGGTGCCGTCGAACAGGCCCGGCCAGTCGACCTCGACACCCGCCACCCACGCCTCGCCCAGCGAAGCCATGAACCGCCGTGAGCCGCCGTCGCCACGCCGCAGCGAGCCGACCACCGCGACCGGAGCATCGCCCGCCGCCTCGACCGTGTCGTGCAGACCAGCCGTCAGCACCGGATGCGGACTGACCTCGACCAACGCCCCCAAGCCACCAGCGACCAGCTCCGCCACCACCGGCTCCAGCAGCACCGTCTGACGCAGGTTCCGATACCAGTACTCGCCGTCCAGAACCGCGGTGTCGAGCAACCCACCCGTCACCGTCGAGTGGAACGCGACATCGCCGCTGCGCGGCGACACGTCCGCCAAAGCCTCCAGCAGCTCGTCGCGGATCGACTCGATCTGCGCCGAATGCGACGCGTAGTCGACCGCCACGCGCCGCGCCTGGACGCCGTCGCTCTCACAGTGCGCGAGCAGCTCGTCGAGCGCCTCGGGATCACCGGAGACCACCACCGAGGACGGACCGTTCGCCGCGGCCAGCGACAGGCGCTGGCCCCAGCTCTCCAGCAGCGACTCGGCGTCCGCCCGGCTCAACGACACCGACACCATCCCGCCGCGACCGGCGAGCGCGACCAACGCCTGGCTGCGCAGCGCCACGACCCGCGCCCCGTCCTCCAACGACAGACCGCCCGCGACGCACGCCGCCGCGATCTCGCCCTGCGAATGGCCGACGACGACCGACGGCTCGACCCCACGTGCCCGCCACAGACCGGCGAGCGAAACCATCACCGCCCACAACGCCGGCTGCACCACATCGACGCGCTCCAGCCAGCTCTCGTCCTCGCCCGCGAGGACCTCCGACAGCGACCAGTCGACGAACGGCGCCAACGCCGCCTCGCACGCCGCCAGGGACTCCGCGAACACCGGCTCCACAGCCGCCAGCTCGCGCCCCATCCCAGCCCACTGCGCGCCCTGACCGGGGAACACGAACCCGACGCCACCACGCGCCGAGCCCACCGCGACGTCCGCCGCGGAACGGCCCGACACCAGCGCGTCGAGGCCCGCCAGCAGCTCGTCGCGGTCGCTCCCCACGACCACCGCGCGCCGCTCCAGGCGCGCACGGCCGCTGACGAGCGAGCTGCCGACGTCGAGCGGGTCGAGATCGCCGGACTCGACCCGCGCGGCGAGCCGGCCCGCCTGCTCGATCAACGCCTGCTCGGACTTCGCCGAGAGCGCCCACGGCACGACCGCCAGCTCCCGGTCGCCGCCGGTCGCGTCCTCGGTGGCGGGCGCCTCCTCCAGCACGACGTGCGAGTTGGTGCCGCTGACCCCGAACGACGACACGCCGGCCCGCCGCGTCCGATCGCCGGCCGGCCACGCGCTCGGCTCGGTCAACAGCTCGATCTCGCCAGCCGACCAGTCGACGTGCGGCGAGGGATCGGCGACGTGCAGCGTCGGCGGCAACACGCCATGGCGCATCGCCTCGACCATCTTGATCACGCCAGCCACACCCGCCGCGGCCTGCGAGTGGCCGATGTTCGACTTGATCGACCCCAGCCGCAGCGGCCCGTTCGACCGCTCCTGCCCATAGGTCGCAAGCAGCGCCTGCGCCTCGATCGGATCGCCGAGCGAGGTGCCCGTCCCGTGTCCCTCGACGGCGTCGACGTCCGCCGCCGACAGGCCCGCGTTCGCGAGCGCCTGAGCGATCACGCGCTCTTGCGAGGGACCGTTCGGCGCCGTCAAGCCGTTGCTCGCCCCGTCCTGGTTGACCGCGCTGCCGCGCACGACCGCCAGCACCTCGTGACCGTTGCGCAGAGCGTCGGACAGCCGCTCGACGACCAGCAGACCGGCGCCCTCCGACCAACCGACGCCGTCGGCGGTCGCCGCGTACGCCTTGCAGCGCCCGTCGACCGAGAGCCCGCGCTGGCGGCTGAACTCGACGAAGCTGCCAGGAGTCGCGTGGACGGTGGCGCCGCCGGCGAGCGCCAGCGAGCACTCGCCCTGCCGCAGCGCCTGGGCGGCGAGGTGCAGCGCGACCAGCGACGACGAGCAGGCGGTGTCGACGGTCATCGCGGGACCCTGCAGGCCGAGCTGGTAGGCGATCCGGCCCGAGGCGACGCTGGTCGCCGACCCGGTCATCCGGAGCCCGTCGATCTCGGCGTCCGGGTGCGACATCGATCCGTAGTCCTGACTGGCGATCCCGGTGAACACACCGGTGTCGGTCTCGCGCAGCGAGTGCGGATCGATGCCGGCGTGCTCCAGCGCCTCCCATGACGTCTCGAGCAGCAGCCGCTGCTGCGGGTCCATCGCCAGCGCCTCGCGCGGGCCGATCCCGAAGAACGCCGCGTCGAACTCGCCGGCGTCGTGGAGGAACCCGCCGTGGCGCGTGTAGCTGGTGCCGGTCTGGTCGGGATCGGCGTCGAACAGCCGCTCGACGTCCCAGCCGCGATCGGCCGGGAACTCGGTGACGGCATCGCGACCCTCGGCGACCAGCCGCCAGAGATCGCCGGGCGAGCCGACGCCGCCCGGATAGCGGCAGGCCATCCCGTCGATCGCGATCGGCTCGTCGGCGGCCGTCCGGCGCACCGCGCGCTTCGGCGCCGATGCGCCGCTGTCCTGGATCTCGCCGCGGACGAAGCGCGCGACCGCGGCCGGCGTCGGATGGTCGAAGACGAGCGTCGACGGCAGCCGCAGGCCGGTCGCCTCGCGCAGCCGGTTGCGCAGCTCGACCGCCCCGAGCGAATCGAAGCCGAGGTCCTTGAAGGTCGCGTCAGCGTCGACCGACTCGGCGCTCGAGCGGCCGAGGACCGCGGCCGCCTCGGCGCCGACCAGCGCGAGCACGACCTTCTCCCAGTCCCCCTCGGGCACGCCCGCGAGCCGGCCCGCCAGCGATCCCTCGTCCGCGCGGCGGGCGCGTCGCGCGGGCGCCCCGGCGAGTCCGCGCACGATCGCCGGCGCCGTGCCCGCTGAGACCATGCGCCGCAGCCCGTCGCGGTCGAGGTCGAGCGCCGTCAGCGTGGCCTCCGCCGTGCCGCGAGCGTCGTCCAGCAGCTCCAGGCCACGCGCCGGGGCCAGCGCCGCGAAGCCGGACCTGGCGAGCCGGGCCCGATCGCTGTCGTCGAGGCCGCCGCCCATCCCGTCCGCCTGGTCCCAGAGGCCCCAGGCGATCGACGTCGCGGCGAGGCCGCGCGCGTGGCGGTGCTCGGCGAGCGCGTCGAGGAAGACGTTCGCGGCGGCGTAGTTCGCCTGCCCCGGGGTGCCGACCGTGCCGGCCGCCGACGAGAAGAGGACGAGCTCGGCGAGATCGAGGTCGGCCGTCAGCTCATGCAGGTGCCACGCCGCGTCGGCCTTCGGCGCGAGCACGCGGTCGAGGCGGTCGGAGTCGAGCGCGGCCACGACGCCGTCGTCGAGGACGCCGGCGGCATGGAAGACGGCGGTCAGCGGATGCTCGGGCGGGATCGCCGCCAGCAGCGCCTCGACCCGATCGCGGTCGGACACGTCGCAGGCCGCGACGGTCGCCTCGCAGCCGAGCTCGGCCAGCTCGGCGACCAGCTCGCTCGCTCCCTCGGCCTCGATCCCGCGCCGGCTCGTCAACAGCAGCTTGCGCGCGCCGTGGCGCTCCGCCAGGTCGCGCGCCACCAGCGCGCCGAGGCCGCCGGTGCCGCCGGTGATCAGCACCGTGCCGTCGGGATCGACCGGCTGCGGAACCGTCAGCACGATCTTGCCGACGTTGCGGCCCTGGCTGAGGAAGCGGAACGCCGTCTGCGCCTCGCGCACGTCCCAGGCGAGGATCGGCGCGTGCTGGAGCTCGCCGGCCTCGAACAGCTCGACCAGCTCGACGAGCATCGCCTGGGTGCGGTCCAGGCCGGCCTCGCCGAGGTCGTAGGCGCGGTAGGCGACGCCAGGGTGCTCGGCGGCCACCTGCTCGGGGTCGCGGACGTCCGCCTTGCCGATCTCGGCGAAGCGGCCGCCGCGCGGCAGCAGATCGAGCGTCGCGTCGACCATCTCGCCCGCGAAGGCGTCGAGCACGACGTCCACTCCCTCGCCATCCGTGACTTCGAGGAAGCGGTCGCGGAAGCCGGTGTCGCGTGAGGAGGCGATCCGCTCGCCATCGACGCCGAGCGCCCGCACGTGCTGCCACTTGTGCGGACTCGCCGTCGCAAACACCTCCGCGCCGAGGTGCCGCGCGAGCTGCACCGCCGCCATCCCGACGCCACCGGCGGCGGCATGGACGAGCACCTTCTCGCCGGCCTTCAGGTCGACGAGGTCGACCAGGCCGTAGTAGGCCGTCAGATAGGTCACCGGCACCGACGCCGCCTGAACGAACGACCACGAGTCGGGGAACTTCACGACCGATCTCCGGTCGGCGACCACGCGTGGCCCACCGGCGTCGAGCAGCAGCCCCATCACACGGTCCCCCGCCTCGAGGTCGTCGACCTCCGGCCCGACATCGAGCACGACGCCCGCGCCCTCGCTGACGATCGGCGCCTCGCCGGGGTACATCCCGAGTGCGATCAGCACGTCGCGGAAGTTCAGCCCCGCCGCGCGCACCGCGACCCGCACCTCGCCCGCCGCCAACGGCGCGTCGGCGCCGGGATTCTCGACCAGCGTCAGCGCGTCCAGCGCTCCACGCTGCTCGGAGTCCAGCCTCCACGGTCCCTCCGGCGCGACCAGGGCGCCGCCGACCGCCCGCGGCACCAGCCGCGGCGCCAGCAGGCCGCCATCGCGCAGCGCGAGCTGCGGCTCGTCGGCCGAGAGCGCGATCGCCGCGCCGGATGCCGCGAGCGAAGCGTCGGACCCGTCGCTGTCGACCAGCGCCACCCGCCCCGGCTGCTCGGCCTGCGCCGAGCGCGCGAGCCCCCATACCGGCGCGAGCGCCAGCTCCGGCGCCTCTCCGTCGAGCGCCGCGACGGCGCCGCGCGTGACGAGCAGCAAGCGCGCGGCGTCCAGCCGATCCTCGTCGAGGAAGCGCCGCAACAGCGAGAGCGCGTCCGTCGTCGCCGAGCGCAGATCGCCGGGGACGTCGTCGGCGTGTCCCGCCTCGCAGCTGGCGACCACGACGTCGGGCGCCGCCGAGCCGGCGGCGATCGCATCCAGCAGCGCGCCGAGATCGGCGTGACGCTCCCCGTCCACGGTCGCCAGCGCGACGTCTCCGAGCAGCGCCACGATTCCCGTCTCCTCGGTCCCGCCGGCCTGGGCGGCCGGGTCCCAGGCGACGCGCAACAGCCCACCGACATGCCCGTCCGCGGGCTCGATCGCCTGCATCTCGCGCAACGCGAGCGAGCCCACCGACATCACCGGCAGACCGGACTCGTCGGTCGCCTCGAACGACAGCGCGCCGTCCTCGCGGATGGTGGCGCGCACCCGCAATGCCGAGGCGCCGCGCGCATGCAGGACGACGTCGCTCCAGGCGAACGGCAGCCGTGCCGGGTCGCCGTCGCCGGCATCCGCCAGCCCGAGATGCAACGCCGCGTCGAGCAGCGCCGGGTGGATTCCGAACCGTCCGGGCTCCGGACCGCCGCCCGCGTCGGTCGCGACCTCGGCGAACAGCTCGCCGTCGCGTTGCCAGAGCGCCTCGAGCCCCTGGAAGACGGGCCCGTAGTCGAGCCCGAGCGAGGCGGCACGGTCGTAGAGGACGTCGACGTCGATCGGCTCCGCGCCCTCGGGCGGCCAGACGGCCGGCGCCTCGACCGCCACCGGCTGTGCGGGCACGAGCCTGCCGGCGGCGTGGCGCCTCCACTCGCCGCCGGACTCGCCGCCCGCGGCCTCGCGCCGCGAGTGGATCGCGACCTCGCAACCGTCCTGCTCGTCGGGCTCGGACAGCGTCACCTGAAGCTGGACGCCTCCGCTCTCGGGCAGCACCAGTGGCAGCTCGAGCGTCAGCTCCTCGATCGCCCCGGTCCCCGCGGTCGATCCGGCGTGCAGCGCGAGCTCGGCCAGCGCCGCGCCCGGCACGACGACCGAGCCGGCCACGACGTGGTCGCCGAGCCACGCGTGCGCCTCGAGCGACAACCGCCCCGTGAGGAGCAGCCCGCCACCGGCGAGGTCGACCGCCGCGCCGAGCAGCGGATGGCCTGCCGCGAACTGCCCGGCGCCGGCAAGGTCGCCGGCGCCGCCCCTGAGGTCGAGCCAGTAGCGCTCGCGCTGGAAGGCGTAGGTCGGCAGGGGGACCCGCCGCGCAGCCGCGCCGCCGAAGTGCCTCGACCAGTCGATCTCGACGCCGTTCGCGTGCAGCAGGCCGAGCGCCTCGAACAGCGCGGCGGGCTCGGGGCAGTCGCGGCGCAGCGTCGGGATCAGCAGCAGCCCGGCGTCCTCGACGGCGACGCCCCCCTCCTCGAGGCAGTCGCGCGCCATCACAGCGAGGATCCCGTCCGGGCCGAGCTCGAGGTAGCGCGTGGCGCCCTGCGCACTGGCGGTCGCGACGCAGTCGCGGAAGCGGACCGCCTCGCGCACGTGGCTGGCCCAGTAGGCGGGCGAGGTCGCCTGCTCGTCGGTCAGCAGCTCGCCGGTCACGTTAGAGACGACCGGGATCCGCGGTGGCGACAGCTCCAGCTCGGCCGCGACCCGCTCGAACTCCGCCAGCATCGGGTCCATCAGCGGCGAGTGGAAGGCGTGGCTGACCCGCAGGCGAGCCGTCCTGCGCCCGCGCCCGTCCCACTCCCGCTCGACCGCCTCGACCGCCTCCTCGGCGCCGGAGACGACGACCGACCGCGGCCCGTTGACGGCGGCCACGGCGACCCCCTCGATGCCCGCCAGCGACTCGCGCGTCTCGTCCTCGGCCGCCTCGAGCGCCGCCATCGCGCCGCCCGCGGGGAGCGATCCCATCAGCCGCCCGCGCGTCGCGACCAGCTTGCAGGCGTCGTCGAGCGACAGCACGCCCGCCACGTGGGCCGCCGCCAGCTCGCCGATCGAGTGCCCGACCAGCAGGTCCGGCGTCGCGCCGAGCGACTCGACCAGCCTGAACAGCGCCACCTCGACCGCGAACAGCGCCGGCTGGGTGAGCTCGGTCTGGGCCAGCCGCTTGGTGTCGCCTTCGAAGACCAGATCGCGCAGCGACTCGCCGAGCTCAGCGTCGAACCGCTCGCACAGCTCGTCGAACGCCTCCGCGAAGACGGGGTAGGCCGCGTAAAACTCCCGGCCCATGCCGACCCGCTGGGCGCCCTGGCCGGTGAACAGGAACGCGACCTTGCCGGCGACGGACGAGCCGACCGCGACGTTGCCCGCCGGCGTCCCCGTCACGAGCGCGTCGAGGCCCGCCAGCAGGTCGTCGCGACCGGCGCCCGTGACGACGGCGCGCTCGTCCAGGCGGGCACGGCCCGTCATCAGCGAGTAGCCGACGTCGACCGCGGCGAGGTCGTGCGCCTCGACGTGCGCGGCCAGGCGTCCGGCCTGCTCGATCAGCGCCGCCCGCGACTTCGCGGACAGCAGCCACGGCGTGACCGCGAGCTCACGCGACCCGGCTGGATCGGCAGCGTTCGAGAGGTCGCCGACCTCCTCGGCCGAAGCCTCCTCCAGGACGACGTGCGCGTTGGTGCCGCTGATCCCGAACGACGACACCCCGGCGCGCCGCGTCCGCTCCCCGCCCGCCCACTCGACTGGCTCGGTCAGCAGCTCGACGTCGCCCGCGGTCCAGTCGACATGGGGCGACGGATCGTCGACGTGCAGCGTGCGCGGCAGCATGCCGTGACGCATCGCCTGGACCATCTTGATCACGCCGGCGACGCCCGCCGCGGCCTGGCTGTGCCCGATGTTCGACTTGACCGACCCGAGCCGCAGCGGCCCGTTCGACCGCTCCTGACCGTAGGTCGCCAGCAGCGCCTGCGCCTCGATCGGATCGCCCAGCGTCGTCCCGGTCCCGTGCGCCTCGACCGCATCCACATCCGCCGGCGACAGGCCCGCGTTCGCCA
>JBIOUS010000035.1:0-6214 GCA_044867325.1 Thermoleophilaceae bacterium | reverse complement strand
GCCCGTAGGCCTGGTGCGTCATGACCATCGCGTGATCGGCGTAGCGGCGCCCTGCCGCCAGGATCGCCGACTCCGCGTCGACATCGAACGACAGCACCGCGAGCGCCGCGCTCCCTCCGAGCCACCTCATCCCACTTACAAGCAAATCACCTCGAGCGGCGAAGTCACAGAGCACGCAGCCCGACGGCTGCGTGGGCCTGGCGCTCCGTGGCAGCGAGCATCAGCTCGGGACAGACGCGCGTGCAGTGCCGTGCACCGGCGGCGTCGGTCACCACGACGAGTCGCGCACCTACGGCGCGCAGCTCGCGATGCGCCAGCGCGACCGCCTTGGTGGTGGATCGCCGCAGCTCTCGCCGGTCGCCGAGCTTGAGCACGACGACGCTCGTCCCCGCGAGCGCGAGCGCGGGCACCTCCTGGTCGAGCCGCAGGACGATGGTGGGTAAGCAGGTGGCATGCCACCCCGCTCGATCTGGAACGGAACGATCGCGTTCGGCCTCGTCGCCGTGCCGGTCAAGGTCTACTCGGCGACCGAGTCGCACACGATCCACTTCCGCGAGGTGCACGCCAAGGACGGGAGCAGGATCGAGCACCGGCGCATCAACCCGAAGACCGGCAAGGCTGTCGACTACAAGGACATCGTCAAGGGGTTCGAGGTCAGCAAGGGCAAGTGGGTCGAGCTGACCGACGACGAGATCGCCGCCGCCGCGGGCGGTCAGTCGCGGCGGATCGACGTCGACCACTTCGTCCCGGCCGACGAGATCGCGCCCGAGTTCTACGAGCGCACGTACTACCTCGGCGCGCAGGACAAGGGCCGCGACGCGTACGCGCTGCTGCACGCGGCGCTCGACCGCTCGGGCCGCGCCGGCGTCGGCAGCTGGGTGTTCCACAACCGCGAGCGGACCGTCGCGCTGCGGCCGGTCGAGGACGTCCTGCTGCTGCACACGATGCGCTTCGCGGCCGACCTCGTCGACCCGTCGGATCTGGAGCTCGGCCGCGTCCAGCGCAAGCCGAGCGACCGCGAGATCAAGATGGCCTCCTCACTGGTGGACGGGCTGCACACGACGTTCTCTCCCGGCGACTACGCGGACGCGTACCGCGACGCCGTGATGGAGGTCATCAAGCGCAAGGCGAGCGGCAAGAACATCGAGCCGCCCGCCGACGAGGAGCCGGAAGCCGCCGACGACCTGCTGGCCGCTCTCGAGGCGAGCCTGGCGAACGCGTGATGGCCCGCTCGCTCTGGTCCGGCTCGCTCAGCTTCGGGCTCGTCAACGTGCCCGTGGCCCTGTACAGCGGCGTGAAGGACACCGACCTGCACTTCCGCCAGCTGTACGCGAAGAACCACGTGCCGGTCGAGATCCACCGCTTCTGCGTGGAGGAGGACGAGGAGGTCCCGTACGACGAGATCGCCAACGGGTTCGAGACCGACGATGACGATCTGGTGATCCTGACCGACGCCGAGCTGGCGACCGCCGCGCCGCGCAAGACCCGGACGATCGACATCGAGGCGTTCGTCGACCTCGACGACGTCGACCCGACCTACTACGACCACCCGTACGTGCTGATGCCGGCCGGCGACGCCGAGGGCACCCTGCGCGCCTACCGGCTCCTGCTCGAGGTGATGGAGCGCACCGAGCGCGCCGCGTTGGGTCGGTTCGTGCTGCGCACGAAGGAGTACCTCGCGCTGATCCGCGCCCGCGACGACCGGCTCGTGCTGACGACCATGCTGTGGCACGACGAGGTGCGGCCCGCGAAGGACGTCCCGACGCCGGGCAAGAAGGACAAGCCGGCGAAGAAGGAGATCGACCAGGCGGTCGCGCTGATCGACGCGCTGTCGTGTCCATGGGATCCGTCGCGCTACGAGGACCGCTACCAGAAGCGGCTGCGCAAGATCGTGCGCGACAAGTCCAAGGGCAAGACCATCGAGGTGCCCGAGGAGGAGCAGCAACCGTCGCCCGTGCCGGATCTCATGGCCGCTCTGGAAGAGACGCTGGCCGGGATCAAGAGCGGCTGAGCGCGCTGCGCCGGGGTCGGCCGACGGTGCCGGTGAGTCCGGTCGCGGTCGGCAGGTCGAAGGGAACTGCGGCTGGGTGGGGTGAGCACGCCGACCGCCCTGCGGGTAGTGCCGACGCGCCAACGGCGCGGCGGTTGTCGAGTTATCCGCGTATAGCGCGGGTAAGTCGACACGCTGGCGCGTTGCCACTCGGCCGGGGCGAGGTCGCCCGCGCCGGCCTGAGCGGAGGTGTCGACGGCCACCGTGACTCGGCGCTCTGAGACCCGCGCGTCGCACAGTGCCACGAGCGTGCGCTGCGTGTGGCGCGGAGCCGGCCGGGGCTATCGGTGTGCGGCTTCGCCGTAGCCGCGCGCGTCCGCTGCGGATAGTGTGGACCGGTGTACAGGCGCGCGATCGGGCTTGCGGTTGTCGTGGCGGTCGCATGTCCGAGCGTCGCGTTCGGCGGCTCGCTCATCGCGCGATCCGAGCGCTTCGACGGGGTCTTGATCGAGGGCGTCGGCTGCGGCATCGCCGCATCGACCGTCGTCCCGCTGCCGCCGACGTCGACCGACATCCGCGTGCGGTCGCCGAAGGTGGGCGACACGACGCCGGAGTCCCGTCTCACCGAGGCGGCGGCCGGCGGCGCGAGCGTGCGCTTCACGGCGGTCGGCGACGGCGACGCCATCTGCGACCCGGCCGAGGACCCCTCGGTGCCACCCGCCGAGCGGCCGTGGAGCGGCTCCTTCGACACCGACATCACGTTCCGGGAGCGCGTCAGCGCGCGCTACTGGTCAGGCACCGGCAAGCTCAGGACACGCCCGCGCACCGTGGCGATCCGCTTCGTCGCCAAGGTCCGCAAGCTCCGCTGGCGCACGTTCGGCGGCCGCAAGGCGATCGGCTTCGGGCGGCTGCGAGCCGACGAGCCACCGGGCTTTGACTGCACCCCCCGCACCTGCCCGGGCCACGGAGACCGCTTCAAGGTCGTCCTCTCCCGCCCGAGCCGCTGCGCCGACAACGGCAATGCCGTCTGGTACGACCGCGTCGCGTTCGTCACGACCAAGCGCGTCGGCGTCATCCCACCCGGTCACGTGTACGCCTCCGTCAAGCCGAGCTGCGGCCTCAGCGACCCGAAGCCCGTCTGAGATTGCACGAGATCAAGGCCGCGGCTGACGGATCGTCCATCCAGATCGGCGCTCTCGTTCCGCTGACCCGGCCCGGCTGGGTCGGGGCAGGGGAGCACTTGCTCGCGGGACTCGAGCTGGCCGCTCGCGCGGTCAATGACGCCGGCGGGATCGCCGGAAGGCCGCTCGAGCTGGTGGTCCGGGACACCGCGGCCGATCCGCAGAGGGCTGCCGCGGCCGTGGACGAGCTGGCGAGCCGGGGCGTGGCTGCCCTGGCGGGCGAATACCACAGCGTCGTCGCGCGCGCCGCTGCCGCCCGGGCCGACGCCCTCGGCCTGCCGTTCCTCTGCTCCTCAGCGGTTCTCGATGCGCTCACCGAGCAGCCGACGGACTGGGTCGCGCGCCTGGCCCCGGCGCAGTCCCACGGCTGGCGGATCTACGCGGACTTCCTCCTCGGCGCGGGTCACAGCCGGATCGCCGTCGCGGCCGAGTCGAGTGTCTACTGGGCGTCCGGGACCGGCATCCTGCGCGACCATCTCGCTCCACGCGGCGGCAGCGTCATCGAACTCGACATGCGCGCGCTCGCCCCAGCGGACATGTGCGAGGAACTCGTCGACCAGCGCGCGACAGCCCTCCTGCTGCTGGTCGGCCACCCGGAGCCGGCGGTGTCGATCGTCAAGGCGGTCCGCCGCGACCCGCGCCTCGCCGAGTTCCTGATCGGCGCTCCGGCCGGGCAACCGGAGTTCGCCGAATGGGCGGCGTTGCTGGGCGACGACGGCGCCGCGATCCCGTTCCTGCGCTACCTGCCCGAGCGGCTGGGCCCACTCGGTGCACGCGTCGAGACGGCGCTCCGGGAGCGGCTCTCGGCAACGCCCTCGTTCGTCGCGTTCGAGGGCTACGACACGATCGCCGTCCTCGCCGCCGTGCTGCGTTCTCACGGCACCGGCGCGGCCTGGCCGCACGTCGCCGTCGAAGGCACCCGCGGGCAGATCCAGTTCTCCCGCACGCCGGGCATCAGCGTCTGGCAATGGGCGTGGCCGCCGGTCCAAGTCGTCGATCGGGACCCGGCGGAGCCTGATCGCTTTCGGATCCTTCACGGCTCGGCCACGCGAACCTCTTCCGCAGCATGTCGACCGTGATCCTGAATGCCGCCGTTCCACACGAACGAGACCCGCTGTCCCTCGCTCAGGGTCCTGACCCCGTCCATCTCGAGCGCTGAGAAGTGCGCCCAGAGCACCTCGCCGTCGTCGGCGGTGATGCGGCCGTAGCCCTTCTCGTCCTTCCACCACCGGACCGTCCCGAACCTCCGAACGCCCAGCAGGTCGGGCCGACGGATGTCGAGGTCGTCAGGGATCAGGGCAGAGTAGGCCGCAGAGCTGACCAGCAGGGCGTCGTGGTCGGTGTGGGCGGCCGGGAGCACCTGCGCCGAGCGCGGGCGGAGCGCGCCGGTCCCGTAGACGGCTTGCAGTCCCGGGGCGTGCTGCGCGGCGGCGTCCGTTTGGGTCCAGCCGCCCTCGGGAGCGCACGTGCCGCGTCGGTTGACGTCGCCGCCGAAGATGACCGTGCGGGTGGCCGCTCGGCGTTCCAGGACTGCGCTCAGCTCAGCGCACTGCGCGTCGGTGGCGGCCAAGCGCGTGGCGAGGTGGGCGGTGCAGACATCGACGCCGGCTCGGGTGCGCACGCACAGCCAGCGGCGCCACTCGATGCCGGCCTGAGCCGTGAAGTCGCGACTGTCACTGCTCGCGATCGCCGTCCGGGTGAGCACCGCGTCACCGAAGTGCCCGCGGCCGCCCGGCCGCACGCAGGCCAGCGGCTTGCCCGCCACGGTCACGGTCGAGAAGCGCAGGCGGTAGCCCGTGCGGCGGGCGATCCGGGCGACGTCGCGCCGGCAGGTCTCGTTGAGCGTGACCGCGTCGGGCCGCGCGGCGCCGATCCGCGCGACCGCCTCGTGCACCCCGGCCGGGAAGGCGACCTTGCCGTAGCAGTCGGCGTAGCCGGACAGGCACAGGTTCATCTGCAGCACCGTGTACGTCTGGCCGCCGATCGACGATTCGCCCACCGGTGACGCGGTCGCGCCCGTCACGGCGAGCACGAGCGCGCATCCGGCGATGAGACTCGCGATGGCTCCCCGGTGCATCCGTCGCACACGTCCTAGAGCGCAGCGGGCCGCCGGCCGGATCACCGATCGCCTGGATTCGCGCCGGTCTAGATGTAGGTACCAAGCACGTTGTTTGGCTGCGAGGGCGCCGGTGAACTGGCGAGTTTTCGTCGCATATAGACCAAAACGCGCCATGCACCGGCGTCCTGGCGAGTTGACCACCGTAGAGGTAGGCAACTCGCCAAGCTCCGCGACGATGCCGGCCTCGCCGCCGCCCCACCCAGCCGCAGTTGACGTTCACCCCGCAGGCGGAACAACGTCCTCAGGAGCGACACCTGACCACTAGGATTGCCGCCTTGCCGTTCACGCTTCGGAACATCAAGGCGGATCTGGAGGACGTCGGCTCCAACTTCGACGGCGCGCCGGACCTCGAGTTCCGGATGGCGACAGACGCGCTCGAGCTCGAGAGATCCGGCCTGAGCTACCAGCGCGTCCCACCCGGCTATCGCTTTCCCTACGGCCACACGCACAAGACGCAGGAGGAGGTCTATGTGGTCGTGCGCGGGAGCGGGCGGATGAAGCTCGACGACGAGATCGTCGAGCTCGAGGAATGGGACGCCGTGCGCGTGCCACCCGGTACGTGGCGGGGCTACGAGGCCGGGTCCGAGGGCCTCGAGATCCTCGTCATCGGCGCGCCCAGTCTTGGCGACGCTCGGCGCCAAGACGTCGAAGGCCAGCGCGACTGGTGGGCCGAACCGAACGCCGAACCGTGAACCATCGCGATGGTGCGGCTGGCCCCCTCCCCGCGGGCGCAGGCCGCACCCACAGACGCCAGCCAGCCGCCGCGAATCGGCCCCCGGTGGCTGGCAATGTGCCCGGTGCAATGAGCTTCCAAGCCAAGACCACGCACAGGACCCCCTCCTCCCTCTCCCACGCTTTCAGCACTCGCGTCGTCCGTGGCCTGCCTTCGCTCTCCAGCTCCGCGCGGAGCTGGTGACCGCGGTC
>JBIOUS010000034.1:0-22777 GCA_044867325.1 Thermoleophilaceae bacterium | reverse complement strand
CCGCAGCAGCGTGCCACACTCGCGGGCCATCAGCTCGATGGCGTCGAGGTCGCGCCGGGTGTCGACGCCGGGGGTCATCGACTACTCGTCACGCAGGAAGGACGGGATGTCGAGCACGTCGTCGTCGGAGATCTCCAGCGACGAGCGCTGGTTGTCGTCCATCGAGACGTCGCGGCGGCGGGGCTCGCGACGGCGGCCGGTCGAGTCCTCGGCGAACAGCGGCCGGGAGCGGGCGCCCTCGAATCCGGTTGCGATCACCGTGACGCGAACGTTGTCGTCGAGACCGTCGTCGACGACGGCGCCGAAGATGATGTTCGAGTTCTGGTCGGTCGCGCTCTGGATGATCTCGGCGGCCTCGTTGACCTCGAACAGGCCGAGGTCGCTGCCGCCGGTGATGTTGAGCAGGATGCCGGTGGCGCCCTCGACCGACTGCTCGAGCAGCGGACTGGAGATCGCGTGGCGTGCCGCCTCCGCGGCGCGGTTCTCGCCGCCGGCCTCGCCGATTCCCATCAGCGCCGAGCCGGCGTCCTGCATGATCGTGCGGACGTCGGCGAAGTCGAGGTTGATCAGGCCGGGGATGGTGATCAGGTCGGTGATGCCCTGGACGCCCTGGCGCAGCACGTTGTCGGCCTCGCGGAACGCCTCGAGGATGCTCGTGCGGCGCTCGACGACGGCGAGCAGCTTCTCGTTCGGGATCACGATCAGCGTGTCGACCTGCTCGCGCAGGCGGTCGATCCCCTCGTCGGACTGGCGCTTGCGCTGCGAGCCCTCGAAGTCGAACGGGCGGGTCACGACGCCGACGGTCAGCGCGCCGATCTCCTGCTTGGCGACCTCGGCGACGACCGGGGCCGCGCCGGTACCGGTGCCGCCGCCCTCGCCGGCGGTCACGAAAACCATGTCAGCGCCCTTGAGCGCCTCCTTGATCTCGTCGCGGCTCTCGTTGGCCGCGCCGTAGCCGACCTCGGGCTCCGCGCCGGCGCCGAGCCCACGCGTGAGCTGGTCGCCGATCTGCAGCTTGATGTCGGCGTCGCACATGGCGAGCGCCTGCGCATCGGTGTTGACCGCGATGAACTCGACGCCCTTGAGACCGGCGTCGACCATCCGGTTGACGGCGTTGGTGCCGCCACCGCCGATGCCTACGACCTTGATTACGGCCAAGTAGCTTCCGGTGTCCATCGCTTGAATCCTTGCCTCGCCTGCTCGGGTTCGCTGTAGTGATGCCCCTATCGGACGTTCCCGTCCGGAGGTAAAGCGATCATCGAGGGTTTGCACAGCCGCCGAGGAATCGCCGCAAATGAGGACTGTAGGTGGAAAACGCCGCGAATGTCAAACCGGCGTTGCAACGGCTCTTGCACTCTCACCCTCTAGCGAGAGTTGAGAGTTGAGCCAAGTCTCAAGTCATTGTTGAGGGTATGTCGGCACGCTCTCCACGGGCGCTGACGGCGTCTCCGCAACTGGCGGCACGGGGGTGATCGTGGCGGCCGGAAGACCGCCCGCGACGGGCCGCTCGGGGATCCGGACATCGACGTAGGTCGCCCCCGCGGCCTCCTCGTCGGCGAGCACGCGGATCGCCGCCGCCCACTTGGCGGCGAGCTGGTCCGGCGTGCCGAAGACGAGCTCGGTTCCGTCCTCGAGCTCCGCCACCACGCCGCGTGCGCCGCCCTCGCGGGAAAGGCTCTCGACGCGCCGGGCGATGACCGGTGGTGCCATTCCGGCGACCCTGGCGGCGTCGCGCGCCGCGCCCGGGCCGAGCTGACGCTGCGGCATCGCGACGGCCAGGTCGATCGTCGGCAGATCGCCCTCGACAGGCAGCCCGGCCAAGACGGAGCCATCTCCGGCAATCGGCTGCTTGCGGCCGCCGGCGATGGCGAGCGCCGCCGGACGATGCTCGATCACGTGGACGGTCATTCCGTGAGGAAAGTCCGGCTTCGCCTCGATCCGGGCGACGATCGGAAAGGCCGCCGCCGCGTCCTGAAGCCGTGCCTCGTCGACGTGCAGCGTCGTCATCGTCTCCGCCGTGGAGGCGAGCGCGACGCGAACGCGGTCGGCGTCATCGCTCGTCAGGCCGGTGACGGTCACGTTCTCGACCGCGACCAGCGAGGAGTCGCGCAGCCAGAACATGTAGAGCGCGGCGAGCAGCGCGGCTAGGACCACGGCGACCAGCAGCCGGCGGCGAGTGCGCTTGGTGGGCGTCAAAGCGGCACGTAGCCGCGCAAAAGAGGCGCCGGGGCGACGAATCGCAGCAGCGGGCGACCTCACGACGGCTCCCCGTAGAGCGCGGCGGCGTCGACGTCGCCTAGCAGCTGGACCTCGGGCTCGAGCGTGACGCCGAAGCGCTCGTGGACGCGGCGGCGGCCCTCGGCCATCAGAGCGACGACGTCGGCGGTCGTCGCCGCGCCGCCGTTCTCGACGAAGTTGGCGTGCTTGTCCGAGAAGCGGGCGCCGCCGACCTCCATCCCACGACAGCCGGCCTCGTCGAGCAGGACGCCGGCGCTGCGGCCCCCGGCGCGGGGGTCGTCGGGGTTCTTGAAGGTCGATCCGAAGGTCTTGATGCCCGACGGCTGCGCCTCGCGGCGCTTGCGCCGCATCTCCGCGAGCGTCGCCTTGACCGCTTCCGGCGCCGCCGGCGACAGCTTGAACACGGCGCGCGCGACGATCTCGCGCTCACCGAGGTTCGACCGGCGGTAGGCAAACCCCAGGTCGTCGGGCACGCGAGTGTCTGTCCCCGCCGGCGTTGCGACCTCGACCGACTCGAGCACGCGCGAGAGATCGCCGCCGTAGGCGTTGGCGTTCATCTTCACCGCGCCGCCGACCGTGCCGGGAATGTTGACGCCGAACTCGAGGCCGGACATGCCCTCGCCCGCGGCGAATGCGGATGCCTTTGGCAGCCGAGCGCCGCCGCCGCAGAGCAGGCGGTCGCCGTCGCGTTCGATCGCGGCGAGATCTCCCCCCAGCTTGAGTACCAGTCCTCGAAATCCTTCATCGGCTACCAGCAGGTTCGATCCCGAGCCGACCACTCCTACGTCGATCTGCTCCCCGTCTGCCCAGGCGAGCAGCTCAGCGAGCTGCTCGCTGCTCTCGGGGCGGGCGAACCAGTCCGCCGGGCCGCCTGTGCGAACGGTCGTCAGCCGCGCCAGCGGGCGGTCGCGCTCGACTCCCTCGGGAAGGCTCATCCGGCCTCCGTCAGGGCGGTCGCGAGGCCGTCGACGTTGCCGGCGCCGAGCGTCAGCAGGACGTCGCCGGGACCGAGCTCGGCGCGCAGTCGCCGCTCCGCGTCTTCGAGCGACGGCGCCCAGACGACCAGGCGGCCTGGCGCCGCGTCGGCGGCCGCCTCGGCGACGAGCAGCCCACTGACGCCGGGGAAGTCCTCCGCGCGCTCGCGCGCCGGATATACGTCCACGACCACGACGACGTCAGCGATCGTCAGCGCGCGTCCGAACTCGCGCGCCAACTCGCGCGTCCGTGAGAACAGATGCGGCTGGAAGCAGGCGACGATCCGCCGCGCGTCGAGCGTGCGCGCCGCCTCGAGCGTCGCGCGGACCTCGGTCGGGTGGTGGGCGTAGTCGTCGTAGACGCGGGCGCCGGTCGCGGTCGTGCCGCGGTCCTCGAAACGGCGTCCGGTGCCGCCGAAGCCGGCGATGGCGGGCGCAGCCTCGGCGAGGTCGACGCCGGCGGCGCGGCAGGCGGCGAGGGCGGCGAGGGCGTTGAGGATGTTGTGGTTGCCGGGGACGTTGAGGGTGACTTGGGTGGTCTCGACGGCGAAGGTGGAGCCCATGGGACGGAGCTGGACGTTCTCGGCGCGTAGGTCGCCTTGGTCGATGCCGTAGGTCTGCAGGTCGGGCGTGGGTGGTACGCCGGGAATCGGGAGTCCCGACTTCGCTTGGGAATCGCTTCGCTGGGACTCCCGATTCCCGGCTGTTTGGGGGTCTGCGGTGGATGCGTGAGCCGAAGCGGTGGGGTTGGGAGCGAAGGTGGAGGGATCGATGTGGTCCCAGGCGATGCAGAGGTCGGCGGGGGCGGTGAATTGGGCGAAGGTGGCTTGGAGGTCGGCGAGCGATCCGTAGGTGGCGTGGTGGTCTAGCTCGACGTTGGTGACGACGGCGACGTCGCGGGCCAGCTCGAGGAAGGAGCGGTCGGACTCGTCGGCCTCGGCGACGATCCAGTCGCCGGTTCCCCAGGCGGCGTTGGTGCCGGCGGAGCGAAGCTCGCCGCCGATGACGAAGGCGGGATCGCGGCCGGTGGCGCGCAGGACGTGGGCGACCATGCCGCAGGTGGTGGTCTTGCCGTGGGTGCCGGCGATGGCGATCGAGCGCTTGAGACGGGTGAGCTCGCCGAGCAGAGCGCCGCGGTGGATCACGGTCGCGCCGGCGGCGTGGGCGGCTGCGAGCTCGGGGTTCTCGGGTGGGATGGCGGTCGAGACGACGACCTCCGCGCCGGCAGGCAGGTTCGCGGCGGCGTGGCCGATCGCGGGCTCGATGCCGGCGGCGCGCAACCGGTCCGTATAGGTGGAGTCAGCGCGGTCGGAGCCGGTGACGGTCGCCCCAAGCTCGGCGGCGACCAGCGCCAGCCCGCTCATGCCAGCGCCGCCGATTCCCACGAAGTGCAGCTGCCGGCCGGCGAAGGGCTTCGCGTCCGCGCTCACTTGCCTCTCCCCTCGCCCAGCGCCAGCACCTCGCGTGCGATCTGCTCGGCGGCGTCCGGGCGCGCGAGCGAGCGAGCGGCGTTGCCCATCGCGCGCAGCCGGCTCGCGTCGGCGAGCAGCGAGCCGACTTCGCGGGCGAGCCGCGGACCGTCGAGCTCCGCATCGGGGACCACCACCGCTGCCCCGCCGGCCGCGATGTGGCGGGCGTTGAGCGTCTGGTGGTCGGCGGTCGCGTGCGGATACGGGACCAGGATCGAGGGGACGCCGGCGGCGGCGACCTCGAAGACCGACCCGCCGGAGCGGGCGACGGTCAGGTCGGCCACCGCGAGCGCCTCGGAGAACGGCTGGATGTAGGCGCGCAAGTGGTAGTGCGGCGGCGAGCCGAGCTCCTTCAGCCGATGCGCGAGGTCGTCATAGTCGCGCTTGCCGCAGGCATGTAGGACGGCGCACGGCGCGGCGGCGCCGAACGCTTCGAGCGTCGCCTCATTGACCGTTCGCGCGCCGAGCGACCCGCCGAAGACCAGCAGGCAGCGCTCGTCGGCGCCGATCCCGAAGCGCTCACGCGCCGCGGCGCGGTCGGCGCCGAGCGTGTCCGCGGGAATCGGCCGCCCGACGACGCGGTAGCGGCCACCCTCGCGCCCTTCGAGCGGGAAGGCGAGGAAGACGCGCGCCGCGGTCCGCGCGAGCAGGCGGTTGGCGATCCCGAGGTGGCTGTCGGCCTCGGTCAGCACCAGCGGCAGCCGCAGCGAGCGCGCCGCAAGCCCTACCGGACCGGCGACGTAGCCGCCGCCGCCGATCACCACGTCGGCGCCGATCTTCCGCAGCAGCTTGCGCGCCCGGGCCGTCGCACGTGCGGCCAAGATCACCGCGCGCAGCGCCTTGAGCGGGTTGCGGCGGTCGATGCCGCGGACCGGCAGCGTGTGGAACGGATAGCCGGCTGCCGGGACGAGCTCGGCCTCGGCGCGCTCGCCGCCGAAGAACTCGACCTCGGCGCCCTCAGCCCGCAGTGCGTCGGCGATGGCCAGCGCCGGCACGACGTGCCCCGCTGTCCCGCCGGCGGCGATCGCGACCTTCACCGGCCCCGCCTCCGTCGATCGCCCGTAGGCGCGGCTTGCTCGCACGCGCCGGCAAGCCGCCGGTCGCGGCGACGTTGAGCAACAGTCCCATCCCGCCGAGCAGCACGATCAGGTTGGTGCTGCCGTAGGAGATGAAAGGCAGCGGCACGCCGGTCAGCGGCGCCAAGCCGAGCACGGCGAAGAAGTTGAGCGATGCCTGGCAGAGGATCAGCGACGTGATGCCGGCCGCGACGAGCTTCGAGTAGCGGTCGCGCGCGGCCTTGGCGGCATGCAACCCGGCGTAGCCGATCATCGCGTAGAGGCCCGCGACGCCCGCGATCCCGACCAGTCCCAGCTCCTCGCCGATGATCGCCAGGATCATGTCGGTGTGGGCCTCGGGTAGGTAGAAGATCTTCTGAACCGACTCGCCGAGCCCGACGCCGAACAGCCCGCCGGAGCCGATCGCCGTCAACCCCTGGACCGCCTGGAAGCCGGTGTCGCCGGCGTCCGCGAACGGATTGAGGAAGGAGACCATGCGCTCCATCCGGTACGGCTCGACGATCGCGAGCACGAACGCCAGCCCGGCCAGACCGCCGGCGAGCGTGCCGATCAACTTCATCGGCGTGCCCGCGACGATCAGCAGCGAGCCGATCGCGAAGCAGATCACCATCGTCGTGCCCATGTCGGGCTGCTTCATCAGCAGTAGGAACGCGGCCCCGACGACGATCAGCAGCGGCTTGGCGATCCCCTCGAGCGTCTCGACCGAGCGCGGACGCGTCGCCAGCACCTGGGCGGCGTAGAGGACCAGCGAGACCTTCAGCAGCTCCGAGGGCTGGAACTGCAGCGGCCCGGCGGCGAGCCAGCGCGTCGCCCCGTTGATCGTCACGCCGACGCCCGGCAGCATCACCGCGATCGTCAGGAAGAAGGAGGCGCCGAGCAGCAGCGGCGTCGCCTGGCGCACCAGCTTCAGGCCGTGCCGAGCGGTGAACAGCATCACGCCCAGGCCGACGAGGCCGAAGGCGACGTAGCGCTTGAGGTACATCGACGGATCGCCCGACCCGTCGAGCAAGGACTCCGCCGACGACGCCGAATAGACCATCACCGCGCCGACGGCCAGCATGCAGAGCGTGGCGGTGTAGAGGATCGAGTACTCGATCGGCCGCTTGCCGCTCTTCGCCATCCGGGACCCCTTCGACACCCGGGGCGAAACTCATTCTCCGCTCTCCAAAGCGGCGACGAGCTCCTTGAAGCGGGCACCGCGCACCTCGTAGTTGGCGAACGCGTCGAAGCTCGCGCAGGCCGGCGAGAGCAGCACTACTTCGCCTGTTTCAGCGGCCGCCGCAGCGCCGGCAACGGCCTGCTCGAGCGTGCCGCTGCGATGCAGCGCCACGGTCCCGTCGAGGTCGGTCGCGAGCCTGTCCGCGGCCTCGCCGACGAGGTAGCAGGCACGGCAGCGCGCGCTCACCTCGTCACGCAGCGCGGTGAACCCGCCCCCCTTGAGGCTGCCACCGAGGATCGCGTGGATTCCGCCGTCGAACGCCTGCAGGCCACGCAGCGCCGAGGCCGGGTTGGTCGCCTTCGAATCGTTGACGTAGAGCACACCGTCGACGGTCGCGACCTCCTCGAGCCGGTGCTCGACGCCGGGGAAGCTGCGCAGGGCGTCGACGACGGCGACGGACACGGACGGCAGGCCGCTGTCGGCCAGCGCCGCCGCGGTTGCGGCCAGCGCATTGTCGAGGTTGTGAGCACCACGTATTCGCAGCTCGCCGACTGGCAGCAGCGACTCACCGCGGAAACGGATCCAGCCGTCCCAGACATCGGCATCGCAGCCATGGCCAAAGCCGACCCAGGCCGCCGCGCCCTCCGGGACCAGGTCCGCCGGCGCAACCGCCCAATCCTCCGGTCGCTGGTTGGAGAAAATCCGCTCCTTCGCCGCGCGGTAGGAGGCGAGGTCGCCGTGACGATCGAGGTGGTCCTCCTCGACGTTGAGCAGCACCGCGACCTCAGGCGCGAACGCCACCGTGTCCTCGAGCTGGAAGCTCGATGCCTCGCAGATCACCGTCGCGTTGGGGTCCAGCTCACCGACCAGCGACGCCAGCGGCGTGCCGACGTTGCCGGCTACGGCGACCGGGAGCCCCGCGGTGCGCCAGATAGCGCCGAGCAGCTCGACCGTCGTCGTCTTGCCGTTCGTCCCGGTCACGGCGACGAAGCGGTTTGGCAGCAGCCGCCAGGCCAGCTCGAGCTCGCCGACGACGTCGATGCCGCGCTCGAGCGCAGCGGCGACGACCGGCGCCTCCCTCGGCACCCCGGGGCTCTTGACGACGGTCCCGACGCCGTCGAGCAGCTCGACCCCGTCGGCGCCGAGATGCACCTCGAAATCCGGCAGGTCCACCTCCGGGCTGCCCGAATCGACGCCCACGACATGCTCACCGCGAGCGGCCAGCATGCGCATCGCCGCCTGTCCCGAGCGTGCGAGCCCGACGACCAAGAACGGACCTGGTGGCAGCGGTGGCCTCATCGCCTTACGCAATCGATGCTTGGTAAAGCGTAAATCCGATCGCCGAGCAGATCGCGGCGACGATCCAGAAGCGCAGGATGATCTTCGTCTCCGACCAGCCGAGCATCTCGAAGTGGTGGTGCAGCGGCGCCATCAGGAAGACGCGGCGGCGGAAGCGCTGGAAGGCGAACACCTGGATCACGACCGACAGCGCCTCGATCACGAAGATCCCGCCGATGATCAGCAGCAGCACCTCGGTCTGGGTCATTACGGCAAGCGCGGCGATCGCTCCGCCCAATCCGAGCGAGCCCGTGTCGCCCATGAAGATCGAGGCCGGGAACGAGTTGAACCAGAGGAAGCCGACACAGGCGCCGACCAGACATGCGCTGAGCAGCGCGAGGTCGTTCTGTGCGGCGCCACCGGTAATGAATGCCATCGCCGTGAAGGCGAGCAGAACGATCGCGCTGCAGCCGGCGGCAAGACCGTCGAGGCCGTCGGTGAGGTTCACGCCGTTGGTCGTCCCCATCAGCACCAGCAGGATCAGCGCCGGGTAGAGGTAGCCGAGGTCGACCGAGGCGTCGACGACGCGCAAGCGCAGCGTGTCGTTGAGCTCGACGTAGCGGGTCGCGGCGAGCCACAGCCCGATCGCGATCAGCGCCTGGACGATCAGCTTGGTGCGGCCGTTGATGCCGAGCGAGCGGCGCTTCTGGATCTTCGCCCAGTCGTCGGCGAAGCCGAGCCCCGCCGAGGCGAGCGCGACGGCCAGCACGACGAGGCTGATCGCCCGGTAGTCGCTGAGGATCAGGAACGGGACGACGACCCCGATGAAGATCACGATCCCGCCCATCGTCGGCGTACCGGCCTTCTCATGGTGTCCAGCCGGGCCGTCTTCGCGAATGTGCTGGCCGAACTCCTTCCCGCGCAGCCAGCTGATGAACTTCGGGCCGAGGAAGATGCAGATGAGGAGGGACGCCATCCCCCCGATCAGGATCTCGCCCACTACGCGAGCACCCGCTCCATGCCGGCCGAGCGCGAGCCCTTGACCAGCACCCGGTCGCCGGGCAGCGCGATCTCCTCGAGCAGCGCCCCGGCCTCCTCGGGAGTCGGCACCGAGTAGGACTCGCCGTGATAGCCGACCCCATAGTCGAGCGCCTCGCGGCCGACGGTGATCAGCACGTCGATTCCAAGCGTCGCGACCTCGGCGCCGATCTCACGGTGGAAGACGTGTGACGTCCCGCCCAGCTCAGCCATCGCTCCGAGCACCGCCACGCGCCGTTCGGCTGGAGTCTCGGCAAGGTGCTTGAGTGCCGCCCGCATCGACATCGGGTTGGCGTTGTAGCAGTCGTTGACGACCGTAACGCCACCGGCGAGCTCGACGATCTCGCCGCGCAGCGAGCTGAAGGCGACATCGACCGCGCCGTTCGGCTTGACCCCGATCGCCTGCGCAGCGCCGACCGCGGCGAGCGTGTTGAGCAGGTTGTAGGGCTCGGAGTACGGCAGGTCGAGCAGGATCCGCTCCTCGCGCGCCTCGATCTCCGCGATCCCACCGGGCCGATCGTCGTGAGCCTCGAACGACAGCAGCATCACGTCGCCGCCCGGGCCGAAGGTGATCGTGTCGAGATCGTCGCGCAGGTGGCGCTCGAGCAGCGGCTCGGCCGCGGGGACGACACACGCGCCGCCGTCGCGCAGGTCGCGGATCAGCTCAGCCTTCGCGGCGGCGACCCGGTCGACCGTTCCGAGCAGCTCGAGATGGACCGGGCCGACGTTGACGATCACGCCGACGTCGGGCTCGGCAATCGCGGCGAGCTTGGCGATCTGGCCCTCACCGCGCATCGCCATCTCGAGCACGAGCGCCTCGGCGCCGCGGTCCGCCGCGAGGATCGTCACCGGCAGGCTGATCCCGGTGTTGCGATTCTGCGGGCTGGCGCGGGTGGTCCGGTGCGGCGCCAGCAGCGCAGCCAGGATGTCCTTGGTCGACGTCTTGCCGGTCGACCCGGTCACCCCGATCACCTTGCAGCCCAGCTCGCGCCGCCAGGCGCGGGCGAGGTCCCAGAGCGCGACCAGCGCATCGGACGCAACCAGAACCGAGGCGCCCTCGGGGGCGAGCTGGACAGCTCGCTCGGCGTGAGCGGGCTCGACGACGACCCCCCAGGCGTCGCGCCCGAAGGCGTCGGGCGCGAGCTCGCCACCATCGACGCGGGCGCCGCGCATGCCGAAGAACAGGTCTCCGGGACCGCACTCACGGGTGTCGAAGGCAGCGCCGAGGGGCCCCGGCGCGGCGGAGTCGCCGGCCACCAGCTCCGCGCCGGCTGCCCGTGCCACCCAACCGGCGGTCACGCCGTCCACGCGCCACCTCCTTGGCCGGTCATGACGCGCGCTCCATCAGCGCGTGCAGCGCCTCGCGCGCCACCTCGCGGTCGTCGAACGGCTCCTTGCGGCCGTTCTCGAACTCCTGTCCCTGCTCATGGCCCTTGCCGGCGATCACGACGACGTCGCCAGGCCCGGCGGTGCCGACCGCCAGCGCGATCGCGGCGCGCCGGTCGGGCTCGCGCTCGACGTCCGGCCCGGTGCCGGCGAGCACCTCCTCGATGATCGCCTCCGGATCCTCGGAGCGCGGGTTGTCGGAGGTGACGATCACCCTGTCGGCGCGCGCCGCGGCGGCTTCGCCCATCAGCGGCCGCTTGGCGCGGTCGCGGTCGCCGCCGGCGCCGAACACGACGTGCAGCCGGTTCTCGGTCAGGTCGCGCGCGGCGCGCAGGACGTTGTCGAGCGAGTCCGGCGTGTGGGCGAAGTCGACGAAGACCCCGAACCGCTGCCCCTCCTCGATCGGCTCGAGTCGGCCGGGGACCCGGCCAGCCTCGGCGAGCGCCGAGCGGCAGGTCTCGGCATCGACGCCGAGCGTCCTCGCGATCGCCAGCGCCGCGAGCGCATTCGAGACGTTGAACAGCCCCGGCAGACGCGTCGTCAGCTCGAGCGGCCCGTCGGGCGTATCGGCGGTGAAGCGCGCGCCGGTGACGTCGAAGCGGACTTCGCGGGCGCGGTAGTCGGCCGGCGAGTCGATCGCGTAGGTCACCGGCGCCTCGAGCCCGTCGGCCAGCCTGCGCCCGTACTCGTCGTCGGCGTTGATCACCGCCGGCCCCGGCCCGTCGAACAGCCGCCGCTTCGCGAGGTAGTAGGCCTCCATGTCGTCATGGAAATCGAGGTGGTCCTGGGTCAGGTTGGTGAAGACGCGACAGGCGAAGTGAATGCCGGCGGCCCGTCCCAGCTCGAGCGCATGCGACGACACCTCCATCACGCAGGCCGCGTCGCCGTCGTCGACCATCCGCCGGAACGTCGCCTGAAGGTCGATCGCCTCCGGAGTCGTGTGCACCACGGGCTCCTCGACCCCGCCGACGACCTGCTTGACCGTTCCGAGCAGCCCGGTAGGAACGCCGTTGGCCTCGAGCAAGTCGCGGACCAGGAAGGCAGTGGTCGTCTTGCCGTTGGTCCCGGTGATCCCGACGACCTCCAGCTCCGCCGTCGGCTCGCCATGAAAGCGCGCCGCCACCGGCCCCATCGCACCGCGCACGTCGTCGACGACGAGCTCAGGCACGCCGAGTCCCAACGGCCGCTCACAAACCAACGCCACAGCCCCGCGCTCGACCGCATCCGGAGCGAAATCGTGCCCATCCGCCTTGAACCCAGGCACGCAGAAGAAGAGCGTCCCGTCGGAGACGCTCCCACTCGAATAGGCGAGCCCCGAGACCTCGACCTCAGGGGCCCCATTCCCCATCAGTTCTCGGAGGGTCATGGACGCCCGCAAGTCTAGAGTCGGCCCCGGGCGTCACCGCGCTCCGTCTCGGCACACCCTCTCCAGACCTACAACGGCCCACATGATAGGGTCTATGTCGTATGACAACACAGGGTCCTCAACTGAATCGATCGATGATCCGTCTCTTGGGAGCGCTACTCGGCTCGGCGGGCAACTCCCTCTACGGCCTCGAGCTTGCGAAGGCGTCGGGGCTGAGCAGCGGCACCATCTACCCAGCTCTCGCGCGACTCGAGCGAATCGGCTGGGTATCGAGTGCCTGGGAGGAGATCGACCCAAGCGTCGAGGGCCGGCCCCGGCGTCGTCTCTACACGATGACCGGCCACGGCTCCCATGCCGCGCGGGCCGCGCTCGAGGAGCTGGCGACCGAGCTCGACGGGCTCCGGCTCCGTGGCGACTGGAGCCCGCGACCGGGGGTCCAGCCGGCGTGACGTCGATCTGGTTGATCGCGGCCCCCATTGGGGTGGTGGTCTTGGCCGTGTTGCGTGACGTGCTGACGTCGCTGGCCGCCGACGAGGCGAAGGGCATGCTCAAGCGCCGCGGCCGCAGCGTCCTCACAACGGCTGCCGAGCGGCTGCCTGAGCATGTTCGCGACCGCTACCTCGAGGAGTGGCTGGCCGAGCACGCCTCCCTGGCCGACACGCCGATCGCGGCGCTCAGGTGGGCACGCAGAGTGCGGTCGTCGGTGCCAGAGATCCTTGCAGGGCTGAACGAGCCCGCACAGGTTGGCCGGATCGAGCAGCGACGCCGGCGCCGCGAGGCGCGTCGTCAGCTGAGACTCGAGCCGGTGCGCAAGCATCTCGCGGGCAAGGACCTCGGTGCCGCACTCGACACCGCCCTGCGCGAGAGGGGCCTCGGACGCCTGGCCGCCCTTGGGGCGGTCGTCCGCGAAAGCGGCGCCAGCCGTATCGAGATCGCCCGGATGATCGCTCAGAGAAGCGACGTGGCGGTCTCATTTGCGGAGGCCGTGGGGCGCTCGACGGGATTCTTCGTTGGATCGGCCATCCAGCGATGGACGAGGAACACCGAGGCGATCCTCATCTACTTGCAAACGCTCCTCGACGGGTTTCGTGAGGGACTAGAGCTAGTCACCAGCAGCCTCGCGCAGGTCTCGCGAAGTCTTGGCCTGATGTGGGAGGCGATTCGCGAGGCCTGGCGGAACATGTTTTCCGGCTGGCCTCCGACCAGATGACGTACTAGTTGGGCGGAATACGCAGGTACGGCAGGGCGAACTCCATGATCTTCTCGAAGGCCGGCGCCGCGACCTCGCCGCCGTAGTACATCCCCGACGGCTCGTCGACCATCACCGCCACCATCAGCCGCGGGTTCTTGGCAGGCGCGAAGCCGATGAAGGAAGAGAAGAACTTGGTCTCGGAGTAGGCGCCGGTGTCGGGATCGATCTTCTCCGCCGTTCCGGTCTTGCCGGCCAGTACGTAGCCGGGCACCTGGGCCTCCTCGGCGGTGCCCCCGGCGGCGAGCACGCCCTCGAGCATCGTCGCTACCTGCTCGGCGGTCTTCTTCGACACGACGCGGTGTCCCTCGTCGTCCTCGCCCTTGATGACGGTCGGCTCGTGCATCACGCCGCCGTTGGCGATCGCCGAGTAGCCGGCGGCCATCTGCAGCGGCGTGACGGCGATCCCCTGCCCGATCGGCAGGTTGCCGATCGAGGAGCCGGAGTACTCGCGCGGTCGCAGGACGATCCCCGGCGACTCGCCGGGGAGGTCGACACCGGTCGTAGAGCCGAAGCCGAACCTGCGGACCCATTTGTCGAAGTGCTTCGGCCCGAGCTTCTGGCCGATCATCACCGAGCCGACGTTCGACGACTGGGCGAGGATCTCCGCGACCGACAGGTTGACGTAGCCGCGTGCGTGGGCCTCGCCAATAGTGCGATCGGCGACCTGCAGCTCCGGCGGCAGGTCGAGCCGCGTATCGGGGGTGATCAACCCCTCCTCGAGCGCGCCGGCAACCGTGAATGCCTTGAAGGTCGAGCCCGGCTCGAAGGCGGACATGACGGCGCGGTTCTGGATCGCGCTCTCGTCGGCGGCAGCGATGTCATTGGGGTCGACGCGCGGCCAGTTCGCAAGCGAGAGGACCTCGCCGTTGCGCGGGTCCATCACCACGGCCGTGGCGCCCTTCGGCGAGAAGGTGTCGGCGACCTCGCCCATCACGGCCTCGACGCGCTCCTGGAGCGCAGCGTCGATCGTCAGCTGGAGGTCCTCGCCAGGGGTGGAGCTATCGGTGTCGACGATCGACACCGGCTCGCCGAGCGCGTCGCGGACGATCTTGCGCTGGCCGTCGTCGCCGTGAAGGCTGTCCTCGTACTGCTGCTCGAGCCCGGTCAGGCCCTCGTTCTCGACGCCGACGGCGCCGATCAGCTGGCCGGCGAGCTCGCCCTGGGGGTAGGTCCGGCGCGGCTCGGCGACCGTGCCGATGCCCTCGATCTTCAGCTTCTCGACCTGCTCGCCGGCGGCCGGCGGGATCTTGCGCGCGAGGTAGACGAAGCCGGTGCTGCGGTCGGCGAGCAGCTCGGTGAGCTCCTGCTCGTCCCCGTCGACGATTGGCGCGAGCTGAGCGGCGACGCCGGCCGGATCCTTGATCTGGAGCGGGTTGCCGAAGACCGTGACGGAATCCTCGGAGACGGCGAGCTCGACGTCGTTGCGGTCGGTGATCGTGCCGCGGCGGGCGGAGACTTCGAGCTCCTCGACCTGCTGTGTCGCGGCGCGCGCCTTGAGATCGCCGGAGCCGGCGGTGCCGATCCAGGCGGCACGAGCGGTGGCTGCGCCGAGGAGAAGGAGGAAGAGGGCGAAGATCAGGCCGATCCGGCGGTCGATCAGACGCACCGACAGGCTCCTAGGGCACGCCGGCCGTCACGTCCGCGACGGCGTCGGGGGTGCCTGCGATCTCGGTCCCAGGGACGGGGTTGCCGTAGGCGTCGTATGTCGGGGTCGTGCCGTACGCAGTCGGCGATGCGGTCGGTACAGGCGTGACCGGCGCGGGAGCCGTGTAGACCGGCGGCGTATAGACGGGCGCGGCGGCAAGCGCGGCGCCCTCGTCGATCGCCTTCGCGGCGGCGACGGCGTCGGTGCCCGGGTTGGAGCGCAGGTAGTTGACGGCGTTAGGCGCCGGCAGCACGAGACCGCGCTCGGCGGCGACCTGCTGGATCCGCTCGCTCGACCCGAGCTCGGCGACGTCGCGGCGCAGCGTGGCGTTGTCGCGCTTGAGCTCGGAGACCCGCGCGGCGTCGTGGGTGATCTGGCGGTTCTTCTGCAGCAGCGCGACGTTGGCGAAGACGACACCGGCGAGCAGCACGAAGACGATCGCGATCAGCCCGGGACCGTGCAGCAGCGCCTCGAAGCCGGCGACCGCGCGGACGCGCGCGAACTCACCGGTGCGCTGGACGATCGTCGGCCGAGTGGCCGGGCCACGGCGGCGGGAGGGCGCCGCCGTGGGACGCCGCGCCGGCGCCGGCCGGCGGGCCGGAGCGACACGCCTTGCGGGAGCCGCAACACGGGCGGCGGCGGCGCGCGCCATCAGCTCTCGCCCCCGTCGATCCGCCGCGCGACGCGCAGGCGACCGGACTTCGAACGCGGGTTGTCGGCAACCTCGCCAGGCGACGGCGCCACCGCACGGCGCGTGATCAGCTCGGCCTCCGGCTCATGGCCGCAGGCGCAGACGGGCATGTCGGGCGGGCAGATGCAGCCTTGCGCCTTCTCGGCGAAGAAGCGCTTGACACGCCGGTCCTCGAGCGAGTGGAAGGAGATCGCGGCAAGCCGGCCGTCCTTGCGCAGCAGCTCCCAGGCGGCGGGCAGCGCGCGGTCGAGCGAGCCGAGCTCGTCGTTGACGGCGATCCGGATCGCCTGAAAAACGCGCTTGGCGGGATGTCCGCCGCCGAACTTGCGCCGCACGTAGGCGGGTGTGGCAGCCTCGATCGCGTCGACCAGCTCACCCGTCGTCTCGATCGGCACGCGCTTACGCCGCTGGACGATCTCGCGCGCGGTCGACTGGGCGCCTGGGTCCTCGCCGTAGCGGCGGAACAGCCGAGCAAGCTGGCGCTCGTCCCACTCGTTGACGATCTCGCGCGCGTCGAGCTCCTGCGTGGGATCCATCCGCATGTCGAGCGGCGCGTCGTAGGAGTAGGAGAAGCCGCGCTCGCGCGTGTCGACCTGCATCGACGAGATGCCGAGGTCCATGTAGACGAGGTCGGCCCGGAACCCCTCGGCGCGCAGCAGCTCGAGCGCGTCGGCGTAGTCCATCCTCAGGAAGCGGGTCTCACAGGCGACGTCGGCGGCGAGCTCCTCGAAGCGCGCCTCGGCGGCGGGGTCGCGGTCGACGCAGACGAGCGTGCCGGTCGCGCCGATCCGGTCGGCGACCAGACGGGCGTGACCGCCAGCGCCGAAGGTGCAGTCGACGACCTGGTCGCCCGGACCGGGGTTCGCGAGCTCGATCAGCTCACCGGCGAGGACGGGTACGTGGGCGCGCGTCATGTCAAGAAGGATCGCCAAGGCCCTCGGTCACCTCCCCGATGCTCGCGTCGAGGGCTGCCTGCTCGTCGTCCCAGCGTGACCGGCCCCAGACCTCGAGGTGGTCCCCCACGCCTGCGACGACGGTCTCCTTCTCGATCCCCGCGTGTGCGAGCAGCGGCGGCGGCAGGGTGACGCGGCCCGAGGAGTCGAGCTCGACGTCGAAGGAGTTGGCCTGGAAGAAGCGTTGAACTGCACGGTACTCGCGGCCGAGCGGGTTCTTGCCGGCGAGCGCGCGCTCGATGATCGACTCGTGGGCCTCGGGGGTCCAGACGGAGATGCAGGCGTCGCTGTCCTTCGCGAGGACGAGACCGGAGGAGAACGTCGCGCGGAAGCGGGCCGGAATGCTGAGCCGGTTCTTCGCGTCGAGTGAGTGTTCGTAGTGGCCTCTGAACGCCATCCGGATCTCCGTGGAAGTGATCTCGACGCGGACCGAAGTGGCTGAGTGGGAGGAGCCCAGCCACTCCGGTCCTTGTCGATGCGCGCCACTGTACCCCACTCTCCCCCACGCTGCAACACATTTACCCACCTTGGGCCATCGGGAGCAAGAACTGAACGGCTATTGACCCCAAAGTTCCGCATCACAGAGCGAAATCCTTGCGGTAGCGGATGGTGGGACGCCCTCCCGCGGATTGCGGGCAGCGACAGTCAGAAAGTCCGGATGGGTGGGAAATCCCGTGCGCAGGCGCCGATGCAACGGCAATTGCAGGCCGTAGACCGCCCGACCACCGCGGTCCGTACCATCGTGCGCCGTGTCAACCGCCTCCCCAGCCCTCCGCCTGCGCGGCGTCGTCAAGCGCTACGGCGAGATCACCGCCGTAGACGGACTCGACCTCGAGGTCCCAGCCGGGACCTGTGTCGGCCTGCTCGGCCCCAACGGCGCCGGCAAGTCGACGACGATGCGGCTGCTGACCGCCCAGGCGATCGCCGACGAGGGCGAGATCGAGGTGCTCGGCTACGAGCTGCCGCGCGAGTCGAAGCAGGCGCGCGCGGAGTGCGGGATGGTCCCCCAGCTCGACAACCTCGACACGACGCTGACCGTCGAGCAGAACCTGATCGTCTTCAGCCACCTCTATCGCGTTCCGCGCCGCGACCGGCGCGCCGCGATCGACCGCGCGCTCGAGATCGCGAAGCTGACCGACCGCCGTGATGCGATCGTCGACGAGCTCTCCGGCGGAATGCGCAGGCGACTGCTGATCGCGCGCGGCCTCGTCCACCAGCCGCGCCTGGTGCTGCTCGACGAGCCGACCGTCGGGCTCGATCCGCAGGTGCGTCAGGAGCTGTGGGCGCTGATCGACCGCCTGCGCTCAGAGGGGATCTCGATCCTGATGTCGACCCACTACATCGAGGAGGCCGAGCGGCTCGCCGACACCGTGACGATCATGTCGCACGGCAAGGTGGTCGCTGTCGGCAAGCCGACCGACCTCGTCGCCGAGCACGCCGGCGACGAGGTGCTCGAGGTCTACGGATCGCCGGCGCGACTCGCCGAGATCGAGGCGGAGGCCAAGTCCTCCGGACAGCGCACGCGGCGCACCGGCACGTCGATCACGATGATCGACGACGCCCCGACGAATGGCAACGGCCTCGACGGCGTCAGGCGCCCCGGCAACCTCGAGGACGTCTTCGTGCTGCTGACCGGCGAGGAGATCGCATGACCGGGGCGAGCATGACCGACGCAGCGACCACTGCCCCGCCGCCGGCGCAGCCGCGTCGCAAGCTGCGCCGCTTCGAGGGCAGCGCGGTCGGCGGCGTGCTGATCCGCGAGATGATCAACTTCTCGTCCTACTGGCGCTCGACGACCTTCTCGTCGACCGTCGAGCCGACGATCTACCTGCTCGCGTTCGGCTTCGGGCTCGGCTCGCTGATCCCCACGGTCGGCAACGGCCTCTCCTACGAGGAGTTCGTCGGCACCGGGATGGTCGCGATGGCGGTCTTGTTCTCGTCGGCGATGCCGTCGATGTTCGGCACCTTCGTCAAGTACTCGTTCCAGCACACCTACGACGCGATCCTTGCCGCCCCGGTCGACACCGAGGAGCTGGTCAGCGCCGAGGCGCTCTGGATGGCGATGCGCGCGTCGGTCTTCGGCTGCGCGCCGCTGCTCGTGGCGATGATCTTCGGCCTGCCGCCGGCCTGGGGCATGCTCGCGATCCCGGCGATCAACTTCATCGCCGGCTTCGGCTGGTCGTGCTTCGGCATCTCGATCGCCGCCTTCGTCAAGTCGATCGACAACTTCGGCTACATCACCAGCGCCGTCATCACGCCGCTGTTCCTAGTCGCCGGGACCTTCTTCCCGATCGACCAGCTGCCCGAGTGGGCCCAGGTACTCGCCCAGATCAACCCCCTCTACCACTGCGTCGAGCTCGTCCGTCACGCCGCCTTCGGCTTCGAGGGCTGGTCCGACGTCTGGAACGTCGCCTACCTGATCGCCTTCGGCATCGCCATGTGGCGCGTCGCGATCTACGGCATGACGCGCAAGCTGGTCAGCTGAGCCATAGCTGCGGTACTCGCTTTTACGGCAGATCGGTGCCGGAGCCGAGCAGAGCCGACGCCAGCGCGGCCGCGACGAGCAGAAGCACCGACGGGACGAGCAGCAGGGCGACGACGAGCTGGATCTTCGGACCGGCGCGGGCGGCGTCCTCTTGAACGCGGCGGCGCAGCGACAGCCGCGCGTCGCGGGCCTGGCCGGCGAGCGTGGCGCTGAGCGGAGCGCCGTGGCGCCGGGCGCGATCGAGCGCGGCGACCAGCGCGCGGACCTCCGGCAGCGGCAAGCGGCGCCGCATTCCCGTCAGCGCCTCGCCGAGCGGAACGCCAAGGGCGACCTCCGCCCCCACCGCCCGCCACTCGCGTGCGACCGGACCTTCCGCGCGACCGCCGACAGCAACGAGCGCGACCGACAGCGAAGCGCCGGCGTCGATCGTCACGCGCAGCAACTCGAGCAGCTCGGGAAGCTGGCGCCGCGCCGCCGTCGCGCGGGCGGCAGCCTGACGCGCGAGCCAGAGGTCCGGTGCCAGGAAACCGGCGACCGGCGCCGCAATGACGATCAGTAGACCGAGCCGTCCTGGCGCTGCGGCGCCGACGAGCGCACCCGGTAGCGCAGCCACGACCGCGCCGGCCAGCTTCGCCGCCATCAGCTCACGCGGCTCGAGACCGCCCGGCCGCCCAGCCGCCTCGATCCGCCGCTCCAGGTCGCGCGGCGCCGCTCGCCGTGCCATCGCCCCACCGAAGCGGGCGAGCGCCCGAATCGCGGCAGTTCCACGCAAGTCGCGGCGCCTGCCGACGCTGCGCGGCAACCGAATCCCGCGCATCGATCCGACAATCGACCCGAAGCCCAGGACCGCCAGCGTCGCCGCCGCGAATCCAAGTACGGCGGCGCTCACCAACGGACCCGACCTAGCCGCTTGATCAGAAAAGCCGCCGCGATCTGCATCGCCACAGCTAGCCCCACGAGCCAAGCGGTGAGCAGCGAACCAGCCAACCCCGCAACGAAGCCAGGACTGGCAAGCTCGGCGAGGAGCGCGCCGCCGAGCGGCAACAGCACGACGACGAGGCCGGTGAAGCGCGCCTGTGCCGTCGCCGCACGGACCTCGTCCTCCAGTCGCGCCTGGTCGGCAAAGCCTTCGGCGCATTCGCGCAGCAGCCGTGCCAGATCACCACCCGCCGCGCGCTGTACGAGACAGGCGGCCACGATCACACCGAGCCGTCGCGAGCCCGTCCGCGCACGTAGATCCTCGAGCGCCGTATCGGTGCGGGCACCAGCGGCCAGCTCGGACGCCGTCCGGCGCAACTCATTGCCCGTCTGCCCGCCGATCGCCGGCGCGCTCTCGGCCACGGCCCCACGCAGCGAATGGCCGGCGGCGAGCGCGTCCGCAAGCGAGATCGCGACGGCATCGGCGCCGGAATCGACGGCGCGTCGGTAGTGCTCGCGCCGCGCCCGCAGCAGCCGAGCAACCGACCAAGGCCCGGCCGCGCCCAGCACCAGCCCGATCAGCGGCCCCGCGACGATCCAGCCGACCACCAGGGCAGCAACCGCCCCAGCGACGAGCAGGTGCCGCCGCTCGGCCGTCCCAGGGTCACGCCCCTCTCGGCCAACGCGAATCGCAACGTCGGCCAGTACCACCACTCGACGCAGCGCCAGCGGCAACCTCTCGCGCAGCGACGGTGCCAAGCCGATCAGCAGCTCGCCGACAGCCGCTATAGCCAACGCGGCAGCCGCGAACCCCGCTACGACAGCAGTCACGTCGTTCCGGCCTGCCCGAGCCGCTCGGCAAGCCGCCCCTTGCGAACCTCGGCGACCCGCCCTCCCTCTGCCACGATCCGGACCTCCCCACCAGCCGCTCGAGGCAGGACCTCCGCGATCGCCTCCACGACACGCGAGCCGTCGGGCCGCCGCGCCTGGTGGACGACGAGCTCGATCGCCCGCGCGACCTGATCGGCCACGACCGCGTGAGGCAGACCGACGTCGGCCATCAGCGCCAGCGTCTCCAGCCGCGCCAGCGCGTCGCGCGGCGAGTTGGCGTGAACGGTCGAGAGCGATCCCTCGTGGCCGGTGTTGAGCGCCTGCAGGAGATCGAGCGCCTCGCCGCCGCGAACCTCGCCGACGACGATCCGGTCGGGCCGCATCCGCAGCGCATTGCGAACCAGAGCGCGGATCGTCACCTCACCGCGCCCCTCGAGGCTCGGCGGGCGTGACTCCAGCCGCACGACGTGGTCCTGGCGCAGCCGCAGCTCGGCCGCGTCCTCGATCGTCACGATCCGCTCGCCGCCGGGGATCGCTCCCGAGAGCGCGTTGAGCGTCGTCGTCTTGCCCGAGCCGGTGCCGCCGCTGACGAGGATCGAGGCGCGCGCGGCGACGCAGCGGCCCAGCAGCGTCGCCTCGTCGGCGGACATGGTCCCGAGCCGGACGAGGTCGTCGAGCGAGAACCCCTCGCGCCGGAAGCGGCGGATCGTCAAGCAGGGCCCCGACAGCGACAACGGCGGGATCACCACATTGACGCGCGACCCATCCGCGAGCCGCGCGTCGCAGAGCGGTGACGCCTCGTCGACCCGGCGACCGAGCGGCGCGAGGATCCGCTCGATCGCGTGCGTCAGCTCCGCCTCGGACTCGAACCGAACCCCGGTCGCTCGGATTCGACCGCCGCGCTCGACGTAGACCTCGCCCGGGCCGTTGACCATCACCTCGTCGACCGCCGGATCGGCAAGCAGCGCTTCGAGCGGACCGAGCCCGGTCGCGGCGAGCAACACCCGCTCGCGCAACGTTGTGCGCTCAGCCTCGGAAAGCGCGACTGCTTCGCGTTCGACCAGTGCGGCGATCTCGCCACCGATATCGCCACCGAATTCCCCTGCTCTAGCCCGCTCAATCAGCCGCTCGCGCAGCGCGGCAGCCAGTTCCTCGATCGCCTCCATCGTGTTTGAGAGGGTCGACTCGCGGGAACTTTGCCCCCCTCATGTACGCCCCGCTCCACTCGACGGATAAGGTCGTATCTGTCATGGAGGGCTCGCATGACCTAGTGAGGAGGATGTGGACCGCGTACCGCGAGGGTGGCGTGGAAGCTGCGCTGCCGCTACTCCAGCCCGACGTCGAGTTCGTAGCGGTCGACGGGACCGAGTACCCGGGCCACGACGGCGTCCGCCGCTTCTTCCACACGTTCTACGAGCAGGGACAGACCTTCGAGGCCTCGCCATACAGCTTCGAAGGCCAGGGCGATGCCGTGCTGGTTGCCGGCCACCGCCGCATCCGCTCGGCCGACGGCACCTCGGGCGCCTACCTCTATTTCGTCCATGTGATCCGCGACGGGCTGATCGCCCGCCTCAGCGCGCACGCAACCCGTGACGCCGCGCTAGCGGACCTCCGCGACCACAGCGAACAACCTGCGGACTAGCTAGTGGCCTGAGCGCCGCACGCGGGCCAGGGGGACACGCCCTGCTGGCGGTACAGCCGCAGCGCCATCCGGTCCTGATGAGTCTCCGATGCCTTGGCCGGATCGTCGCCGCGACCGCCGATCGACTTCCACGTCGAGCGTGAGAACTGGAACTTGCCGCGGTACATGCCATTCGAGGAGACCGCGCGCGGATCGCCGCCCGACTCGCACTCTGCGATCTCGCGCAACACGCGCGGCAGCTTGACCTCGCTGTCACCGTCGTCGCCCGACGGGGCGTCCTGGGGCGGATGCCGGACGTCGGCGCTGCTGAAGCGCGCGAGGCCGAGCTTGGAGCGCGTCATCGGACCGACGATGCCGTCCGCGGTCAGGCCGTTGC
>JBIOUS010000033.1:0-36281 GCA_044867325.1 Thermoleophilaceae bacterium | reverse complement strand
ACCCGTTCCGCTTGGGAATCGCTGCTCGGGTGTCCGTCTCCCGCCTCGTGCGCCGGTTCATTGCGATTCTCCGTCGAGCGCGAGCAAGGCAGCACCAAGCATGCCGGACTCGCTGCCGAAGCGGGCGGGGACGATCGGCGGGGGCGTCCCGCCCGGTGGGAGAGCACGCTCGGCCAACGCCTCGCGTGCCGGATCGAGCAAGAGATCGCCTGCCGCGACAGCCCCGCCACCGATGACGATCACGTTCGGGTCGAGTGCGTTCACGAGCCCGGCGATCCCGATCCCCAATCGCTGGCCGACGAGCGTCAGGACGCTGCGCGCCTGCTCGTCACCGTCGTGCGCAAGCTCGGTGACCAGGCCGCCGCGGATCTCGCGGCCCTCGGCGGCCAGCTTGCCGAACGTCGACTCGGGCTGTGCCTGCGCGAGGCGCCGGGCGGCGACGCCGATCGCGCGGCCGGAGACGACGGTCTCGAAACAGCCCTTGCCCGGGCAGTCGCCGGGACAGTCCTCGCCGTGCAGGTCGATCGTCATGTGGCCGAGCTCGCCGGCGAAGCCGCGCGCGCCGTGATGGACACGCCCGCCGATCACCAGCCCGCCGCCGATCCCGGTGCCGAGCGCCAGCATCACCGCGTGCTCGGCGCCGACGGCCGCGCCGTGGCGGTGCTCGGCGAGGATCGCCGCGTTGGTGTCATTGTCGACGAAGACCGGTAATCCGAGCCGCTCGCTCATCAGATCGCGGAACGGGACGTCGTCGATCGGCAGGTGGTTCGACCAGACCGACACCCCGCGCTCGTGGTCGACCAGCGACGGGATGCCGAAGCCGACGGCGGTGACGTCGGGAGCGGCCGCACGGATCTCCTCCACGGCCGCAACGAAGATCTCCAGCGTCTCGGCGCGGTCGGCTCCCCGCCACGTGCGGTGGACGCGGTTGTGGACCACGAGCTGCTCATCGACGACCCCTCCGAGCAGCTTGGTGCCCCCCGCGTCGATCCCGATGACGCGTCGTGGCGGCATGGCCGGACGATATACAGAGGCTGGTGAACGACTCCGGCCACGGCGACGACCGGCCCGACTACAAGGTCTACCGGTCGCGCAAGAGCCCACTCGACAAGCTGCGACGTTCCGACGACCTCGAGGGGTTCAAGGATCGCTCGCGGCCGCGCGATCCGCGCCGCCGTGAGCCGCAACCTCCCCGCACGCCGCGCTCACCGGGGACGCGCAAGCCGATTACCGCGAAGCGGGTCGTCAAGTGGATCGCGCTCGCGATCGCGGCCTGGCTGACGCTGTCATTCGTCCTGTTCATGGTCAGCGCGCAGCTCGAGGGCGGCGTCTCCGACGACGCCAAGGACGCCCTCTCGGGCAACGGCAACTTCATCACTGGCGCGACGATCCTCGTGCTCGGCTCCGACGAGCGCAAGGGCGACTCGCTCGACGCCGGCGACAGCGGCCCGGGCCGCGCCGACTCGATCATGCTCGTCCACGCCTCGCTCGGCCGCGTCGCGAAGCTGTCGATCCCGCGCGACACCGAGGCCGACATCCCCGGCCACGGGCGGACGAAGATCAACGCCGCCTATGCGATCGGCGGTCCCGCGCTGATGATCGAGACGGTCGAGGGCTATATGGGCAACGGCCTCGAGATCAACCACCTGATCGAGGTCGACTTCGAGGACTTCCCGAAGTTCATCGACTCGCTCGGCGGGATCACCGTGAACAACAAGAGCCGGATCTGCGCGCCGGAGTTCGACAACTTCTGGCGCGGCTTCAACCTGCCGAAGGGCGAGCAGCAGCTGACCGGCCGCGAGGCGCTCGGCTTCGCCCGCGTGCGCAAGAACCCCTGCGCGCCAGCCGAGAACGACCTCGACCGCGCCGCCCGCCAGCAGGAGGTGCTGAGCGGCATCCGCGGCTCGCTGCTCTCGCCCGGCACCTTCTTCCGGCTGCCGTGGGTCAGCTGGCGCGCACCTCAGACGATCCGCACCGACCTGCGCGGTCCCGGCCTGCTCGCGCTCGCAGCCGACGTCGCGACCGGCGGCTCCGGCGAGACGCGCGTGCTGGTCCCCTCCTGCCTCGGCTGCGGCGCCGACTTCAGCCTTCAGGTACCGAAGGAGGAGCGGGCGAACGCCGTCGAGGAGCTGCTCGGCAAGTAGCTCAGTCGGACTTCGACGAGGAGCTGGGCTTGGACTCCGGCTTCTTGCTCGACGATCCACTGTCCGAGCTGGAGCTCGAGCTCGACGATCCGTTCGAATCCGAGCTGTCCTTCTTCGAGTCGCCGCTCGACGGAGCGCTGCTCTTGCTCTTGCCGCCCTTGCCGTAGTCGGTGTTGTAGAAGCCTGAGCCCTTGAAGTGCACGGCTGGTGCGTGCAGGACCTTCTGCACGGGGGCGCCGCAGACCTCGCAGGCAGTGAGCGGATCGTCGCTCATGCTCTGCATGACGTCGAAGGTGTGGCCCTTCTCGCAGCGGTACTCGTAGATCGGCATAGGGCCGGCCAGTATACGAGCGAAGTAACGCGGGTCGCGGGACTAACCCGACTTCTTCTAGGGTGTCGCCGATGCCAGCCGACGTAGTCACCATGGAGAAGATCGTGTCGCTCTGCAAGCGGCGCGGCTTCATCTTCCAGTCGTCCGAGATCTATGGCGGCCTCGCGTCGACCTACGACTACGGCCACTACGGCGTGCTGCTGAAGTCGAACGTCAAGGCCGAGTGGTGGCGGACCGTGCTCCAGCAGCGCGACGACATGGTCGCCCTCGACGCGGCCATCCTGATGCACCCACGCACCTGGGAGGCCTCGGGCCACCTCGAGGGCTTCACCGACCCGCTCGTCCAGTGTCTCGGCGACTGCAAGAAGCGCTGGCGCGAGGACCATCTGCGCGAGGCGATCGAGGCCGAGGGCGGCGACCCGAACCAGGAGCTGCGCTGTCCGCAGTGCGGCGGCGAGCTATCGGAGCCGCGCAATTTCAACCTGATGTTCGAGACCCACATGGGCCCGGTCCAAGACGAGGGCTCGGCAATCTTCCTGCGCCCCGAGACTGCCCAGGGAATCTTCGTGAACTTCAAGAACGTCCTGCAGTTCGCGCGCAAGAAGCCGCCGTTCGGGATCGCCCAGATCGGCAAGTCGTTCCGCAACGAGATCACTCCGGGCAACTTCATCTTCCGCACGCGTGAGTTCGAGCAGATGGAGATCGAGTTCTTCGTCCCGCCGGACGAGGCGCCGGTCTGGCACCAGCGCTGGATGGACGATCGGCTGCGCTGGTACACCGACCTCGGCATCCGCCCCGATCACCTCCAGCTGCGCAAGCACGAGGGTGACGAGCTGTCGCACTACTCGAGCGCGACGAGCGACATCGAGTATCAGTTCCCGATGGGCTGGTCAGAGCTCGAGGGGATCGCCAACCGCGGCGACTTCGATCTCACCCAGCACGCCAAGTTCTCGCGCGAGAAGATGGACTACGTCGATCCGGGCACCGGCGAGCGCTACGTCCCGCATGTGATCGAGCCGTCGGCCGGCGCCGACCGCGGCACGCTCGCCTTCATGGTCGACGCCTACGACGAGGAGGAGGTCGAGGGCCGCGAGCGCGTCGTGCTGCGCCTCCACCCCCGTCTGGCGCCGGTCAAGGTCGCGGTGCTGCCGCTGCTCAACAAGCTCGGCCAGCCGGAGAAGGCACGCGCGATCTACGAGGAGCTGCGCGAGCGGATGCCGGCCGAGTTCGACACTGGTGGCTCGATCGGCAAGCGCTACCGCCGCCAGGACGAGATCGGCACCCCGTGGGGTATCACCGTCGACCACCAGACGATGGACGACGACACGGTCACCCTGCGTGACCGCGACTCGCTCGAGCAGGTCCGGATCCCGATCGCCGAGGTCGGCGACGAGCTGGAGCGGCGCCTGCACGCTGACTGGGTCAGCCCAAAGCTCTCCTAGGAGAGCGCGCCCGAGGCGATCGCGGCGATCAGCGCCGCGCTCAACGCCAAGGCTCCTGCGAGCGTCGCGAGGATGACGCGGAAGATCATTCCCCGCAGCTCTGCCATCCCGGCGTGCATTACGGCCATCTCGGTGTGCACCAAGCCGAACCCGGCTTGCATCTCGGCACGGATCTCGGTGAACCCCGCGTCCATCCTGATGCGAACGTCGTTGATCTCTCCGCGCACGGCCTTGAACTCGTCACGCATCTCGCTGCGTACGGCCTTGAACTCGTCACGCATCTCAACACGCAGATCTCGGATGTAGCCGTCGACCCGCTCGAAGCCAATGTCCATCCGGCTCGCCAGATCGTCCATCCGCTCGTCTGTCCACTCCATCGTCTGCACCCCCGCGACGCTACCGGAACCTGGAGCACACGATAGCGCATATATGCTAGCCATCTGTAACACCTGGCGCATGGCTTGCGGCAGAACACGCACGAGCGTCAAGAAAGCCAACCGGCGCACGTCGGCCGCCAGCCGGCCTACCCTAGGAGCATGTTGCAGCCGTTGTTCGAGCACCGGCTGGAGTTGGCCGGATTCGAGACGCGAGCGTTGGAGCTCGAAGGCTCCGGCCCGCCATTGCTGCTCTTGCATGGCTTCGCCGACAGCGCCGACACCTGGCGCATGTTGCTCGACCGGCTGGGGCGCACCGATCGGCGCGCCGTCGCGATCGACCTGCCTGGCTTCGGCACCGCCGATCCGCTCGGCACCGACAGGCCGATCCTCGCTCAGCTGACGGACTTCGGGGTGGCCGCGGTCCGGCACTATGCGCCGGAGGGCGGCGCAATCGTCTGCGGTAACTCACTCGGCGGCTGCCTGTCGTTGCTGCTTGCGCAGCGTCCCGGCTTGGGCCTGGCGGGCGTAGTGCCGGTCGCCCCCGCCGGGCTCGACATGGCGCGCTGGCTGACGATCATCGAGCGCGAGCCGCTGCTGCGCGCGCTGCTCGCCTCGCCGCTGCCAGTCCCGCCTGCCGTACTACAACGGATCGTCTTTGAGATCTACAAGCGGCTTGCCTTCCACCACCCGGAGACGATCGAGCCGCTGGTCGGACGAGCCTTCGCCTCTCACTTCCGCGACCGTCATACGACCGCCCGGATCCTCGGCGCCGGCCGCCAGATGCTGCCCGAGCTGCGCGATCCGTTCGACCTCGAACGGATCCAGTGCCCGGTCCAGCTCATCTGGGGCGACCACGACGTGATGGTCTTCAAGAGCGGCGCACAACGCGTCCTCGACAACGTGGGCGAATCTCAGCTCACGCTGATCGAGGACTGTGGCCACTGCCCACAGATCGAGGCCGCGGACCGGCTGGCCGAACTGCTTCTAGAATTCCCCGCCCCGCTCGTTCAGGCCGCCTAGCGCGGTCGCGCGCGGCTGCCCATGCACATCCTTCCCGACCCCGAGCAGCTCGTCGACTCCGCCGCCACGGCGTGGGACCTCTATCTCGGTCCTGGCGTCGCCGATCTACGTCCGACGCCGTCGTCGATCGTCCACGAGGGGCCACAGTGCACCGTTCGCCGCTTTTGCTCACGCCGCCGTTCGCGGGCTGACCGCGCCCCGATCCTGCTGATCCCACCGCTCGCCGCGCCAGCAAGCTGCTTCGATCTCCAGCGCGGCTGCAGCCTCGTCGAGCACCTGAGCGCGCTCGGCTACCCGACCTATGTCGTCGACTACGGGCCGATCTCCTTCGGCGATCGCGCGCTCGGTCTCGAGCACTGGGTCGAGGACGTGCTTCCGACCGCGATCCGCGTGGTCCACCAGGACAGCGGCGGACGGCCGGTGCAGCCCGTCGGCTGGTGCCTCGGCGGCATCCTGACGCTGCTGACCGTGGCGAGCGATCAGGAGCTGCCGATCGCCTCGGTCGCCCTGATCGCCAGCCCATTCGACTTCACCCAGGTGCGCCTAGCGGCCCCGCTGCGCCAGCTCGGCCGACTGACGGGCGGCGCGCTCGAGACCGCGCTCTACCGTGCGCTCGGCGGGGCGCCGGCGCCGCTGGTCAGCCGCGCCTTCCAGCTGACGTCGTTCGACCGCTACCTGACGAAGCCGCTCTGGGTGCTGCGCAACCTCCAGCACCGCGAGTCGATAGCTCACTCCGAGGCGATCGACGACTACATGGCGAACATGCTCGCCTACCCGGGACGGACCTTCGGCCAGCTCTACCACCGCTTCTTCCGCGTCAACGACCTAGCCGACGGCGTCGTCGACCTCGGCGACCACCAGATCGAGCTCGCCAACGTCCGTCAGCCGGTGCTCGTGATCGCCGGCGACGCCGACGTCCTCGCACCCGCCGCGGCGGTACGAGCCGTCGTCGACCTGCTGCCGAATGCCGAGTCGGTCGACTTCCAGCTCGTCGCCGGCAGCCACCTCGGCGCGCTGACCGGCCGCGGCGCCGAGGCGACGACCTGGCGCCACCTCGACCAATTCCTCGCGAACAGTAATCCGCTTCCCCACGCCCAAGCGGAGGAGCGCAGACGGATCGGTCCTACCGCGGCGTTGCGCAGCTAGCTGGAGCGAGATCCGGCGAGCACCGTAGCTGTGTCACTCGCCTCGAAGTCGGCGTCGGGCATCACGCGGTCGAGCGGGCGTGGCAGCCACCAGTTCCACTCGCCCATGATCTCCATCGTCGCCGGCACGAGGACGAGCCGGACGATCGTCGCGTCGAGCGCGACGGCGACGGCGAGCCCGACGCCGATCTCCTTGACCGACGGCACGCCGACTCCGGCGAAGATCGCAAACACGGCGACCATGATCAGCGCGGCGCTGGAGATCGTCGCCGCACTGCGCGCGAGTCCCTGAGCGACCGCCAGCTTCGAGTCGCCGGTCGCCGCGTAGCGCTCCTTGATCCGACTGAGCAGGAAGACCTCGTAGTCCATCGAGAGGCCGAAGACGATCGCCAGCAGCAGTGGCGGCGTCATGGTGCTGACGTAACCGAGCGACTCGAAGCCCAGGAAGCCGTCGATCCAGCCCCACTGGAAGATCATGACCAGCACGCCATAGGCGGCGCCGACCGAAAGCAGGTTCATCAGCACGGCCTTGAGCGGCAGCAGCACCGAGCGCAGCAGGAAGAACAACACGACGTAGCTGAACGCCAACACGAACAGCGCGATCTTCCAGAGCGAGTCGGTCACCTGGACGCGGAAGTCCTCGACCGATGCCGTCGCGCCGCCGACGTCGACCTGGGCGACGGCTACGAGTGGCGCCGCTCCAGCCTCACCGGCACGCAGGCGTTCGACGAAGTCGCGTGCCTGCTGACTCTCGCCGTCGTGGCGTGGCGTCACGGTGATCAGCGCCGCACTGCCGTCGTTGGAGGGCACCGCCGGCTGAACCGCGGCTGCCTCCGGGTCGTCCTCGACAGTCGCCGCGAACTCCTTCAGCGCCTGCCGATTCTCGGGATCGGTTGCCACGCCGTCCTCGAACGTCGCGACCACCTCGACCGGCGCCGCGGAGCCGTGGCCCTCCTGCTGGGCGGCCAGCTCGGCGCCTACGCGGGTCTCGTTGTCCGCGGGGAACTGGCGCAGCGCGCCGTCGCCGGTCTCCAACGACAGCGCCGGTATCGCCAGCAGGAGCATGAAGGCGGTCGCCGCGGCGGCGGTCACCCCGGGCCGACGGGTGACGCGATCGGTCCAGCTCTGCCAGAACCCCGGCGCGCCCTCGGCACGCGGCGGGCGGCGGAAGACGCGCCGCAGCCAGCGGACGATCGCGGCGACCACGCCGGCGGTCCGTCCCGGCTCGTAGCCGCGACGGCCGGTCGCGGCCATCAGCGCGGGCAGGAAGGTCACCGCGGCAATGATCGACACGGCGACAACCATGATCGCCCCGTAGGCCATCGAGCGCAGCGTCGTCGAGTCGACGAGCAGCAGCCCGGCGAGCGACACCATCACCGTGACACCCGAGAAGACCACGGCGACGCCGGAGGTCCGCATCGCGATCCGTCGCGCCTCGACGGGATCCGCGCCTGCGGCGATCTCCTCGCGGTAGCGCGAGAGGATGAACAGCGAGTAGTCGACCGCGACGCCGATGCCGATCATCGACGCGACGTTCGTGACGAAGACGGACATGTCGGTCGCCTGCGAGAGGAAGTGGATGCCGGCGCCGGTGACCATCACGCTGACGACGCCGAGCACGAGCGGCAGCAGCGCGGCCACCAGCGAGCCGAAGACGGCCAGCAGGATCAGCAGGACGATCGGGAAGCCCGTGCCCTCGGCCCGCTCGAGGTCCTTCTTGCTCAGGTCCTGCATACCGGCCCAGAGCGCCTGCTCGCCGATCAGGTAGGTCTCGACGCCATCGTGCGGACCGGTGCCGATACCCAGCTCGTCGCGCAGGTCGACGGCGAGATCGGCCGTGTCGTCCATGTTGCCGCCGGTCTTCAGCGGGGCGACGGCGATCGGCGAGCGTGCCGCGTCGCGCTCCGCGGCCGCCAGCGCGCGTGGCGTCAGCTCCGCCAGCGGGACGCCATCGGTGATGGCATCGATCCGCGCCAGCTCCCGCCGCACGTCAGCCGCGTCCCCGTCGGGCTGACGAGCGACCACGACCGCCAGCGCCTGGCGCTGGGCGGCGTCGAAGTCGCCAACCGCGCGGTCGACCGCCTCGGAGCCCGAGCCGGGGATCGAGAAGCCACCGGCGGTCAGGTGCTCGGTCTGCTTCATCGCGAACGGCAACGAGACCAGCAGCAGCGCGACCCAAGCCCCGAGCACGAGTCGACGTCTCCGCTCGAGGAAGGACGTGAGCCTGTCCATGAAGCGCTGCATGCGATCCCCTTTCCCGACTATCCCGCTGCCCTGGTTGGCCAGCCAGCCAATTCTTGCACGGATTCGACCACGTCGCCTAGACGACGACTGTGACGTGGCTCACAGAGGACTAGGAAGCGCCGAGTAGGCGGCGAGCGGTCTGCACGCCAAGCGCGAACGCCGGAGCACTGTCCCACTCCGGATCCGAGATCACCTGGAGACCCATGCCATCACCGAGCGCGAACAGCAGCGATGCGACGTCTTCCGGCTTGGCGTCGAGCTCGACGACACCCTCATGCTGCTTCTCATCCAGCGCGTTTGCGAGCTGCTCACGCCAGCGCCGGTAGAGCTCGGCCAACTCGGCGCGGATCTCCTCGCTGCGCCGCGATGCGCTGAGCATCTCGTAGAGCACCGCCTGGCCCGGCTCGTCGGAGAGGAACGCCTCGAGCGTCTGGACCAGGAAGGCGACGAACTCGTCGGCGCTGGTCGCGGTTGCGAGACGCTCCTCGAGCGCAGCGACGCGCGTGTCGCAGTCGCTGCGGACCACCTCGACCATCAGGCGCTCCTTGGAGCCGAAGTAGTAGTGCAGCAGACCGCGCGAGACCCCAGCCTCACGCGCGACGACGTCGAACGTCGACGCGGCTGCGCCGCGCTTGCCGACGCTGGTGCGCATCGCCTCGACGATGCGCTGGGCCTTCTCGCCCTCCAGCTTGCGCGGTGTCGCTACAGAAGCCTCCATTGGCCGACCAGTCTAGCTGGCCGGCCAGCCAGAGACTTTTTCTACGAAGCGTTGGCCGTCTTAGCCCCGTCTGGAGCGGGAGCCGCGGCCGGCGTCGTGGTCGCGGTGTACTCGTACTCCTCCTCGGCGCCGAACAGAGCGTCGAGTGCCTTCTTGCGCAGATCCTCGCTAAGCGCCAGCGCCAGGCCAGCACCGACGAGCGCGATCAAGATCAGCCGTCCAAAGCCGCGCTTGCGCTTCTTGGGCTCGCGCAGCGCGTCGGCCGCGCTCTTCAGCGACTCGGCGGCCTGCTTGAGGTCACGCTGGACCTTCTTGTCCTCCAAAGCCTTTGCCGGGCCCTTGTTGTCGATCCGGCCATACGCCTTGCGTGCCGAGTCGAACGCAGCGCGCAGCTCCTCGCGCAGGTCATCGTCCTCGACAAGTCGCTGGACGTAGGGGTTGTCGCGCAGCGCCTGCCCGGCAGCGATCGCTCCGGCTGCGCCCTTCGCGGCTTTCTTCTTGGCTGCCATGGCTCTCCTCGCGGTTCGGCTTGACGTCGTCCGAGGATAGCCGTCAGTCCAGGGCGGCTGCCAGGACGTCGTCGACGGTGTCCGCGAACACGAACTCCATACCCGCCAGCAGGTTCGGCGGAAACTCATCCAGATCGCCCTCGTTGCGGCGCGGCGCGATCACCCGGGCGATCTCAGCGCGCTGGGCAGCGAGCGCCTTCTCCTTCAAGCCACCGATCGGCAGCACCAGCCCGGTCAGCGTGATCTCGCCGGTCATCGCCGTGTCCGACCGCACCGGCTGGCCGGACAGCAGCGAAGCGATCGCCGTCGCCATCGTGATGCCGGCGCTGGGCCCGTCCTTGGGGATCGCTCCGGCCGGAACATGGACATGGAGATCGTTCTTGGCGAACCAGTCGGCCGGTGCATCGGGAGCGATCCGGGCGAGGTTGCGGCGCACATAGGAGAGCGCGGCAGTCGCCGACTCACGCATCACGTCGCCGAGCTGGCCGGTGATCTGCAGCTTGCCGTCGCCGGGGAAGGCAGTCGCCTCGACGAACAGCACGTCGCCGCCAACCGGCGTCCAGGCGAGGCCGGTCGCAACACCAGGCTCGTCGGTGCGGCGGCCGACGTCGGACTGGAAGGGCCGTCTGCCGAGCAGCTCACGGACGGCCTTCGGGCCGACGCGGCGCTTCGAGCGCCGTGTGCCCTCAGCGAACTCGCGCGCCACCTTGCGACAGATCGAGCCGATCTCGCGCTCGAGGCTGCGCACCCCGGCCTCGCGCGTGTAGCCGTCGATCAGCTCGCGCAGCGCGGGGTCGGTGAATTCGATCTTCGACTTAGCGAGGCCGTTTCTCTCAATCTGGCGCGGCACGATGTAGCGCTTGGCGATCTCGAGCTTCTCCTCCTCTGTGTAGCCGGCGAGCTGGATCACCTCCATCCGGTCGCGCAACGGCCCTGGGATCGGCTCGAGCTGGTTCGCCGTCGTGATGAAGAGCACGTGCGAGAGATCGAACGGCAGGTCGAGGTAGTGGTCGCGGAAGCTGCCGTTCTGCTCGGGGTCGAGCACCTCGAGCATCGCGCTCGACGGATCGCCGCGGAAGTCGGCGCCCATCTTGTCGATCTCGTCGATCATCAAGACCGGGTTGTTCGAGCCCGCGTCGCGCAGCGCCCGGACGATCGTGCCGGGCATCGCGCCGACGTAGGTGCGGCGGTGCCCGCGGATCTCCGACTCGTCGCGTACGCCGCCGACCGAGATCCGCTCGAACTCGCGCCCCATCGCGGCGGCGATCGAGCGGCCGAGCGACGTCTTGCCGACGCCCGGCGGCCCGACGAAGCAGAGGATCGAGCTCGGCGCGTCGGGCTTCAGCTTGCGCACGGCGAGGAACTCGAGGATGCGGTCCTTGACCTTCTCGATGTCGTAGTGGTCGCGATCGAGCACGGCGCGCGCGGCCTTCAGATCGATGTGGTCGTCGGTCGACTTCGACCACGGCAGGTCGGCGAGCCACTCGAGGTAGTTGCGGATCGTGCCGTGCTCGGCCGACTGCGGCGGCAGCCGCTCGAAGCGCGACAGCTCGCGCTCAGCCTGCTTCGCGGCGTGCTCCGGGGGCCCAGCGGCGTCGATCCGCTCGCGCAGGTCGGCCGCCTCGGCCGCCGCCTCGTCGACCTCGCCGAGCTCCTCCTGGATCGCCTTCATCTGCTGGCGCAGGAAGAACTCGCGCTGGCCCTTGTCGATCTCCGACTCGACCTGCGACTGGATCTTCGAGCCGATCGAGATCAGCTCGGCCTCGCGCGCGAGCAGCTCCGAGAGCCGGCGCAGCCGCTTGGCGACATCGCGCTCCTCGAGCAGCTGCTGGCGCTCCTCGGTCTTGATCCTCAACGAGCCGGCGATCATGTGCGCCAGCTCAGCTGGGTCGTCGACGTTGGCGACCGCGAGCTGCAGCTCCTCGGGCAGGTACGGCACCTGCTCGACGATCTGGGTGAACGTCTGCTGAACGTTGCGGAACAGCGCCTCGAGCTCCGGCGACGGGTCGAGCACGTCGGGCGCCGAAGCGATCTGTGCGATCAGGTACGGGTCGAGCTGGACGGGATCGCCAAGCTCCACGCGCTGGGCGCCCTGGACGAGAATCCGCAAGCTCCCGTCAGGGACCTTGAGCATTCGTGCGACAACCCCGACGACGCCGACCGCATAGAGGTCATCCGGCCCCGGGTTCTCGATCTCGCTGTCGCGCGACGCCGCCATGACCAGCATCCGGTTGCCGCCGAGCACGTCGTTGACCAGCTCGATCGAATGCGGCTGGCCGACGGCGAGCGGAGTCAGCATGTCCGGGAACGGGACGCTGTCCTTCAGCGGCAGGACCGGCAACGCGTCGGGCAGGCTCGTCCCGACCGGCACCTCCTGCGTGCGCCCGTCCGGCGTCGGGATCTCGATCGTCGGCGCCACGGCTATTCACGTACCTCGTGGATCGCGATCCGGCGGACGTGCGCCTCAGGCCGCGCGAGCGGCACCTCGACGGTCAGGACACCATCCTCGTAGCTCGCGCGCGCCTGGTCGGCCACGACGTCGGCGCCGAGCTCGACGGCGCGGCGGAAGTGTCCGTGCTCGATCTCGATCTGCTGATAGAGGCGGCCCTCGGCCTGCTCGGCACGACGTTCGCCGGCGATCAGCAGTTGGCGCCCGCGGATCTCGAGCGCGACGTCGGCGATCTCGATCCCAGCAAGGTCGGCGCGGACGACCGCTCGTGGCGGATCGTCGACGTAGTAGACGTCGACCGGCGGCGAGAATCCGCGCCCACGCAGCCCAGCGCGCTCGAAGACGTCACCGAACAGCTCGTCGATCTCACGTCGCATCCGCTCGAAGTTCGCAAAGAGATCGCGCTCAGGCATCAGATCTCATATACCGCACCCTCGCGGGCTACCTCGAGCGGCCCGTCGAACGCGGCCGCCGCCTGCCGGCATGCCTCCTGCTCGTCGAGCTCGTCGGAGATGTGCGTCAGCACGACCCGCCCGACGCCGGCGTCACGACCGTGCTGGCCTGCCTCCTCAGCGGTCAGGTGGCCACGTACGCCGGTTCGCTCCGGTCGCGGCAGCGTCGCCTCAACCAGGAAGAGGTCCGCTCCGCGAGCGAAATCGACCAACGCCGGAGCTGGCCGCGAGTCGGAGCCGAACACGAGCCGCCCGCCGCCATTCTCGGATGTGACTGAGACCGCATACGCATCGACGAAGTGCGGCATCAGTGCGAAGCGGAACCGCAGCGGCCCCACCTCGATGACCGAATCGACCGCGTACTCCTCGAGATCGAAGGCCTGCTCGATCAGCTCCTCGTTACCCCAGGCTCCGACCACTTGGCGAAACGTCCGCGCCGCGCCGGGCGACGCCACCAGTCGTGGACGCGCCGGCGAGTCGGTTCCCGGCCACGGCGGCACCGGCACGGGCTGCTGCCGCGGCGCATGGATCAACGCATACGAGAACGGCACCAAGTCGATGAAGTGGTCCGCATGCAGATGGGAGATCAGAACCGCGTCGACGTCGACGTAGTCGACGAACTTGCGCAGCTTCCCGAAGATCCCGTTGCCACAGTCGAGCAAGACCGTCGTATCGCCCTCCTGCAGCAGGTAGCCCGAACACGCCCCGTCGGCGTCCTGCCAGGCGGGCGACTTCCCGAGCACCGTGAGCTGCATGTCGGGAATCTACCCGCGAACGGGCTTACCCGATCCTCTATCCAGGCTGAGGGAAGGCGTAGGCGGCCCAAGTGCGCTCGGTCCGAAACGAAAATGCGAGCTGCTTCTCGGGCGCGAGACCGCGCTCGGCAGGCCGGAAGGTGGTGCATGGCTCGTCCAGCTCTAGCGCGCACAACTGGTTCTGATGGAAGAAGCAGTCCTCGCACGTCACGCGCTTCGCCTTCTTTGCCATCTGCCGGTCGTAGCTCCTGGGATCGAGTTGCCTGCGGTCGAGCCGGCATCGTTACGAAACCTTCACGTCGGCGGAGCCCGCGAACCCGCAAATCCCGGCTTTTTGCGTTTCGCCGAAAATGCAGGTATTTCGGCTTCTCGCCCGCTCTTTGCGACGTTTGCCAGGGGGCGAACCTTGGGCAGAGAACAGAGCTCATGGCCGACCGGCTTCAATGGCTGCTGTGGAGTTGGTCACAGGAGCCTCGGGCTACGTCGGCGGCCGGCTGGTCGAGCGGCTGCGCACAGAGGGCCGCGGTGTGCGAGCGCTCGCACGCAATCCCGCTCGCCTCGAGCCGCGCGAGGGGGTAGAGGTGGTGCGCGGTGACCTGCTCGACGGAGCCGGCCTCGATAGCGCGCTCGACGGCTGCTCCGTCGCCTACTACCTCGTCCACTCGATGGAGGCCGTGCCCGACGGTACGCGCGACTTCGCCGGCCGCGACCGCCGGGCTGCTGAGCGGTTCGCCGCTGCCGCCGCGGGCGCGGGCGTCGAGCGTGTCGTCTACCTCGGCGGCCTTGCTCCGCAGACGGGAGCCCACTCGGCACACATCGCCTCACGCATCGAAGTCGAGGAGATCCTGCTCGGCGACGCCCCCGGGGCGACTGCACTACGCGCGTCGATACTGATCGGCGCACGCTCGGCGTCGTTTCGAATCTTGGTCCGACTGGTCGAGCGGCTGCGGCTGCTTCCATTGCCAGCGTGGCGCGACAACGTCACACAACCGATCGCCGAGTGCGACGCGATCGAGTTCCTAGCGCGGACCGCGGCGATTCCCTCGAGCGCAGGACGCTCGCTCGACATCACCGGTCCGGACGTGGTGAGCTACGGCGAGATGATCGAACGGATCGCCGAGCAGATGGGCGTCGGTCGAACACCAATTGGCCTAGGGGTGTCGTTCACCCCGCCGGCCAGCGTCGTAGTCGCCGCCGTAACTGGCCAGCCCCTGGAGCTAGTGCGTCCGCTGATGGAGAGCCTCGAGGAAGACCTGCTGCCGCGCGATCCCAATGCAGCGGCGCGGCTCTATGGCATCCGCACACTGCCCTTCGAGCGCGCGGTAGACCGCGCACTCAGCGACTGGGAGTCGCTCGAGGAGCTCGCTGCCCGGTGAAAGTCGAGCGTTCAGTGGAGATAGCGGCGACCCCGGAGCGGATCTATGAGGTGATCATGGACCCCGCCTGCCTCGAACGCTGGGTCACCATCCACGCCGCGCTCGAGGCGGCGCCCGAGGGTCAACTCGAGAGTGGCTCCGAGCTGACACAAAGGCTGCAGTTGGCCGGCCGTGGGTTCACAGTTCACTGGAAGGTCATCGAGAATCGCCCGGCACGCAGGGTCGAGTGGGAAGGCACTGGGCCGATGCGCTCACATGCCGGGGTCACCTACGAACTACAGCCAAACGGCAATGGCGGGACGCGCTTCACCTACACCAACGAGTTCGCCCTACCTGGCGGACCACTGGGGCGCGTGGCCGGGTCGGTTGTCCGGCGCGTGACAGCCGGTGAGCTGGATCAGTCGCTCGAGCGCCTACGGGCGATGGTCGAGTAACAATCCAAGCCACACGTCTTAACGCTCCAGCATAGATAAGAACATGGTCCTTCTGGCTTAACGAGGCCGGTAGGAACGTCATTCATCTGTAACACTGTTCAGATAACGGTCTGATCGGGAATCCCTACCCCCGACCAGCGAACTACGAGGAGGTTCCCCCCACTGTGACCGACTTCCTAAAGAAGACGCTCAAAGACATCGAGGCACGTCGCCGCGAGCTAGCGCCGCTGGTCGAGGAGTACCGCCAGCTCGAGGAGGCCGCCGCCGCCCTTCAGGGTGTCGATGGCAGCAGCCGCGCGAGCCGTCCCGCCACCGCCGCCCCAGCAGCGCCACGACCGACCCGTCGTCGTCGCGCCGCCGGCTCGACCGGCACGGGCCGTCGTGGACGTCCACGCGGATCGGGCAAGCGTGCCCAGCAGGCGCTCGATCTGGTCGCCGGCCAGCCCGGGATCACGATCCCCGAGCTCGCCAAGGCGATGAAGATCCAGCCGAACTACCTCTACCGGGTCCTCCCCGGTCTGGCGAAAGACGGCAAGGTCAAGAAGACGGACAAGGGCTGGTACCCAGCCTGATCGGAAGTACAAGCCTGAACGCAACGGGGCCGGTGCTGAGTCAGCACCGGCCCCGTTTGCTTTCTGGAGAGAGACGCGCGGCCTAGATCAGGCCGAGCCCCTTGACGGCGTCGCGCTCGCTGACGAGCTCGGCGACGGAGGCGTCGATCCGCGCGCGTGAGAACTCGTCGATCTCCAAGCCCTGCACGATCGACCACTCGCCACCCGACGCGGTGCACGGGAAGCCGGCGATGATCCCCTCCTCGACGCCGTAGCTGCCGTCGGAGGGCACGCCCATCGAGACCCAGTCGCCGGCGGGCGTCCCGCTGACCCAATCGCGAACATGGTCGATCGCGGCGTTGGCGGCCGACGCCGCGCTCGAGCTGCCGCGCGCCTCGATGATCGCCGCGCCGCGCTTGGCCACGGTCGGGATGAACTGCTCCTCGACCCACACCTGGTCGTCGATCGCGCCGAGGACCGGCTCGCCGCCGACCTTCGCGTTGGTCAGGTCCGGGTATTGAGTCGCCGAGTGGTTGCCCCAGACGGTCACATTGGTGAAGTCCGACACCGGGCGCGCCAGCTTGCTCGCGGCCTGGGAGATCGCCCGGTTGTGGTCGAGCCGCATCATCGCGGTGAACCGCTCGCGCGGGACGTCGGGAGCGTTGGCGGCGGCGATCAGCGCGTTGGTGTTCGCCGGGTTGCCGACCACCAGCACCTTGATGTCGTCCGCCGCGTGCGCGTTGATCGCCTGGCCCTGCGGGCGGAAGATGCCGCCGTTGGCCTCGAGCAGGTCGCCACGCTCCATGCCCGGCCCACGGGGACGGGCGCCAACCAGCAACCCGATGTTCGTGCCGTCGAAGGCGCGGTTCGGATCGTCGCTGATGTCAATGTTGGCGAGCAGCGGGAACGCGCAGTCGTCGAGCTCCATTGCCGTTCCCTCGGCAGCCTTGACAGCCTGCGGGATCTCCAGCAGGCGCAACTCGACGGGGGTGTCGGGACCGAGCAGCTGGCCGCTGGCGATCCGGAAGAGCAGCGCATAACCGATCTGACCGGCAGCGCCGGTGACGGTTACCTTGACTGGGGTGCTCACGGGGTAGATCTCTCCTAGGTCGGGGAAGGTGGCCGCTACGCCATCGCCTGCTGGAGGCGCTCGTCGATCGCGGCGAGAAATTCCTGAGTCGTCTGGTACGGCTGGTCGGGGCCGACCAGCAGTGCAAGGTCCTTGGTCATCTGCCCGCTCTCCACAGTCTCGATACAAACGCGCTCGAGCGTGTCTGCGAACTCCGTGACGGCGGGCGTGTCATCCATGCGCCCACGTGCCGCGAGCGCTCGCGTCCAGGCGAAGATCGAAGCGATCGGGTTCGTCGAGGTCGGCTTGCCTTGCTGATGTTGGCGGTAGTGGCGAGTGACAGTTCCGTGTGCCGCCTCAGCCTCGACGGTCTTGCCGTCGGGAGTCATCAGGACACTGGTCATCAGACCCAGTGAACCGAAGCCTTGCGCGACGGTGTCGGACTGGACGTCGCCGTCGTAGTTCTTACAGGCCCAGACGTAGCCGCCCTCCCACTTCAGCGCCGCGGCGACCATGTCATCGATCAGGCGGTGCTCGTAGGTGATGCCGGCGGCGTCGAAATCGGCCTTGAACTCACTTTCGAAGATCTCCTGGAAGAGATCCTTGAAGCGGCCGTCGTAGCGCTTCATGATCGTGTTCTTCGTCGAGAGGTAGACCGGATAACCGCGGTCGAGGCCGTAGCGCATCGAGGCGCGCGCGAAGTCGCGGATCGAATCGTCGAGGTTGTACATCGCCATCGCGATGCCACTACTGGGAAAGTCGTAGACGTCGAGCTCGATCGGCTCCGTTCCATCCTTCGGGGTGAAGGTAAGCGTCAACGAGCCCTCGCCAGGGACGACGAGGTCGGTCGCGCGGTACTGGTCGCCGAACGCGTGACGGCCGATGATGATCGGCTTCTTCCAACCGGGCACCAGGCGCGGAATGTTCGAGATCACGATCGGCTCGCGGAAGATCACCCCGCCGAGGATGTTGCGGATCGTGCCGTTCGGCGAGCGGTACATCTCCTTGAGGCCGAACTCCTCGACGCGCGCCTCGTCGGGCGTGATCGTCGCGCACTTGACGCCGACCCCATGGCGCTTGATCGCGTTGGCGGCATCGACGGTGATCTGGTCCGAGCTCGCATCGCGGCTCTCGATGCCCAGGTCGAAGTACTCGATCTCGACGTCGAGATAGGGAAGGATCAGCTGGTCCTTGATGAAGGTCCAGATGATGCGGGTCATCTCGTCGCCGTCGAGCTCGACGATCGGGTTCTTGACTTGGATCTTTGCCACCAGGGTCCCTTCGCTGGTCCTTCGCTGATCGGCGGGCGCAGGTTACTGCCACCATGTGTTGCGTGTTCGGCGGCGGATCGATCCAGTTCGCGCGCATCTTCGGGATTCGCATCGGCGTCGACCCGAGCTGGTTCTTCGTCCTCTTCCTGATCATCTGGTCGCTGTCGGGCTACTACGACCAGCCCAAGCTGTTCCCCGAGGGCAGCACCGCATTCGTGCTCGCGACGATCTCCGCCCTGCTGTTCTTCCTATCAGTGCTGCTGCATGAGCTCGGGCATGCCTTCGAGGCGCGCCGGTCCGGAATCGGGATCACAGGCATCGACCTCTGGATGTTCGGCGGAGTCGCGAAGATGGAGCGCGACTCGAAGAGCGCCGGCGAGGAGTTCAGGGTGGCCGTCGCGGGACCGCTCGTCACGCTCGCCATCGCGGCCGTCTGCTGGACCATCGGAGCCTTGATGGGCGGCGCCGCGGACTCGTGGGATGCCCTGCGGTTCACAGTCGCGACAGACAACGAGGCGCTCGCAGTCATCGGCTACCTCGGTTCCGTCAACGTCCTGCTGCTGCTGTTCAACCTGATCCCCGGCTTCCCACTCGACGGCGGCCGAATTGCCCGCGCGATCGCCTGGAAGATCACCGGCAGCCGCAACCGCGCGACTCGCTTTGCCGGCACGCTCGGCCGCGGCTTCGCCTACCTGATGATCGGCGTCGGGATCCTGCTGGCGCTACGCGGGGATCTGATCAGCGGGATCTGGCTCGGGATCATCGGCGTCTTCCTCAACCAGGCCGCGCGCGGCGCAATCGCCCAGACCGAGCTGACCGACCGGATCGAGGGACTGTCGGTCGCCGACGTCATGGACTCCGAGCCGGTCGCGATTCCCTCCGGCATGAGCGTCGATCGCGCCTACGACGAGTTCTTCCTGCGCTATGGCTGGCCGTGGTTTCCGGTCGTCGAGGACGACGGCCGTCTGGTCGGGCTGGTGACCGAGCAGAGCATCAGCAACCTGCCCGACGCGGTGCGATCCGGACGCACGGTCGCATCGGTCATGGCCAACGACACGGCCGGCGGCGACAGCTCACTGCGCGTCGACGCCACCGAGCCGCTCGAGGCGCTGCTGGGCCGCGAGGGCCTGATCCGCCTCGGCGCGCTGATGGCGGTCGACGGCGACGGCCGCCTACGCGGCATCGTTACCGCCGACCGCGTGCGGCGGGCGCTCCAGACGCCCGCGACGCCCTAGCCGCGGCGCGGTTAGGGCTTGGCGACCTTGAAGCGCTTGTAGGCCCGCTTGATCGACCACCTGCCGGTGGTGTCGCGAGCCCTGACCGCAACCCGGTTGGCGCCAGGCTTCAACCGCTTGACGGCCTTCTTACCCAGCTTCACCGTCACGCGCCCAGCCCGCTTGACCCTCACCGAGCGGCTGAGAACGGACGCATAGCGGGCGCACGTCGGTCGGCTGCGATTCGCGCGCCGCGGCTTGACGCAGCGCCCGCCGACACGCCGCCCCGCCGTCTTGCGCTCGACTCCGACCCGCGCGGTCCCGGCCTCCGAGACCCGGAACTTGATCGTGAGGCCGGCGAGCCTGCCCTTCCCGAGCCGCTTCTTCACCGACACGTTCGAGACGACCGGCGGGGTGTCGACGCTCACCGCGACCGTCGCGCTCGCGCCGCCGTTGCAGAGCGTCGCCTGGCCCGTGTAGACCCGCTGCGCCGAGCAGCCCTCGTCATCGACGACGCGCAGCTTCGCCTGGTAGATCCCGTCCTTGGCATAGACGTGCTCGACCTTCGGCGTCGTCGACGTGGCGGTCTTGCCGTCGCCGAACTCCCATTCGTAGATCGCCACCCTGCCGTCCGGGTCGCTCGACGCGGCGCCGTCGAAGGCCACAGCGCGACTCGTGCGGCTCTTCATCTTGGCCGTGAAGGCAGCGCGTGGTCCCTGGTCGGGGGCGATCGCGAGCGCCTGACCCGACGAGAAGCCGGCGTTGCTGCCGCCGGTCGCGTAAGGCGATCCCGGCAGCGGCGTCAGCGCCCCGTTCGCGGCGACGGCATAGCCGGCGATGTGATTCCCAGCGAGCAGCGTCGAGGCATAGACCCGGCGGCCATCCGGAGTCACGGCGAGCCCATCCGGCCCGCCCGGCAACACCACGGGGCTCCCGGGGGCGAGGGCGAGAGCGCCGGTTGCCGAGATCGCGAACACCGACAGCGTGTCGGCAGCCGCGCCGCTGTTGCCCGTGAACAGGAAGCGCCCGTCCCCGGAGACCGCCAGCTCGGTCACCTGGGTCGCCGGGGTAGCCACGTCGGTCGGGGTCCCGACCGGCGCGAGCGAGCCGTCAGCGGCGACGGCGCCGACCGCCACCGTGCTCGACTGGCTGCCCGCGAACAGAAAGCGGCCATCGGGGCTGAAGGCAAGCGCCTGAGAGCTGCCATTGCCGAGGTTGAACGGCGACGTGGGGAGCTCTGTCAGCGCGCCATTGGCGCCGATCGCGTAGCCGACGACGCTGGCGCCACCACCATTGTGGGAGGCATAGACGAACCGCCCGTCGGGGCTGGACGCGATCGCCGCCATGTTGATCCCACCGCCGGCGAAGGTCCCGGTCGACGTTGGCATGGCGTCGCCGGCGAACGCGTACCCGGAGACGGTCTGCCCGCCAGCCCCACCGAGCCCGTTCGACAGGTAGACGTAGCGCCCGCTCGGCTCGATCGTCGAATAGTGCGGAAAGCCGCCGGAGGCCGGCGGTGAGCCCGTCTTCGCGGTAAGCGCGCCACTGGAACCGATCGTGAAGGCATCGAGCGCGCCGGGATTCTGGGTCCTGGCCGCGATCAGCGACGTTCCGTCGGGCGTGATGCCCACCCCCCGCGGCGACGTCACCGAGCCGAACGGAGACCCGGCGATCGGCGTCAGCGCGCCGTCGGCGCCGATCGAGAGCGCCGAGACGTTGCCCGCGGCCAGGTTCCCGGCGTACAGCGTGCGGGCGTTCGCGACCGTGGCGGACGTGGCCAGCAGGGCCATCGCGAGAGCGGAGACGAGGGTTGCGACGAGCGCGCGATCGGTGTCCATAGACCGGCACCGTAGTTCGTTTGGATAGGATCGCCGCCGCCGCATCGCGGTAGCCCCTCCCCGCCCCTATGCCCCAACACGACGTCCTAGTCATCGGAGCCGGCCTCGCCGGCCAACGCGCAGCCCTAGCGGCTGCCGAGGGCGGCGCGTCGGTCGGGATCATCTCCAAGGTCCATCCGGTCCGTTCGCACTCCAACGCGGCGCAGGGCGGGATCAACGCGGCGCTCAACCCCGAGGACTCCTGGGAGTCGCACGCCTTCGACACCGTCAAGGGCTCCGACTACCTCGGCGACCAGGACGCGATCGAGATCATGTGCCGCGAGGCGCCGGAGGAGATCCTCCACCTCGAGCATCTCGGCGTGACCTTCCACCGCAACGAGCAGGGCAAGCTCGGCACGCGCGCCTTCGGCGGCGCCTCCGCGGCCCGCACCTACTACGTCGCCGACATCACCGGCCAGGCGATCCTGCACGTGCTCTACGAGCAGCTGATGAAGTTCGGCGACCAGATCGACCGCTACGAGGAGTGGTTCACGACCGCCCTCGTCAAGGACGACACCGGACGGATCGCCGGCGCCGTGACGCGCAACATCCGCGACGGCTCGCTGCAGCTGTTCACCGCCAAAACGGTCATCCTCGCGACCGGCGGCAACGGCCAGATCTTCGACCCGTCCACCAACGCCCTGATCTGCACCGGCGACGGCATCGCCCAGGCCTACCGCGCCGGCGCGACGCTGATGGACATGGAGATGATCCAGTACCACCCGACGACGCTCGCCGGGATCGGGCTGCTGATCACTGAGGGCGCGCGCGGCGAGGGAGCTCATCTCTACAACGCCGAGGGCGAGCGCTTCATGGAGAAGTACGCGCCGAACAAGATGGAGCTCGCCTCGCGCGATGTCGTATCGCGCGCCGAGCAGACCGAGATCAACGAGGGCCGCGGCTTCCCCGACGGCACCGTCGCGCTCGACATCACCGTCGTGCCGAAGCAGCGGATCCACGAGGCGCTGCGCGAGATCGTGATGGTCGGCCGCGACTTCGCCGGCGTCGACATCACGCGCGAGCCGATCCACATCAAGCCCGGCAACCACTACGTCATGGGCGGCATCAAGACCAACGTCGACGGCGAGACCGACGTCCCCGGCCTCTACGCCGCCGGCGAGTGCGCCTGCGTCTCGGTCCACGGCGGCAACCGCCTCGGCGCCAACTCGCTGCTCGACACGCTGATCTTCGGCCGCCGCTCCGGTGCTCACGCCGCCCAGGTCGCCAAGGGGATGTCGATGCCGACGCCGTCCAGCGACGACCTGGCGCGCGAGCAGGCGCTGCTCGACACGATCATCACGCGCGACCGGACCGGCCGCCGCGTCTCGGAGATCAAGGCCGAGATGGGCGCCGTGATGGACAAGCACTGCGCCGTCTTCCGCGACGAGGCCGGTCTCAACGTCGCGCTCGAGGCCGTCAAGCGGCTGCGCGAGGAGGCCAAGACCGTCGCGATCGACGACAAGGGCAGCGTCTTCAACCAGGACGTCCTCGGCGCGCTCGAGCTGCAGTACATGCTCGACAACGCGGAGTGCATCGTCACCGGCGCGATCGAGCGCAAGGAGAGTCGCGGCGCGCAGTTCCGCACCGACTTCCCGGAGCGCAACGACGAGGAGTGGATCAAGCACATCAACTTGACCGCGAACGAGGCCGGCGAGCCGGAGATCTCCTACTCCGAGGTCACGATGACCCAGTGGGAGCCCCAGGAGCGCAAGTACTAGCGACTAGGTTGAACTGAGCAGATGCCCGACTACAAGCTGAAGATCCGTCGTTTCGATCCCGAGTCGGGCAAGCCCGCCTACTGGAGCGAGTACGACGTCGCGGTCGAGTCCGAGCGCTCGGTGCTCAAGGGCATCCTCACCGCCCGCGACGACCAGGACGGCTCGATCGGCATCCGCTGCTCGTGCCAGGCGGCGATCTGCGGCTCCTGCGCGGTGCGGATCAACGGCAAGACCGCACTCGCCTGCAACACGGCGATCGGCGAGGCCCAGGCGAAGGCCGGCCCCGGCAACCCGATCGTCGTCGAGCCGATGAACAACATGCCGGTGATCAAGGACCTGATCGTCGACATGGACGCGGTCCACTGGAAGAAGGTCCAGCGCGTGATCCCTTGGCTGCTGCCCGAGGGCGCGCCGCCGGAGCGCGAGTACATCGTGCCCGCCGAGTCGATGATCGACATCACCCAGTCGATGGCCTGCATCCAATGCGGCGCCTGCGTCGGCGCCTGCCTGGCGCTCGAGGCCGACCCCGAGTTCGTCGGACCGGCCGCGCTCGCCAAGGCATACCGCTTCGTCGGCGACCCGCGCGACGGCCAGGAGAAGGAGCGCTTGACCGACCTCGCCGAGGACCCGCACGGCATGTACGACTGCACGCACTGCTTCGCCTGCGTCGAGGTCTGCCCGAAGGACGTCGCGCCGATGAACCAGATCATGCGCCTGCGCCGCCGCGCGACCAACGACTTCGAGATCAAGGACCGCAACAACGGCTACGGCCACGAGAAAGCGTTCGTCAACCTGATCGAGAAGTACGGCACGCTGCACGAGGCGCAGCTGCTGCCGCGCTCGTTCGGCGACGGCTCGCTGATCAAGGGCCAGATCGAGCCGACCGCCGTCAAGCAGCTGATCCAGAGCCTGCCGACAGCCGTCGGCGGCCTCAAGTCGGGCAAGGTCTCGCCCGTCAAGGCGCTGTGGCACCACAAGCTGCCCGGCCAGGAGAACGTCAAGAGGATCTTCGAGGAGATCGAGTCGAAGGACGAGCGCCTGGAGCTCAACCTGTACATCGTCGAGGAGGAGCCCGGCGAGGAGCAGGGAGCAATGGCCGAGGGGAGTCAGGAGTCATGAAGCTCGCTTACTGGCCTGGCTGCGTCTCGCGGGGATTCACCCCCGAGCTGCACGGGTCGATGAACCTCGTCGCGCCGAAGCTCGACCTCGAGCTGGTCGAGCTCGACCGCGCCAACTGCTGCGGCGCCGGCGTGATCGCCGAGCACAATCAGGAGCTCGCCGACACCCTCAACGCGCGCACCTTCGCGATGGCCCAGAAGGTCGAGGGCGCGGTCGGCATGATGAACATCTGCTCGACCTGTCAGGGCGCGCAGTCCGAGGCACAGCAGCGGCTCGACGCCGACGGCGAGTACCGCGACGCCGTCAACTCGAACCTCGCCGTCGAGAGCCTCGCCTACCAGAAGCACGCCGAGAGCGAGTGGTGGAACAAGAACTTCCTCTGGCTGCTCGTCGAGGAGATCGGCCTCGACAAGTTGCGCTCGAAGGTCGTGCGCCCGCTCGAGGGCCTGAAGATCGCCCCCTTCTACGGCTGCTACATCGTGCGCCCGACGAAGCGGCTCGGCTACGCCGACCATCCGGAGCGCGACCAGTACCTCGAGTACGTCATCGAGGCGCTCGGCGCCGAGCCGGTCGAGTACGCCGGCTCGCACAAGTGCTGCGGCTTCCCGGTCATCACGATGAACCGCACGACGTCGCTACGCCAGGCCGGCCGTCACCTCGCCGACGCGATCGACGCCGAGGCCGACTGCCTCGTCACCCCCTGCCCGCTCTGCCACCTGAACCTGGACCTCCAGCAGCCGGCAGCCGCGCAGTTCGTCGAGCGCGACCTCGACATCCCGGTCCTCCATCTCCCGCAGATGGTCGGTCTCGCGCTTGGTCTAGAGCCGAAGGCGCTCGGGATGAACAAGCACGTCGTGAAGACGAAGTCGGTCCAGCGCAAGCTCGCTGAACTAGCTGCTGCCTAGCGGCTACTTGCTCAGCAGCTCGGCTAGCTGCACCGCGTTCAACGCCGCGCCCTTGCGGAGGTTGTCGCCGACGACCCAGAGGTTGAGGCACTTGTCATGCGAGGGGTCGCGGCGGATGCGGCCGACGAGGACCTCGTCGTTGCCGGCAGCGTCGATGGCGAGTGGGTAGATGCCGTTGCCGGGGTCGTCGAGGATCTGGACACCGGGGGCAGCGGCGAGCAGGTCGCGGCAGTCCTCCGGTGAGAGCGACTTGCGAGTCTGGACGTTGACGGACTCGGAGTGACCGGTGTAGACCGGGATGCGGACGCAGGTGGCGGAGATGGCGATGTCGTCGCGGCCGAGGATCTTGCGCGTCTCAGCCATCATCTTGCGCTCCTCGGTGGTGTAGTCGTCACCGTCCTTGAAGCTCTCGACCTGCGGGATCGCGTTGAAGGCGATCTGGTGCGGGTAGATCTGGGCCGGCGGGATGTCGGTCGCCTCGAGCACGGCGCGGGTCTGGTCGTGGAGCTCCTCGACGGCACGCTGGCCGGTGCCGGAGACCGCCTGGTAGGTCGAGACGACGAGCCGCTCGATGCCGACGACGTCGAGGATCGGCTTCAGCACGACGACCATCTGCATCGTCGAGCAGTTCGGGTTGGCGACGATTCCCTTGTGGCTGGCGAGGTCGTCGGGGTTGACCTCGGCGACGACCAGCGGGACGTCGTCCTTCATCCGCCAGTAGGACGAGTTGTCGACGACCGTGGCGCCCGCGGCAGCGAACTTGGGGCCCCATTCCTCGCTGATGCCGGAGCCGGCTGAGAAGAGCGCGAGGTCGAAGCCCTGGATCGCCTCGTCGGAGAGCGCGACGACGGTCAGGTTCTGCTCACCCCAGTCGATCGTGCGACCGGCCGAGCGCTCCGAGGCGAACGGGACGACCTCATCGGCCGGGAACGCGCGCTCGCGCATGATGCCGAGGATCGTCGAACCGACGGCGCCGGTGGCGCCGACCACCGCTACGCGCATGGTCACGCCTCCGTCGTCTTGCTGGACTTGACGACCGGGCGGTGGTCGCCGGACACGTCCTCGGGCAGGACGGCGTCGGCGCCGAGGCCGAAGGCCGTGTGCAGCTCGCGGACCGCGGTGGCGACGTGCTCCTCGCGGATCACACAGGAGATCTTGATCGGCGAGGTCGCGATCATCTCGATGTTGACGCCGGCCTCGCCAAGCACGCTGAAGGTCTTGGCGGCGACACCGGGGTGGCTGCGCATGCCGGCGCCGACGATCGACACCTTGGCCATCGAGCCGTCGCTGGCGATCGACGTGATCCCGAGGTCGGAGCGGATCGCCTCGAGCGCGTCGAGCGACGCCGTCAGGTCGGCGCGCGGGACGGTGAAGGACATGTCGGCCTGGCGGCCCTCGGACTCCGGCTCGTTCTGGATGATCATGTCGACGTTGACGTTCGCCTCGGCAAGCGCGGTCAGCACACGGCCAGCGATGCCGGGCTGGTCCGGCACGCCGGTGAGGGTGACGCGCGCCTCGTCGGTCGAGTGCGTCACGGCTGTCACAAGTGGTCGCTCCATCGTCTGCTGCTCGTCGACCACGAAGGTACCTGGTCCGTCGTCGAAGCTGGAGCGACAGTGGATCGGGATGCCGTAGTTGCGCGCGTACTCGACTGAGCGCAGCTGCAAGACACCGGCCCCTGATGCGGCCATCTCGAGCATCTCCTCGAATGAGACGACGGTCAGCTTGCGTGCGTCGGCCACGATCCGCGGGTCGGCGCTGAAGACGCCCGGGACATCGGTGTAGATCTCGCAGACGTCGGCGCGCAGTGCGGCGGCGAGCGCAACCGCGGTCGTGTCGGAGCCGCCACGGCCGAGCGTGGTGACGTCGGAGGTATCGGTCGATACGCCCTGGAAGCCGGCGACGAGCACGATCTGGCCGTCGTCGAGCGCGGCGCGGATGCGGTCGGCCTTGACATCGAGGATGCGCGCCTTGGTGTGGGAAGCGTCGGTGACGATGCCGGCCTGTGAGCCGGTCAGCGAGATCGCTTCGCGGCCGAGGTCGTTGATCGCCATCGCGGCGAGCGCGCAGGAGATCCGCTCGCCGGTCGAGAGCAGCATGTCCATCTCACGTGGATGGGGCCGCTCGGAGACCTCGTGGGCCATCGCCAGCAGCTCGTCGGTCGTCTTGCCGCGTGCCGACAGAACGGCGACGACGCGGTTGCCTGCTTCGGCGGCACGGACAATCCGGCGGGCGGCGTTCTGGATGCGATCGGCGTCGGCGACCGAGGTGCCGCCGAACTTCATTACGACCGTCTGGATGTCGGTGCTCGTGACCGTCATGGCCGCCGCAGGTTAGCGTTCGACGCTTGCGGGATCTGCTGCCGGACATCGCCTCGTGGAAGTTCGCGCTTGCCGCCGTCGTCACGACGTTGATGCTGGCGGGAATCGTGGCGCTGGCACTCGGCCTCGGAGCCGACGAGGAGCCGCGCCAAGCCGGCACGGCAACGGTCAGCGAGACGACGGCGGCCGGGCAGCAGGACGAGCGCAAACGACGTCGTGCCACTCCAGGTGCCCAGGTCGCCGAGCTCGCCGCGCGAATGCCGCTCGAGGACCGCATCGCCCAGTTGTTCCTGCTCGGCTTCCAGGGCCAGGACCTGACGGCGCCGATCTTCGAGCAGCTGCGGCGTCAGGGAATCGGCGGGATCGCGATCGACGCCCAGAACTACACATCGGCCGACCAGCTCGCGTCGCTGGCCGGCGAGGCCGGCGTGATCGCCGAGCAGGAGCGCAACGTCAAGCCGTGGGTGCTCGCACCTCAAGAGGGCGGCGAGTTCAACGCCTTCCCGGACCTGCCGCCGGCGACCGCCGCTGCCGATCTCGACTCGGCCGCCGACGCTGCCGCCGAGGCCCGGCAAGCCGCGAAGGCGCTCGGCGGTGCGGGGCTGAGCGGAATACTCGGCCCCGTGATCGACGTCGGGCCGTCGTCTGGCCTCGCGGTCGGCGCGCGCGCCTTCTCTGACGATCCCCAAGACGTCGTCGACTACACGAAGGCGGTCGTCGACGTGTATCGCGCCCGAAGCCTGCTGACGGCCCCCAGCCATTTCCCCGGGCTCGGCTCGGGCAGCGAGGACACACGGCTCGGCACATCGCAGATCGGTTCAAGCATCGCCGAGTTGCGTGCTCGCGACCTACTGCCGTTCCGAGCTGCGATCCGCGCCGGCGCGCCGGCGATCACCATGAGCAACGGCCTCTACGTCACCGACGACTTCGTGACTCCAGGCAGCCTCTCACCAGCGCTGATCGGCGGCCTCCTGCGCCGCGACCTCGGCTTCCGCGGGATCGTGATCACCGACGACCTGGCCGACCCGGGCGTAACCGCGCTGACCTCCATCCCCGAGGCTTCGGTGGCCGCCATCCGCGCGGGCGCCGACCTGCTCTACATCTCCGGCCCTCCGCCCGAGCAACAGGCGGCCTATGACGCCGTCCTGAAGGCCGCACGCAGTGGCACCCTCGCGGCCGGACGACTGAAGGAGGCGCTGCTGCGCAACCTCTCGGTCAAGCGCAACTACGGGTTGATCGAGTAGCTCAGAGCTGGCGCCGGGCACGCATCGCGCGGCCAAGGGTGATCTCGTCGGCGTACTCGAGGTCGGAGCCGACCGGCAGGCCACTGGCCAGGCGGGTGACCGCTACGCCCGGCGCGCGCTCATGGAGGGTGTCGGCGATGTAGAGCGCGGTCGCCTCACCGGTCGTCGTCGCGTTGGTGGCCACGACAACCTCACGGACGCCGTTGGTCGAGGCCCGAGCAACCAGCTCGGCGAGGTGGAGGTCTTCCGGATCGACGCCGTCGATCGGCGACAGCGCCCCACCGAGCACGTGGTAGCGGCCGCTGAACTCGTTCGTCCGCTCCATCGAGATGACGTCGCTCGGCTCCTCGACGACACACAGCACGTGGGCGTCGCGGCGGTCGTCCTGGCAGATCCGGCAGAGCGGCTCGGTCGCGAGGTTGAAGCAGACCTCGCACTCCCCCACCGTCTCCTTGACCTCGCGGATCGCGTCGGCGAGCGCCAGCGCCTCCTCGTCGGAGACGCGCAGCAGGTGGAAGGCCATCCGCTGCGCCGTGCGCTGCCCAACGCCCGGGAAGCGCGACAGCTCGGTGATCAGGCGGTTGATCGGCGGTGCGAGCACGGCCTGCGAGATTAACCGCGCGATCGGCGTCACCGATCCGTGCGTCGAGGGCCATCGATCCGTCACACGAGCGTGCCCGACGGCGCGAATCGACCCCTCAAGCTCAGGCTCCATGATCGAGGTGAGTCGAATTTCGGCGGACAGGCCGCCGAAATCCGACTCACCTCACGTGGATCGGCAGATCGGGTGGATTGCGGGCGAGCAGCACGGCGTGATCTCGCTGGATCAACTGGTAGCGGCGGGGCTGAGTCCGCGAGCTGTTAGCGACCGCGTCGCGGCTGGGCGGCTCGTCCGCATTCACCGCGGGGTGTTCGCGGTCGGGCACGGCGCAGTGAACGCGAATGGCCGGCGGCTCGCGGCCGTCCTGGCCTGCGGCGCCGGTGCCGCGCTCTCGCATCGGTCTGCCGCCGCGCTCTGGGGTCTACGCCGGTGGAACGGACGGAGCGAAGTGTCGATCCCGAGCCAGGCCGGGCGAGCACCCGAGCGAATCGAGCTTCATCGCTGCAGAAGCCTGACCCCGACCGACGTAACCGAGGTCGACGAGATCCCGTGCACGACCGTGGCCCGCACCCTGCTGGATCTCGCGGCGAAAGGGGATCGGCAGGGGTTGGTGGCCGCGATCACGCGAGCCGAGGAGCTGAAGGTCTATGACGGTGCCGAGGTCGGCTCTGTGCTCGAACGTGCGCGGGGCAAGCGTGGCGCGCGGTTGTTGCGCGACGTCCTTGCAAGCTGGAGCGACGATAGGACGCGCAGCCACTTCGAGCGCGAGCTACTCGCGTTCCTGCGACGTCACGCGCTGCCCGAGCCGGGGGTCAACGCGTGGATCACGGTCGAGGGTCGGACCATCCAACCCGACTTCATGTGGCCCGAGCAGCGTGTGATCCTCGAGACCGATGGCTACGCGACCCATGGAACGCGCAAGGCGTTCGGTGATGATCGGCGGCGCGATCAGCTGCTCACGCGCAACGGCTGGACGACGCTGCGGGCGGCATACCGGCAGCTCGACAGCGACCTAGCCCACACGCTGCGCTCGCTGCTTGGCGGCTAGAGACCTGGTAGGCCGAGGCCGCCAAGGCCGCCCGCGCCGCCGAGCCCGCCCGTCACGGCGCCGATCTTGTTCGCGGCCAGCTCCTGGGCGGCGCGCAGCGCCTCGTTGAGCGCCGCCTGGACCATGTCCTGGAGCAGCTCGACGTCCTCGGGGTCGACGGCGTCGGGATCGATCTTCAGGTCGAGGATCTCGAGCTCGCCGCTGACCTTGACCGTGACCATGCCGCCACCGGCGCTCGCCTCGACCGACTCGTGCTTGAGGCTCTCCTGCGCCTTCGCCATGTCCTCCTGCATCTGCTGGACCTGGCGCATCATCTGGTTCATGTTCGGCGGCTTGGGCACGGCCTAGTCCTCGCTCTCGGATTCGTCGTTCTCGAAGATCTCCTCTGCGGCGAAGTCGCGCATCAGCCGCTCGGCGAGCTCGTCGGCGGTCAGCGTCGCCGGGCTCCGCTCGCCGCGGTCCTCGCCGAGCTCGAAGGCGACGGCGATCGCGTGGCCGCCGAGACTGCGCAGCGCGCCCGTGACGAGCTCGCGGTTGGCCTCGGCCTTCTTCTTCGAGAAGGCGGCATCGGCCGGAAACTGGATCGTCAGGCGGCCGCCCTCGATCGCGGTCGGAACGGCCTCGGCCAACAGGGCAGCGACCATCCCGTTCTGCTCGCGGATCGCGTCCGCGACGGCCGGCCAGAGCATGGTGACGCGCTCGAGGTCGAGCGCGGCAGGCTCGTCGATCGCCGGGGCTGGCTCCGGCTCGCCGACCGGCTCGTCTTCGACCGCGGCAGCCGCGCCCGACCCACCTGCTGAGGCAGTGACAGCCACTCGCGGAGCAGGGGGCGCCGAAGCGGGCGCCTGCTCGGACGGCGAAGGCGGTGGCGAAGCCTGGGCCGGCTCGGGGGAGGCCGACGGGGCGGTGCTCGGCTCAAGCGACGCGGGTGGCGCGGGTTCCGCCGGAGCGGTCGGCTGAGGCGCGGCAGTTGACTGCGCTGGCGCGGGTGACATGGGCTCCGCCGGGATGGTCCGCTGGGGCGGGGCGATTGGCGCCGTCGCCGGAGCGGATGCGGCCGGCTCCGGGGGAGCTGGCGCGCTCACCGGCTCGGTCCGCGCAGGAGCGGGTGACGACACAGGCGGCGGAGTCGCCGGGCGAGCACCACCGGCGAGCGCGGCCTCGAGCCGGTCGATGCGGTGCATCAGCGCCTGGAGCGACTGGTCGGCCTGGGGCTGGGTCGCCTTCAGCAGCGCGAGCTCGAGCTGGAGGCGCGGCTCCGAGCCGTCCTTGACGGCGGCGAGCGCGGCGGCGAGCAGGTCGATCGCACGCAGCACGTCGCCCTGGGACAGGCGGTCGGCCTGGCCGGCGAGGCGGTCGGTGTGCTCGGCGGTGACGGCGAAGGAGTCGGGGACCTCACCCATCGTCTGGATCACGTAGAGGTGGCGCAGGTGGGCGGAGAGGTCGCGCATGAACTGCGCCTCGTCGCGACCCGACTCGGTCAACTTCTGGACCGCGAGCAGCGCGGCGCGCGGATCGTTCGCGGCGAGCGTCTCGGCCGTCTCGAGGATCAGCGTGGCGTCAGCGACGCCGAGATTCGCGAGCACGTCGTCGAGATCGACGTCCTTGCCGCCGTAGGTGACGAGCTGCTCGAGCGTGCCGAGCGCATCGCGGAAGCTGCCCGACGCCTTGCGGGCGATCATTCCGACGGCAGGGTCGGGGATCGTGATGCCCTCCTGGTCGGCGGCGCGGCGCAGCACGCTGGCGATCTGGTCGAGCGACGGGCGCTGGAAGTCGAAGCGGTGGCAGCGGTCGATGATCGTCGCCGGGACCTTGTGCGCCTCAGTGGTCGCGAGCACGAAGACGACGTGCGGCGGCGGCTCCTCGAGCGTCTTGAGGAAGGCGTTCCAGGCCGCCGGCGAGAGCATGTGCGCCTCGTCGAGGATGTAGACCCGCTTGGCGCCGCCCATCGGCGCCAAGCCGACGTTCTCGCGCAGCTCGCGGATGTCGTCGACCGAGTTGTTCGAGGCGGCGTCCATCTCGACGACGTCGAGCGAGCTGCCGGTCATGATCGCCCGCGCGGTCTGGCTGTCGGGGTCGAACTCGACCTTCGGACCCCCGTCGGCGTTGAGCGCGCAGGCGAGCAGCTTCGCCATGCTCGTCTTGCCGGTGCCGCGCGAGCCTACGAACAGATAGGCGTGGTGGACCTTGTCGAGCTCGATCGCGTTGCGCAGCGTGCGAACGACGCTCTCCTGGCCGACGACCGCGTCGAAGGTCCTCGGGCGGTGGCGACGGTAGAGGGAGAGCATCGGCCGTCCATCGTACCCGTCACACGGACGGGCTTGGACTACTCGCCGCGGGAGCGCTTGGCCAGCTCGACGGTGGCTGCACGCAGGCCGTCCGGGGCGGTCGCCGGCTCGGCGAATCCGACTCGTGCCAGCGCCCGGCCGCGCGGCGTGTGAACGTCGAGATCGAGGCCGTAGCGGTCAGCCCGCAGGCAAGTCGCGGCGGTTGCATCGGTGTGACCAGCAACCCCACGTGCCATGTCGAGCAGCGCGTCGGCGTGGTCCTCGTTGAGGTGCCTGACGGCGAACGTGGCCTGGGGCGCGACGGGGTCGGGCTCAGCCGCGACGTAACGGTCGAGGTCGGTGCTGGCCATGCGGCCGAAGCCGCCGACCCAACGGACCTGCTCGATCCGCAGCACCCAGAAGGTGAAGTCGTCCCACTCGGTGAACGACTCGCCCGAGCTGACCGCGGCGTGGTAGGCAGCGCGAGCCGCCTCGAGCTCGTCGCCGACCGGCTGCTCGACGCGCCCGGCGAGCGTGACGCGGCCGATGTCGGAGGGATCCTCACCGTCCGGGACCGGCGCCGAGACCGCGAGGCTGGCGCGCTGGTCGTCGGCGAGGTTGCGGCCGTGCAGCGCGAGCCGCGAGACGCAGAGGACGGGCGAGCCGTCGACGAGCTGTCCGTAGGTGACTACCGACGCCCACGGGTCTCCGGCCGAAGTCAGTGAAGCGAGCGTGCCGACGATCGACCCCGCGACGATCGTGCGCGCCTCCTCGGCGGCGCTGGGACGGCGAGCCGGATCGACCTCGACGAGCGGGTCGAGCGGCATCGGGAAGTCGATCGCCGCAGCGTCGTCGATTACGGCATGGGGGTTCTTGGTGGGCAGCTTGGCACCCATCGCAGCGTCGGCCATGGCCGAGATTGATACCAGAAGTTAGGCCCGCCTAATGTGGTGGGCCCAGCGCTTCTGAAGTAGTGGACCGTGCACCTGCCGTCGAAAACGGTCCTTCGGGCGTGCCCGCCACTCGTTGGCTCCGGCCAGGTTGGTCCGCGACGCATGAGCGGCTCCGCTTAAGGCTGCTTCCTTCCGGACCTGACCTGGTTCGCGATCGCTCACCGCACGGGACCCAGCCATCGACGCCTTCAACTGGCGTACTGACCCCAAAGGCCGAGCCCTCAAACAGGAATTCGGCCCCGCTAGAGCGGATTGCGGGTGACAAGGCACCGCTACCTCCCCGCCTAGCACGGTCCAAGAGCGATCCTAGCTGGACCAATCCCGAGGCGGCACGGCGGCCGCCCCGGGACTGTCGATCTGCTGCGCCTAACGGCGGCGCTCGACGCCGCGGACGCGGTCCGCCCGCCGCGCGGAGCGCTTGGACGATCCCGCCGCGGTGTCGACACTCGCCCTGTCACGGCCGGGACCGCCGACGACGCTGTCGCGGACACCGTCCTTGGCATAGAGGCGATCGCTACCGAGACGGCCGCTGAACCGGTCGGATCCTCCGCCGCCGCGCAGCACGTCATGGCCGGCGCCGCCGCCGAGACCGTCACGACCGGTGCCGCCGGTGAGGCGATCGTTGCCGCGCAGCCCGAGCAGCAGGTCGCCACCGCCGGCGCCGCCGAGCCGGTCGGCGCCGTTCGCGCCATCGATCAGGTCGCGACCGCCGCCACCGACCACTACGTCGTTACCGCCGAGGCCGCAGATGACGTCGTTGCCGCGCGAACCGAGAATCCGGTCGTTGCCCGGCGTACCTACCACCGTGCACTCGGCCAGCGGCACGAGCGAGCCGCCGGGACCCTTGCCGACATCGGCGCTGATCCCGAGCCGCTCGATCAAGCGCGAGATCTCACTGTTCGTGAGCGAGCGCTTGACGATCGTCACACCGGGGGTACCGATCGGGAACGGCCCACCGGTCTCAGGCTTGTCGCTGCCTGTCTGAACGGTGAGCGTGACGTTGTCGAACCGTGTGTTGGCGTCGCCACTGATCAGCCCGAGGCCGACCGTCGACGACGTCTCGCTGCGGATGGCGATTCGATAGCTGTGACCGGCAACGACCTGCACACCCTGACCGCGGGGCTCGAAAGCCGCGTCGTCGGGATCGAGCGTCTCGGTCAGCACGTCGGCGCTGGTGCCGGCCGTGGTGTCCTGCAGCGCCACTGTGTACTCGCTGGTCAAGCCGACGTTGAGCAGCGGACCGCCGGCGGCGAACGCTCGGTCGAGCCCAAGCGTCGCGGCGGCGACGTCGCCCGCCGGCACCGTGAACTCCGGCGACGTCCACGTCGACGAGCCGCTGAAGAGCGACAGCAGGTTGATCGACACGTTCGTCCGCGCCGCGATCGACCCGGGTGGATTGCCCGCCGCCGGATCGTGCACGGTCGTCGACGTACATGTGTTGAGAACCGGTAGCGGAACAGCCATCAGCGTCACGGAGCACGCCTGGTCGCTGCCGACCCAGCCCTCCGCATCGCCGTCGAAGCCGCTGCCCCCGGACGGATACGCCGTCGTGGCCGCCCCCGCCTGCCCTGCCAGCGCGAGCGCCGCGGCGCACGCGAAAACGGCCAGGCCGAACCCTCCTGCCACCGAACGGCGGCTGGACATGATGCCCATAGAACCCTCTCCTCCCAATTGTTTCGCCGAGCGGTCTCTCGCCTGCTCCGCGTAGTTGCTCTGGCCTATGTCGGCGGCTAGCGTCCCCCGCCAAGTGGCGCTCAAACCCGATGTGGACGAGTGTTTGACGATCCTGGACGGTTGTTGGAGCCAAAACCTGCCAAGGGGCTTTCCAGTGGCCATTCGCCCTACCCAAGGGCCATCCGCCCTAGAATCGGATCCCGAGGACGCGTAGCTCAGTGGGAGAGCGCTCGCTTCACACGCGAGAGGTCGGTGGTTCGAAACCACCCGCGTCCACTTCCGCATGCCATTTGGCAGCGCGACCGCATGCGTGCCGAGATCGTGATTAGGGTCCCCTAATTAGGGGACCCTAATAATGGCGTCTAGTCCCCGCGCCAACAAATGCAGGAGGGCATCTCAAATGAAGTCACGCAACAGCGCGACAAGGGTCACGTCGATTGCCGCCGGGCTCGTAGCGGCGCTCGCTCTGGCGATTCCAGCCGGGGCCAGCGCCTACACGGGCGACCTCGATCAGGAGTACCGCAGCAGTTGGTACAACTACGTCCACTTCAACTGGGCCGGGCCGGGACCGCAGAACATCCACGACCTGATCCCGACGAGTGGCGCGACGGAGCCGAGCACGAATCTTTTCGATCACGGCTTCGACGACGGCAACACCGACTACGACCAGTCGTTGAATGAGGGCCAGGTCGCCTATGACGGCGACATCCAGTCGCGCAACGACGCCCACTACATCGACGTGCGGGTCTCCAACCTGCGCGTCGAGGTCGACGGCAACGACGGCGTGGTCACCGCGGTCACGCAGTACCTGCCGCTGGGCGGCAGCCTGACAAGCCCGGTGCGGATCGACTTCGCGACGGTCGACCTCACGGGCAAGCGGTCGACGAGCGGCGACACGACGACGTGGACCGACGTGGTCCTGGAGCTGACCGCGGACGGCGCGACCGTCTTCAACGGCGGCGGCTTCGGCTCCTACACCGAGGGCTCGGAGTTCGGCTCGATCGACTTCACCGTCACCGAGTAGGGACGGCTGGAGCAGCCGTGGGGGGGGGG
>JBIOUS010000032.1:0-36208 GCA_044867325.1 Thermoleophilaceae bacterium | reverse complement strand
CTGCCCGGTCACGTCCAGCGGACGCGGACGCCGGCCAGGCTCGACGAGGAGCGACGAGCGGGCGCGCGCGCCTGGACGTCGGCGCGGCGCTCGGCTAGCAGCCGCCCGACGATCGCCGCGCTGGCGGAGTTGAGCTCGTCGACGCGCTCGGCGAGCACGTCGCGGACCGTCTCGAGCTCCTCGACCGAGAGCAGTCGCGCTCCGCGACCGCTCGACTCCCCGCCGGTGTGGGGAAGCAGCGGCAGGCTGACCAGCTCGGCCTCGAGCCGGGCGATCTCGTCGCGCAGGCCGCGGCGGCGATCCGAAGCGCCGCCGGCGGCCCGCGCAACGAAGGTGCCCCGGCCTTGTTCTGTGGACACGACGCCCGCGGACTCCAGCTTCGCGTAGGCGGCGCGCACCGTGTTGACGTTCACTCCCGCGGCCGATGCGGCGTCGCGCAGGCTCGGCAGCTTGTCCCCGGGGTCGAGCTCGCCGCGCTCGATCGCCGAGCGCAATCGCCATATGAGCTGGGTGCCGAGCGGCACGCCGCTGTCGCGGTCGAGTTGAAGCTGCATCGGAGCAGATTCTAGCGCACCGTGACAGTGTGTTCCAACAGACTGTGCTAGAACAGCACACAGATGGGAGAGATGGCAGAGCGGGCGTACCTGCCCGTCAAGAACGCGCTCGAGCAGGTCGGCGAGGTGATGGTCCTGACCGGCAAGACGATCCTGTCTGCGCTCTCGCCTCCGTTCCCCTACGGGACCGAGTTCGTCCAGCAGTTCATGTTCCTGCTGCGGCTCTGCTGGTTTCCGCTGCTGGTGTCGATGGTTGCGCTCTCATATGGCGCGCCGGGCCTGCAGGCGGGGGGCTTCTTCGAGCTGTTCGGCTCGCTCGACCGGCTCGGCGGGTTCTTCATCCTGGCCGTGATCCGCGAGTTCGCCCCGTTCGTCACGGCGATCATCCTCGCCGGCGTCGGCGGTACCGCGATCACGGCGGACCTCGGCGCGCGCAAGATCCGTGAGGAGCTCGACGCGCTGCAGGTGCTCGGCGTCGACCCGATCAAGAACCTCGTCGTGCCGCGCTTCCTGGCGCTGATGGTCGTCACCGCCCTGTTCAGCATCTTTGCGCTGATCGCGGGCCTGTTCGGCGGCGTGCTGGCGACGCTGACCTTCGACGCGCCGCTCGGGCCGTTCTTCGCGACGCTGCTCAACAACGCGACGACCACCGAGCTCTGGGGGTCGACGCTGAAAGCGCTGCTGTTCGGCGCGATCATCGCCGTCGTCTGCTGCTACAAGGGCATGACGGTCTCGGGCGGCCCGGAGGGCGTCGGGCGTGCGGTCAACCAGGCCGTCGTGGTGTCGCTGCTCGGCGTCTTCTCGTTCAACTACGTCTTCACCCAGACGCTGCTGGCCACCCACCCCGAGATCTCGGTGCTCAAATGACCAGGGCGGCAACCTGGCTGGCCGTGCCGCGCGACATGCTCGGCGCGTTAGGCGATCTCGGCAAGTTCTGCTCCGAGGTCATCGCCGAGGTCATGCGCGGCAGCGCGGTGCGCTACTTCAGCGAGACGCTGCGCCAGGCCGGGATCCTGATCGTCGGCTCGGCGCTGGTGATCTGGGGACTGGCGTTCCTGCTCGGTCTGCAGTGCGGGGTCAACGGCGCCTACTTCGCCCGGTCGATCGGCTCGCCGCAGATCGGCGGCTCGTTCTCGGCAATCTGCGACCTGCGCGAGATCATGCCCTACGCCTTCGGATACATGATGTCGGCGAAGATCGGCACGGGCCTGGTCGCCGAGATCGGCGCGATGCGGATCTCCGACGAGATCGACGCGCTGGAGGTGATGGGTGTCAGCTCGCTCGCCTTCCTCTGCGCCACGCGGTTGCTGGCGGCATGGATCGTGCTGCCATTCATGTACGTGGCGGCGATCGCCGCGGGCTTCGCTGGCAGCTACCTCGCGGTGGTCGAGCAGGTCGGGGAGGTGTCGTCGGGCGGCTACTTCCTGATCTTCTGGGCCTACCAGAACCCGCCCGACCTCTTCTTCAGCACGATCAAGGGGATGGCGATGGCGACGGTGATCGTGCTCGTCGGCCTCTACTACGGCTACACGGCATCCGGCGGTCCGGTCGGGGTCGGCACTGCGACCGCGAAGTCGATGGCACTCAACACCGTCATGGTCCACATCGTCGGGATGCTCGGCACCCAGGTCTTCTGGGGCGTCAATCCCCGCGCTCCGATAGGGGGATAGCTGCGGTGCTCGCTAGCGGAACAGGTCCTCAGCTGGTGGGCGGCGCAGGGACAGCGCGCCGGGGCCGTCGTCAGCGGTGACGAAGCGATCGAGACCGCGCAGCAGAACGGCCGGTTGATTGGCGTCCTTGGAACGCGCTAGGTCGGCCGCGCCGGCAATCGCGTCGGCCACGGCGATTGTCGTCGCCTGGAGCTCGCGGCCGTGGGAGTCGTGGCGGCCGCGCCAGTCATCGAATGGAATCAGGCCGGCAGCGCCGATCGCCACGTCCGTCTGACCGAGGCGCCAAGCGCGACCGAAGGAGTCGGAGATCACCACGGCGGGGCTCACGCCGAGTGCGGCGGCTATCCCGGCGCGCAGCGTCCGTGCCGAGCCGTCGGGATCGTCAGGCAGCAGGACCAGCTCGTTCGGGTCTGCGACGTTCGAGCGATCGACGCCGGCATTGGCGCATATGAAGCCATGGCGGGTTTCGCAGATCAGGACTCCGTGTCCGCTGCGCACGATCGCGGCTGACTCATCGAGCACCGCCTGTACGACGCGCGCGTCCTTGTCGTACTTGCCAGCGAGCTGGCGCGCCAGCTCGCTGGCCTCGATGTCGTCGAGTCGGCGCGTGCGACCCTCGGCCTTCGACACCACCTTGTGGGCGACGGCGACGACGTCGCCGTCGGTGACGTCAGCCGGTAGCGCCGCTGCGATCAGCGCGGCGAGGTCATCGCCCGCGCCGACTTGGGGGATGCCGTCCAGGGCGACGGCGGACAGTGGACGTGCCGTGTTCAGGAGACCGCCGTCGGAGGAAGGGGCGGAGGTTGCGTGCGCGAGCGCTCGAGCTGGCGCAGGGCGCCGCGGGTCATCCGCGCCAGAGTCCGGTTCGCGGGCTCGTCGAGCAGCGCCGTCAGCTCGTCGAGATCTTCCGGCGTGTCGATGTCGACGGCCAGCGAAGGCAGCGGTTCGACGCGGCAGGCGATGCCAGCCGTCGCGGCAAGCTGTTCGTGGCGGTCACGGCTGCCCGGACCGAAGGACGGCTCGAGAGCGGATGGCGGCGCGATCAACAGTGCGTTGGTTCCGGTCCCATGGCGGTCCGGGACGACGACCAGGTTCGGGCTTGGCGTGGCGTCGCTGAGCAGTGCCTCGAGCTCGCTCGCGTCGATCAGCGGAGCGTCTCCGGGTACCAGCAGCACACGGTCGAAGCCGTGCTCGGCTGCGTAGGCGATACCGACCGCGGCGGCCTCGTTGTGGCCGCTCTCCTCGGAGTCGCCGAGCACGATCACGCCCTCTCCGTGAGCGGCACGAGCCGCTGTGGCGTTGCCGGTGACCACCGCGACGGCGTCGAGTCCCTCGACGTGGCGCAGCGAGGCCAGTACGTCCTGGAACATCGCCTGCACGAGAGCCTGGCGCGCGCCGCTGCCGAGCAGGCCGGCAAGGCGCTGCTTGGCGGCGCCGAAGCGCTTGATTGGCAGGATCGCGATCGTTCGCATTGGGCGACCGGGCAGGCGGTCCCCGACTCTAGCCCGCGACCAGCGTCGCCGCGAAGTCGAGCGTCGCGGTGGCGACTGCGCGGCGCGCTTCGGGCGTGTCCATCAGCGTCGGCGTCTCGAGCACGGGGCAGCTGGCGTCGACCGGCTCGTCGGCGACGAGGCCGTCGGCCACGCCCGTATAGAGGTTGGCGACGCCGGCGGCGGACGGGTCGACGCCGGCCGCCTCGCAGAACAGCTGGGTCGGGCCCTTCAGCACGGCGCCGCCGACGAACGGGCTGACGGCGACGATCGGCGCGGCGGCGGCTGCCAGCGCATCGCGCATTCCCGGCACGGCGAGGATCGGGCCGATCGAGATGATCGGGTTCGACGGTCCGATCACGATCGCGTCGGCGGAGCGCAGCGCGTCGAGTACCTCAGGGGTTGGCTGCGCCGCGTCGATCCCGGCGAACTCGACGCTCTCCAGCGGCCCCTCGGCGCGCTCGACGATCATGAACTCCTGGAACGGCAGTAGGCGGCCACGGACGCCAACCCGCGTCGGGACCGGTTCGTCGCACATCGGCAGCACGCGCGCCGCGACGCCCATCGCCTCTACGACCGCGGCATGGGCGTCGGTCAACCGCCCGCCCGCCGCGAGTAGCTCGCTGCGGATCAGGCACATCGCGAGATCACGGTCGCCGAGCCGGAACCAGGTCGGCCGGCCGGCGGCCTCGAGCGCGTCCATCACCTGCCAGCTGTCGCCGCGGATGCCGTAGCCGCGCTCGTCGATCGCGTCGGCGAGCCAGTAGGTGACGAGGTCGGGGTCGGGGGAGACATGGGCGCCGTGGACCCAGGCGTCGTCACCGGTGTTGGCGATCACCGTCAGGTTCTCGGCGCCGACCACGTCGAGCAGCCCGCGCGCGAGCTTCGCGCCGCCCGTGCCGCCGGAGAGCAGCGCTACCCGCACCGCGGACCTACTGCCAGAGCTCGTCGGGCAGGCCGGTCAGCTTGACGCCCGCGTGCGACTTGTTGCGGATGTTGACCGAGATCAGCAGCGGCGTCAGCGCCTCGACGAAGCGGGCGGTCTCGAGCGCGCCGGCGTTGACTGGGCGCAGGCCGGGGATCAGGCCGATCAGCTCGGCCACCTTCAGCTTCGGGGCCTTGCGATCGCCACAGACGAGGACGTCCTGGTCGAGTTCGTTGCCGAGATCGCTCAGCGTCGACGCGTCGACCGAGTGAAGCGCGCTGATCACCGTCACGCCGTCGGGGACCATCTCCTGCGCCTGCTCGGCCGCCGAGCCCTGTGGGACGCCTAGTAGCCGCGTCGCCTTGCCCGAGACTGCTGCGGCAAGTGGCACCGTCGCGTCGACGAGGATCTGACCCTCGCGCAGTGTGCCCTTGAGGTTGGTGAGGTTCTCCGACTGGGCGCGGAACGGGACGGTTAGGAAGACGACTTCGCCGAGAGCCGCGGCCGCGGCGTTCTCCATGCCGGCGACGTGTGCGTTCGACACGCGCTCGCGGACCCGAGCGGCGGCCTCCTCGGCCCGGCCGGCGTCGCGTGAGCCGATCACGACCTCCTGGCCCGCGGCGGTGAGGCGCAGCGCGAGGCCGAAGCCGAGCGCGCCGGTGCCGCCGACGATGGGTATGGGGGAGGCCGTCACGCGGCGCGGAACGCTAACAGCCGCGCGGTAGGGTCCGGCCGATGAGATTTGAGGGGAAGGTCGCGCTGGTCACTGGCGGCGCTGGGGGAATCGGTTCGGCGACGGCGTCGCGGCTCGCCGCGGAGGGCGCACGCGTCGCGGTCTGCGACCTCGGCCTGGAGGCGGCGCGCGAGCTTGCGACCGATCTCGGCGGGCTGGGTCTCGAGCTCGACGTGCGCTCCGATGAGTCGATCGCCGCAGCTGTCGCGGCCACCGAGGAGCAGCTCGGTCCGATCGACGTACTCGTCAACAACGCCGGCGTCGGCGGTGAGCTGTTCTTCGGCCAGACGCCTCCCGAGGTCTGGGACAACATGCTCGCGGTCAACCTGCGTGGCGTGCTCGCCGTGACCCACGCGGTGCTGCCTGGGATGCAGCAGCGCGGGGGAGGGTCGATCGTCAACGTCGCCTCGGAGGCTGGCCGCGTCGGCTCCCAGCTCGCCGTCGTCTACTCGGCGACGAAGGCCGGCGTGATCGGCTTCACGAAGGCGCTGGCGAAGGAGTCGGCGCGCTTCGGCGTGCGCGTCAACGCGGTTGCGCCCGGTCCGATCGACACCCAGATGGTGCGCGGGGCGGAGGTGCTCGGCGAGATCGGTGAGCGGATGGTTCAGGGGATGATCGACTCGACTGCGATGAAGCGGCTCGGCGAGCCGGACGAGGTTGCTGCGGCGATCGCGTATCTCGCGAGCGACGAGGCGGGCTATGTGACAGGGGAGACGGTCGGGGTCAGCGGCGGCCTCGGCATGATGTAGGCATGTCCGACGATTCAGTCCGCATCCGCGAGGTCGGCCCTCGCGACGGCTTCCAGAACGAGCCCGAGACGATCCCGACCGACGACAAGGTCCGGTTGGTGGAGATGCTCGCCCGCACCGGCCTGCGCCGGCTAGAGGTCACGAGCTTCGTCCGCGCCGACGTCATCCCGCAGCTCGCCGACGGTCCCGAGGTCCTGACGCGCGCCGACATCCCCGACGACGTCGCGGTGACGGTGCTGATCCCGAACGAGCGCGGCCTCGACAACGCGCTCGCGCTGCGCGACCGCTTCCAGGAGGTCAACCTCTTCCTGTCGGCGTCGGAGAGCCACAACCAGGCCAACGTCAACCGCTCGATCGAGGAGTCGCTGAGCGGACTGGAGAAGGTCGTCGCCAGAGCGCTCGCCGAGGGCCTGCGCTGCGAGGCGGTCATCTCTGTCGTCTTCGGCTGTCCCTACGAGGGAGACGTGCCGCCGGAGCGAGTCTTCGCGATCGCCGAGCGGCTCCGCGCCGCCGGCTGCGCCGAGCTCGGCTTCGCCGACACCACCGGGATGGCCAACCCCGCGCAGGTGCGCGAGTTCTTCGCCGCCGCCTTCGAGCGGCTGCCCGACACCGAGCTGACCGCCCACTTCCACAACACGCGCGGCCAGGGCCTGGCCAACGCGCTCGCCGCGCTCGAGGCCGGCTGCCGCTCGTTCGAGAGCTCGTTCGGCGAGCTCGGGGGCTGCCCGGTCCCGAAGGGCGCGACCGGCAACATCGCCAGCGAGGACCTTGTCTCGATGCTGCACGAGATGGGGCATCCGACGGGGATCGATCTCGACAAGCTGCTGGAGTGCGCGCGCGAGGCGCAGCGCGTGCTCGGCCGTCCACTCGGCAGCCACCTGCTGACGGCGGGGCCGGTCGACTGGCAGCGCGGCTGATCGTCACCAGCAACTAACACGCTCCCGCCGGGTTCCCCGCTACTGTGGCCGCGGAGATGGATTCCCAGCAGTCGGGTGAAGAAACCCGCGACGACCTGACGCGGCGGCAGCTGCTCGGCGGCGCTGCGGCGCTCGGAATGACCGCGGCGGTGCCTGGTCTGGCGGGCACTGAGGCGGCCGAGGGCCAGGGTTTGGTCTCTGCGCTCGCCCCGACGGCGGGCGCCAACGTCGTCGTCGTCGTGATCGACTCGTTGCGCACCGACCACGTCGGCGCATATGGGGGACGGCGAGCCCGCACGCCGACGCTCGACGCACTCGCAACTGAGAGCCTCGTCTTCACCCACGCCCGCCACGAGGCGCTGCCGACGGTGCCGGTGCGCAAGTCGCTGCTGATCGGCCGCAGCGGCTTTCCGTTCCGCGGCTGGCACCAGGAGGGCGCGCTGCCTGACGTTCCCGGCTTCGAGGGCATCCACGCCGACGAGGTGACGTTCCTCGACGTGCTCGACAAGCGCGGCTATCTGACCGGCTACGTCACCGACAACCCGCACCTCCAGCGGCCGGCTTTTGCGCGCTTCCGCGGCCGCCCCGACGTAATGACGGTCGTCAAGGGCCAGGTCCCGGGCTGGCGCCAGCGCCGCATCCCGGTCTCGGGGGCGCGGCTGCGCCGCCACCTCGCGCCCGAGCTGCGGGGCGTCGACCGTGGCCGTGTGCGCGAGTACCTCGGCTACAACGCCGCGACGCGCAAGGAGAAGGACTACCTCTCAGCACGCGTCTTCCAGGGTGGGATCGACTTCCTCGAGCAGGCGTCGTTCCGCGGCCAGCCGTTCGCGCTCGTCCTCGACTGCTTCGACGTCCACGAGCCGTGGGACCCGCCGGACCGCTACCTGTCCCGCTACGCCCGCGTCAAGCGCGGCGGCTACCGGCCGCTGATGCCGTTCCCGACCCCGGCAGGGCGAACGAGCGACATCTCGGCGAAGACGCTGAAGCTCGCCCAGGCGATGTACGCGGCCGAGATCAGCCTGCTCGACGCCTGGCTCGGCCGCTTCCTGACCCGGCTCGATCAGCTCGGCATGTCGAACACCTGGGTGGCGGTCGTCTCCGACCACGGCGTCGCGCTCGGCGAGCACGGCCTGATCGGCAAGGACTCGAACGAGATGCACGGCGAGCTGATCAAGGTGCCGTTCATGATCCGCCACCCCGGGCGGATTGCCGCCGGCCGGCGGACCGGCTACTTCGCGTCGTCGCACGACATCGCCCCGACGTTGCTGCACGGCGTCGGCGCGCCGGTCCCGAAGGCGATGGATGGCGCCGATCTGCGCCCGCTGTTCAACGGCCGCCCCGTCAAGCAGCGGCGCCGGATTTGGACCGCCGCCTGGGGCGTCACCCTGATGGCCGGCGACGGCCGCTGGCTCTACGTCGCGATCAACGACGGCGGTCGCGTTCGCACCGAGCGCCTCCACGACACCCGCAGCGACCCCGGCGAGTTCCGCAACCTCGCCACCCGCCGGCCGGACCTCGTGCGCAAGTTCAGGGGCGAGCTGGCCAAAGCAGCCGGCAAGCGCGGCTTTCCGCGCAATCTCTGAACGGGCGAACGATTCTTGGGGCGGTAACCCCAAGAATCGTTCGGCGGGCAGTTAGCGGCCGGCGAAGGTCGGCTGGCGCTTCTCGAAGAAGGCCTTGGTGCCCTCGGCGAAGTCCTCGGTGGCGGCGAGCGCCTCCTGGGCCTGGACCTCCTGCTCGAGCGTCGCAGCGAGCGCCGGCTTGGCCGACGCGTCGATCACGCGCTTGGCCATTCCGACGGCGCGTGGCGCGCACTGCAACAGCTCGTTGGTGAACGCCTCGGTCAGCGCGTCGAGCTCGTCGGCGGGGGCGATCCGGTTGGCGAAACCGATCCGGTGCGCCTCGCGGCCGTCGATCACCTTGCCGGTCATGATCAGCTCCTTGGCGTTGCCGAGGCCTACGATCGAAGGCAGCCGCGAGCAGCCGCCGACGTCGGGTAGCAGGCCGACACGGACCTCCATGATCCCGGCCATCGCGTCCTCGGCCATCACGCGGAAGTCGGCCGCGAGCGCCAGCTCGAAGGCTCCGCCGAGGCAGGCGCCGTGGATCTGGACGATCGTCGGCTTCGGCATCTCCTCGAGCAGGTTCCACCAGTTGAGGATCGAGCGCCGAAAGGGGCGCAGGTTGGCCGGGTTCTCTGACAGCTCCTGCAGGTCGTGCAGGTCCATCCCGGACGAGAACATCGCGCCGTCGCCGCGCACCACGAGAACGCGCACCGACTCGTCGGCCGCGGCGTCCTCGAGCGCGTGTCCGAGCGCCGCGATCAGCTCGCTGTTGAAGGCGTTGCGCTTCTCTGCGCGCTGCAGCACCAGATGGCGCACACCGCCGCGGTCCTCGACTCCGATCAGTGACATATAGGCTCCCCGGGCTCGCTAAAGCTGACTGGGAGAACGTAGTGGAGATCAAGAAGGTTGGAGTGCTCGGCGCAGGTCTGATGGGCCACGGCATCGCCCAGGTGGTCGCGACGGCCGGCTACGACGTGGTGTTGCGCGAGGTCGACGACGCCAAGCTGGAGAAGGGCATCGGCAAGATCGAGAAGCAGCTCGCGCGCGCCGTCGAGAAGGGCAAGGCCGAGCAGGCTGACGCCGACGCGATCCGCGGCCGAATCCAGGGCACGACCTCCTACGCCGACCTCGCCGACTGCGATCTCGTGATCGAGGCGATCACCGAGGACCTCGGCCTGAAGCTCGAGATGTGGAAGGAGGTCGACGGGATCGTCAAGGAGAACGCGCTGTTCGCGACCAACACCTCCTCGCTGTCGGTCATCGACCAGGCGGCATCCACCTCGCGCGCCGACAAGTTCCTCGGCCTGCACTTCTTCAACCCGGCCCAGGTGATGAAGCTGGTCGAGGTGGTGCGCGGCATCACGACGACCGACGAGACCTTCGCCGCCGGCGTCGAGTTCACCAATAGCCTGCGCAAGCTCGGCATCCCGACGCGCGACACCGCGGGCTTCATCGTCAACCGCCTGTTGGTGCCCTACCTGCTCGACGGCATCCGCGCCTACGAGGAGGGCGTTGGCTCGATCGAGGAGATCGACGCCGCGATGAAGGCCGGCGCCGGCCACCCGATGGGGCCGCTGCTGCTGTCGGACTTCGTCGGCCTCGACACGCTCGGCTCGATCTGCGACGTGCTGTTCGACGAGTTCCGCGAGCGCCGCTTCGCCCAGCCGCCGACGCTGCGCAAGATGCTCGCCGCCGGCTGGTACGGCCGCAAGTCGGGCATGGGCTTCTACGATTACTCCGGCGACGAGCCGGTCCAGAACCCGCGCGTCTAACCCTGGCATGACCGATCTCCGGACAGCACTCGAGCGGGCCCGCTCCGGCGGGCCGGCGCGGCATCACGAGAAGTCCGAGCAGCAGGGAAAGCTGCCGGTCCGTGAGCGCGTCGCGCTGCTCGTCGACGAGGGCTCGTTCGTAGAGGACGCGGCGCTGGCGGCGTGGGAGCAGGACGGCTTCGGCGCCGACGGCGTGGTGACCGGGATGGCGACCGTCGACGGTCGCCCGGTCTCGCTGATGGCCAACGACCCGACCGTCAAGGCGGGGTCGTGGGGGCCGAAGACGGTCGAGAAGATCATCCGCGCACAGGAGGCCGCCTTCGAGCATCGCGTGCCGATGATCTACCTCGTCGACTCGGCCGGCGCGCGGATCACCGAGCAGGTCGCGATGTTCCCCGGCCGCCGCCACGCCGGGCGGATCTTCTCTACCGAGGTGCGGATGTCCGGCGTCGTGCCCCAGGTCTGCGTGCTGTTCGGCCCGAGCGCCGCCGGCGGCGCCTACATCCCGGCCTTCTGCGACGTCGTGATCATGCGCGACGGCAACGCCTCGATGTACCTCGGCTCGCCGCGGATGGCCGAGATGGTGATCGGCGAGAAGGTCACGCTCGACGAGATGGGCGGCGCGCGGATGCACACCGGCGTCTCGGGCTGCGGCCACTTCCTCGTCAAGACCGACGAGGAGGGGATCGCACTCGCACGCCAGTACCTCTCCTACTTCCCGACCAACTGGGAGGGCGGGCCGCCGCTCGCGCCGCCCGCCGAGCCGGCGAGCGACGCCGCGATTCGCGACATCATCCCCGCGGACGAGAACAAGCCCTTCGACATGCGCGAGCTGATCGATTCGCTCGTCGACGCGGAGTCGTTCCTCGAGGTCCACAAGCGCTGGGCAAAGGAGCTGATCGTTGGCTACGCGCGACTCGACGGCCAGGTCGTCGGGATCGTCGCCAACCAGCCGAAGCAGAAGGGGGGAGTGCTGTTCGTCGACTCCTCCGACAAGGCGGCCCGCTTCATCTGGACCTGCAACGCCTTCAACGTGCCGCTGCTGTTCCTCGCCGACGTGCCGGGCTTCATGATCGGCACTCAGGTCGAGCGCCAGGGGATGATCCGCGCCGGCGCGAAGATGATCTCGGCGGTCACCGAGGCGACGGTGCCAAAGATCTCGGTCGTCGTCCGCAAGGCCTACGGCGCCGGCCTCTACGCGATGGCTGGACCCGCCTTCGACCCCGATGCCTGCATCGCGCTGCCGAGCGCGAAGATCGCCGTGATGGGCCCGCAGGCGGCGATCAACGCCGTCTTCTACAACCAGGTCCAGGCGATCGAGGACGAGGACGAGCGCGCCGCGTTCGTCGAGAAGCTGCGCTCCGAGTACGCCGAGGAGATCGACACGCTTCATCTCGCCTCAGAGCTGGTCGTAGATGCGGTGATCCAGCCCGAGGACCTGCGCTCCGAGCTGATCCAGCGCTACAGGCTGTACACCGGCCGCGTGCGCGACTGGCCGGCGAAGCGCAACGCCGTCACGCCGGTCTAGCGCCAGCGAGCTGGGCATCGAGGCGGCGGGCCAGGTCCGCGTAGTCCTCGCGTAGCTGGTCCGCGGCATCCGCCTCGGGGGCGCCGACCTCGATCGTGACAGCGGGGCGTGCGTTCAGCTCGTGACGGTGGCGGCGACGCCATACGCGCATCCCGGCGCCGAGCGCATCGCCGGCCCCGGTCAGCACGAGCCAGATGTCGAGTTGCTCGAGCTCGGCGTCGAGCTGGTCGGCGAGGGCGACTGCGACCTCCACGCCGGCGGCCTCCGCAGCCCCGTCCCCGATCGGCGACAGCTCGGCATCGACGAGCAGCGGTATGGCCGCCAGCAGCAGCAGGGTCGGGACGAGTTGGACGGCGGTCAATACGTTTCCGTCGAGTCCGAGAGCTCTCATCACGCAGCAGGCGAGCGCGGCGAGCAGTGCGGCGCCGAGGAGGAGCCACGGGTCGCGAACGCGGCCGGCGGCGCGCGCCAGCACCGTCGTGCGCGGAGCGTCATAGCTTGCGGCGAGCACGAGCAGCCCGGGTCTTTGCCGGCGGGGGGCCTTGTCAGGTGGCGACGAGATGTTCTGCGAGGCGCGGACACCAGTCAGTCGCGACAGCAACTGGAAGATGCCGGTGGTCTCGAGAATCGAGGATGCCGCCGCGAGCGCCACGAGCGCGGTTCCGATTACGGGGGCGGAGACCGAGAGCACGCTGCCAACTACGGCGACACCCAGGGAGATCGCTTGCGCGAGTGCCCAGCGTTGATGGAAGCGGAACGGCTCGACCTCAGCTTCGCGGCTGGCCGATTGCAGGCGGTCACGCAGCGCGACAGCCGCGCGGCGCTCGGCGTCGCTTCCGGCGACGCGATTCTTGAAGTTGGCTAGGGGGCTCTGGTCGACGGTCCGATCCATCCGGCGAGGGAGGGTAGAGTCATCGCAGCTCGAACAAGTGCGGAACTACACGAGAGGAAAGTGTCGTGGACTCCAGCAAGCTCGGTGTAGGCGAGATCGTCGCGGGCATCAGCGGCCTCGCCCTGTTCATCTTCATGTTCCTGCCCTGGTACGGCGTGGACTCGGTTGGAGGATTCGGCGTCAGCGGCGCTGACGCGAGCGCGTGGGAGGCGTTCTCGTTCATCGACATCCTGCTCTTCCTCGTGGCCGTCGTGGCTGTCGGACTCGTGATCGTGCAGATGGCGGAGTCGACGCCCGACATGCCCGCGCCGCCGGCCCAGATCATCACGATCGCCGGCGTGGTCGCGCTCGTGTTGATCCTCTTCCGGCTGATCTTCACGCCGGGCTTCGACATCGAGGGGCTCGACATCGACGTCGACCTCGGCCGCAAGATCGGCATCTTCCTCGGTCTGATCGCCGCGGCGGGAATTACGTATGGCGGTTGGCGCGCGACGCAGGAGACCCCGATCCCGTTGCCGGGCCCGGATCCCGCTCCGCCGACGCCCGACCCGATCCCGTCGCCAACGCCCGATCCCGTTCCCACGCCGTCGCCCGATCCGGTCCCGGCGCCTCCGGCGAGCGAGGACCCGCCGCCTCGCGGATATTCGCCTCCGCAGCAGTAGGGGCGAGTGCGGCGGGTGGGACTCGAACCCACAAGCCCTTGCGAGCAGCGGCTTTTGAGACCGCCTCCTTTACCAATTTGGACACCGCCGCATGCGGGTCGCGTGGCGATTCTAGGGGTTAGGCGCTGAGCGGCTCGGCGGTTCCGCCGGTAACTGGCGGGCCGTGCTGCGGATCGTCCGGATCGACCTCGATCTCGACGTTCCACTTCTGACTGAACGCGCGGGCGCAGAAGGCGACAAGCAATGCCTGGACCGGCACCAGGACGAAGGTCAGTAGGCCGAGCATCGCGGGATCGAGCGTTGGGTCGGCAAAGCCCTCCTTGTCGCGCGCGAACCACGACGGACCGGCGACGAGCGCCAGCACGCCGAAGAGGACGGCGAATGCCGCTGCCACCGTCAGGATGCCGCGGTTCCAGCGTGAGACGTAGTAGGCGAACAGCAGGTTGAGGAAGACGTAGACGAACGCGAACGGTTGTGCGCCCTGCAGGGCAGACCAGCCGCCGAGCGTGATGATCAGCACCAGCGCTGCGCTGACCAGGAGCAGGAGGACGACGATCGCTTTCGTCGCCTTCGACTCCGCGCTATCGCGGTTCGGGTGGTAGATCGCCGGCTCGCCCATCGCTCCTCGCCCGCCAGCCTATCGACTGGTTCGGGCCGGCGCGAGAGGCAACCCGGCCACGGGGCTCAGGGCGCGACGATCTTGAAGCCGACTCGCATGGGCTTCGACTTCAGCCCGCCGGCCGTGGCGGTGACTGTGGCGCGGTAGCCGCCGGGCTCCAGGCCCTTGCCCTTGAAGGCGACGCTGTTGGCGCCCTGCCTGCCGTTGACGCGGACCGTTCGGGCCCGCTTGAAGCGGTCGCAGCGCTTGGCGTTCGGCTTGCTCTTCGGCTTCTTGGCCACGCAGCGCTTGCCCACGCGGTAGCCGCGCGACTTGCGCTCGATCGCGATCGTCACCTTGCCGGTGGCCGACAGGCCGAACTGGAACTTGGTTCCGACCTTGTGTCGCGGCTTGCCCTGCTTCGGCTTACGCGTCGCGAAGCGCTTGTTCGTCATTCTCAGGCGGCTGACTCTCGGAGCGGTCTTGCCTACGGGCGGCGCCACGACCGGCTGCGGATCGCTGACGACCCACAGCTCCTCGCCGCTGGTCCCGTCGTCGGCGGCGAAGTACAGCTTCCCGTTCAGCTCGGTGAGCTGCTCCGGATACGAGCCCTCGCTGCCCGGGTAGATGTCGCGCACCTGCTGCGTCCCGGCCGCGGTTCCGTCGGTCACCCACAGCTCGGCGCCGTCGGCGGCGGTCTGCGCCTGGAAGTAGAGCTTGCCGCCGAGCGGCGTGAAGCCCTCGGTGTCCAGGTTGGTTCCGCCGGGGTAAGACTCGGCGGAACCGGGGTTGATGTCCTTGACGAGCCGCGTTCCGTCGCCCGTGCCATCACTGACCCAGAGCTCGGCGCCGTCGTCGGAGTTGTACGCCTGGAAGAAGAGCTTTCCGTTGTGAGCGGTCAGGCCGAAGGGGTAGGACGACTCGTTGCCTGGAGCGATGTTCCCGACGATGTCGGTGCCGTCCTCGGTGCCGTCGGTCCTCCAGAGCTCGACGCCGTTGGTCGGGTCGTATGCCCGGAAGAAGAGCTTGTCGCCGAGCTTGGCGAACCCGCTCGGGTCGCCGCCGCCGAATGGGTTGATGTCCTTGACGAGTGTCCCGCTGTCGAGGCCGCCGGAGGTAGCCCAGAGCTCGCTTCCGACGATGCCATCGTCGGCGGAGAAGTAGAGCTTGCCGCCGAGCTCGGTGAACCCGGCGGCGTTCGAGCTGGCCGCGAACGCAGCGATGTCCACGAGCATGCTGGTGCCCGTGAGCTCGCCGTTGGAGAACCACGGCTCGGTCCCGGAGCTGCCGGTGGCCCTGAAGATGAGCTTGCCGCCGAGCTGTGCGAAGTCCGACGGATGGGAGTCGCCGGGACCCCCGTCGATGTTCATCACTTGGTCTGCGCCGGCGCCGGTGGTCTTCCACAGCTCGCGGCCGTCAGCCGTGCCGGCGACGAAGAACAACGTGCTGCCGAGGGCGTAGAAGTCGTTCGGCGACGAGTGGTTCGAGGCACCGGTGTAGATGTCCTCGACCCTTGCGGTGCCGATCTCCGAGCCGTCGGTCGACCACAGCTCGTTACCGGCTATCGAGTCGAACGCCTGGAAGTAGAGCCGTCCGCCGAACGGGGAGAGGCGGAACGGATACGAGTCGCCGGCGCCTGGCTCGATGTTGCGAAGGAGCGCGGTGCCGGCTGACGTGCCGTCGGTCGACCAAAGCTCGCTGCCGACCAAACCGTCGTTCGCGCCGAAGTAGAGCTTGTCGCCTAGCTTGGCAAAGCTGTTGGGCTCCGAGTCGCCGGGCCCGACGCGGATGTCCTTCACGGGCTCGGCCTTGGGAGCTGCCAGCGCAGGCGCGACCGTCAGCAGCGTGAGGAGAAGGGCCAGCCCCCCGAGACGAAACACGGGAGGAACGTAGTCCTCAGTGCGGATGGAGGGACTCGAACCCCCACGGCCAAGGCCACCGGCACCTAAAGCCGGCGCGTCTACCAATTCCGCCACATCCGCGGGCGAGGCGTCGATTGAAGCAGATAGACAGAGATCTGGTTGCTGTAGCGCCATTTGACACGGTGGCCCCTCTGTGTAAAGTGCAGGCATGACTTCCATGGCTATTGAGGCGCCGACCTGGCGCGACGGAAAGCGCTACGCCTGGCTGCTGGGCTTGCTCGTGCCGAGCCTGCCGCTGACTGCGTGGATGCTGGTCGAGGCGACCGGGCTCGGGATCTTCTGGTTCATCGGCCCGGCCGTGGTGTTTGGCCTCTTCCCGGTTCTCGACCTCGTTGTCGGAACCGATCAAGAGAACCCGCCCGACAGTGTCGTCGCCTGGCTCGAGCAGGACCGCTACTACCGCTGGGTCACCTACCTCTTCATCCCGGTGCAGTACGTCTCGCTGGTGCTCGCCTGCTGGCTGTGGTCGAGCGGCGATCTGTCGACGATCGACAGCATCGGCCTGGCGCTGACCACCGGGGTCGTTGCCGGAGTCGCGATCAACACGGCGCACGAGCTCGGACACAAGCGGGCGAGCATGGAGCGCTGGTTGAGCAAGATCGCGCTTGCCCAGACCGGCTACGGCCACTTCTTCATCGAGCACAACCGCGGCCACCACGTTCGCGTCGCGACACCTGAGGACCCAGCGAGCTCGCGGCTCGGCGAGAGCTTCTGGGAGTTCCTGCCGCGCACCGTCGCCGGCAGCCTGAAGTCATCGTGGGAGCTCGAGGCAAAGCGCCTGCACCGGATGGGCAAGAGCGTCTGGTCGATCCACAACGACATCCTCAACGCGTGGGCGATGACCGCCGTTCTGTTCGGCGCGCTGGTCGTCGTCTTCGGCGTCGCGGTGCTGCCCTACCTGCTGCTGCAGGCGGTGCTCGGCTTCTCGCTGCTCGAGGTCGTCAACTACCTCGAGCACTACGGGCTGAAGCGTGGCCGCCGCGAGGACGGGCGCTACGAGATCACCCGCGCCGAGCACAGCTGGAACAGCAACAACGTCGCCTCGAACGTCCTGCTCTACCACCTGCAGCGCCACAGTGACCACCATGCGAACCCACTGCGTCGCTATCAGGCTCTACGCCACGAGGACGAGGCGCCGCAGCTCCCCACGGGCTACGCCGGGATGATCGTGCTGGCGACGATCCCGCCGCTCTGGCGTCGTGTGATGGACCAGCGGCTGCTCGACCACTACGGCGATGATCTGTCGCGCGCCAACATCCATCCGCGCACGCGCAAGCGGGTGATGGCGCGCTATGGCTCGCGTGCGCAGGGAGCCGCCGCGTGAGCAGCTTCCGCTGCCCGGGTTGCGGCTACGTCTACGAAGAGGACGCCGGCCACCCGCGCGAGGGCTTCCCGGCCGGCACCGCCTGGAGCGACGTGCCCGACGACTGGGTCTGTCCCGACTGTGGTGTGCGCGACAAGCTCGATTTCGAGCCGGCGGGTTGATCGGATGAATCCGGTGGCCACGCCCGAGCGCACCCCCTACGCGGTAGCGGCGCGCGAGCTGCTGCGCGACACGCTGCTCGATGGGGCGCGTGACCTGCTCCAGCAGAGCGACTGGTCCGACATCACGATGGCCGACATCGCGACCGCGGCCGGCGTCAGCCGCCAGACGCTCTACAGCGAGTTCGGCTCACGTGGCGAGTTCGCCCAGGCCCTCTTCCTGCGCGAGGCCGACCGCTTCGTCGCCGAGGTCGAGCAGGCTGTCGAGTCGAACCGCCACGACCCGGTCGTCGCGCTCGCTGCTGCCTTCGACGTCTTCTTGACCGCCGCCGCCGACAATCCGTTGATTCGCGCGGTCGTCTCCGGCGGCGGTGACGACAGCTTGTTGCCTTACGTGACCACCCAGGGTCAGCCGGTCGTTGCCCAGGCCGCCGACCGCCTCGCCGTGGTCATCTCCACCGCTTGGCCGCAGATCGACGCCGACGCTTCGAGCCTGCTCGCCGAGTGCGTCGTTCGCCTCGCGATCAGCTACGCCGCGCTCCCGAAGGGCCCGGCAGGCATCACCGCCGGCTCCGTCGCCACCCTGCTCGGCCCCTTTCTGGAGCAGGCGGTAGCGACGGAGGGGCGCTGAGAGCGGGGCAGCCAGGACTCGAACCTGGAATCCCCGGTTTTGGAGACCGGTGCCTTAGCCATTGGGCCACTGCCCCAACGGCGCGGATGGTACCTGGCGCTACCGGGGATCGCCAACGGCCACCGCAGTAGGATCGCCGCGGCGGCATCGATGCAGGGAGAGGAGAGGGATGGCGACTGTTGAGAGCGTGACGGGGCCGTTGGGGCTCGAGGAGCTGGGGGTCACGCTGATCCACGAGCACCTCTGCTTCCGCGACGAGGCGACGGCGATCCAGTGGCCGCACCTCTACGACGAGGATGCGCTGCACACCGCAGCGGTTGAGGCGGCGACCGGCGCCCTCGGCGTCGGCGTGCGGACGATCGTCGAGCCGACCGCGATGTACGGGGGGCGCGACATCCGGCTGCTGGAACGGGTGGCGCGCGAGACCGGCCTGCAGGTGATCGCCTGCACCGGCATCTACACCTACGACTTCCTGCCGCACTACTGGCAGACCCGCGACGAGGACGCGATGGCCGACGCCTTCGTCCACGACATCGAGAACGGGATCCAGCGGACGCCGATCAAGGCGGCCTTCCTGAAGTGCGCCGCCGATGCGCCGGGTGTCACGCCGAACGTCGAGAAGGTGCACCGCGCCTGCGCCCGCGCGAGCCTGCGCACCGGCGCGCCGATCATGGCCCACACCCACCCAGCGTCGAACACCGGTCCGCGGCAGATGGAGATCTTCATCGAGGAGGGCGTCGACCCGGCGAAGGTCCAGCTCGCCCACACCGGCGACAGCGACGACCTCGACTACATCGAGCGCGTCCTCGACACGGGCGCCTGGATCGGGATGGACCGCTACGGAATCGAGATGTACCTGCCCACCGAGCGGCGCCACGCCACGGTCCTGGCGCTGCTCGAACGCGGCTACGCCGACCGGATGTTCCTGTCCGCCGACTCCTGCGCCTCGATCGACTGGTTTGCTCCCGAGGTCGCGGAGCAGCTGATCGAGCAGGGCGCGGTCAAGGACTGGAACACGACGCTGATCCATGACCAGGTGATCCCATCGCTGCGGGCTGGCGGTATGACCGACGAGCAGCTGACGACGATGCTCGAGGACAACCCGCGCCGCTGGCTGGCGCGCTGAACGCTCGCTTGCGGTTTCCGACACCTCCGGGCGACAGCTCCTACAATTCCGTTCCGGTACTCGCGGGTGTGGTGTAAGGGCTGCACAAGAGCCTTCCAAGCTCTTAGTGAGGGTTCGAATCCCTCCGCCCGCTTCGGACATCCGTCCTGATCGCGTGCTCCGTCCAGAGGGTTGTTCCTCCAGAGCCCGAATCAGGGGCCATGGATAGAAAGCTCGACGTGGGTGGCACCCTAAGCCAGGCGTTCTCGATCTACGGCTCGCTGGCCGGAGTGTTCATACCTCTGGCGTTGGCGATCTTCCTGGTCGTGGCGGTGATCAACGGGATCGTGGCCGATGGAGGCTCGTTGCTGCTGCTCCCAGTCAGCTTCGCGGTGACGGTGATCGCCGGCACCCTCTACACGGGCATGGTCGTGACGGCGGTTGGCGACGTCCAAGACGGCAAGCGTGAGTTCTCCGTCAACGATCTGGCGAGCTCGGCTTCGCACGTGATCCTGCCGTTGATCGGCGCTGGCATCCTCGCCGGCATCGGCATCGGCATCGGCGTGCTGCTGTTCGTGATCCCCGGCCTGATCCTGATGACCATCTGGGCAGTTATCGCCCCGGTGATCGTGCTCGAGCGCAGCGGCGTCATGGCGTCCTTCGGCCGCTCGCGCGAGCTCGTCCGCGGCAACGGCTGGCAGGTCTTCGGCGTCATCGTGATCGTCGCGATCATCGTCTTCGTCGCGCGTGCGGTACTAGGCGCGATCGCCGTCGGCATCGATGACAGCGTGATCGCGCGGATCATCTTCGACTGGATCGGATCGTCGCTGACTGCGCCGATCACCGCGATCGTCGCGGCTGTCATCTACTTCCACCTCAAGGGCGTCAAGGAGGGCGGCGCCCCGGCGCCGGTCGAGCCTGGCCCCGCCGCGGTCTGAACCGAATCACCATCGAAGCGCGGCAATGGCGCGCGTCCACTTGGGCGCGCGCCGGTCGTTTCAGGCCTGATCAGACGATGTCGGCGATCGCCTCCTGGTAGATCGACACCTGGGCGCCTACGCCCTCGTCGATCACGGCATCGACGACGCCCAGGTCGTTGATGACCAACGCGGCACGCGCCGTGATGCGCTGGAAGTCCTCGCGCGTCCGCAACGCCGCACACTGCTCCTCGGATCCGCGCAGTAAGAAGAACCCAGACAGGCCACCGCCATGCGTGCTGAGCAAGACGGTCTCGAAGCTCTCGATCTCACCGGCCTCCTGGCAGCTCCCGTAGAACGCGATCGCCTCGCCGAACACATCGAGGCCCTTGGTCTCGCGCCCGGCGATCGGTGCGCCCCAACCTACGAACAGCCCTGCATCAGCCATAGCGCCCTCCTGGGTCGGCTGGATGGATGTGTAATTGACCGTACGCCTATGCGCCGGTTGGGTCTACGGCTGAATGGCCTACGCCGAGAGGGCTACGGCTGCATCTCGTACGTGCCGGCGAGCCCGCGGACGCGCTCCCAGACAGCTGCGAAGCGGTCGCCGTCGACGACCGGCTTGCGGATGTGGGTGAGCGCCCACTCCTGTTGCGCGTCGGTCGACGAGGCGCGGCCGTGCAGCGAGACCGCATACGCGGAGTAGTCGCGCACCAACACGTCGAAGATCTGGTCGATCGTGTCCTCTGGCAGCTCGCTGAGCGCAGCCTGCTCGAGGATCAGCTGTCCGTAGACGACGAGCGTGAACAGCTCGCCGAGCGTCAGCATGAAGTCGAGGTCGCGGATCTGGTCATCGGCTGGCGGGGCGGTCGACAGCAGCGTCTTCAGCCCCTCCGCCTGCTCGGTGAAGCGGGCGACGTTGGGGACGTGGGCGAACGCGGCGTAGGCGTCGTGCCAGTCGTGGAAGCGGATCTTGCTCAGCCCACGCGCGGGTCCCTGACGAAACAGGAACTCGTCGTCGGCCGCGTCGTCGCGCGTCGGCACGGCGTCGTACTCGGCCGGGTCGAACAGGTAGGCGGCCATGAACTTCAGGACCAGTGCCATGTTCACATGGACGGTGCCCTCGAGCTTCGGCAGCGCGCGGATGTCGCGCGCGGCCATCTCGAAGTACATGTCCTTCTCGAAGCCCTTGGCGGCGATCACGTCCCAGATCAGGTCGATCGTTCGCTCGCCCTCGGTCGTCACCTTCATCTTGGTGATCGGGTTGAAGAGCAGGTAGCGGCGGTCGTCGGGGGTCGCCGAGCGCATGTAGTCGATCGAGCGGTCGGCGAACAGCTTCATCGCGACCAGACGCGCGTAGGCGTCCGTGAACGCCTGGCGGACGTGCGGGAAGTCGGTCACGGTCATCCCGTAGAGGACGCGCGCGTCGGCGTGGGCGATCGCCTCGTAGAAGGCGTGCTCGCAGATCCCGATCGACGCGAAGCCGAGGTTGAACTTGCCGACGTTGACGGTGTTGAGCGCCGCGTCGAAGGCGGCGGGGCCGGTGTGCAACACGTCCTCGGCGAGCACTGGGTAGTCCTCGAGCTCGAAGTTGCTGACGTAGGACTGAGAGTTGACCGTGTTCTTGATCAGCTTGTAGCTCGGGTGCTGGCTGTCGGCGGCGAAGAAGACGTAGCCCTCCGGGCCCTCGACATCGGCGCGGCGGCCGAAGACCGACACCATCCCGGCGAGGTTGCCGTTGCCGATGTAGTACTTCGCGCCGCTGGCGCGGAAGCCGCCGCCCTCGGGGGTGAGGACCATGTCGGTCGAGTAGATGTCGGCGCCGTGCTGCTGCTCGGAGAGGCCGAAGGCGAAGATCGAGCCCTCGTCGAGCAGCTTGGCGGCGCGCTGCTTGGCGGCGGCGTTGTCGCTCTGCCAGATCGGCCCTAGGCCGAGGATCGAGACCTGCCAGGTGTACCAGTAGGGGAGGCCGTAGAAGCCTGTGATCTCGTTGAAGACACAGATGCGGCTGGTGTCCCAGCGCTTGTCGGCGTCGCCGCCGGCCTCGGCGACCGGGGTCAGCAGCGTCGCGAAGACGCGCTCGCGCGCGACGAACTCGAGGAAGTCGGCGTACCAGCGCCGCTCGTGGTCGTTCTCCTTGAGCGCCACCTTGCCGCGTGACTCGAAGAAGTCGATCGTCGCCAGCATGATCCGACGCGACTCAGGATCGAGCCCGGCGCCGTCGTAGGTACGCGGGTTGAACAGCACCCCGTCGCCAGTTGCCGTCCGCTCGCTGTTCGCCACTTGATCCACGCTTGCCATCCGTTGCTCCCTCGCTCGACGCTCGACGCCTCGGGCACCATACTGCCGGACATGCGACAGCGAGTCAGCCTGATCACGCTCGGCGTCAGCGATCTCCGCCGCTCGCGCGCCTTCTACGAGGCGCTCGGCTGGACCACCGGCGCGGCGCCCGACGACGACGTCGTCTTCTTCCAGGCCGGCGACATGGTCGTCGCCCTCTGGGACCGCACTCGCCTCGCCGAGGACAGCTGCGTCAAGGACGGCGGCGGCTGGGGTGGAACCACGCTCGCGCTCAACTTCGGCTCGCCGGCCGAGGTCGACGCCGCGATCGAGGAGGCCCGCGCCGCCGGCGCCACGATCGCCCGCGAGCCCGCCGAGACCTTCTGGGGCGGCTACTCCGCGGTCATGATCGACCCCGACGGCCACCCCTGGGAGATCGCCCACAACCCGCATTGGACAGTCACCGACGACGGCGGCGTCCGGCTCGCCTGAGCGGACGCTCCGCGGGCTAGGCGATGCCTCTCGACTCTCGTTGGTCGCCGCGGACTCGCTCGAGATCGGCGACGAGCTCCGGGAGACTCGCCAACAGGTCGGCGCCGTCCTCGAACTCGCGGGCCGGTAGGACCCATGGATACCGCTCGAGGTCGGAGAACATGCTGAAGGGCGGCTCCCCGCGAGTCACTACCTGCAACGGCGTTCCCCCGTCGGCGACGAACTGCTGTAGCTCGTAGGGCGCCGACTTCGGCTCGGTGAGATCCGCGAGCACGAAGCGGGACAACTTGGCGAGGATCGCGACGGTCTCGCTGGTGTCGCGGTTTCGAGGTGCGGACGAGTCGAACACGATGGCGGTGTAGCCAAGCGCGCGGAGCCCAGAGCGGACCTCGTCGAGCACCTTCTTGTGCTCCGGACTGAAACGACCGAGTATCAGCACGAGCGTCGACGAGAGTCCGTCGACCAGCTCACGGACGCCATTGCCGTCGAGCAGGCTCACCACGAAGACCGCGATGTGCAGGCCGTCGATCTCGAGCGCGGTCGTCTCGCCCGGCTTGGTCAGTGACAGCTCTCGTGCGTCGGCGACCTCACCGTGAGTTCCCCAAAGTGACATTCCGTAGATCTCAGACCGCGCCACGACTACGTCTCCGATGTCCGCGTCGGACCACGAGGCGCCCCGCAGGTCGCAACGATCGAAAGTCGCGTTCCTGAGCATGGCTCCCTTGAAGTCGGCCTCGCTGAGGTTGCAGTCTTCGAACAGAGCGCCATCGAGATCGACGCCGGCGAGGTCGACGCCCCGCAACGAGCAGTGGCGAAACTCGGCTTTCCGAAATCTGCACAGACGCAGGCGATGACCGTCGAGCCGGCAGTCGCGAAAGGCGCAGCCGTCGAAGTCGCCCGCCACGGTGGCGTGCGTGAAGTCGCAATCCTCGAAGCTCGTCTCATGGGCGTGCGCCGGGGTCACGAACGCCTGTTGGAAGCTGCACGAGTCGAAGGCGCAGCCGAAGACTCGCGCGCCAGTCCAGATCGACTTGCGGAAGTTCACGTTGCGGAACGTGGCGCGCGTCAGCTCGGCGTCGCGTAGGTCGGCCTTGTGCAACCGCGTGTAGCTGTCGGAGAACCGGAGACCGGGCTGAAAGGTGACGCCGGTGAGGTCCTTGCCCATCCCGGTGCTCGGCTTCACCGGGATCGGGTCGAACTGGGCGATGAGGTCGAGTAGCGCGAGCGCCCGATCGAGGGTGGACCGCTGTTGAAGGGCACGCGCGTTGAGCGCCCGGTAGCGAGCGGACCCGAGCTCCAGGGCGCGATGGGCCTTGCCGGATAGCCAGGGCACGATCACCAGCAGGGTGAGAAACGCGTCGAGGTGGCCCCCCTGAGCCGGCGACTTTGTCGCGCCCGACATGGCCGAACCGTAGCACCGGCACTCACCGCTGATCGGGGCGACTGGATTTGAACCAGCGACCGCTCGGCCCCCAGCCGAGTGCGCTACCAGACTGCGCCACGCCCCGAGGGAGCAGATGTTAGACGGGTGGGGGACAGGACGCGAGTCGTGGAGTAGCTTTTCGCCCCATGTCCGATCAGCCGAAGCTCGTCCTGCACAAGGTTCCGTTCTCGCATCCCTGCCTCGCGGTGGAGGCGGTTCTCGACCGTCACGGTCTCGAATACGAGACCGTCGAGATGGTGTCGGGGACGCACGGCGACACGATCGAGGGCATCTACGGCGAGGGCAACCGGACCGTTCCGGGCCTGCTCGTCGACGACGACCCGGTGCACGGGACGACGGCGATCTTCGAGCAGCTCGACGAGCTGGTCGACGACGCCGACCTTTATCCGGGCGCCGTCGCGGCGGCGATCCGCGAGGCTGAGCGCGGGATCGCGGAGGATCTCCAGACCGCGGGGCGCACCCTGATCTTCGGCGCGCTGCACTTCCGTCCCGAGGCGCTCGGGACCTTCGCCGGAGCCGGTCAGCTCGATCCAGCGGGGACGGACTTCGCGATCAAGCTGGCGCGCGGCGCTTGGCGCTACCTCGGCATCACGGCGGTCGGGCTCGCGGAGGCACTCGCCGCGCTGCCTGAGCAGCTCGACATCGTCGACGAGCTGATCGAAGGCGGCGTCGTCGGCGGCGACGAGCCGACGGCCGTCGACTACCAAATCGGCTCTTCGCTCCATCTGTTGCTCCAGATCGGCGACGTGCGGCCGCTGATCGAGGGCCGGCCGGCGGAGAAGCTCGTCGACTCCTGGTTCGAGCGCGCGCCGGCGGACATCCCAGCCGGGGCCTTTCCGGCCGGCTGGACGCCCGAGCCGTCGGGCGCGACGGCCTAACAGGTTCGCGCGGCCGCTAGACCGCCGCCTGGACCAGCATCGCGCCGCCGGCGACGACGAGCATCGCGCCGATCCCCTGAAGCAGCGCCGGCTCCGAAAGCCGGCCGGTGAGCCGCGAGCCGAGCAGTGCGCCCGGTATCGAGGCCGCTCCTCCGATCGCCAGCAGGTCCCAGTCGACGCCGGCCGGCGAGTGTCCGAGCACGCCAGCTACGCCGACGCAGACCCCGACCGCGAGGTTCGTGCCGACTGCCTGATGGGCGCTGCCGCCGACCCAGCGCAGCAGGGCGGGCATCCGCAGCGCGCCGAGGATCAGGCCGATCAGGCCGCCGAGGACGCCGATCCCCAGCCCGCTGAGCACGATGCCGGCGATGCTCGGCCCCCGCTGCTCGTCGCGCCGCGCCAGCTCGCGCCGGCCCGGCCGCAACATCCGCACGCCGAAATAGAGCAGCGTCGCTCCGATGACGACCAGTAGCACGGTGTCGGGTAGCAGCCCCGACGCATAGCCGCCGGCTACGGCGCCGACCATCGACGGCGGGGCCATCCAGGCGAACACGCGCCAGTCGATCCGGCCGGCGCGAATGTGGACGATCGCGGCGGCCGTCGCCGCGATGCCCGAGATGCCGACGTTCGCGCCCGCGCCCGCCGCCGGGCTGGAGGCCAGGGCGACGATCGCCGGCAGCCGGATGTTGCCGAACACCAGACCGACCGCACCGCCGACGAGTGCGACCGTGAAACACCAGACCGCTACCGCGGCGAGCAGGAGGGGATCGGACTCCATTGGAGCCGCTCAGTGTGAATGGCCGTGCGGCTCGACCGCCGCCAGCTCGTCGGCCGACATCCGGCGCGCCAGCACACACGCCAGGGCGGTCGTGATCGGTACGGCCGCGATCAGGCCGATCGAACCGACCAGCGTCGCCACGATCTCCTTGGAGATGATCTCCAAGTTCACCGCGTCGAGGAACTCGATCTGGCCGGAGCTGAAGATCAGCAGCAGCGGGAGGGAGGCGCCGACGTAGGCGAGCACCAGCGTGTTGACGGTCGCCGAGACGTGGTCGCGGCCGACGTCCATGGCACGCGCGAACAGCTGGCGGAAGGTCTGCCCGGGGTCGGCGGCGCGCAGCGCCAGCACCGTCGACGACTGGCTGATCGTCACGTCGTCGAGCACGCCGAGCGCCGCGACGATCATTCCGGCGAGCAGCAGTCCGCGCAGCGACACGCCGGCGTCGTTGATCTGTAAGAACGTCGCCTCCTCGCTGGCGAGTCCCGTCAGGTGGGTCATGTCGGTGAACAGCACGGCGAGCCCGACGGTGACTACCAGTGAGGCCGCCGTTCCGACGATTGCCGCGAGGCTCTTCGGTCCCGCGCCATGAGCAAGCAGGATCGTCGCCAGCATCACGGCCACCGATCCGACGATCGCGACCGCCAGCGTGCTCTCGCCGTTGAGGATCGCCGGGACCATGAAGCCGAGCACCACCGCGAGGCTGAATCCGAGCCCGACCAGCGACATCGCCCCGCGCCAGCGGCCGAACAGCACGACCACGCCGGCGAAGATCAGCACCAGCAGCAGCAGTGGGCCCTGGCGGTCGAAGTCGGAGATCGAGTACTCACGGCCCGGAACCGGGTCGGCGCCTGGGGGCACGACGTTCTTGACGACGCGCAGCTCGTCGCCATCCGAGACGTCGGGGTCGATCGTGCCGTTGTCGAGCACGAGCGACTTGACCGCCCCGTTGTCCTCGCCGCTCTCGAGCCGGATCTTGACCTCACGGCAGACGTCGGTCTCCAGACCGGAGCACGCGAACTCGCCGATCGACATGACCGTCGCGGTGTCCGACTTGGTGACGATCGCCTCGCCGACCTTGGTGTCGACGTCGCCGGGCCAGAGCAGCGCCATCCCCAGGACGGTGGCCAGGGCAAGCGCGGCAACGATGGCCGCGAACACGCGAGTTACCTTGCTCTGGCCGATTCGCGGAATGGAAGCAGCGGGGGCGGACCGACGTGAAAGCGCTGGCTCTGTACCCTTACCGGCCGATGGCACGAAGCAACACCAAGGATCGCAAGCGCGGCAAGCCCTCTCTGAAGGGCGAGGCCCGGCGCTACTCGAAGCTCCCGCGCGAGGAGATCGACAAGATCGACTACAAGAACATCGCGCTGCTACAGCGGTTCATCACGGAGCGCGGCAAGATCCGCTCGCGCCGTGTCACCGGTCTCAGCCGTCGCGATCAGTCGAAGATGGCGCGTGCCGTCAAGCGCGCCCGCGAGGTTGGTCTGCTGCCTTACGTCGACGCCAGCAAGGCTGTCGAGCGTGTCGGTGGCGGTGGCCGCCGCCGCGAGCGCGAGTAAGTCCTCCTAGCCGTTCCGCTCCAGCACGATCGGACCCTGCTCCTTGTGGGCGTGGTCGACTTGGATCGTCGTATGGTCGATCCCGAAGCGGTCGTGCAGCAGTAGCTCGAAGTCGCGCCGGCGCTGGTGGCAGTCGCAGTCGGGCTCGAGTAGCACGTGGGCGGTCAGCGCCGGGAAGCCTGAGGTGACCTCCCAGACGTGGAGGTCGTGGACCTCGACGACATCCGGCTCGGCGGCCAGTGCCGTTGCCACCTCGCTCGGGTCGATGCCGGGCGGTGCGCCCTCGAGCAGGATCCGCCCGGAGTCGCGCAGCAGGCTCCAGCCGGCGCGAATCATCAGCGCCGCGACGATCAGCGCGGCGATGCCGTCGGCCTGACCGAAGCCGGTCAGCAGGATCACGGCGCCGGCAATGGCGGTCGCGATGAAGGCGAAGAGATCGGTGAGGATGTGCTGGTAGGCGCCCTCGACATTGAGGCTGTCGCGATTGGCGCCGGCTAGCACCCAGGTCGCCGCGATGTTGACGGCGACGCCGATCAGCGCGACGGCGAGCACCAGGCCGCCCTCGACGTCCGGCGGATCGATCAGCCGGCGGATCGCCTCGAAGCCGATCACGGCGGCGAGCGCCAGCAGCGTCGCGCCGTTCGCCTGCGCGGAGAGGATCTCGGCGCGGCGTAGACCGTAGGTGTAGCCGCCGCGCGGCGGACGCTTGGCGAGGTGGCCGGCGAACAGCGCCAGTCCGATCGCGGCGGCGTCGGTGAGCATGTGCGCGGCGTCGGAAAGCAGCGCCAGCGAGCCAGCGACGATGCCGGCGACGACCTCGCCGGCCATCAGCGCGAGGATCAGGCCGAGCGCGATCCAGAGGCGGTTGTGGTCGCCCTCGCGCGCGGCGGCGTGATGGTGGTGTGAGTGGTCGTGACCCATGCCCTATGGCTCAGGCTACGCGGGCAGGCAAGGAAGCGGGACTCATTACCGCTTCGGCTGGCCGGGCGACAAACGAGAATCATTCTCATTAAGCTCCGCGACCATGCGAACCGTCCGATCGATCTTCGCCGCGTCCATCGCGGTTGCGGCCCTCGCGCTGGTTGCGAGCGGCTGTGGCGACAGCTCGTCCTCGTCGTTCGCCGGTGGGGACGTGACGGCGGTCGCGACGACGACACAGGTTGCCGACCTCGTCCGCGCGGTCGGCGGCGACCGTGTCAGCGTTGAGCAGATCCTGCAGCCCAACTCCGACCCGCATGGCTACGAGCCGCGCCCGAGCGATGTCAAGGCGCTCGCCTCGGCGGACGCGATCTTCCAGTCCGGGGGCGAGCTCGACGAGTGGCTCGGCGACGTGATCGAGAGCTCCGGCAACGATGCGCCGACGGTCGAGCTGATCCAGGCCGTCGACCGGATCGAGGGCGGGCCGCACGAGCATTCCGATGGCAGCGAGCACGGGGAGGAGGACGCCCATCACGGCGAGAACGCCGACCCGCACTGGTGGCAGGACCCGCGTAACGCGATCGCCGCCGTGACGGCGATTCGCGACGCGCTGATCGCCGCCGACCCGGACGGCCGTGCGGCCTACGAGGCCAACGCCACTGCCTACACGGCGCGGTTGCGCCGCCTCGACCGCAATGTCGCGGCCTGCATCGACAAGATCCCGCCGGCGCAGCGCAAGCTCGTAACGACCCACGACGCGCTCGGCTACTACGCCGACCGTTACGGGATCGAGGTCGTCGGCGCGCTGATTCCCTCCCTTTCGACTGCGGCTCAGCCGTCGGCCGGCGACACGCAGAAGCTCGTCGACCAGATCGAGCGCGAGCAGGTCGAGGCGATCTTCCCGGAGAGCTCGATCAATCCCAAGCTGGAGCGGGCGGTGTCACGTGAGACCGGTGCGGAGGTCGGCCGCCCGCTGTGGGCCGACACGCTCGGACCGGAGAGCTCCGACGGCGCGACCTACATCGAGTCGATCCAGTCGAACACGGCAGCGTTGGTCGACGGCCTGACCGGCGGCGCCAAGCAGTGCCGGCCGGAGGCGTAGGCGCCGAGCACCGCAGCTACGGAGCACTCGCCCGGCAGGCCGGGCACTCGCCGCGCAACGTGACGTCGTGGGCGGCGATCGCGAAGGCCGTCTTGTCCGAGAGGCCGTGGATCGCGTCCTCGAGCGCTTGATCCTCGAACGGCTCGACGGTCCCGCAGCTGTCGCAGACGAGATGGTGGTGGTGATCGCCACCCGGTAGCGCCGCCTCGTAGCGGGCGACGCCCTCGCCGACGTCGAAGCGCTGGACCAGGCCGAGCCGGTCGAGCAGGTCGAGCGCGCGGTAGATGCTTGCGAGGCCGACGCCGCTGCCGCGCTCGCGCAGCAGGTCGGCGATCTCGCGTGCGGTGATGCTGCAGCCGAGCTCGGCGATTGCGCCGATCACCTCCTCGCGTGGCGCGCTGGAGCGGTAGCCGGCGTCGGACAGCGCCTTGGTCGTGTGCTCGGTCCAACCGCTGGCGGTAGTGGAGGCCATTGCTGAAAAGAGTACCCGCGGCTCCGTCTGGCCTTGTAGGCTCAGGCCCATGCCCCGTCGTGATCGGCGCGTCCTGGTGGCGCTGACGCTGCTCTCGTCGCTCTGCCTGCTGGCCGAGGCCGCGGGCGTGCTGGCGCCCGCGCTGCTCTATGCGGCGCCGCTGTTGATCGTTGCGCTGCCGCTGATCGCCGGGCGCTATCTCGGTGAAGATCGGATCGTCCGCCTGGCGCGGGCCGCGGGGCAGCGCCGCCGTCGGCCGGTGCAACGGCTTTCCGCTCCGGCTGGCGCTCGCTGGGCGCTGCGCGCCGTCCCGCGTGGCGGTCGCTTGATTGCCGACTCGCTCGCCGTGCGCCCGCCTCCTGTGGCGCTGCTCGTCCGCTAGCTCTCTCGGCCGTGGCGCGATCGCGCTCCCGGGCGGGAGAGCGATCCACGAAGCCCGAGGAGGCACACATTGCGCCGCATCTGCGGCGCGGCCACGGTGGCGCTACTGGCGTTCGCCACGGCCGCGACAGCCGCCTACGCCCATGGTGGGGGTGGCACCGACTACACATCTGAGATCCGCGCGGTCGCCCCGGCGGATGCCGGCCTGACGGTCGACGTCCTCGATCGCGACGACCGGCTCGCGCTGCGCAACGGCAGCGGGAAGACGGTTGTCGTCGAGGGCTACAACGGCGAGCCGTACGCCCGCCTGCAGCCTGACGGGACGGTCGAGGTCAACCTCAACTCGCCGGCGCTCTACCTCAACGAGGAGCGTTTCGCGAAGGTCGATCTTCCTGCCCGCGCCGACGAGGACGCCGCGCCGGAGTGGAAGGTCGTCGACGGGGCGGGGCGGTTCGAGTGGCACGACCACCGCATCCACTGGATGGGCGCCGGGCGACCGGCCGCGGTGCGCGACCCACAGCGGAGGACGAAGGTCTTCGACTGGGAGGTGCCAATGCGGGTCGGCGACCGGCAGGGAGGCGTGACGGGGACGCTCACCTGGAACGGACGGCCTGACGACGGCTTCCCAATGGCGGCCGCGATCGCTCTTGCAGCGGTGGCAGCGGGTGGGTTGTTGCTGGTGGTGGTCATCCGGCGGCGTAGGCGTAGTGGCGATGACGCGGGCGGGGCGAAGGACGCCTGGTGACGACGTCATGCCCATCCGCGCCGCGCTTGCGTCTCTTGCCGGCGCTCTGCGCGGCCCTGCTGGCGCTGATAGCGCTGCCCGCAGGCGTGTCCGCTCATGCGGTGGTCGAGCAGACTCAGCCGACGCGCGGCGCCGCGCTCCAGCGTGCGCCCGAGCGGGTGGCGGTGACCTTCGACGAGCCGGTCGAGTCGAGCTTCGGCGCGCTGCGCGTCTTCGCCGCCGATGGGGAGCGGGTCGACGTCGGAGACGTCGAGCGGCCATCTGGCGACGCGATCGCGGTGCGGGTCGAGGACGACCTTCCAGAGGGCGCCTACACCGTGACCTACCGCGTCGTGTCGGCGGACTCGCACCCGGTGACGGGCGGCTACGTGTTCACCGTCGGAAACGCCGGCGGCACGCCGGCGGCGGAGGTCTCCGACCTGCTCGAGGAGGGGACGGGACCTGTGACCGAGGTGGCGTTCGGGGCCGTGCGCGCCGTCAGCTACGCGGCGATCGCGCTGCTCGCGGGCGGCTTCGCCTTCCTGCTGCTCGTCTGGCTGCCGGCGTTGCGACGTCTACCCGGCGGCGACCGCTGGGCGGACGCCGCCCTCGCCTTCCAGACGCGCGCGACCAGGTGGCTCGTCGCGGCGGCGTTCGCGGGCCTGATCGCCACGGCGCTCGGGATCGTCCTCCAGGCCGCGACCGCGACCGGCGGCACGTTCTGGTCGGCACTCGACTCGGGCTTGATCCACGACGTGCTGAACACGCGCTTCGGCGAGATCTGGAAGCTCCGCTTCACGGCGTTCGGCGTGCTCGCGGCGCTGCTGCTCCTACTCCCGCCTGCGACTGGCCGGCGCTGGACCAGCGGGACCGCCGCCGGGACGGGACGCGCGATCTGGCTTACCGCCTTCGCGGCTGCCGCTGCCTATCTGGTCGTCTCGCCGGCGCTCGGCGGCCATGCAGGGGCCGCCGAAGATTCCACTCTGCTGGTTCCGCTCGACGTCGTCCATGTCGCGGCGATGAGCGCGTGGGTCGGCGGCGTGGCGCTGCTGCTGCTCGTCGTGCCCGCGGCGACGCGGAGGCTCGAGCCGGCCGATCGCACGCGATTGCTGGCATTGCTCGTGACGCGTTTCTCGACGCTTGCGCTGACCGCGGTCGCGGCGCTACTGGCGACCGGCATCGCGCAGTCGGTCCTGCATCTCGACGCGTTCTCGGATCTTTTCGACACGGCATTCGGCCGCGCGATCCTGATCAAGGCGGCGTTGCTCGTGGCGCTGATAGCGCTCGGCGCATACAACCGCCGCCGTTCGCAGCCGCAGCTGACGCGTCTCGCCGCCGGCGGGGAGGCGCCTGGGGCCGTTGGCGGCGCTTTGCGTCGCACGTTGCGGGCCGAGATCGTGTTGATGGGCGTCGTGCTGGCGGTCACAGCCGCGCTCGTCGCCTACTCGCCGTCTGCGGCCACGCCAGGTGGACCGTTCAGCGACTCGGCCGACTTCGGTCCGGCGGCGCGGATCGAGTTGACGGTCGACCCCGCACGCGCCGGCAGCAACGAGGTTCACGTCTACCTGTTCGACAGGCGCACCGGCGCCCAGTACGACCGGCCGCGCCGGCTGACGATCACCGCGGCGGAGCCGGAGCGCGACATCGGCCCGATCGCGCTCGACGTGCGCAAGGTGGGCCCGGGCCACTACACCGTCGCGCGTGCCGATCTCGCCCCGGCCGGCGACTGGTCGCTCGTCGTTCGCGCGCCGGTCTCGGACTTCGAGGAGCTGCGAACCGCGCTCGAGGTCCCGGTCAGATGACCACGGAGAACTTGACGATGACAACCAGGACAAGGAGAGCTGAATGAGGTTCAAGACGACGTTGGTCGCCGCGCTGGCGACTTCGCTGATCGCCGCGGCGCCTGCCGCGGCGCACATCACGATCGCGCCCGGGGAGGCCCCCGCCGACGGCTACGCGACTTTGCAGGTGCAGGTGCCGCATGGCTGCGACGGATCGGCGACGAAAGCGATCCGCGTGCAGATCCCTGAGTCGGTGCCGAGCGTGACCCCGCAGGTCCATCCGGGCTGGGAGGTCGCGACCAAAGACGGTCCGAAGGACGCGGTCGAGCTGCACGGCGAGACCATCACGCGCGGCGTCAAGGAGGTCATCTGGACCGCGGCCGACGCTGGACCGCTGCCCGATGGGCGGCTCGACCTGTTCGGCATGAGCGTCAAGCTGCCGGCCGGCAAGGCCGGCGACCCGGTCTACTTCCCGACGGTCCAGCAGTGCGTGAAGGGCCAGGACGGCTGGATCCAGATCCCCCAGCCGGGCGAGAGCGACGACGACCTCGAGTCGCCGGCTCCGGCGGTGGTGCTGACAGCAAGCGAGGGCGAGCACGGCAGCTCGGCCGCTGCGGAGCATGAGGCCGGAGTGACGGCCGAGGACTCCGAAGACGACGGTCCGTCGACCGGTCTGGTGATCGCCGCGCTGGTGCTCGGGGGGGTCGGCCTACTGACTGGCCTCGTCGCTCTGTCTCTCATACTGAGGAAGACATGAGCTCAGAAGGAGGCAAGATGCGGCAGCGGTTGTGGCTGCTCGTCGGCGTGGTGGTTGCGGCAGCCGTAGTGGTTGGCGCGCTGGCGTTGGCGAGCGGAGGCGACGACGGACCGCAGGGGCTCGGTGACGGCAGCTCGTTGCAGGGGCAGGCCGAGGTCAACCGAGCCTTCGCCGGCATTCCACAGCAGGGGATCGCTGTCGGCGACCCCGACGCTCCGGTCACCCTGGTCGAGTTCGTCGATCTCCAGTGCCCGTTCTGCGCGCAGTTCGCGCGGAACGAGCTGCCAGAGCTGGTGCGGCGCTACGTGCGGACCGGCAAGGTTCGGATGGAGCTGCGCGTGCTCACCTTCCTCGGTGAGGACTCGCTGCGCGCGGGACAGGTCGCTGCGGCTGCCGCTGAGCAGGACAAGGGTTGGCAGTTCGCCGATCTCTTCTTCAACAACCAGGGGCCTGAGAACACGGGCTATGCGACCGACGAGTTCCTGCGCGAGGTCGCGAGCGGGGTCGATGGGCTCGACGTCGACAAGGCGCTGGCCGATGCTCAGGGTCCGGTCGCGGCGGCTGAGCTGCGCCGTGCCGAGGCGGCCGCGAAGACGCTCGGTGTCAGCTCGACGCCGACCTTCTTCGCCTCGCGCCGCGGCGGGACGCTCGAGCAGCTTCAGCTGAGCGAGCTGACCGCAGCGGCGGTCGGGGCGGAGATCGACCGTCTCCAGGGCAGTGGCGGCTGAGCCCGTCGAGTTGGCGCCGGCGCGCGCCCGCGACAGCCTGACATTGGCTGTCGCGGCGCTTGCCGTCGTCGGTTTGGCGATCGCCAGCTATCTGACCTACGTCCACTACTCGCACATCGAGCCGGTCTGCACGACGGGCGGCTGCGCAAAGGTGCAGGCATCGGAGTACTCCGAGTTGGCGGGGCTCCCGGTCGCGCTGATCGGTCTGCTCGGCTACGTGTCGATCCTCGCCTCGTTGGCGATCCCGGGTGAGCTGGGCAGGACGGCGACAGCGCTGATCGCGCTCGTCGGCTTCGGCTACAGCGCCTACCTGACTTATCTCGAGCTCGACGTGATCGATGCAATCTGCCAGTGGTGCGTCGGCAGCGCGGTCGTGATGACGGCGATCGCGGGAGTGGCGGTTGTCAGGATGCTGCGCGCGCCGTAGCGCTATGGCGCGCCGCGCGCCAACCGACAAGGCTGCGTCCGAGCAGCGGCGAGACGCTGAAGGCGAGCCGCTCTGCCTCGATTTCCGACTCCGCTTCGTCGAGGCCGAGCACCTCATGGGTCAGCTCGTAGGCGGCGACGCGGCGCGAGCGCAGCACGAGCGCGGCGCTCGTTCCCGCGATCGTCAGGGCGACCGACTCGGGCTCGACTAGGCCGAGGCTGCGCAGCCGGCCGATCGCCTCGGACGTCGTCGGCGCCGAGACGTCGAGATGGCGGCTGAGGCCGCTCTGCGACGGCCGCTGGTCGCCCTCGGAGAGGTCGAGGATCGCCAAGAGGTAGCGCGCCATGCCGGCGGTCAGCTCGACACAGGGGTGTGTCTCGACGACGACCACATCGTCGGATACGACGACGACGTCGGTGGCTGACTTGCGAGCGGACATCTAGACGAGATTACCCGAGCCACTGGTCGGTCGAATAGGGTCGGCTCGATGGAAGTCCACCGGACTCCGGACGAGCGCTTCGCGGACCTGCCCGGTTACCCATTCGAGCCGAACTACGCCGAGGTCGGCGGGCTGCGGATGCACTACGTCGACGAGGGGGAGGGGAGCCCGATCGTCTGCTTCCACGGCGAGCCGTCCTGGTCGTACCTCTACCGCAAGATGCTGCCGCCGCTGGTCGCCGCCGGCCACCGGGTGATCTGCCCAGACCTCGCCGGTTTCGGCCGCTCCGACAAGCCGACCGACTTCGGCTGGTACTCCTACGACCAGCACGTCAGGCAGGTGACGGGGGTGCTCGACGGGCTCGATCTGCGCGGAGCGACTGTCGTCGTTCAGGACTGGGGTGGGCCGGTCGGGCTGCGCTGGGCGGTCGAGCACGCCGACCGCGTCGACAGGCTGGTGATCATGAACACCGGCCTGTTCACCGGCCGCGTCAGCAAGGGATTCCTGCGCTGGCGCGCGTTCGCCGAGCAGAATCCCGACCTGCCGGTCGGATTCATTCTTCAGGGCGGGACGGCGACCGAGCTGTCGCCGGACGTCGTGGCCGCCTACGAGGCGCCGTTCCCGGATGCCGCGTCGAAGGCCGGCGCGGCGACCTTCCCGCTGCTGGTACCGATCGACGGCGACGCGCCTGGCGCCGCATCAATGACCGCCGTGATGGACGAGCTGTCGCGCTGGGAGAAGCCCGTGCTCGTCGCCTTCTCCGACTCCGATCCGGTCTTCCCGTCGCCGAAGGCCGGGCAGGTGTTCGTCGACCTGGTCCCGGGAGCGGGGGAGCAGGTCGTGATCGAGGGCGCGGCGCACTTCCTCCAGGAGGACCGCGGCGAGGTCATCGCCGCGGCCATCCTGGAGTGGATTGCCACCGGGGGCTCACGC
>JBIOUS010000031.1:0-19937 GCA_044867325.1 Thermoleophilaceae bacterium | reverse complement strand
TCTCGAAGCAGATCGAGGGCGCCCAGAAGAAGGTCGAGGAGCAGAACTTCCTGATCCGCAAGCGCGTCCTCGAGTACGACGACGTGATGAACCAGCAGCGCGAGATCATCTACGAGTACCGCGACCGCATCCTCGAGGGCGAAGACATGTCGGACAGCGCCCGCGAGCAGCTCGCCGAGGTCGTCGAGCGGATGGCGAACCAGTACATGGAGGGCGACTTCGCCGAGAGCTGGGACCTCGACGGCCTCTACACCCAGCTCGAGCAGATGTACCCGGTCGGGATCGAGATGGAGGGCCTCGACGCTCAGCAGGTCGACCGCGCCGCGCTGATCGCAGAGCTGCGCGAGGACATCGTCGAGGCCTACGGAGATCGCGAGGAGGAGCTCGGCGACGACCTGATGCGCCAGCTCGAGCGGTTCATGCTGCTCCAGATCATCGACGAGCGCTGGCGCGAGCACCTGCACGACATGGACTACCTGCGCGAGGGCATCCACCTGCGCGGGTTCGCCCAGATCGATCCGCTCGTGGCGTACAAGAACGAGGGCTTCGACATGTTCACCGGCCTGATGGACGCGGTCTGGGAGGAGTTCGGCCGCTACATCTTCGTCGTCGACGTCCAGGTCGAGGGGGCTGATGGCGAGGCCCGACGCCAGACCTGGGGCGGATCGCCGAACACCAGCTCGACGGCCGCTTTCAACTACGCCGGCGGCACTGCTGCCGATCAGCCGAGTGCGCTTGCCGCTGCAGCCCAGGCGGCCGCCGCCGGAGTGGCGCCGGGTGCTGTGCAGACCGCCGGCGACTACGTCGCCGGCGACGAGATCCAGGCGCCACCCGTCATCGAGACGCGCCATGTCGCAGAGGAGGACCGGATCGGCCGCAACGACCCGTGCCCGTGCGGCTCCGGCAAGAAGTACAAAAAGTGCCATGGCGCCTAGCGCCAGTGGCCTCCGCGACCAGCTGAAGCTGCTCGCGGACTACCTTTGACCCTGCTTCGCTGAGTGAGCGCGCGGACGCGCTCGAGAGTCAGATGGGCGCGGAGGGCTTCTGGGACGACCAGGCGACCGCCGCCAAGGTGTCGGCCGAGCACGCGCGCATCCAGCGCCGGCTAGGTGAGTTCCAGACGCTCGAATCCGATATCGGCGATCTCGAGGAGCTCGAGGAGATGGCGTCGGACGACGATTCGATCGCTGCCGAGGTCGAAGAGCAGCGTGCCTCGATCGAGGGGCGCCTGGCCGCACTCGAGGAGGCGCGACTGTTCTCCGGCGAGTACGACGCCGGCGACGCCGTCGTGACCGTCAACGCCGGCGCTGGCGGCACCGACTCGCAGGACTGGGCCGAGATGCTGCTGCGGATGCTGATGCGCTGGGCCGAGAGCCGCGACATGAAGGTCGAGCTCAAGGAGGCCAGCGAGGGCGAGGAGGCCGGCCTCAAGTCGGCGACCTTCACCGCCGCCGGCGAGAACGCCTACGGCCTCTTCTCTGCTGAGAAGGGCGTCCACCGCCTGGTGCGGATCTCGCCGTTCGACTCGGCCGCTCGCCGTCACACGGCGTTCGCGGGTGTCGAGGTGGCGCCGCTGGTCGAGGACACGGTCGAGATCGAGATCGAGCCCGACGACCTGCAGATCGACACCTATCGCGCCTCAGGCGCCGGCGGCCAGCACGTCAACAAGACCGACTCCGCCGTGCGGATCACCCACCGGCCGTCGGGCATCGTCGTCCAGTGCCAGAACGAGCGCTCGCAGACGGCGAACAAGGAGACCGCGATGAAGATGCTGCGCGGCAAGCTGATCGAGGCCGAGGAGCGCCGCCGCGCCGAGGAGATCGCGAAGGCGAAGGGCGAGGCCCAGGACGTCGGCTGGGGCTCGCAGATCCGCTCCTACGTGCTGCACCCCTACACGATGGTCAAGGACCACCGCACGAACGTCGAGATCGGCAACGCCCAGGGTGTCCTGGACGGCGATCTCGACGAGTTCGTGCGTGCGGAGCTGCTGCGGCGGGCCGGCGCCGCGAACGGCGCCGGCTAGCCGGGTCGGGCTCGCTCAGCAGTCGCTTGCCCGGCGCTTGGCGCTCTGCAGGCTCGCCTTGGCCTCCTTGACCTCGGCCTTGGCCTTCTTGACCTTCTTCTTCGCCTTCTTGACCTTGGCCTTCGCCTTCTTGTTGGCCTTGGTGCCCGGCGTCGTCGCCTTGAGCGCGGCCTTGGCGGTCTTGAGATTGGCCTTGGCGGTCTTCAGCTTCGCCTGGTCGCTCGAGAGAGCCGCCTCGGCGATCTCCACCCGGCGCTCGTAGCTACGGCAGCGCGGGTCGGTGCCGCCCTTGTCGCCACGGTCGCGCGGATCCTTGCCGCCCTTCTGAGCGGCGCTGGCGCCGTCGTCGCCGGCGGGCTGGGCGATCGAGTTGGTGGGGACGGCCACGGCGAGCGCGGCCAGGACGACGGCGGGCGCCGCGAGGCGCTTGAGCGAGAGTCGCATTGGGCGGGTGAGTCCTCCGAGTCTGGGTTGGGGAGTCTGAACGCCCAACCTAACGCCGCGACTGCGTTTGCGCCATCGCCATGAGCCCCGGACGCAGTCCCAGACCGCCGTCCCTTACAGTCGGCCCGATGCGCGACCTGATCCAGCGGGCACTCGACGAGGACCTCGGCGCCGGCGACCTGACGAGCCGGGCGGTGGTGCCGGAGGACAGCCTCGCCACAGGCGTCGTGATCGCCAAGGTCGACGGTGTGGTGGCCGGAATCGACGTCGCGGCGGCGGTCTTCGCGGCGGTCGATCGTGAGCTGCCCGTCGAGCTGCGCGCCGCCGACGGCGATCGCGTCGCTGCGGGCGACGAGATCCTGGCGCTGCGCGGCGACGCGCGCGCGATCCTCGCCGGCGAGCGCGTGGCGCTCAACCTGCTCGGCCGGCTGTCCGGCGTCGCGACCCTGACCGCGAGCTATGTCGCCGCTGTCGACGGAACCGGCACGCGAATCCTCGACACGCGCAAGACGACACCCGGGATGCGGGCGCTGGAGAAGGCCGCGGTCGTCGCCGGTGGCGGCACGTCGCACCGCTTCGGCCTCTACGACGCGATCCTCGTCAAGGAGAACCACGTGCGCGTCGCTGGCGGCGTGGGGGAGGCGGCACGGCGCGCGCTGGCCGGCGCGCCAGCGGGCGTCGTGGTCGAGATCGAGGTCGAGAGCCTCGACGAGCTCGACGAGGCGCTCGACGCGGGGATCGGGCGCGTGCTGCTCGACAACATGGACCCCGACGTCCTACGCGCCGCGGTCGAGCGGACGGCGGGCCGGGCGGAGCTCGAGGCCTCCGGGGGGATCACGCTCGAGACGGCGCGTGCTGTCGCCGAGACCGGCGTCGACTTCATCTCGGTCGGCGCGCTGACGCACTCCGCTCCGGCGCTCGACGTGAGCCTCTTGTTCAGCATCGACGCCTAGCGAGTTACAATTGAGAAGCAGTCCGTAGCGCTCCCCTCGAGCGCGGACGTTCATTTCGACACCGAAAGAGGTTCGAAACATATGCCGGCCCAGTCGATTCCCACTCAGGGAGCCGCACCGATACAGCTACTGGAGCTGGAGGACATCCCTGCCCTCAAGGACGAGGTGCGCGCGCTCGCGGCAGAGCGCGACGCGGTGATCTTGGCGCACAACTACCAGCTGCCCGAGGTCCAGGACGTCGCTCACTTCGTCGGCGACTCGCTCGGTCTCTCGCGCCAGGCGGCGGCTTCGAGCGAGCAGACGATCGCCTTCTGCGGCGTCCACTTCATGGCTGAGACCGCCTCGGTGCTGTCGCCTGAGAAGACGGTGCTGCTGCCCGACCTCGACGCCGGCTGCTCGCTCGCCGACTCGATCACCGCCGACCAGCTGCGCGAGTGGAAGGCCAAGCATCCCGGCGCCGTAGTCGTGATGTACGTCAACACGAGCGCCGAGGTCAAGGCCGAGACCGACTACTGCTGCACGTCCTCGAACGCCGTCCAGGTCGTCGAGCACATCTGGCGCGAGCATGGCGACGACACCGAGATCCTGTTCGGTCCCGACATGTGGCTCGGCGCCTACGTCGAGCGCGAGACGGGCCGCCGGATGCAGGTCTGGGACGGCGAGTGCCACGTCCACGCGGGCATCCGCCCGGCCGACATCAACGAGATGCAGGCCGAGCATCCGAGCGCCGAGTTCCTCGTTCATCCCGAGTGCGGCTGCACGACCCAGGTGATGGAGTTCGTCGCCTCGGGCGACATCGACGCCGAGCGCACCCACATGCTCTCGACCGGCGGGATGCTCGACTTCGCGCGTCAGTCCGACGCCGATGAGCTGATCGTGGCCACGGAGGTCGGGATGCTGTACCCGTTGCAGAAGGAGAACCCCGGCAAGACCTTCATCCCGGCGAACCGGATGGCCTCCTGCAAGTACATGAAGATGATCACGCTGCCGAAGCTGCGCGACACGCTGCGTGAGATGAGCCCGGTCGTCAAGGTCGATCCGGCGATCGTCGAGCGGGCGCGGATCCCGATCGAGCGGATGGTCGCGATCGGCCCCGGCAGCGTCCAACGCGCCCGAACCTAGACCGGCACCAGCAGGGGGACCGAATGCGAGAGCTGAACTTCGTCGAGGCAGGAAAGCTCGAGTGGCGCGATGCCGCTGAGCCGACGCTCGAGGGCGACGGCCAGGCGCTGGTGCGCCCGCTCGCGGTGGCCACCTGCGACCTCGACACTGGCGTGATCGCCGGCCGCTTTCCAGTTCCGGGTCCGTTCGCCTTCGGGCATGAGTGCGTCGCGGAGGTCGTCGACGTTGGCGACGCGGTCACCTCCGTGCGGCCGGGTGACCTCGTCAGCGTCGCCTTCCAGATCTCCTGTGGCGCTTGCGCCGCCTGCCGGGCCGGCAACTCCGGCAGTTGCACCGAGACGCCGCGGCTCGCGATGTATGGCCTACCGCTCGGTGGAAACTGGGGCGGCTTCCTGTCCGACCTCGTGCGCGTGCCCTACGCCGACGCGATGCTCGTCGCGCTGCCCGAAGGTGTCGCTCCGGCGACGGCGGCGAGCGTCAGCGACAACATCGTCGACGCCTGGCGGACCGTCGGCCCGCAGCTCGCGGCCAATCCCGGCGCACCGGTCTTGGTCTGCGGTGGCGCCGGTTCGATCGACCTCTACGCGGTCCAGATCGCCCAGGCGCTCGGCGCCGAGCGTGTCGACTACGCCGGCGGGCGCAACGACGCCGCGCGTGCGCTGGCCGGCGAGTTGGGCGCCGATGTGGTCGGCGACGAGTTCCCCGACCGGCTCGGCGCCTATCCGATCGTCGTCGACGCCAGCTCCAACGAGAACGGCCTCGCCTGCGCGCTGCGCTCGACCGCCCCGGACGGCGTCTGCACGAGCATCGGGATCTACACGACCCCGACCACGCCGGTTCCGCTGCTCGAGATGTACACCAAGAACATCACCTTCATCACGGGCCGCGTCCACGCCCGCGAGGCGATGCCGGAGGCGCTCGCGCTGATCGCCGACGGCCGGCTCGACCCCGAGCCGGTCACCGGCCGCCACATCGCATGGGACGACGCAGCCGACGCCCTCGCCGAGTACCGCGAGAAGCTCGTGATCGAGCGCGGCACCGGCGGGGCATAGAGCCTCCATGGCGCTCAACCGCCTCTATCCCCGTCCCGGCGAGACGACGGCCGAGGACCTCGTCGGTCAGCTCGACCTCGGCTCGCGCGCCCCCGACGACCGGCCTTACGTAGCCGTCAACATGGTCTCGACGCTCGACGGCCGCGCAGCCACCGATGGCGACACGCGCGGCCTCGGCGGCGACCAGGACCGCGAGCTGTTCCACCTGCTGCGCACCGCCGCCGACGCGATCCTCGTCGGCGCCGGCACCGTGCGCATCGAGCGCTACGCCGAGGCGGTCAAGAGCGACGACCTCCGCGCCCGTCGCGAGCGCCACGGGCTCGACCCCGAGCAGCCCACGGTCATCGTCTCCGCACGGCTCGTCCTTCCCTCCGACCTGCCGCTGCTCCAGGCGCCCGGCGCGCCGGTGATCATCGCCACAGCCGCCGACCACGAGCTCGAGGGCGTGGCGGCGAACGTGACCTACGAGCGCACCGCCGACGATCTCAAGCTGTTGCTTGCGCGCCTGCGCGCCGACCACGGCATCCGCTCGCTGATCTGCGAGGGCGGACCGACGCTCGTCTCCTACATGCTCGCCGCGGGCCTGATCGACGAGTTCTTCCTCTCGCTCGCGCCGAAGCTTGCCGGTGGTGGGGACGAGCCGACGATCAGCACCGGTCCCGCGCTGCCCGAGCCGGTGAACGCTGAGCTGGTCTGGCTCTGCGAGGCGGAGAACGCTCTCTTCGCGCGCTGGCGCGTCAAGCGCTGATTGCAAGAAGCGTTGCAGACGCTGCACGTGGGGTTGCACCTGCAAACGGGCACCTTCACGCCCGGTAAGAAGGGTGGCCGCAGATGGCTCAGCTACGTACTCGCAGGCGGCCGGATCCGACTCCGGCGCCAACTCCCGTGCCCTCCGGCGACGTCCCCGTCGTTGAGCTGCGCGACGTCTCGAAGGTCTACGACGGCGGTTCCGTCGGGCTCGAGCGCGCGACGCTGAGTATCGGCAGGGGAGAGTTCGTCTTCCTCGTCGGCGCGACCGGCTGCGGCAAGTCGACCTGCATTCGACTGCTGATGAAGGAGCTCGAGGCCTCCAGCGGCGACGTGCTGATCGCCGGCAAGAAGCTCAACGACATCGACCGCTCGAAGGTTCCGTACCTGCGTCGCAACATCGGCACCGTCTTCCAGGACTACAAGCTGCTGCCGAACCGGACCGTGTACGACAACGTCGCCTACTCGCTGCAGGTGATCGGCGAGCAGCGCGACGAGATCCGCCGCAAGGTGCCGGACATCCTGCGCCTCGTCGGCCTCTCGACGAAGCTGCACAACTTCCCCGACGAGCTTTCAGGTGGCGAGCAGCAGCGCGTCTCGATCGCCCGCGCGTTCGTCAACCACCCGCCGCTGCTGCTGGCCGACGAGCCGACCGGCAACCTCGACCCCGAGACGTCGATCGGGATCATGCAGCTGATCTACCGGATCAACAAGACCGGGACGACCGTCGTCGTGGCGACCCACGACAAGGAGATGGTCGACAAGATGCGCCGCCGCGTGATCGAGTTGCGCGAGGGTCGCATCGTCCGCGACGAGCAGTCCGGCATGTACCGCCCCGACGAGTCGACGACCGAGTTCGCGATCCGCCTGCGCGGTGAGCTGGGCGTCGGCGCCGAGGGCCACCCCAACTAGTCATGAGCTTCCCCTTCTTCTTCAAGGAGGCCGTCCGCGGCCTCTCGCGCAACTCGGCGCCGGCGCTTGCCGCGATGCTGACCGTGTTGCTGACCGCGCTCGTGCTCGGCGTCTTCATCCCGATCGTCCAGGCGACGACCGGGACCGCGAACGAGGTTCGCGATCGCGTCGTCGTCAACGTCTACATCGCCGACGAGGCGACCAAGGCCGAGCGCCAGCAGCTCGCCGCCGCGCTCGAGCGCACGACCAACGTCAAGTCTGTCGAGTTCGTCTCGAAGGCGGAGGGGCTGGCCGAGGCCGAGCGCAAGAACCCCGAGGCATTCGCAGAGGGCACCAAGCTGCTCGGCGCCAACCCGCTGCCGGACATGTACCGCGTCACGCCGGACGATCCCGATCAGGTCTCCGCGATCGTCGACCGCCTTGCGCCTGTCGGCGCCGACGGAGCTCGTGAGCCGTCGCTGGCCGCGATCGACGAGGTGCGCAACAAGGAGGAGGACACCGAGAAGATCCTCTCCGCGACCGGCCTGGTGAAGATCCTGACCGGTGGCCTGATGGCGCTGCTCGTCTTCGCGTCGGTCGCCTTGGTCGCCAACACACTGCGCCTGTCGATCTTCGCCCGCCGCCGTGAGGTCGAGGTGATGAAGCTCGTCGGGGCGACCAACTGGTTCATCCGCTGGCCGTTCGTGATCGAGGGTGTGATCGTTGGGCTGATGGGCGGTGTGCTGGCCGTGTTGCTGCTGACGATCGCCAAGGAGACCTTCATCGACCCGCTCCAGGCGCGCTTCGACCTGCTCGCGGCGCCCGAGACGATCAACTTCCCGCTGCTCATCGTCGTGCTGCTGTTCGCCTGCGTCGCCGTGTCGGCGGCCGGCTCGGCGATCACGCTGCGCCGCTTCCTGCGCGTCTGAGCGCGCCTGCCGACTACTCTTGACCGTCCTCATGGGCGCCCTCCTCAAAGCCTTCGCGTTGATTGCCGCTGCCGTTGCGCTGCTGATCGGCGGCATTTGGCTCGGCGGCCACCCCGAGTCGTTGCCCGATCCGCTGCGCGACGCGTTCGTCACCGACGACCGTGGTTTGCGCGCAGAGCTTCAGGACGCGATCCAGGACGACTTCTACAAGCCGGTCGACGACGCGCAGATCGAACAGGGTTCGCTGAAGGGCATGGTCCAGGGGCTCGACGACCGCTTCTCGAACTATCTGACGCCGAAGGAGACCGCTCAGTTCCAGCAGTCCGTGGAGGGTCGCTTCGAGGGCGTCGGAATGAACGTCGACCAGGACAAGCGCGGGTTGCGCGTGCTCAACGTCTTCGAGGGCTCGCCCGCCGCGCGCGGCGGGGTCAAGAAGGGCGACTTCATCACCGAGGTCGACGGCCGCTCGATCGCTGGCTTGTCGTCCGAGGTCGCGACCGCGAAGATCAAGGGCCCGGCGGGCACGACGGTGTCGCTCCAGCTCGTCGACCCGGAGAGCTTCGACCTGCGCACGGTGAAGCTGAAGCGCGCGCGAATCGAGATCCCGATCACCACCGGCCGGATCGTCGAGCGCGACGGCAAGAAGCTGGGCATCGTCACGCTCAGCACCTTCAGCGAGGGTGCGCATGCGCTGGTCCGCAAGGAGATCGACGAGCTGGTCGACAAGGGCGCCGAGGGCATCCTGCTCGACCTGCGTGGCAACGGCGGCGGCCTGCTCAACGAGGCGGTGCTCGTCGGCTCGGTCTTCATCGACGATGGACTGATCGTCTCGACCAAGGGCCGCACCAAGCCGGAGCGCAAGTACGACTCGGTCGGCGGCTCGATCGACGAGGACATCCCGGTCGTCGTGTTGGTCGACCGTGGTACCGCGTCGGCGTCGGAGATCGTCTCCGGAGCGATCAAGGATCGCGGCCGCGGCACCGTCGTCGGCACGCGGACCTTCGGCAAGGGCGTCTTCCAGGAGATCAGTCCGCTGTCGAACGGCGGCCTGCTCGACATCACCGTCGGCCAGTACTTCCTGCCGAACGGCGAGAACATCGGCGACAAGGGCGTCAAGCCGACGGTCGAGGCGCGGGACGACGTCGACACCGATCGCGACGAGGCTCTGCCGATCGCGCTCGACACGCTCGCCCAGGAAGCCTCCGAGCAGTGAGCGCGCGGGCGCCGCGTGGGCGCCCGACACGGCTCGACCTCCCGCTGGTCGCCGTGCTCGGCCGCCGTGGCCGAATGCTCGTCGCAAAGCCGCTGTTCGACTCGCGCGGCGAGCAGGTCGAGGTCGCCCGCGGCAAGGGCGGCGAGGGTGACGTCGTGCTCGTCGGGGCCGGCAAGCGCGGTGTGCGGGTGCTGAAGGTGCTCGGCAAGCCGTGGGTGGCGCGCGACGTGGTCGAAGCGTTGATGATCGATCGTGGGCTGCGGCGATCCTTCCCGCGCCGGGTCGAGACAGAGGCGTTGGAGGTCGCCGCCGATCCTCCTGGGCGCGGTACTCGCACCGATCTCACCGCACTTCCGACGTTCACGATCGATCCCGATAGCGCACAGGACTTCGACGACGCGATCTCGGCGGAGCGTGTCGGCGACGATCTGATCCGGGTCTGGGTCCACATCGCCGACGTGACCGCCTTCGTGCGGCCCGGCGGGGCACTCGACCGCGAGGCGCAACGGCGCGGGACGAGCACCTACGTGCCGGGCGCCGTCGAGCCGATGTTGCCGGAGCAGTTGAGCAACGGTGAGTGCTCGCTGCGCCCGGGCGAGGAGCGGCTCGCAGTGACCGTCGAGATGGAGATCGCGGGCGTCGACGTGCGGCGCGTGGCCTTTCACCGCTCGACGATCCGCTCGGATGCCCGCCTGACCTACGGCCAGGTCGACGAGGTCTTCGGCGGGTGGGCGCGTGCCGAGGCGCCGTGGGCCGAGCCGCTGGCCGCCGCACGCGAGGTAGCGCGGGCTCTGCGCGAGCGCCGTGAGCAGCGCGGCGCGCTCGAGGTCTTCTCGCACGAGCCGTCGTTCGAGTTCGACTCCGACGGTCACGTGATCGGTGCCAGCCAGGAGATCGAGACCGAGTCGCATGTGCTGATCGAGGAGCTGATGATCCTCGCCAACGAGCAGGTCGCCACCTACCTCGCTGACCGCAAGCTGCCGACGCTCTACCGGGTGCACGAGAAGCCGGACCCGCCAGCCGTGGAGTCGATGCTGGCCAAGCTGGCGGCGCTCGAGGTGCCGACACCTGCCGCGCCGAAGGCGATGAGTCCCCAGCAGGCCGCCGACGTCGCCGCCGAGGCGTCGCGAATGGCGGCCGCCTATGCGCGGACCCATGGCCGTGGCGCGGCGGCGTTCAGCTCACTCGTGCTGCGCTCGCTGAAACCGGCCTACTACACACCGCGCAACGTCGGCCACGCCGGACTGGCCTCGCCGCGCTACTGCCACTTCACGTCGCCGATCCGCCGCTACCCCGACATCGTCGCTCACCGCGCGCTGCTCGCCGGCCTGGGGCTCGACGACACCGCGCCCCGCGCGCACGAGCTCGCCGAGCTCGGCATCGTCTGCAGCGAGGCCGAGCGGGCGGCGATGAAGATCGAGCGCGGCGCCGACGACATCTGCCTCGCGTTCCTGCTCGAGCGCCGGCTGGCCGAGATGGCCGCAGCCTCAGCCGACCGGCCATCTGGATCGGGGGGCGCGGAGGGCGTGAGCCCCCCGACCAACATCTGGGACGGCGAGGTCGTCGGGGTGATCGGCAAGGGCTGGTTCGTGCGCTTTGGCGACGAGCGCTTCGAGGGCATGTTGCCGGTCCGTCGCGTCGACGGCTGGTGGGAGACCGACGAATACGAGAGTCAGCTCGTCGATGCCAACTCCGGCCGGGCGATCCGACTTGGCGATCCGGTGCGCGTCGAGGTCGTGCGCGTCGAGCCGGTACGCGGGCGCGTGGACCTCGACCTAGCCGTGTAGCGTCGAGTCGGCGATGGCGAAGAAGGGCAAGCGCAAAGCGGCACCCGGGGACCTGGCGAGCAACCGCCAGGCGTCCTTCCGCTACCACCTGCTCGAGAAGATCGAGTGTGGCGTGATCCTGCAGGGGTCGGAGGTCAAGTCGATCCGTGACGGCGGTGTCCAGATCAAGGACGCCTACGCGCACATCGACAAGCAGGAGCGGGTCTGGCTGCACAACATGCACGTCGCTCCCTACCTGCCGGCCTCACGCGAGAACCACGAGCCGGAGCGGCCGCGCGAGCTGCTGCTGCACGCCGCCGAGATCGAGCGGCTGATCGGTGAGACCTCGCAGAAGGGGCTGACGCTCGTGCCGACGCGGGTCTACCTCAAAGGCTCGCGCGTCAAGATCGAGATCGCCGTCGCCCGCGGCAAGGATCAGGGCGACAAGCGGCGCGATCTCAAGGCGAAGGATCAGCAGCGTGACATCGCGCGGGCCTTGGCTGAGCGCGAGCGTTAGCCGCCCTCCGGAATAGGGTTGGCGAGTGGTCGAGGTAGACGCAGCGTCCTTCCTGGTCATCGTGGCCGTCGCCTCGCTCGCGGGGCTGACCGCCGCACTGCTGGAGAAGCGGATCGCGATCCCGGTCGTGGTGATCGAGCTGCTGCTCGGCATCGTCGTCGGGCCGGACGTGCTCGGGCTCGCGATGTCGGACAGCTTCACCGACTTCTTCTCGAACCTCGGGCTGGGGATGCTGTTCTTCTTCGCCGGCTACGAGATCGACTTCAAGCGGATCCAGGGCCAGCCGCTGAAGCTGGCGATCCTCGGCTGGGTCCTGTCGTTGGCGATCGCCTACACGGTCGGCGGCCTGCTCGCTTGGGCGGGGGTCGTGCTGTCGCTGCTCTACACCGGCTCGGCGTTGGCCACGACCGCGATTGGGACTCTGATCCCGGTGCTGCGCGACGCCGGCGAGCTGCCTACCCGCTTCGGCACCTTCCTGCTCGCGGCCGGCGCGGTCGGCGAGTTCGGCCCGATCTTGCTGGTGACGCTCGTGCTGGCCGGAGGGCAGCCAATCGAGGAGGCGGCGATCCTCGTCGCCTTCGTGGCGATCGCGGTGGTCGTCGCGATCATCGCGGTTCGCTCGACGTTCCTCGGCTGGCCGCTGATGGAGCGCACGCTCGAGGCGAGCAGTCAGGTTGCGATCCGGCTGTCGGTGTTGCTGATCTTCGGCCTTGTCGCGCTCGCCTACGAGCTGGGCCTCGACCTGCTGCTCGGTGGCTTCGTCGCCGGCCTGATCACCCGGATGGCGCTCCAGGGGCGCGAGGTCGAGCTGTTCGAGTCGAAACTGACCGCGATCGGCTACGGCTTCTTCATCCCGTTCTTCTTCATCATCAGCGGCATCAAGTTCGACCTCGACGCGCTGCTGTCGTCGCCCGACACGCTCTACAAGCTGCCGCTGTTCCTCTGCCTGTTCTTCCTCGTCCGTGGTGGCCCTGCGCTCTTGCTCTATCGCGGTGTCCTGAAGGAGCGCCGCGACCGCCTGGCGCTCGGCTTCTACTCGGCGACCGAGCTGCCGCTGGTGGTGGCGATCACGACGATCGCCGTTAGCGAGGGCCACATGCGCAGCTCGACCGCCGCCTCACTGGTCGGCGCGGCGATGCTGTCGACCTTCGCCTTCCCGCTCGTCGCGATGTCGCTGCGCAAGGGACGCGCCGGCGCCGATCTCGAGCCGCGGCTCCAGCCGGCCTGACGCAGTCGCGCGTCAGTCGCGGGCGAGCAGGGCGATCAGCGCCGACTGCACGAACTGCGGTGGGAATGTCATCACGGTCTCGTCGCGATGGCGCTTGAGGAAGCGCGCGCCCCAACGCGCGCCGCGCAGGCCGCGGGGAAGGCCGCCGCGAGTGAACAGGCCCTCCTGGGCGGCGGCGGCGCTGTCGGTGAGGAACTCCTCGAGGGCGAGCGCGGGAATCACACGGCAGCGCGCGTGGACGGTCTTGCCACTCTTGTTCTTGAGCCCGTGCTTCGTTCCCGGCATGACTGGCGCCTCGCCGTCGCTGGGGCGCAGCACGCGCCTGTCCTTGCCGACCAGCACCTCGACCTCGCCCTCGACGACCGACCAGTACTCCTCCTGAACGGGGTGGAGGTGCGTCGGCAGCTCGCCGCCGGGCTCGAGCCAGGTGTCGACGATCAGGTTCTCGCCGTCGGGCGTGAAGGTGTGGCGGGCGCGGTGGACGGGGTCGTGGACGGGCTCGCTGGTGGTCGGCATGGGAGCCTCCTGTCGGCTTGCTGGCGCATGTTGTTACTGAGGGGTAACGTAGCAAGCGAGGTTACTCTGCGGTAGCTCATGGCGCCCTCCGAGATCGAGCGCAAGCGCATCCCCGCCGCCGAGCGGCGCGTCGGCCTGCTGCGCGCCGCCGCGACGCTGTTCGCCGAGCGCGGGTACGCCGGGACCCGGCTCGACGACATCGCCGCGGCCGCCGGCGTGACCAAGCCGATCGTCTACCGTCACTTCGAGTCGAAGAAAGCGCTCTATCTGGCGCTGCTGGCCAAGCACGAGGCGGATATGCCGACCTTCTTCGCCGGCGTGGGGAACGAGCTCGCAGGAGTACCCGAGGACGAGCTCGTGTCCACGATCCTCGCCCGCTGGCTCGACTACGTGCGCGAGAACAGCCACGCCTGGCTGATGCTGTTCCGTGACAGCTCCGGCGACGTCGAGATCCAGGCCGTCCGGATCCAGGTCAGCGCTCGTGCGCGCGAGGTGATGGCGGGCTTTATCGCTGCTCAGGCTGGCGATCGCGTCCCGCCTGCCCAGATCGAGCCGACAGCGGAGCTGCTGCGCAGCGGCCTCGCCGGACTCGCGCTGTGGTGGATCGAGAACCCCGCGATGCCGAAGGCCGACATTCTCGACGTCGCGCTGCGGTTGAGCGCCGCCGCTACCGGCGATCAGGGGTAGAGCTTCTCGCCGCGCGCGAGCATCGCGACGAACTTCTCGATCCGGCGACTGCGCGTCTCCGCCCGCTTGGCGTCGTGGATACGGTAGAGGACGGCGTAGCGGTTCGTGCCTTTGAGCGTCGCGAAGAACTCCCTCGCGGCGGGGTTGGCGTCGAGCGCCTGCTGAAGATCGTCCGGAACCTCGATCGTGCTCTGGCTGGCGTAGGCGGCATCCCAGCGGCCGTCGCCCTTCGCTCGCTCGACCTCGCTCAACCCGGCAGGGCGCATCCTGCCGTCGGCGATCAGCCGCCCGACCTTGTCGCGGTTGATCTGCGACCAGCGGCTGCGTGCGCGGCGCGGCGTGAAGCGCTGGACGAACCACTCGTCGTCGAAGCGGCCGCGCTGCCCGTCGATCCATCCGAAGCAGAGAGCGACGTCGAGCGCCTCGGCGTGGGTCACGGTCTCGATCCCGGACGCCTTCTTGGCGATCTTCAGCCACAAGCCCTGTGTGTCGGCGTGGTTGTCCTCGAGCCAGGCCTCCCAGGCGGCCTGAGAGGCAAAGGGCAAGATCGGCAGGTCGTCGGACGCCATCGGCGCTAGTGAAGCACGCGCTGGCGAGCAGGGTTCCAGCCGACGCGCGACCTAGCATATATACCATGAACTCACATATGATCGTTTACATGGACAGCTCGGCGCTGATCAAGCGCGTCGAGACCGGACCCGACGCGGATTTGGCCGCCGACATCTGGAACTCCGCCGCCCGGATCGTGTCGAGCGAGCTCGCCTGCTCTGAGGCGAGAGCCACGACGGCCTTGCCACAGGCGATGCTCGACCGCCTCGAGATCGTCGAGACCGACGACCGGATCTCGGACGCCGCCGACGAGCTGGCCGAGCGTCATGGACTTGGCGTCAGCGAGTCGGTCCACCTGGCCTCGGCGCTGAGCATCGACGCTCCACGGGTCGTGGTCGCAAGCTGGAACACCGCGCTTGCAACCGCGTCGGCGGAGTGCGGATTGGCTGTTGCGCCGCGCTAGACTGGAACGGCTTCTACGGGGACGACAGGCTTCGACGTGGTCGGTCCGTGGATGCAGTTGCGAGTCGAGGTTGTCGGTAGGCCTCGTTAAACAACCGGCAAAACCATAGTTGCGGATGAGAATCACTCGTTCGCGCTTGCTGCCTAGCTAAAACTAGCCAGTGAGCTGTCGGCCTCCCCTCGGCCCGTGGGGGAGATGTTCGGCATCAGAAACGGGCTTGCTCCCGACGCGCGTCTCTGGCGGCGGGGGGACTCACTACAGAGACTGGCTCCGAGCAACCCGGCCGGTCAGGCTAGCTTGGGGTGAGAACAGAGGGCCGGCTACGCTCGTAGACGCTGTATTCGCACGACCGCGGACGTGGGTTCGATTCCCACCGTCTCCACTTCCGTCCTCATCCCACGCGCTGGGTGAGGACGGATGCGGTGGGCGGCGAAACGTCGCTGGCCAGCGCGGGCGCGACCTCGCCTGGCGCAAGCGTTGCCGAGTCGTAGACGACGACGATCGACTCGTCGCCCGGCTCGAGGTACGTCGATTCCCCAAGCGGTGTGTAGCGGGTCGCCCCGATCGTTATGAGCAACTCGCCTGGCTCGCCGCAGTCGCGCAGGTACTGCCCAATCGGCTCGAGCGGCGTGTCGGGGATGCCTTGCTGGTTGCCCAGGCGTTCGACGACCCAGTCGAGCAAGCGGTCCCCGTAGTACGAGTAGCCAGTCAGCGGGCTGTCGATGCCGTACGGGCGCAGCTCCCCGTCGCGGCGCAGGAAGCAGGCGAGACGATGGGTCGCGGTCTCCTGCTCCAGGTCCGATCCGTCGAGTCGGATGAAGCTCGGCGCGACACCCTTTGAGCAGGCGCCCCAGTTCTTCTTCTCACTGATCTTGGCGGCGCCTGGGACACGGATCGAGCAGTCGTTGCAGGCGCCGAAGGCGAACGGGACGAGCGCCTCCACGGTCCCGTCATCGGCGTAGCGGACCTCGCAGGCGAGCCCGACCTCGGGCTCGGCCTGGAGGCTCGCCGCGGCCTCTGCGTCGAGCGGCATCGTGATCGCGTCGTGCGACAGCGGGAACACGGACAGAAACGAGTCGTGGCCGGGCGCGTAGAAGGGGAACAGCCCCTTCGGCGCGCTCTCGGCCGCCGCCACGTTGACGAAGTCGCCGGCCTCACCGGCCTGCTCGAGATGCCCGGCGAAGTTCCCCGCGACCCCGATCCCGAACCAGGACCGCAGCTCGGCGAGGTCGATGTCCAAGCGGGCCGCGACAGGCATGACGCGGCAGCCTACGGGCATAGGAGATGTAGCGTCTATAGTAGCGTCCATGACGCTACATGAACTCAAGCCTGAGGTCGGCGTACGCGAGCTGCACAATCAGCTCAGCCGGTACGTCAACCACGTGGCCACGGGACAGGAGGTCGTCATCACGATGCGCGGCAAGCCCGTGGCGCGACTGGCGCCGATCGACGTCCCCGATCCTCTGGCGGATTTGCGGCGGCGAGGGCTTGTGCAGGAGCCGACGGCCGACTGGAGGCCACGACCGTTGAAGGACCGTCCGCGTCCGACTGAGCCTGTGGCGCCGCTGGTATCCGAGCAACGAGATTGATCGTCTACTTCGACAGCTCTGCGCTGGTGAAGATGATCCTCGATGAGGAAGGATCGGATCTTGCCGGCGAGCTGTGGGACGCCGCCTCTTCGCGGATGGCCAGCCAGATCGGATATCCCGAGGTCAGGGCTGCGTTCGGCGCGGCCCAACGGGATGGGCGGATCGACGTTGACGGCCTCGAGCAGGCGATCACGGATTTCGAGGGGCTCTTCGCCGCAATGCGGTTGCTGGACGTAGACGGCGAACTCTGTTGGCGCGCCGGTGAGCTCGCCGAGCGGCACGCCCTACGCGGCTATGACGCCGTGCATCTGGCCGCGGCAGTCGGCATTGGCTCCCCACGGGTTGTTGTCGCTACCTGGGACCGAGACTTAGGGGCCGCCGCCAGCGAGTGCGGTTTGGGCGTCGTGCCCAGCCCGAGAAGTTGGGGTACCTACGAGCGGGCCGACAGCGGTAGGACAGGACGATCACGATCGCGTTGGGTGACCGCGTCTTGATCTCGTTGTAGACGTTCGTCAACCGGACCGGCAGCGTGTTGTTGATGAAGTTCTGCGCGTGCTGATCGCCCCGTCGCAGTTGTTCACCTGCCTCTTCGACGGATTGCAAGGGCTTCAACCAGCTGTCAGACGGGTTCTAGTCGTCGCCTTTGACTCGCCGGGCCTCGCGCTGAATGCGCGTATACGAACGCCCACGGGCCTCGCGCTCACGGGCGGCGGCGCGCCGGTCGTCGACCCATTTCTGCTCGCGGGCGAGCTTGCGCCACGCCTCGATCCGCTCGGCGTCGATGGCTTCGCGCACCGCGCAGCCGGGCTCGGTCTCGTGCCCACAGTCGCTGAAGCGGCAGCTGGCGGCGAGCTCGTCGATGTCGGCGTAGGTCTCGCCGGCGCCGTCCCACAGGCCGACCTCGCGGACGCCGGGGGTGTCGATCAAGAGCGCCCCACCGGGGAGTGCGATCAGCTCGCGTGTCACCGTCGTGTGACGGCCGCGCCCGTCGCCGGCGCGGATCGCACCGGTCGCTTGGCGTTCTTCGCCGAGCAGCGCGTTGACGAGCGTCGACTTCCCGGCGCCTGACGGGCCGAGCAACACCGCCGTTGTCCCGGGTGCCAGCAGCGTGCGCAGGACTGCGATTCCGTCGCCGGTGCGGGGGCTGATCGCCACCGCGTCGACAATCCCCAGCTCGCGCGCCATGCCGGCGGCCGTCTGGTCAGCCTCCGGATCGAGATCCGACTTGGTCAGCACGAGAGATACCGGAACATCGTCGGCTTGGGAGAGCGCGGCCAGTCGCTCGATCTGACGACCGTTCGGCTCGGGCAGCGGGGCCGTCAGCAACGCCAGGTCGACGTTGGCTGCCAGCACCTGCGCGACCGTAGCTTCGCCCGCCGCGCGCCGGACGATCGTCCCGCGTCGCTCGAGCAGCGCGGTGATCTCGCCGTCGGAGTCGACGGCGACCCAGTCGCCGGTCACTGGCGGCTGCTCACGCATCTTCCCGCGCGCCGTCAGCAGTCGCGGCTCCTCGCCGCCTGGCTCGGCGACCACCCAGTGGCCGCGATGTTGGGCGAGCACACGGCCCGCCGTCAGCCCTGGATCGCCGAGCGCGTCGAGCTCGGCGTCCAAGTCATCCCGCCGGCCAAGGCCGGCAAGCTGGTCAATCATTCGAAGAATCCTCCACGAAGGTCACACATGAACGGTCGCGTCGCGGCGTCCAGGCACCAGCCCAAACGCCGTCCTCAGACGGCCGTGGCGGCGGTGACTTGTGTGTCGTGGCGGTGGTTCATCCACAGGCGACATTAGCGCAGGGGCTTGACTTGGGAGAACCCACCCAGGACAATTGGCCCACTGTGAGAGGGTGCACGGGGGGAACGAGCCGGATGTCGCGAGCGATTCTGGTCGCGGTCGGGATCCTCGTCCTATCCGTCACGACGCAGGCCGATGCGGCGGTGCGCGTCAAGCACGACAAGAACAATGAGGTCAGGTTCGTGCTCGACGGCCGATCGTTGACCGCGACTGTGGTCGATTTGCCGCGTTACGGGCAAAGTCCACCGACCATGAGCCTCGTGTCGGGCAAGAGCGTGGTGCTGGCATGCGGCACCAGTTTCAGGCGTTCTCGTCGCGACACGCTCGTGGTGAAGACGGTCCAGTGGTCGCGCGGCGCTCGATCGGAGACGGTTCGATTCGGACGCGATATCTCGCGCTGGGCGAAATGGTGTGTATTAGAGGAGGGTCACCACAGAGGCGGAGATATTGCGGTTGTCAGCTTCTATGCAGCTGAGCGGCGGCGGGTCCTGACCCGGGGTCGTTTCGCGGATGGCGCTCGCTGGCGCCTCTTGGCATGGCGCGGCGAGCACCTCGAGCCGTGTATCGGCATTGGGATCTCCGATAGGAGCAACTCCACGTGCTTCGACGAGGAGGCGGAGGACGAGACGGGCCTCGCCGCGATGGCATTTACGCCTACCTGCTCCGGCGAGTCCTTCGTCATCGGCGCTGCCTCACGCTCTGCGCGCACCGTCACGATCACTCGATCCGATGGGTCAACCGTCGCGGCCGACCTGTACCGGCGCCCCGCAGGTTCTCGCGTTCGCGCCCAGTACTTCCTGGCGGTCCTTACCGGCACTTCGACGGTGACGAAACTGGTGGCTCGTGACGCGGCAGGAGGCATCGTCGGTCGCGAAGGGAGCCTGTACAGCCTCCGCACGGCAGACTGCCCACGGTGACCGATCCGGAGACCGCAGCGGCGCGCGCACGCGCCGATGTCGGGGCGGACAGGCTGTGGAAGGCGCGTGACCGGCTGTCTGCGGCGGTTCGCGACTCGCCGACCGACCAGGAGATTCTCGAGCTGTTAGGCGAGGTGCACTTCCGGATGGGGGATGGGCCGGCGGCGTGGCGCTACTGGGCGCTGACAGAGCGTCGAGGTGCCGATGTCGAGGCCGCCGAGCGGGCCTTCGACGAGCGCTATGGCCGCTCCGGCCTGGCCGAGCAGCTGAGCCAGATTCCGGTACGGGCGCCGATCAAGGACTATCCGAGTGGCGCTCGTGGGCGGCTGCTCGTCCTGGAGGAGCGTGCGCGAGCGGAGAACGTCAGGTGGCCGCGGGTCCGGTCCGCCGGTCAGGAAGAGCGGCACGACGACGAGGAGCTCGAAGGGGGCTGCCTCGGCGCCACCGTGATCGGGGCGCTGCTGGTCGGCCCGTGGTTGTTCGGTCTCGTCGCGGTGCTGTACCTGGTCGGCCGCTTCGTGCTCGGAGTCGTCTGACCCG
>JBIOUS010000030.1:0-35091 GCA_044867325.1 Thermoleophilaceae bacterium | reverse complement strand
TAGCGCCAGGCCATGAATAGGGCGAGGGCCGCCAGCGGCAGGGTGACCAGGAAGACCGAGCCCCACTCGAACTGCTCGAGCAGGGCGCCTGAGATCGCCGGGCCGAGCGCCGAGATCGCGCCGCCGATCGCCGACCAGAGCGCGATCGCGCGCGTCCTGCTCGCTCCCGACCAGAGCGCCGTGATCAGCGCCAGCGTCGTCGGGAACGCCATGCCGGCCGCCAGGCCGCCGACTATCCGGGCGACGAACAGCACGTCGACCGACGGCGCCAGCGCCGCGACCAGGCCGGCGGGGATCGACAACGACATGCCGAGCAGCACCATCAGCTTGCGCCCGTAGCGGTCGCCGACCGCGCCGAGGTAGAGCACCGACGCCGCGAGGCCGAGCGAGAACCCGACGGCGACGAGGTTCAGCTGCGTCTGGCTGGCGTCGAACGCCTTGCCGATGTCCGGCAGCGCCACGTTGGCGACCGCCAGGTTGAGGTTCGCGACCGCCGCGACGGCGATCAGCGCCGCCAGGACCGCGGCGGGACGCTTGGGTGCGGTTGACGGCACGGGCGCAGCCTATCCTCGATGCGTGGTTCCGGACACCGTCGAGCTGAGCCGTGCCGAGCGCGTCGCCGAGCAGCGCAAGTCGCTGCCCGACTCGCCAGGCGTCTACCTGTTCAAGGACGAGCGCGGCGCGGTCATCTACGTCGGCAAGGCGAAGTCGATCCGCAAGCGGGTCGGATCGCACTTCTCGAAGCCTGGCAACCGCTCGGCGCTCGAGATGACGTCGTCGGTGGCGGAGATCGACTTCATCGCGACCGAGACCGAGGCCGAGGCGCTGCTCGCCGAGCAGGAGTTCATCAAGCGTCACCGGCCGCGCTTCAACGTCCGGCTGCGCGACGACAAGTCGTATCCCTACATCGGGATCTCGCTCGACGAGGACTATCCGCGCGTCTACTTCACCCGTGAGAAGCACCGCCGCAACCGCGCCTACTTCGGCCCATTCTCGAACGCCAAGCGGGTGCGCGAGACGCTCGACCTGCTCGGCAAGGTCTTCCAGCACCGCAGCTGCGAGGGCAAGGAGCCGGGCCGCCAGTCGGGCAGTCCGTGCCTCGACTACTTCATCAAGCGCTGCCAGGCGCCCTGCGTCGGCTACGTGTCGAAGGATGAGTACCGCGAGAACATCGAGACGATCGTCGCCTTCCTGTCCGGCCGCTACCGCGAGATCGAGCAGGACCTCGAGCAGAGCATGAAGCTCGCCGCCGCCGACCAGGAGTTCGAGGCGGCCGCGGGCTTCCGCAACCGCCTGCGCGCCGTGCGCTCGCTGCTCGAGCGCCAACGGATCGCCAACGAGTCGGTCGGGACGCTCGACGCGATCGCCGTCGCCGTCGAGGAGACGGACGCCAACGCCCAGGTCTTCCAGGTCCGCGACGGCGTGCTCGCCGACCGCCAGAGCTTCTATCTCGAGAACGCCGGTCAGCGCGATGAGGCCGACGTGCTCGAGGAGTTCGTCCTCCAGTACTACGCCAGCTCGATGTCGATCCCACCGCAGGTGATCGTCCCGCGCGGCGACGCGGATTTCGACCTATTGGCAGAGGCGCTCGGCGAGCGGCGCGGGGCGCCGGTCGAGGTCCGCCACGCCGAGCGCGGCGACAAGCGGCGGATCTTCGAGCTCGCGCAGCGCAACGCGCGGCTGGCGCTCGACCAGGACCGGCTGCGCTCCGAGCACCGCCGCTCACGCCGAATCGAGGCGATCGAGGGCCTCCAGCGCGAGCTCGGCATGCCGACGCTGCCGATGCGGATCGAGTGCTTCGACATCTCCAACCTCGGCGCGACGCATACCGTCGCCTCGATGGTCGTCTTCGAGGGCGGCGCGCCGAAGAAGTCCGACTACCGCCGCTTCAAGATCCGCGACGCCGCCCAGGACGACTTCGCCGCGATGTCCGAGGTGCTGCGCCGCCGCGTCGCCCAGTTCCGCTCGCAACGCGAGATCTCACCGCACGAGAAGCAGCACGACGCGAGCTTCGCGGCGCTGCCGGCGCTGATCGTGATCGACGGCGGCAAGGGTCAGCTCTCCGCGGGCCTGCCGGAGCTCCAGGAGTTGCGCGAGCTGGGGACGACCGTCGTCAGCCTCGCCAAGCAGCTCGAGGAGGTATTCATGCCCGGCCGCTCGGCGCCGGTCGTGATGCCGCACGACCGCGCGCCGCTGCAACTGCTCCAGCGCGTCCGCGACGAGGCGCATCGCTTCGCGATCGAGCACCACCGCTCGCGCCGCGACAAGGCGATGACGCGCTCGGTGCTCGACGACATCCCCGGGGTCGGGCCGACCCGCAAGCGCGCGATTCTCAGCCACTTCGGCACGCCTGAGCGGGTGCTGGCGGCAAGTCGCGAGGAGCTGGAGGGCGTCCCCGGACTACCCGGGAAGGTCGCCCGCGAGATCCACCAGCATCTGCACCGCGTGGATTGACACTGGGAGCCTCGCGCCCTTAAAGCGCGCCGGCGCCTGGCCGGTCGGGGAAGGTTCAGCAGGCCTTGCGGGCAACGGGCGGGCGCTGGCCGTCGCCGAAGCGCTTCCAGCCGTCGAGGGTCAGTGTCTGGGTGACCCGGATCGTGCGACCGTCGGGGGCGCGCAGCCGCAGGTAGAGCCGCACGGGGTAGGAGTGACGGCGCGACTCGCGCAGCCGCTCGACGGCGGTGGCGCTGAGGCGCAGCCGCACGACCGCGCCGCGCTTCGCCCGCAGGCGGACGCCGCGGCGCAGGGCGATCGTCCGGAACCGGAGCGCCTTGCCCTCGCCGCGTCCGGCGTAACGCGCCAGGCGCACGCTGCCGCTCAGCGCCACGCGATCGCGGTTGACCAGTCGCAGGCGCAGGGTGCGTCCGCGCCGTGGCATCCGCACAGTCCCGCCGCGCACGCGGACGAACGGCGGGTTGAGCGCTTTCGGCTCGGCCGGCCCGGGCTTCGGGGTCGGCGGCGCGTCCGGGGGCTGCGACCAAGTTGCGTGGACCTTGCCGGCGCCGAAGACGTTGAGCGACCACGCCGCGAGCGCCCTGCCGGACGGGTCGATCGCGAGCGACGGCCGCGAGTAGTCCCAGCCGGCGGTCGCGAGCTGGGTCGGGGCCTGCCATCCGGAGGCGACCCGGCGCGAGCCCATCACGGTGAAGATCTGGTTCTCGTCGTCGTAGGTCGTCCAGGCGGCGACCGGGCCGTGGGCGGCGTTCTGCGCCAGCGCGATCTCGTAGGCGAGGATCTCGGGGGTGGGGGCGCCGACCGGCGTCGCCGGGCCCCAAACGCCCGCTTGGCCGCTGCTCGTCGCGACGCCGCCGGTTGCCGCCGACGTCCAGGCGACGGTCGCGGCGCCGTCCGCGCCCATGCTGACGTCGCTCGGCGGGCTGCAGATGAAGCCGACGTCGTCGCTGACGTCGGCGATCGTCCAATCGGCGCCCGTCGAGCTGGCAGCCTGCAACACGAATGGGCTGTACAGGAACCAGGCCGCGACGAGGCGGCCGTCGCCGTCGCCGCGCAGCGCGAGTCCGTCGATGTAGTTCGCGGAGCTGGTCACGTTCTGCGCGGCCGTCCAGTCGGAGCCGTCGAAGCGGCTCTCCTGGACGTGGAAGGTCGAGTCGGAGACATGCTGGGCCGTCCAGAGCGCCCGCGCGTGGCCGGGGCTCTCGAAGGCGACGTGCAGCTGACGGTGGCCGCCGGTGAACGAGTAGTCGTCGGTGTCCGAGATGGTCACCGGGTCGCTCCAGTCGCCGGCGGTGCGCCAGGCGGCGCGCACGTAGCCGACGCCGCCGTCGTACTCGCTCCAGACGACGACCGCGTTGCCCGCCTCGTCGATCGCGACTGCGGGCCGCGCGCCCAGGGAGTCCTGAGGCGCGAAGCCGTCGGGTGCCGCCCACGAGCCGGTCGTCCCATCGCGCTCGGCCACCTGGACGTAGTCGCCGTCGCCCGACTGGGCGAACCAGGCCGCGACCGCGTCGCCGTCGGAGGCCGCCGCCAGGGACGGCGGACCGGCGTAGTCGCTAGTCCACATTCCGCCGGGTCCGCTCCAAGCGCCGCCGCCGGGGGCGGTCGCGCCCCAGACGTTCCCGGAGAGCAGGTCGTCGCTGTCGCTCGACCAGATCGCGAGCGCATTGCCGTCGCGGTCGAGCGTCACCGACGGCTCCGACGTATTGGGGGCGGGTGGGGAGAGGGGCACCGGCGGCAGCTCCCAGCCGCTGGCGGACGGCGCCGCCACGGCGCCGGCAACCGCCAGCGCCGTCGTGAACATCGAGAACCGACTTCCCCTGCGCATGAATACCCCTTCGTTGGTGCTCGGCCCTGCGTGATTCCGCACTAGGCCTGGGTCTCCTGCGCCATGCGGCGTTCGCCGCTAGGGGATCAGCTCGGGGCCCTTGCCGCGGTTGGCCTTCTTGAACGCCTCCAAGGCCGTGAAGACGTCGCCGCTGTACTCGGCGCAGCCGAGTAGGCGTCCGGTTCCATAGCGGCCCGGCTTGCGGTTCCAGGCCGTCGCCGCAACGGCGTAGTCCATGCTGGAGCGTGGGACCAAGACCATCAGTTGCGAGTCGTGGTCGTAGTACGCCTTCAGGCTCGCGCGGGCGTCGGCGGGTAGGTCACGCTTGAACCAGATGATCACGCGACTGTGCTCGAGGGTGTGTACGAGCTGCTGAACGTCGGGGGCGACGGAGTAGGCGCCGTCCTCGGCCGGGACCGGGTCGTGCCGTCCGGATGTCGGCGGGTCCGAGGAGTAGCGCACCGGCCGGTCCTGCTCGGTCACGTGATCGTTGCTCCTCGCCTTGAAGCTCTCCAGCTCGCAGTTCGCCGCAGCCGCACCCTGCTCTACGCCGTCGACGTCCTCTGGAACCTTGAACAGACCCTTGTCCGGGAGCAGGTTCTCCGCCTCCTCGCTGACCGTGACGTCGGCGCGCGGATCGGGCGCGACGGTGCCGTCGTCATTTGAGCCGCCGGCGATGCTGGCGATCATCGCGACGACAGCGATTGTCGCAAGCAGTACGGCGACTCCGCCTGCGGCGTAGCCCAGCAAGAGGCTGCGGCCGGACGCGCGCTCCTGGTCCCCTCCATCGGCCATCGAGAGCGAACAGTAGCTGGGCCGTCTCCACCAACCGCTAGAAACCTGGGTACGTGCAGGACTTCGTGATCGTGACCGGGCTGTCGGGAGCTGGCAAGAGCCAGGCGATGGCGACGTTCGAGGATGCCGGCTACTTCTGCGTCGACAACCTGCCGCCGGAGATGATCGCTGGGCTGGCGGCGCTGTTCGAGCACGAGGGGTCGAAAGTCGAGCGCGCGGCGGTCGTCTCCGACGTGCGCGGTGGGGCGTACTTCGATGGCCTGGTGAAGGTGCTCGACGAGCTCGACGAGCGCGGGATCGCCCGCCGGTTGCTCTATCTCGAGGCGAGCGAGGACGTGCTGGTCAATCGTTACAAGGAGACGCGTCGCCGGCATCCGTTGTCCGAGGGAACGTCATCGGGCGGCTCGGTCGCGAGCGCGATCGGCGCCGAGTGGGACCTGTTGCGACCGCTGCGCGACCGCGCCGACGTCTGCATCGACACGAGCGAGCTGAGCGCCGCGCGGCTGCGCAAGGTGGTCGCCGACAAGATGCTGCCGCGCGGCAAGGTCGGCAAGCTCGCCGTGACGTTCATCAGCTACGGCTTCAAGCACGGCACCCCGCGTGATGCCGACCTGCTCTTCGACGTCCGCTTCCTGCCGAACCCGCACTACGAGGCCGACCTGCGTGACCTGACCGGCCTCGACGCGCCGGTGCGCGAGTACGTCGAGGCGTCCGACGGGATCGAGGACTTCTTCGGCTACCTGACACCGCTGCTCGACTACCTGCTGCCGCAGTACGAGCAGGAGGGCAAGGCACACCTGGCGATCGGGATCGGCTGTACCGGCGGGCGCCACCGCTCGGTAGTGATCGCCGAGCGGCTGGCGCGCGAGTACGGGGCCCGTGACGACCTGCTCGTGGACGTAGTCCACAGGGACGCCGGCAAGCCACCTCGACGCCCCTGAGCTAGATTCCAAGTCCCGTCTAATCGAAGGAAAGGACCCCTCGAATGGCCTTGAAGGCCGGAATCAACGGCTTCGGCCGCATCGGCCGCAACGTCTTCCGAGCGGCGCATGAGCGTGGCGCGGACATCGACTGGGTCGGTGTCAACGACATCACCGACACCAAGACGCTCGCCAACCTGCTCAAGTACGACTCGATCCTGGGCCCGTTCCCGGGCACGGTCGAGGCGACCGAGACGGGCCTGATCGTGGACGGCAAGGAGCTGCGCGTCTTCGCCGAGCGCGATCCCGCCGACATCCCGTGGGGCGACGTGGGCGCCGAGGTAGTGATCGAGTCGACCGGCTTCTTCACCAAGCGCGACGACGCCGCGAAGCATCTCGCCGGCGGCGCCCGCAAGGTGATCATCTCCGCGCCGGCGACCGAGCCTGACGTGACGCTCGTCCTGGGCGTCAACGACGATGCCTACGACCCGGCGTCGCACGACGTGATCTCGAATGCCTCCTGCACGACGAACTGCCTTGCGCCGTTCGCGAGCGTGTTGCACGACGAGATCGGCATCGAGTCGGGCGTGATGACGACGATCCACGCCTACACCGGCGACCAGCGCCTGCTCGACGCGCCGCACAGCGACCCGCGCCGTTCGCGCGCCGCCGCGATCAACCTGATCCCGACGTCGACCGGCGCCGCGAAGGCGATCGGCCTCGTGATCCCGGATCTCAACGGCAAGCTCAACGGCATCGCCGTGCGCGCGCCGGTGCCGACCGGCTCGGTCGTCGACCTGACGTTCCAGGCGTCGCGCGACACCTCGATCGAGGAGATCAACGCGGCTGTCGCGGCGAAGGCCGACAGCGGCGCGCTCGAGGGGATCCTCCAGTACACCGAGGACCCGATCGTCTCGACCGACATCGTCCGCTCGGCCTACTCGTCGATCTTCGACTCGAAGCTGACGATGGTCGTCGATGGCCGGCTGGTCAAGGTCATCTCCTGGTACGACAACGAGTGGGGCTACTCGAACCGCGTGGTGGATCTCACCGAGCGGGTTCTCGTAGGCGCTCCAGCCGCCGCCTAGTGCTCGACAAGCGCACCGTCCGCGACCTGGACCTCCAGGGTGGTGAGCGTGTGCTCGTCCGGGTCGACTTCAACGTCCCGCTGGAGGACGGCCGGGTCACCGACGATGCGCGGATTCGCGCCGCGCTGCCGACGATCGAGCTGCTGCTCGACGCCGGCGCGCGGCTGATCCTCTGCTCGCACCTCGGGCGGCCGAAGGACCGCGAGCCGGAGACGTCGTTGAAGCCGGCCTCGGACCGTCTGCGTGAGCTGGTCGACGCTCCGGTCGAGCAGGCGGGCGCGGTCGTCGGCGACGAGGTCCGCGCCGCCGTCGACGCGCTCGACCCAGGCGCGATCCTGGTGCTCGAGAACACGCGCTGGGAGCCGGGGGAGAAGGCCAACGACCCGGACCTGGCGCGCGAGCTGGCCTCCTACGCCGACGTCTACGTCAACGACGCCTTCGGCGCCGCGCATCGTGCCCATGCCACCACGGCGGGCGTGGCCGAGCATTTGCCGGCGGTCGCCGGCCTGCTGCTCGAGCGCGAGGTGAACACGCTCGACGGGATCGTCGAGAACCCCGACCGCCCGCTCTGCGTCGTGCTCGGTGGCGCGAAGGTGACCGACAAGGTCGCGCTGATCGACCGCTTCCTCGACACCGCCGACAGCGTCCTGATCGGCGGTGCGATGTGCTTCAGCTTCTTCCGTGCCCAGGGCATCCCGACCGGCGACTCGCTGGTCGAGGAGGAGGGCGTCGAGCTGGCGCGCAAGGCGCTGGAGAAGGCCGAGGGGTCTAGTTGTCGCCTCCTCCTGCCGGTCGATCTCGTGCTCGGCGATCGCTTCGCCGCCGACGCCGACCGCCGCGAGCTCGACGGCGTCGACGTGCCCGACGGCTGGATGGGCCTCGACGTCGGGCCCGAGACAGCCGCGGCCTACGCGCGCGAGGTCGCCGCCGCTGGCACCGTCTTCTGGAACGGGCCGATGGGCGCGTTCGAGCTGGAGCCGTTCTCGGGCGGCACGCGCGCCGTCGCCGAGGCTGTCGCAGCGGCGCCCGGCACGACCGTCATCGGCGGTGGAGACTCGGCCGCCGCGATCGCCTCGTTCGGCCTCGCCGACGAGGTCACGCACATGTCAACGGGCGGCGGCGCCGCCCTCGAGCTGTTGGAGGGCAAGCCCCTTCCCGGAGTGGAGGCCCTCGATGCCAAGTAGCGATTCCGGTCGCACCCCATACATCGCTGGCAACTGGAAGCTGTGGGGGACGCGCGCTCAGGCGGCCGACTACTGCGAGCGGCTGCTCACGCTGCTTCCCGATGCCGCCCGGCGCCGTCCCGAGGTCGGCCTCTGCGTCCCGTACACCTCGCTCGAGACCGTCGTAGGCGCGCTGCAGGGCTCCGGCGTGATCGTCGCGGCCCAGAACATGCACCAGGCCGAGACCGGCGCCTACACCGGCGAGGTCTCCGCGCCGATGCTGCTCGAGCTCGGCGTCGACGCCGTCGTGCTCGGCCACTCCGAGCGGCGCGAGCTGTTCGGCGAGACCGACCGCGCGCTGTCGGAGAAGGTCCCCGCCGCCCTCGAGGCCGGTCTGCAGCCGATTCTCTGCGTCGGCGAGACCGAGGAGGAGCGCGAGGCGGGCGACATGGAGCGCAAGCTGCGCCACCAAGTCCAGGAGGGGCTCGAGCAGGTCGCCGACGACCGGCTCGTCGACGTCGTGATCGCCTACGAGCCGATCTGGGCGATCGGCACCGGCAAGGTCGCGACGCCCGACCAGGCGCAGGAGGCGACGTCGTTCGTCCGCGCACTGGTGGGGGACCGTTCGGCCGATGCCGCCGAGCGGGTCCGCGTCCTCTATGGCGGGTCCGTCAAGCCGGAGAACGCGGGCGAGATCCTCGAACAGGACGACATCGACGGCGCGCTGGTCGGCGGCGCGAGCCTCGATCCCGACTCCTTCGCACGGATCGTCGCCGCGGCGGGTTGATGGACGCGACGGTCCCGACACGGTCGTCCGCCAGCGGACCTGTCACGGGGACCGCCGGGAGAACCTCGTGAACCTCCCCTCCGTCTGCCTCGTCATCCTCGACGGCTGGGGACTGGCTCCGGACGGGCCCGGTAACGCCGTCTCGCTGGCCGATACGCCGGTCTTCGACGAGCTCTGGGCCAAGCATGCCCACACGCAACTGACGGCCTGCGGTCGCGCTGTAGGTCTTCCCGACGGTCAGATGGGCAACTCCGAGGTCGGCCACCTCAACCTGGGCGCTGGCAAGGTCGTGCGCCAGGACCTGACGCGGATCGACGACGCGGTCGCCGACGGCGAGTTCGCCGAGAACCCGGCGCTGCGCGACGCTTGCGCCGCCGCGCGCGAGTCGGGACGGCTGCACCTGCTCGGCCTCGTCTCCGACGGCGGCGTCCACGCGAGCATGGACCACCTGCGCGCGCTGATCGAGCTGGCCGCCGACCACGGCGTGCCGGACATCGTGCTGCATGCCTTCACGGACGGCCGCGACACGCTGCCGCACTCCGGCGTCGACTACCTGGCGACTGTCGAGGGCTGGCTCGCCGAGAGCGGTGGCCGCGTCGCGACCGTCAGCGGGCGCTACTACGCGATGGACCGCGACCGCCGCTGGCCGCGCGTCAAGCTCGCCTACGACGCGATCGTCCACGGTCGGCCGGCGCCGCTCGGCAGCAACCCCGACGACTTCGGCGACGGCGAAGGCCAGACGACGGCGCACGCCGACTCGGGTGTCGCCGCGGTTCGCGCCGCTTACGACCGCAGCGAGACCGACGAGTTCGTGCGCCCGACGCTGGTCGGCGACGAGGGCCGGATCCGCGACGGCGACGCTGTCCTCTTCTTCAACTTCCGTCCCGACCGCGCGCGTGAGCTGACCCGCGCGCTGGCCGAGCCCGCCTTCGCCGAGTTCGACCGCGGCGAGGCTCCGCGTGTCGACTACACGACGCTGACCGAGTACCAGGAGGAGTGGGACTACCCCGTTGCCTTCCCGCCCGAGCGGCCGGAGGCGACGCTTGCCTCGGTGCTCGCGGAGCGTGGCGTGCGCCAGGTCCACGTCGCCGAGACGGAGAAGTACCCGCACGTCACGTACTTCTTCAACGGCGGCGAGGAGCACCCCTACGACGGTGAGGAGCGCTGCCTGGTCGACTCGCCGCGCGATGTCCCGACCTACGACAAGAAGCCGCAGATGAGCGCCGAGGCCGCCGCTTCGGCATTCGTCGAGCGCTGGAGCGAGGGCCGCTGCGGCTTCGGGATCATCAACTTCGCCAATCCCGACATGGTCGGCCATACCGGTGTCATCCCGGCCGCCGTCAAGGCGATCGAGACGGTCGACGCACAGCTCGGCCGCGTCGTCGCGGCCGTCCACGCTTCGGGTGGGGCGTGCATCGTCACCGCCGACCACGGCAACGCCGACAACATGCTCGAGCCCGACGGCAGTCCGAACACCGCCCACTCGCTCAACCCGGTGCCGCTGATCGTCACCGCCGACGTCCCCGGCCTGCGCGACGGCGGCATCCTCGCCGACATCACCCCGACGGTCCTCGACCTGCTCGGCGTCGAGCAGCCGGCCGCGATGACCGGCCAGACGCTGATCGAGGGCTGATGCCCGTCTTCGACGTCGGCGCCCGCGACGGCGACGCCCGCGCCGGCCTCCTCCACACGCCGCACGGCGACGTCCGCACACCGGCGTTCGTGCCGCTCGCATCGAACGCTTCGGTACGTGGGCTGCTGCCCGGCGAGGTCGCGGAGCTCGGCTACGACATGGTGCTCGGCAACACCTTCCACCTGTTCATCACACCGGGCGAGGATTACGTCGCGGCCGCGGGCGGGCTGCACCGCTTCATGGGTTGGGACGGCCCGATCATCACCGACTCCGGCGGCTTCCAGGTCTTCTCGATGGGCCACGGCAGCGTCGCCGACGAGATCAAGGGCCGCCGCGACGGCCGCAAGAACATGGTCCACGAGATCTCCGAGGACGGCGTCCGCTTTCAGTCCTACACCGACGGCGGCGAGCGCTTCATGGGCCCGGAGACGTCGATGGAGGTCCAGGCGAAGCTCGGCTCAGACATCGCGCTCGCCTTCGACGAGTGCACGCCGTTCCACGCCGACCGGACCTACACGCTGCGCGCGATGGAGCGCACCCACCGCTGGCTCGACCGCTGCATCGCCTGGCACGGCGAGCACGCTCCAGCCGGACAGCTGCTCTACGGAATCGTCCAGGGCGGCGTCTACGAGGAGCTGCGCCGCGAGTCGACCGACTACATCGCCCAGGCCGACCTCGACGGCGTCGCGATCGGCGGCTCGCTCGGCCAGGAGAAGGAGCAGATGCACGAGGTCGTCGGCTGGGCGCTGCGCGGCCTCCCGGACGAGCGGCCGCGACACCTGCTCGGGATCGGCGACGTCGACGACATCCTGCACGCCGTTGCGGCTGGGATCGACACCTTCGACTGCGCGACGCCGACACGGCTCGCCCGCCACGGCACGGCGCTCGTCCCCGATCCGGGCGCCCGCTGGCGGCTCGACCTGACCAAGGGCGCCTCCGCCGGCAGCGACGAGCCGATCGCCGCCGGCTCCCCTGCCCGGCCTGCCGGGACCACACTCGCGGCTACCTCCACTACCTCGCCCGCCACAAGGAGCTGACCGGCGCCCGCCTGATCACCCTCCACAACCTCGCCTTCATGGCCGAGCTCATGAAGGGCCTGCGCGCCACCGTAGAAGCTGGCGAATTGGCTGCCTACACCGACCGCGTGATGGCCGGGGAAGCGCCCTACCAGTAGGAGATCGGACGATTGTGCACACAGCCGTGTGCACAACAATCCGAACGGTCTCTATTGGGTGTTGTCGCGCAGGAACTGCTCGATGCCGTCGATCTGCTGCTGGACGTCGTTCTGGTCGACGGGGGAGATGCTGTTGTCGCCGCCGCTCGACGAGAGCAGGACGAGGGCGACGGCCGCGATCGCCATGAGGACGGCGATCAGGGCGAGGAACTGACCCCAGCGGCGGTTGCGCGCGTTGCGCTTGGCATCCTGCGCGGGCGCCGCCGCAACGGCGTCGCGCCCGCGCTCGCCTGGCGGCAGCGGCGCGATCGGCGGCCGCTGGCGCGTACGCAATGCCTGTGTCGCCTCGGTGACTTGGCCAAGCGCCCGTGTCGCGTCGGGATCGGTGGTCGGCCCCGCCGCCAGCCGTCGCGTGGCGTCGGTGTCGTGGCCGTGCAGGCCGGCCTCGAGTGCCTGGGCGAAGTCGAGCGCGCTGTCGTAGCGGTCCTCGGGCGCGCGCTCGAGCGCAACCCGGATCGCGAGGTCGAGTTGCAGCGGCACCGCCGGGCGCAACTCGGAGATCGGTTCGACCGGCTCGTCACGTTGCTTGAGTGCCAGCTCGGTCAGCGATCCGTACTCGTGCGGCAGGCGACCGGTCAGCAGCTGGTAGGCGCAGACGCCGAGCGAGTAGGTGTCGGAGCGCGGGCCGGCCTCGTCGCCGTGGGCCTGCTCGGGGGAGAGGTAGGCGGCGGTGCCGAGCACCGATCCGACCTGGGTGATCCGCGTCTGCTCGGCCGCCTTGGCGATTCCGAAGTCGGCCAGCTTCGTCGCGCCCGAGTCGCCGGACAGGAGCAGGTTGCCGGGCTTGACGTCGCGGTGGACGACGCCGGCACGGTGGGCGTAGTCGAGCCCGTGGCAGGCGTCGCGGACGATTCGCACCGCCTCGTCGATATCGAGCCGCTTGCGGTCGCGCAGCAGGTCGGCGCAGGACGGCCCGTCGACGAACTCCATGACGATGAAGTGGCGGTGCGAGCTGGCGTCGAGGCCGTAGTCGAAGACCTGGACGATGTTCGGGTGCTGCAGGCGGGCGGCGGAGAGCGCCTCGCGCTGGAAGCGGGCGACGAACGCCTCGTCATCGGCGAGGTGCTCGGCGAGTAGCTTGACCGCCACCGATCGCTCGAGCACGGTGTCCTGGGCGAGGAAGACGGTCGACATCCCGCCGGCGCCGAGCCGGCGCTGAATCCGGTAGCGGCCGGCGATCTCCTGGGGCTGGGCCATCAGTTGCCCTCCGGCGCCTCGGCGCCGCCGCGATCCTGGCCGGGCGGGCCGTTGCCGTCAGGGCCGCCACCGTTCGGTGGCGTCGACGGCGTGGTGGGCGTCGTCGGCGTCGTCTCGGGCGGTGAGGTGGTCGTCTCCGTGGTCTCGGTCGGCACGGTCTCCGTCTCGGTCGTGACTGTCTCGGTTGGTGTCGTCTCGTCGGTCGTGTCCTGCTGACCCTGCTCGGCGGAGCGAATCTCGTCGCACTCCTGGTCGATGAGCTGGGTCAGCCGCTCGAAGCTCTGCTCGAGCGCCGAACGGATCTCGGGGTCGACGTCCGAGGGGATCGAGCTCAGCGCGTCGTCGATCGGGCCGATGTTGCCGACGTCGTCGGAGTAGATGTCGTCGCAGGCGCCGGAGACACCCGCTGCGACGCGGTCGCCGACCGACTCGAGCTGTTGCAACAGAGTCTGGGTGATCGCCGGCGGCAGCTTCTCGCCCTGCGGCTCGTCGTCGCCACCGCAGCCCGCGACGGCGAGCGCGGCGACTGCCGCGACCAGGCACGTGAGCTGGGAGAGGCGCGAGATCACTGCCCGATGAATAGCCGGTCGGCCAGATGCCTGGGTAGGTCGGCGGCCGCGATCGCCTTCGCGGCCGCGTCGATCGGGTACTCGACCCGTCGCCAGCTCGCCGTCCACTTGTCGAGATCGACCAGCAGCCAGGCCGCGCGCGGGTCGCGGTCGCGCGGCTGCCCGACGCTGCCCGGGTTGACCAGCCACTCGCCGTCGGCGAGGTCGTGCTCGGTCCCGGCGGGAGTCTGCTCGCCGACGATCTCGCCGTCGCGGCGGGTGAAGCGCAGCGCGACGTGGGTGTGGCCGATCGCGCCGATTCGCGGACCCATCGCGTCGAACGACAGCCCGGCCTGATCGGTCGAGAGGACGTACTCCCAGATCGGGTCGGCGGGGCTGCCGTGGTAGAGCCCGATCCGCTTCTCCTCGCATGCCGGCTGAAGCGTCTCCAGCCAGGCGAGCGTGTCGGGCGACGCGTTGTCGCGCGTCCAGCGCGCGGCTTCCGCGGCGGCGGGGGAGAAGTCTGAGAGCTCGATCCGTCCGACCACCGCGAGGTCGTGGTTGCCGCCGAGCACGAGATCGCACTCCTCCTGGGCGAGCGCGACGCACTCGTCCGGGCTTGCGCCGTAGCCGACGAGGTCGCCGAGGCACCAGACGGCGTCGACGCCGGCCGCGCGCGTGTCGGCGATCACCGCGCCGAACGCCGGCAGGTTGCCGTGCACATCCGAGAGGATCGCGATCCGCGCCGGGTGCTCCCCGGGTGCATGGTTACTGTCCGGAAGGTGGCTACTCATCGCACTCGCCTGCCACTGGCGATCGCCGTGGCGGTCGTGGCGGCCGGCGCCGCGACATTGCTGCTTCGCCCTCGCGACGGGTTGATCGAGCCGGCTGCCGTCAATGCGACAGCGTACTTCAGCGCCGCCGAGCTCGAACGCGCCAGCGACTTCCGCGATTTGCAGCAGATCCTTGCTCTCGCCGGGACGGCACTGGCCGGGCTGACGGTCGCGGTCGTGGCGCTGCGCCCGCCGCGCCGCGTGCGCGCCGCGGTCGAGCGCGCCCAGCGGCGCCCGCTGCTCGGCGCCGCAGCCGTGGCGGCTGGCATCGGGGTCGCCGTCGCGATCGTCGAGCTGCCGCTCTCGATCTGGCGCCACGAGCGCGCCGTGGACTTCGGCCTCTCGACCCAGTCGTTCGGACCATGGCTCGCCGACGTCGCGAAGGCGACCGCCGTCGGCGCCGTCTACGCGGCCGTCGCCGGTCTGCTGGCGATGGCGCTGATCCGCCACTTCCCGCGCAACTGGTGGGCGCCCGGCGCCGGTCTGGTGATCGCGGCGGCCGCGGCGATGCTCTACCTCCAGCCGATCGTCGTCGACCCGCTGTTCAACCGCTTCGAGCCGCTGCCGCGCGGCGAGCTGCGCTCCGAGGTGCTGCGGCTCGCCGACCGCGCCGGCGTCGACGTCGGTGAGGTCTACCGCGTCGACGCCAGCCGCCGGACCAACGCGATCAACGCCTACGTCGGCGGTCTCGGCCACACCAAGCGGGTGGTGCTCTACGACAACCTGATCGAGGACTTCCCGCCGGCCCAGGTCCGCTCGGTCGTCGCCCACGAGCTCGGCCACGTCAAGCACGACGACGTCCCGCACGGCCTGCTCTGGGTCGCGCTCGTCGCGCCTGCCGGCACCTTCCTCGTCCAGCGGCTCGCCGAGCGCTTCGCCCGCGGTGCGCTCGACGGCCCCGGCAAGCCGGGCCCCGACGCCCTGCCGGCGGTCGTCCTGGCCTTCGCACTCGTCTCGTTCGCGCTCACCTGCGCCGGCAACGTCCTCTCGCGCCAAGTCGAGGCGCGCGCCGACGCCTTCGCGCTCGAGCTGACCCGTGAGCCCGACGCCTTCATCGAGCTCGAGCGCGGTCTCGCGACCCGCAACATCGGCGACCCCGACCCGCCGCGGCTGCTCCACGACCTCTTCGGCACCCATCCGACGACCCTCGAGCGGATCGGCTACGGCGTTACGTTCCGCGAGCGGGAGGGGAGCTAGACTCGGCGCTCACGCGGACGTAGCTCAGTTGGTAGAGCGCAAGCTTCCCAAGCTTGAGGTCGCGGGTTCGACCCCCGTCGTCCGCTCTCGCCGCACCCAGCGGCGCCTGGGAGCGGCGAGCGGCGCGGCGCGCCTCTTTACCCTCTGTCTCCCGGATGAAGCGCCTCTCTCCCTTTGCCGTAGCCGCGATCGTCGGCGTCGTCGCCCTGCTGGGGCTGCTCACCTATGGGTTGGTCGCCAGTGACCCCGACCACGGGATCGACGACGCCTTGGCGCGCGGCGAGACCGTCGAGGCGCCGGAGTTCGACCTTCCGCGGCTATCCGGCGAGGGGCGCGAGTCGCTCGCCGGCTACCGCGGCAAGATCGTGGTCCTGAACGCCTGGGCGTCGTGGTGCGATCCATGCCGTGAGGAGTCGCCGTTGCTCGAGCGCTGGCACAAGCGGATCTCGCGCGACGGCCGCGGAACCGTGCTCGGCATCGACGCGCTCGACATCGACGGCGACGCCCGCGCGTTCGTCCGCGAGTACGGCTTGACCTATCCGATGCTGCGCGATCCCGAGGGCGAGTCGCTGATCGACTACGGCGTGGTCGGCTACCCCGAGACGTTCGTGATCGACAAGCACGGCAAGATCGTGGCGCTGCGCCGCGGCGCCGTCGACGAGCGGTGGATGCGCAAAGAGGTCGCACCACTGCTGGACCGCTCATGAGACGGGCGCTCCTCCTACTGACGGCGCTCGCCGCGCTGGTGCTGCCGACCACGGCGACCGCCGCTGATTGCCCCAAGACGACGCTTGCCGCCGTCGAGGCCGAGGTGATGTGCCCGGTCTGCGGCACGCCGCTCGGGCTCGCGACAGAGGCGCCGCAGGCCAACCGCGAGCGGGCCTTCATCCAGCGCTTGATCGAGCGCTGCCGCTCGAAGGACGAGATCAAGGAGATTCTCGTCGCCCAGTACGGCCCAGGCGTGCTCGCGCTGCCGGAGGCCGAGGGGTTCAACCTCGGCGCCTACCTCGTTCCCGCGCTGGCCGTGCTGCTGGCGGCCGGTGGGATCGCCGTCGCCGCGCGACGCTGGCGCGGGGGAGGCGGACGGCCGCCGGCCGCGGCGGGGCCGGGCGAGGACAGCGCCGCCGGCAAGCGGCTCGACGCCGACCTGGAGCGCTACGAGCTGTGATCGGCGCCGACACAGTCGACACCACCGTCGTCGCCGCGTTCGCGGTCGGCTTCATCTCGTTCATCTCGCCGTGCGTGCTGCCACTCGTGCCCGGCTACCTGTCGACGATCTCCGGCGTCTCGTTCGCCGACATCGAGGCCGGCAAGTCGCGCCGCGACGTCCTCATGCCGGCGCTGTTGTTCTGCATCTCGTTCTCGCTGATGTTCGTCGCGCTCGGGATGACGGCGACGGGCCTCGGCCAGACGCTGCAGGACCACCGCCAGCTGCTGCGCGAGATCTCGGGCGTGGTGCTGATGCTGCTCGGCGCCTTCTTCATCGCGACGCTGTTCGTCAGCCGGATCAACCGCGAGTGGCGGCCGGAGGCGCTGCTGGCCCATGCCGGTACCGGCGGGCCGATCGTCGCCGGGCTGGCGTTCGCGATCGCCTGGCTGCCCTGCACCGGCCCGACGCTCGGCGCCGTTCTGACCGCGGCCTCGAACGAGTCGACCGTCACCCACGGCGGCGTCCTACTCGCCTTCTACGCGCTCGGCCTCGCGGTCCCGTTCATCCTCTGCGCGGTCGCCTTCTCACGCGTCTCCGGCTTCTTCCGCTTCTTCCGCAATCACTACGTAGCGATCACGCTGATCTCCGGCGCGATCCTGATCGCGATGGGCTGGCTGCTCTACACCAACGAGCTGACGCGCCTGAACGCCGAGGCGTTGAACCTGATGGACGATCTCGGGATCAACGTCTTCTCCGACATCTAGCCGAACCCTAAGTTCCGGCGATATTTTCGCCGGAACTTAGGGTTCGACGGGACTGGCTACATCTCGTCCGGCGCCTCGACCCCGAGCAGGTCGAGGCAGCGGGCGATGACGCGGCGGGTCAGCTCGCAGAGGGCGAGCCGGAGGTCCTCGTCGCCGCCCTCCTCGGCGGCGCCGATCACCTTGCAGTCGCGGTAGAAGGCCGAGAAGGACTGGGCGACCTCGGTGACGTAGACGGCGATCCGGTGCGGCGCACGGCGGTCGGCGGCGAGCCGGACCTCCTCCGGCAGCTCGAGCAGCTTCTTGACGAGGTCGCGCGCGCTCGGGTGCAGCTCCTCGGGGCTCGCGGCGAGGTCGTCGGCGACGGCGGTTGCGACCTGTCCGTCGGCGGCGCGGCGCAGGATGCTGGCGATCCGCGCATGCGCGTACTGCGCGTAGTAGACCGGGTTGTCCTGGCTGCGACTGCGGGCGAGGTCGAGATCGACGTCGAGCGTTGTGTCAGGCCCGCGCTGGACGAGGAACCAGCGGGTGGCGTCGACGCCGATGTCGTCGACGAGCTCGTCGAGCGTCACGAACTGGCCGCCGCGCTTCGACATCTGCGAGCGCTGACCGTCCTCGAGCAGGTTGACGAGCTGCATCACGACCTGCTCGAGCCGCTCCGGATCGCCGCCAAGCGCCTGCCAGGCGGCCTTCATCCGGCCGAGGTAGCCGTGGTGGTCGGCGCCAAGCACGTCGACCACGTGGTCGTAGCCGCGCTCGCGCTTGTCCTCGTGGTAGGCGATGTCGGCGGCGAAGTAGGTCATCTCGCCGTTCGAGCGCCGCAGCACGCGGTCCTTGTCGTCGCCGAAGTCGGTGCTGCGCAGCCAGGTCGCGCCGTCGTGCTCGTAGACGTGGCCGCGCTCGCGCAGCCGCTCGATCGCGGTGTCGACTGCGCCGCCCTCCTGCAGCACGCGCTCGCTGGAGAAATGGTCCATATGGACTCGGAAGCGCGTCAGCGTCGCCTCGACGGCCTCCAGCATGATCGCCACGCCCCGCTTGGCCAGCTCGTCGTCGTCCAGCTCGGCCGCGCCGTCGATCTGCACCGCAACGTCCTTGACGTACTCGCCCTGGTACCCGTCCTCGGGCGGCTCATCGCCGAGCGCCCGCGCCCGGATCGACGCCGCAAAGCGCTGCACTTGGCCGCCATAGTCGTTGACGTAGTACTCGCGGTCGACGTCGCTGCCGGAAAGCTCCAGCACCCGCGCGAGCGAGTCGCCGTAGGCGGCATGGCGCGCGGCGGCCACCGTGATCGGTCCGGTCGGGTTGGCGCTGACGAACTCGAGATTGACCCGCTCCGGCGCCTCCACGACCGTGCGGCCGAAGTCGTCGCCGTCCGCGAGCGCGGCTGCCGCGGCTCCCTTGATCCAGCCATCGCCCAAGAACACGTTGAGGAACCCCGGCCCAGCGACCTCCACCCGCTCGACCGCCTCGCCCAACTGCCCGCTCAGCGCCTCTCCGAGCTGCTCGGCGATCGCTCGCGGCTGCTGCCGCAGCGCCCCCGCCAGCATCATCGCCGCGTTCGTCGAGTAGTCGCCCAGGTCGGCCTGCGGCGGCCGCTCCAAAGTCGGCGCTTTGGCAGGCGCCCCGCCAAGCGACTTCGCCGCGGCGATCACTGCATCGCTGAGGTCCTTTACGGGGTCGGCCATCGAGCCCGGCAGCCTATGCGCTCAGTAGTGGTACGGCTCACCAGCCAGGATCTTGTGGCCTCTGTAGAGCTGCTCGAGCAGAACCACCCGCGCTAACTGGTGCGGCAGCGTCATCGACCCGAGCGAGAGCTTCATGTCGACGCCCTCGAGGTCGAGGCCACGCGGACCGCCGATGATGAAGCAGAGGTTCATTCCGGACTGACGGCGATCCTCGAGGAAGCGGCTGAAGCCCTCGGAGTCGTAGGTCTTGCCGCCAGCGGCGAGCAGAACCGTGAACACGCGGTCGGGAATCCGGCGCGATACGTCCTCGTCGGCGCGGACCTCGATCAGCTCCAGCCGGGCGTGTCCGGCGAGCAGCTTCTTGTAGTGCTGGACGTCGTCGACGTAGGGCGGACGCAGCCGTCCTACGGCCAGAACGAGAATCCTCATCGAGCCTCCACAGGGCTGCGATACTACGGCCATGCCCGACGAGCCCGACGGAGAGCGCCACTTCGACATCCACGCCGATCCGGAGGTGATGGCTGGCCACTACGCGAACTTCGCGAACGTCAGCCACTCGGACTACGAGTTCACGATCACCTTCGCGCGTGTCGACCACGAGATCGAGGAGGAGTCGGTTCCCGGGGTCGTCGTCTCGCGGATCAACCTCTCGCCGCGCTTCATGCGCGAGCTGATCGATGCGATGGAGGACAACTTCTCCAAGTGGCACACGCGGGAGGGCATCAAGAACCTTCCCGAGGCACCTGATCGTTGATCCCAGCTGAGCTGCTGCCCCTGATCGGGCAGGTCGATCTCGAGCTATCGCAGGACTTCCTCGGCAAGCCGGGGCAGCGGGCCGGCTTCCTGGTGCTCGCCGGGCTGCTCGTCGGGTTCCTGTTCATCCGCACGAGCGCGCGTCTGATCCGGATGCAGGTGAGCTGGTGGCCGGGCAACGTCGAGACGTCGAGCGGCCTGCACATCCACCACCTCGTGTGGGGGATCTTGACGATCATGCTGACGGGCTTCCTGGCGTTCTCGTTCCAGCCAGACAGCCCGTGGATCGAGATGCTGGCGGTGGCGTTCGGCATCGGTTGCGGCCTGACGCTCGACGAGTTCGCGCTCTGGCTGCACCTCGAGGACGTCTACTGGAGCGAGGAGGGTCGCTCGTCGGTCGACGCCGTGATCATCGCGGTGCTGATCGGCTGGATGCTGGTCGTCGGGATCGCTCCGTTCGACAGCGGCGAGCAGGGGTCGGTCACGGCGCTGGCCCTCGCGGTCGCCGTCAACCTCGTCTTCGTCGTGATCACTGTCGGCAAGGGCAAGTTGGTGACGGGAATGGTCGGCGCGCTGATACCGCTGCTGGCGATCGTCGGCGCGATCCGCCTCGCCAAGCCCGACTCGCGCTGGGCCAAGCGGCGCTACAAGCCGGATAGTCGCAAGCTGCGCCGTTCCATCGAGCGCTTCAAGTGGATCGACGCGGTCGAGAACCGCGCGATCAACCTGATCGGCGGCCGTCCGTCCGATGACGCGGACAGCGGCGCCGGCTCGTAGTCTTCGCCGAGCCCTTCGTGAAGTCGACGATCCTCCTAACACTGCTCGCGGCACTCGTGCTGCTCCCCTCGTCGGCGTCTGCCTCGTCGACCCAGATGTCGATCCTGCAGGACGACGCGACCTTCGTCTACGGCAGCGGGCGCGACCCGGAGGCGACCGTCGCAGAGGCGAAGCTGATCGGCGCCGACGCGATCCGCGTCTTCGTCAGCTGGCACTCGGTGTCACCGGGGCAGGACTCCCGCCGCCGCCCGGCCGGCTTCGACCCAGGCAACCCCGACTCGCCTGGCTACGCGTGGGGGATGTACGACTCGCTCGTCGACCGCGCACGCCGCAACGGGCTCAAGCTGCTGATGGTGCTGTCGCCTTCGATTCCCTACTGGGCGTCGGAGCAGCCTTCGCGCTGCCCGCACCTGATCGGCGGCTACCAGCAGCTCGGGAAGTCCTGCATGTGGAAGCCGTCGCCGGCGCTCTTCGCCCAGTTCGTCAAGGCGGCGGTGAAGCGCTATGGCTCGACAGCCACTGGCGCGGGCGGCGCCTTCGGCGGTCAGGTCGCGCTCTGGTCTTTCTGGAACGAGCCGAACCTCGAGCACTACATCTGGCCTCAGCTCCAGCGCAGCCGCTACGGAACGATCGACCTCGGCGCCGCCCGTTACCGCCAGCTCTGGCTGGCTGGTTGGAAGGCGATCGCCAAATACGACCCGCCGAGCCGCAACAAGGTCTTGTTCGGTGAGACCGCGGCGATCAGCTCGCCGATGGACACGCTCTACGCGGCTCTCTGCCTCGACGAGGACGGCAGCCCGTTCAAGGGCCGGATGCGCACCCTGCAGGGCTGCGGCAAGGTCCAGAAGCTGCCGATCGCCGGTCTCGCGCTGCACCCGTACAACAACTATGCGATCGGCTCGGTCTTCACGCGCAGCCACACCAAGGACTCGCTGGCGATGGGCTACGTCTCGCGGGCCCACAAGCTGCTCGACCGCGCTGCCCGCCACGCCCGCATCCCCGGCGGGCGCGGCATCTACGTGACCGAGTTCGGCTTCCAGTCGAGCCCGCCGAACCCGTTCGGCGATGCGCTCTCGTTGAGCCGCCAGGCCGGTGCGATCAACGAGGCCGACCGCCTCTTCTTCGGCGACAAGCGGGTGCGCTCGGTCGCTCAGTACGAGCTCTACGACGTCGGCAATCCGGGCGAGTTCAACACCGGCCTGCGCTTCGCCGACGGCGAGGCGAAGCCGTCGCTCGCCGCCTATCGGATGCCGCTCGTAGTGACGCGGCTCGGGGCCGACCGTGTCGAGGTGTGGGGCCAGGTGCGCCCGGCCAGCGGGCGCGCGCGCCCGGTCGTCACGATCGCCCGCGGGATGGCGGAGGGCGCGGTGATCGGTCGGCCGCTGACCAACAGCGCCGGCTACTACCGCTTCGTCGTCAGCCGTCGCGGCGCGGCGAGCCTGAGCTACCGCGCGAGCTGGACGGCCCCGACTGGCGACACCCTGCTCAGTCGCGTCGCCGCTGCCGGGAAGCCGATCAAGTACCAAGAGTGAAGCTCCGCTCGGTCTGGGCCGAGGCCGGCCTGGTGGCGGCGGTCGCGCTGCCCCTGCTGCTTTTGATGGACGCCTACGTGCGCGACTCGCCGGAGCCGCGCAACGACGAGCTGATCTACGAGCGGATGGCCGACCAGCCGTTCGACCCGCACACCTTCCCGTTCGCCCACCGCGTGGCGGTGCCGACGCTGGTCCACCTGCTGCCGTTCGACCACGACTTCTCGTTCAGCTGGCTCGCCTGGCTGTCGACGGCGGCGATCGCCGGCCTCGCCTACGTGCTGATGCGGCGCTTCGAGATCAACAAGCCGCTCGCAGCCGCGCTGGCGATCTGCCTCGCGCTGTCGCCGACGCTGTTCGTCGCCTCGCTGCGCGAGGGCCGCAACGTCGATCCCGAGTCGGTGCTGGTGATGTTTGCCGGCACGCTCGCGATCGTCGACCGCCGGCCGGTGGTCTTTGGCGCGATCGTCCTCGTCGGCTGCTTCGTCCGCGAGGCGGCGCTGTTCCTGATCCCGTTCGCCTACGCGGTCTGGGCCGAGCGATTGTGGGACCCGCGCGCGCTGCGCCAGACGCTGCTTGCGTCGTTCCCGGGCGTCGCCGCCTACGTCGCGCTGCGGCTATCGGTTCCGTCGCTGTACCGCGAGCGGGTGCTCGGGTACGACTCGCTGGTCGGCGGCCGGCTGGAAGTCCTGCGCAAGGCCGCCGAGGTCCCGTTCACGGTGCTGCGCCGGCTGTTCCTCGCCTATGGGCCGCTGTGGCTGATCGCGCCGTTCGCATTGCGAACGCTGCCGTTCGCCCGCCGCGGGCTTGTCTTGGTCGCCGTCTGCGCCGCCGGAATGCTGTTCGCGCTCGACTGGGGCCGGATCGTCTTCCTCGCTGCGCCGGTCTTCGTCGTGGCGGCCGCGTGGGTGTTGAACACCCGTCCGCGCTTGGCGCTCGTCACCGTGCTCGCCTTCGTCGCGCTCGACGTCGGTTACGTGATCTACATGGAGGACTTCGGCGGCGCCCAGGACGGCATCATCGACGTCCCGCCGACCCGCTATCCGGCGGTCTAACGCGTTTTGACGACGCGGGAAGGCTCTTTTGGGTCATAGCCCTAACCATCCTTCGCGCGGCAGTCGCTACGGGACGACCCGCGCCACGATCGGTCCGAACGGAGAGACGGCGCCGGGTCCGCCGCGGATGCCGCCGGGCAGCCGGGAGTCCTCTACGACCACGATCGGTCCCGGGCAGCCGCCCACCGCACACGTCGGCTCGTCGTTGCCGAGGCCGAACGGGCGGTCGAGGCGCACGTCGGCGTCGGAATCGCGCAGGTAGTAGGCGATGACCGGGCTGTTGGTGAGAACTGTCTGGGTCCCGGTGGAGTCGACGAGCGCGACAGCTGGCGCCACATCCGGATGGATCTCGCGGTCGTAGCGCTGAACGAATACCGCGACGGCCAGCACCAGCAGGCCCGCGGCTGCGGCTGGCATCGCCCACCGCCACGGCAGCGCGTCGATGCCGCACGCGAGCAGCGCGCAAGCGAACGGGATCAGCCCGACGAGGTAGCGCGAGTCGAAGATCTCAGGGCCGGGGATCGAGGCGATCGCGTGCAGGACCACCGCCGTGGCCGGCGCCACGACGAGCAGCCAGAACGCGACGTCGCGCTGGCTGTCCTCGAGCCGCGCGAGCCGGCCGAAGCGTCGCCAGACCCACGTCGCCGCCACCGCGATCGCCCCGAGCAGCACTGCGAGCTGCAGTGCCCGCCCGGCGGCAGAGCCCACCAGCCCATGCGTTCCGGTGAACAGCGACACCAGGCTGTCGCGCAGGCTCGCGGGGGAGAGGTCCGGCGACGGTGGCGTCAGCTTCGTCACGTCGAGCTGGTCGAGCCCGCGCAGCATCTCGCCGACCAGCGGCAGCAGCGTCACCGCCGGCAGCGCGCCGAGCAGCACCACCTCCTTCCAGCCGCGTCGTCGCCACAGCACCGGCAGTGCGAGCAGCGGCGCCAGGAACAGCAGCGCGTCGTACTCCGACTGGAGCGCCAACGTGCCGCCGGCCAGGTAGAGCCACCACCAGCGCGTCCGCCGGCCCTCGGCCAGGCGAGCGACCGCCCAGGCCGCCAGTAGCAGCCCGAGCGCCGCCAGCATGAAGCCGCGCGAGTAGTTCGAGTAGGAAACGTGGAACGGCGCGACCGCCAGCGCCAGCGCCGAAAGCAGCGCGACGCGCGTGCCGAGCAGCGGCCGCACCAGGCAGTAGAGGACCGGAACGCAGGCGAGCGCCGGCAGCAGCGCCGGCAGCCGCAGCCAGGACTCGTCGCCCAACGGCAGCGGCGCCAGCAGCGCGTAGAACAGCGGCGGCGTGTTCTCGTAGGCCGCCAGACGGTCGAAGAAGACATCGATGTTCGGCGCCGACGCCACCAGCCACGAGTAGCCCTCGGCGTCGCTCAGCCGGTCGCCGATCCCGGCCAGGCGAACGACGACCGCCAGCGCCAGGATCGCGAGCAGCAGCAGGCGGCGCTGTACGGTCGTCTCGACTTCCACGGCGGGGGAGCGTAGCCCCCGCCGGCCCCGACTAGTCCTGGTAGTAGCGCAGCGCCTTGCCGGCCTTGGCGACGCGGCTGTAGGAGACCTCGCCGATCAGGCCGTTCTGCCACTTGATCCGCCAGCGGCCCGCGGCCGCTCCGCTGCGGCTGACGTTCGTGCGGAAGATCCCGACCGAGTTCAGTCCCGGCCGCTTGATCGTCGCGAACCCGCCGCCGGGCGGAGCGAACTGCAGCTCGGGCGCCGAGAAGACGTTGGCGAGCCGTGCCTGGCGCGCCGGGCGCACCTGGCCGTAGACCTCGACCAGCTTCGACGACTTCTTCGTCACGACGATCGGCAGGCGGTAGGCGTCGTAGGATGCCTTCTTCTTCTTGGTCCCGCCCGCGAAGCGCAGCCCGCTGTTGTACTGAGTCACGTCGTTGACGTCGACGAGCTGGTACTGCCCGACGGTCTTGATCCGCGAGTCGCCGTAGAACAGGCGGTCGGTCTCGTTGATGTACTGGGCGTGCAGCTTCGGCGTGATCCGCGAGATCCGGTCGGGCGGATTCGTCTGGTAGCCGAACTCGGTCACGTAGACCCCCTTGCCGCCAGGCACCCGGCCGCGGGCGGCGGCTTTCGCCATCAGGCGGTGCAGACGCGGGATGTACTGCTGTGGCAGGGCCGTCTTGCTGGTCGTCTTGCGATTCGGCGGTCCGAAGCCACCCTGGTTGTAGGGGTGGATCGCCCAGCCGCCGATGTTCAGCTTCGACACGCGGCCACAGTCGTTGAGCTTCTTCAGCTGTCCCTTGAACGGCTTGCCGTTCTCGTCGAGGCAGAGTGCGGCGTAGAACTTCGGTAGCGGCGCGTTGATCGCCGCCATCTCGCCGAACAAGACGCGACCACGGCGCGCTGAGTCTTGCTTGGCGATCGCCTTGTAGCCGGCCTGCCAGAGCTTGCGGTACATGACGCCCGCCGTCTGGACGGTGCCCGCCTTGGTACGTGTGGTCTGCGGCATCAGCCAGCCTGGACCGCCGCCACTCTTGCCGATGTTCGGCTCGTTGTAGAGCGAGTACCAGTCGACCTGGCCGCGGTAGCGCTTGGCGACCGCCTCGACGAACTGACCGAAGACCTTCGGGTCGGGCCGGTATGAGCAGAGGCCACGACCACGGCATTTGCTCGGCTGCTCCGAGGCCCAGTAGGGGCCCGGGCCGCTAACGGTGAACAGCAGCTTGATCCCGTTTTCCTTCGCGAGCCGGACGATGTTGTCGGTCGTTCCCCAGCGCGTGTACTGCGGTGAGCTCGGATCGCTGGGGTCGAATCCCGCGGGCTTGGTGCGGTCGGTGAAGTCGTCGTAGATCCGGTAGAAGAGGACGTTGGTCCGCAGCACGTCGACCCCGAGGTCCTTCATCTCCTTCATCGCGGCGGCGGGATCCTCGCCTCGCTCTCCGAACATCTCGGCGTCGTCCTGCATCAGCGACAGCTGCGTGGAGCTGGCGTTGGCTGCGGTTGGCGCAACGAGCACGGCCATGACGGCGAGCAGCGCGTAGACCAGCGTGCGGAGGGTCTTCGAGTTCCTCATGCGTCCCTTCGGTCGTGGAGCCCCGGAGAAGAGGGTGGGGCGAGGTTCAACGGTGTCGAAGGGTACACACGGCCCCAGGGGGAAAGTTGCGGTTCCCGCGAGGCTTGCCACGACTGTGTCAGCGGTAGAGCGGAGTCCGCACGTAGCGGTCGTGCAGTGCCTGCCAAGCGGGCTTGCGGGCGCCGCTGTAGGTCAGGACGCCCTTGTGGTGGCGGATGTCGTCGTTCGGCCCTTCGCCGCCGACGGCGCCGCCGCGCCAGTCGGGGAAGATCTCGAACTCGCGCAGCGTCCAGTGGATCGCCCCGGACATGAACGGCAGCCGGTCGATCAGGTCGATCGTGCGCGCGACGTGGTTGGTCTGGAACGCGTAGCTGCCCTTGACGTCGGCGGGTGAGAACGCCATGTCGGGCCGTCCCTCGGCGCCGAACTCGGTCATCACCAGTGCCTGCTCCGGGTAGTTGGCGCGCATCTGGTTGAGGAACGGCTCGAGCTGTGCGAAGTCCTCGACCCACGGGTACCAGCCGAAGTACTGGTTGATGCCGATCAGGTCGAACGCCTCGTAGGTCCGCTGGCGCGGCAGCGTCGGCCGCGTCTTGATGTCGATCGCGGTCAGGGCCAGCGGATCGAGGTCACGAGCCACCTCTGCGGCATCGAGCATGAAGCGCCGCGAAGCCGGTCGCTTGTCGGGTGTGAACGTCAGCTCGTTGCCGACCGACTGGACGATCACCGACGCGTGGCCGCGCGCGGCCATCACCGTTCGTTTGACCTGTGCCACGGCGCGTGAGCGGTCGAGCGGCGTGCGCAGCAGGTTCGCGCCATGGTCGCGCTGCCAGACGGGGGCCTGGTTGTAGACGAGGATCCCGGCCTCGTCGAGGCGGTTGAGCAGGCCCTCGCTGAGCACGTAGTGCGAGCGTGTGATGTTCGCGCCGAGCTCCTTCAGCTCGCGCACCGTCGTATCCATGTCGTAGCCGCTGAAGGCTGCGCCGCGTCCAGGCGCGTCCTCGTGGATCGAGGCGCCACGCAGGTTGATCGGCCGGTTGTTCAGCAGCAGGATTCCGTCACGGACCTGTACCGAGCGGAATCCGAGCTTGCGCGTCTCGACCTGGTAGATGGCGTTGCCCCACTGGAGCGTTGCCCGAGCGTCGTAGAGCCGCGGCCGGTCGGGCGACCAGAGCTGCGGCTGCGGTGGTCCCGCGATCTGGATCTTCTGGCGGCGGCGGCCGGTGGTCGATCCGCGCAGAACCGCACGGTGGTTGGTGACCTTGCCGTTCGGCGCCTTCAGCCGGATCTTCAGCACCGGGCGGTAGTCCGCCGCCGCGACCTCGACCTTCCTGCCCCGCACCGTCCGCCACTGCTTGCGCGGCAGCTTGCTCAGAACGCCGTCGAGCACCAGCGCCGAGCTGCAATTAGTCGCCGGCCCCGTGCAGCTCACAGACGGCATCAGCGCCAGATCGCTCACGTGCACCGCCCCGATCGGCACCATCGACACCGGCCGCACGATCCCGCCCCAGTTCCACCAGCCCTCTGGCAGCCGCGGGTCCTTACGGCTGTCGACCAGGACCTCGAGCGTGTTGATCTTGCCGGGCCGCAGCCCCCGCGCCGGGACCTGGAACGGCGTGTACGGGTCGATGCTGATCCCGATCCGCTTGCCGTTCAGCGACACGGTCGCCCGCCGCCGCACCTCTTCGAACTCGAACGCCCAGCTGTAGTCCTTGACGTTCGGCGCGGTGAAGCGCAGCCGGTAGAGCTTCAGCGTGCCGCCGTACTGCGGCGCCCGCGCGAGCCCTTCGAAGGCCGACGGGACGTTGGCCGGGCGCCATGGCCCGCCTGTCTGCGCCGCGCGTGCGGGCAGCCGGCTCGACGCCCGCGCCGCGCTCGGCGACGTCTCCGGCGGCGGTCCCGGCTGAACCGGCGTCGGCGGCGTGATCAGGTCGCGCACCTCCCAGCCGGAGCGGAGCTGAATCGGCTTCGGCGGCCCACTGGGGGCCGTCTTGGGCGTCGCAGCGGCCGCGGCGCCGGGCACGAGGGCCAGCGCGGCGACGGCGGCGAGCGCCATCCGGATCAGTCGAGGCATCGCTGCCCTAACCCGCCGGGAGCGCATTGGTTGTGGCGTTCACTCCGGCTCGCCCATTCGCGGGCATGCTAGGCATAATCACTGTCGATGGACCCCCGGCGAAAGCGGAAGTTGCGCCTGTTCGTGGCGTTGACGGCCGCCGTCCTGTTGGCCGGCGCGCTCGTCTACACGAGCTTCAGCGCCTCGACGCAGGCCAAGGACCCCTCCGATCTGATCGCGGGCGCCGAGCCCGGCCGCTCCTATGAGCTGACCGGCAAGGTCGTCAACGACTCGGTCGACAAGGACGGCGAGCAGCTGACCTTCCGCATCCGCGATCGCGATGGCCACGAGTCGCTGCCGGTGACCTACTCCGGCGTCGTGCCCGACCCGTTCCGCGAGGGACGCGAGGTGATCGTCTCCGGGGAGCTGAAGCAGGGCACGTTCGTCGCCGAGCGCGACTCGCTGATCACCAAGTGCCCCTCGAAGTTCACCAAGGACGAGCAGAGCACCTGACGTGGCGGGACTCGGTTCCGCCTGTCTGCTCGTCGGCCTGCTGACCGCGCTCTACGCGGCCGGGGCGTCGCTCTACGGTGCGCGCAGCGGCAGCCGCGCCGCGGTCGTCTCCGGCCGCCGCGCCATCTATTGCATGGCTGGCCTGATGGTCACCGCCACGATCGTGCTCCAGTCGGCCTTCCTGCGCTCCGACTTCTCGTTCCAGCTCGTCGCCGAGGGCTCGTCGACCGACACGCCGACCTTCTACAAGTTCACCGCGATGTGGGCGACCCAGGACGGGTCGCTGCTGCTCTGGGCGCTGCTGATGTCGCTCTTCTCGAGCGCGGTGCTGTTCGCGACGCGCCGCTCGCTGCGCGACATCGCGCCGTACGCGACCGCCGTGCTCGCCGGGATCGCCGCCTTCTTCCTGCTGTTGATGGTCGCCTGGGAGAACCCGTTCGCCACGCTCGCCGTGGCGCCGCTCGAGGGCGCCGGCCTCAACCCGCTGCTGCGCCACCCGGCGATGATGATCCACCCGCCGATGCTCTACACCGGCTACGTCGGCTTCTCGATCCCGTTCGCCTTCGCGATCGGCGCGCTGATCGTCCGCCAGACCGGCGCCGACTGGATTCGCGCGACGCGCCGCTTCGCGCTGATCGCCTGGACGTTCCTCGGCGCCGGGATCATGCTCGGCGCGCTCTGGTCCTACGCCGAGCTGGGCTGGGGCGGCTACTGGGCCTGGGATCCGGTCGAGAACGCGTCGCTGATGCCGTGGCTGGTCGGCACCGCTTTCATCCACTCGATCATGGTCCAGGAGAAGCGCGGGATGCTGAAGATCTGGAACGTCTCGCTGATCGTGGCGACGTTCGTGCTTGCGCTGCTCGGAACTTTCCTCGTCCGCTCGGGGATCCTCGATTCGATCCACGCCTTCGGCGCGTCGACGATCGGCAAGCAGTTCCTGACCTTCATCGCGATCGTGATCCTCGGCTCGACGGCGCTGATCGTCTCGCGCCTCGACGACCTGCGCAGCGAGGCAAAGCTCGACTCGCTGATGTCGCGCGAGGCGTTCTTCCTGGTCAACAACCTCGTGCTCGTCGGCCTCTGCGTCGTGATCTTCTGGGGCACCTTCTTCCCGCTGATCTCCGACGCGCTGTCCGGCAACGAGGCGAGCGTCGGCCCGCCGTGGTTCAACCGTGTCACGACGCCGCTGGCGCTGGTGCTGGTCGCGCTCGCGGCGATCGGGCCGATGGTGCCGTGGCGGCGGGCGAGTCGCTCAGGGCTGGCGCGCTCGTTCCGGCTGCCGCTGGCGGTGATGGCGGTCACGCTGGTCATGCTGCTGGCCTTCACCAACTCGGCCGACAACCCGCTGGCGCTGATCATGTTCTGCTTCGTCTCGCTGGTCTTGACGGTTGTTTCGCAGGAGCTGTGGCGGGGAACGCGCGCGCGTCGAACGATTACCGGCGACCCCTGGCCGCGCGCGCTCGGCCAGCTGATCGCGCGCAACCGCCGCCGCTACGGCGGCTACCTCGTCCACGCCGGGATCGCGATCCTCTTCCTCGGCGTCGCCGCGTCGTCGGCGTTCCAGGACCAGAAGGACGTGCGGCTCTCACCCGGCCAGTCGTTCAAGGCGGGCGGCTACGACATCACCTACGTCCGCCCAACGGCCGAGGTCGGCCGCGATACGGCCGGGACCGGGGCTCCGATCACCTTCGGCGCTGTGCTGCGCGCCCGTCGCGGCGACGAGGTCGAGACGCTGCACCCGTCGCGCAACTTCTATCCGTCGCAGAACCTCGACGCCGGTCCGATCGGCCGCTTCTTCGAGGGCGAGGCGACCAGCGAGGTCGACGTCCGCTGGGGGCTGCGCCGCGACCTCTGGACCGCGGTCCGGCCGGACATCGCTGAGCTCGAGCCGGCGATCCGCGAGGCCAACGCCAAGTTCTCCGGCTCCAGCGACGACGTTCAGGCGATCGTGATCGCCGCGATCGTCGAGAAGTACCGCAACGACGCGCCGCCGGCGAGCTTCCGCGCGATCGACTCGCCGCTGGTCTCCTGGATCTGGATCGGCGGCGCGATCATGATCCTCGGCGCGCTGATCGCGATCTGGCCATCGCCGGAGGCCCGGATGCGCCGCGTCACCAGCATCTACGCGGCGCGGCTCGGCAAAGAGCTGTCGCAGGCCTAGCGTGGAGTACGTCTTCGCGGTGATCATCCTGGTGGCGCTGGTCGCCGTCGTCGTGTTGCGGCCGCTGCTACTCGGAGTCGGCGAGGACGACCGCGAGTCGGTCAGCCGCGAGGAGCTCGAGGCCGCCAAGGAGGCGAAGTACCGCGAGATCCGCGACGCCCAGCTCGACTTCGAGATGGGCAAGCTTTCGAAGGAGGATCACCGCGCGATCGACCGCGAGCTGCGCGCCGAGGCGATCGAGATCCTCAAGCAGCTAGACGCCGTCGACGGCGAAACCAGTCCCGCTTGACGCTCCTCCGCTAGGCTGCATCGGCGATGGAGGCAATTCTCAGCGGAGTACAGGTGATCCTGGCCGTGATCGTCATCGTCCTGATCCTGATGCACTCGGGCAAGGACGCTGGCCTCTCGGGCGCGTTCGGCGTCGGCACTGGTGCCGGTCCGCTTGGTGGCGGCTCGCTCGTCGAGCGCAACCTCAACCGCTGGACGGTTTTCTTCTCTTGCCTCTTCGTAGTGAACGTCCTCGTGATGCTGAAGATCTAGGCGCCTTCGTAGCAGGCCGAGAGGCCTATAACACGATCCGTGTGCGAGATGTCACAAATCGCATTCCGGCCTACAAGTGCGCCACATGACCCCTTCGACAGAGAATTTTGCCCGTCGTCTCCGGCTCGCTCGTCGGACAACTGGCCTGACTCAGCATGAACTCGGCGAGCGCGCCGGAATCAGCGGCAGCCAGGTCTACCGGCTAGAGGCCGCCGAGCGCGAGCCGCGGCTCTCGACATTGGTCAGCCTTGCCCGCGCGCTCGGCAAGGACCCAAGCGAGATGGTCCGCGGCCTCAACTGACCGACATCGGTTCCGGTTGCTGAGAGAGCTTTCCGCGTGGGAAGCTCCCCGATTACGGTTGCCGTGTCACAGGAATCGGTGCTGCGGCAAGCACCCAGTAGTAAATGATGGCGACCAGGAGGGCGGGCGCGTGCCGGCTTCGGGCATGCACAACTGGGGGGGAATCGATGACGCCTGCTCACAGGCGCGTGTCGCTGCCTTCCCGCGTGCGCGTCGTCCAGGCTGGCGCATCGCTCCGTCCTCACGCGGACGCCATGATTGCCGGGCGATGGCGCCGGATCCCGACCAGCTAGCGCGGCGACTCGCTCGCCGCAGCGACGCCGACCTGCTCGCCCTGACGCCCTCGGTCCCCGACGCGTTCGGCGTCTTCTTCGATCGCCACAGCCAGGCGATCGTCTCCTATCTCTGGCGCCAGACGGGCAACCAGGACGTCGCGCTCGACCTGACGTCCGAGACCTTCGCCGTCGCGCTCGAGTCAGTCGCCCGCTACGACCCGGCCAAGGGCGACGCCCGCGGCTGGCTGTTCGGCATCGCCAAGATCACAATGCTCTCCACCTACCGCCGCCAGCAGGCCGAGCAGTCCGCCCGCCGCCGCCTCGGCCTCGACGTGCCCGGCTTCAGCGACGAGGACTGGGAGCAAGCCGAGGCGCGCATCGATGCGTCGTTGCCGAACATCGTGGATGGCCTCGAGGAGCTGCCGCGTGCGGAGCGCCGTGCGGTCATCGCGAGGATCCTCGACGAGCGCGACTACTCCGAGATCGCCGCCAGCGAGCAGGCGACTGAGGCTGCGATCCGCCAGCGCGTCAAGCGCGGGCTCAGCCGGCTGCGCAAGCAAGCGGAGGATGAGCAGGCGTGAACGCGCTGCGACAGCTGATCGCCGGGCTGTGGGCCGCGCTTTGGTTGCGTGGGCGGCTGCTTGGGCTGAGGCTGCGCAGACTGTTCGGCGGTGGCGTTGAGGCAGGCGCCGGTCCTGACTTCCACCAGCTTGGGACAGACGTACTCGCCGAGGAGGATGCTCATGAGTCGATCGAGCTGCCGGCCGAGCTGGCCGCGGGGCTGGATTTGACACGGACTGAGCTGATCGAGCACGCGCGGCGCGCGGCACCGCTATCGCCCCGACCCCAAGGCATTCGCCCTCGCCGCATCGCGTCGCTGACCGTTGCAGCGTTGCTAGGACTCGGGATCGTGGGCGCGGGCGCTTCGGCGTTGGTATCCGGTTCGACGGGCGTGCCGGCGGTGGACCGCCTCCTGGGGATATATGAGACTGGTCTCAATAAGCCTGAGGCATCTGAGCGCCCCGGCCCCTCCGGCGACGACATCCAGCCCTCTCCCTCCAAGGCAAGCGAGCCGATCGAGGTGGCGCTGGGGGATGGGTCGCGGGTCGTGACCTCGTTCTATTCGGCGAAGGACGGCAAGATTTGTTGGGCCGTTGCCGACTCGGAGGCGAGCAGCTCTGGGACGCTCAGCTGCGAGGTGCCAGCTGTTGTTGCCGCAGGCCTACGGGACGGGGGGTATGTGCCCGCAATCGAGGTCGGACCGAACAACGTAATCATCAGGGGCTACGTGGGCGCGGACGTGGCGGCGTTGAGCGGTCGCGGGCCGGAGGGATCGCTTGACGTAAGTCTTGGCGCACCATGGACCCCCGGCGGGTCGGACCTCGATCCATTGATGCCTTTCGTGGCCGTGGGCGCCCAGAGCGCAAAGGACATGCCACTAGGGAAGTCGGGGCTCCCCGATTCGGGGCTGCTCTCAAGCTACGCCTTCGATGCGGTGACCGGGGATGGGCGTCGCATTCGGATCATGCCCTGAAACACGCAGCTTGACGCTTCTTGCCGGGCCGGTTTATGGTTGTCCAGCGCTCTGAGGCGGGGCGTTGGACGTGCTCGCTACTTTCGAGAGGGGTTAAGAATGACGCACGCTAGGGCGCGTTTTGCGCTGCTTGCGTTGGTCGCTGTCGTCGCTGTTGGGGTCCTCGTGCCGGCACAGGCCAGCGCTCTGACTAGCAACTACAACTGCGTGAACAAGCCACACAACCAGTGGTGCGATGGCAAGGCGAACGGGAGCTACGACGGCCAACACAGTTGGGACTACAACGAGGCTTGGAATCCCGGTGGAGGTTCGTTCACGGTCTGTCAAGGGGTCTACAAGCCCTCGACCGGCATTTGGCTTGCGAATCCTACTTGCGGTGGTAATTGGATTGGTCGCTACTACGGCGCCGTGACCTGCGCCTGCTACGAGGCCAATATCCTGCAGCAGAGCGGCAGCCCGCAGTCGATCAACGGCTTCGCGGATACGGACTGGTAAAGGCGATGATCAAGAGATATCTACCCTTCGGCGGCATTGGCGTCGTAATGTTGCTCGTCTTCGGGGCTGTGGGCGCAGTTGCCGACAGGGACGACAACAACCCACCAAGCACCCAGTCCACCCAAGTTGCGGCGATCGAGCCTGCGGCAAAGGATGCGATTGCGCTGCTCGAGGAGAGTCGAGGTCCTGGGGATGCGCTTCCTGACGAGTTCGAGGCCAGGATGGACGAGAAGGCGGACTTCGGCTTGAACCCGGATCTGGCTCGTCGGGCCATCGGCAACTTGACGAGTTCGGTCTACGTAGTCCCAGCACGCGCCCACATCTGCGCATCGTTGACAGATAGCCAGGGCGTGACCGTTACCTGTCCGTCGACCGACGACGTTGCCGAAGGCAAGGCTGGTCCTGCAACGGTGGCCTTCGAAACGGGCGGCGTAGCAATCTTCGGCATCGTTCCCGATGGAGTTGACTCAGTATCGGTCCAGACCGGCACGTCCGACTCGGCCGATGTCGCAACCGAGGACAACGCCTACTACACCGTGGTTCCGCCGGGCACCCAGCTGCGAACTGTCAGCTATGTCGGGCCTAGTGGTCCCGTCGAGTTCCCGATCTACGATCCCGCTGCTGTTTTTGAGCCTTGAGCAACAACTTCCCTGAATCAGCCAACATGCATAGACACGACCTCGTGCCGGATGTATCATGCATAGAGGCAGATGGAGGGAGCAACTGACAGCGGAGGGGCGACGGCCGTGGCGGGTTCACCGCCGCGCGCAGCTGTCCTGGCCACCGCGGTTGCTGACGGCACTCCGTCTG
>JBIOUS010000029.1:0-37012 GCA_044867325.1 Thermoleophilaceae bacterium | reverse complement strand
GCGCGACTTCTGGGGCGTTACGTTGCCGCAAGGTGGCGCGTATGAGTTTGGCGCTTCGGAATTCACCGGCACGCCGACAAGTCCTCCTCCTCCGCCGACGAGAGCAGGAAGACCGTGTAGTCCATCGAGATTGCGAAGATCATCGCGAAGAAGAAGACCGGCCCCCAGGCGTCGAGGAAGCCCTGCGACTCGAAGCCGAGCAGGGCCGACAGGTGGCCATCCTGGAAGATCAGCTTCGCGACGCCGAACGCGGCGCCGGTCCCGAGCAGGCTGGTCAGCACGCCGACCGCCGCGATCACCGGGGCCTGCAGCGCCACGAGCAGCAGCAGGAAGCCGAGCGCCAGCACGACGCCGATCGCGATCGGCGTGACGTCGGCCAGCGCGACCTCGAGGTCGTGGTTCTCCACCGCCGCTCCGCCGACCAGCGCGTCGGCGGGCAGCTCGTCGCGCAGCCGCTCGATGGTCGCGCCGGCGGCGTCGGTCGACGGCCCGGCGCGCGGAATCGCCTGGATCGCGACGTGATCGCCGCTGCCGGGCTGCGGCGGCAGCGCCTGGGCGATCCCCGGGTCGGCCGCGACGACCGCGGCGGCCGCCCGCGCCTCGCTCGCCGGCGCCACGATCTGCAGCGCGCCGGGCCCGCCGGGCCCAAACGCGTCCTGGATAGCCGCATAGCCCTGGCGCGAGTGGTCCTCCTGCGGGACGACCTTGATCGAGGGCATGCCGGTGTCGAGCGCCAGCACTGGCAGCGCGAGTGCGAGCAGCACGACCAGCGCCACCGCGCCGTAACCGAGCGGCCGCCGCCAGAGCCGCTCCGCCCAGGCGGCGAAGCGCGGCGATCGGTGCTCGCCGGAGCGCACCCACGGCAGCGCCAGCCGGTCGACGCGCGGCCCGAGCTTCGCCAGCACCGCCGGCAGCAGCGTCAGCGTGGCCGCGAGCACGAACAGCACCGCCAGCATGATCCCGACGCTCATCGAGCGGAACGCCGGGCTCGGGACGAGCAGCACGGCGATCAGCGAGATCAGCACCGTCAGGCCGGAGAGCAGGACCGCCTTGCCGGCCGTGTCCATCGCCACCGCGGTCGCCTCGATGGGGTCGAGCCGCGAGCCGAACAGCGCGGCGCGGAAGCGCATCGTCACGAACAGCGCGTAGTCGATGCCGAGCGCGAGCGCGAACATCAGCGCGAAGTTCATCGCCCAGATCGAGATGTCGAACAGCTGGGTGCCGAGGTAGAGCGAGCCCGCCGCCGCGACGAGGCCGAGGATCGTCAGCATCAGCGGCAGCCCGGCCGCGACCAGCGAGCCGAACGCCAGCAGCAGGATCGTCAGCGTCACCGGCCACGAGATCAGCTCCGACTTCAGCATCGCGCTCTTGTTCGCCTCGTTGAAGTCCGACCACATCCCGGACGCGCCGGTCAGGTCGACCTGGACGCGCTCGTCGCCGATGGCCGCCAGCTCGCCCTTGAGCTCGCCGGCGGCGCGGACCGTCTCGTTCGGGTCGCGCGCCGCGCCGGCCTGGACGACCGCGGTGTGGCCGTCACGGGCGATCGTCGCGCCCGGCTGCGGGGCGACGACCGTCGCGACGGCGTCGCTGGCGCGCAGCGTGCGCACGACCTCCGCGGTGGCGGCGTCGAACGCGGGATCGCCGGCCTTGGCGTCCTGGGAGTGGACGACCACCATCAGCCCGTAGCTGGACAGTCCGCCGAACTCGCGGTCGACGAGGTCGCGCGCCTGGACGGACTCAGAGCCGGTCGCCTCCCAGCCGGCGCCCGACAGCGCATGCTCGACCTTCGGCGCGAAGAAACCGAGTCCGAGCGCGACGACGATCCAGGCCGCGACGACGACCCCGAAGTGCGTCGCCGTCCAGCGGCCGAGGCGCCCGATCGGGCCGACAGTCTGCGTGGGACTCATCTTGGGACCGCTTGGTCGAGGATCGAGTCGAGGCCGGTGGCCTGGCGGCGCAGGCCGTCGTAGACAACCTCGCAGAGGTCGAAGAGAACCTGATCGGCGATCGCGTAGCGGGCGTGATTGCCCTCGCGGGTCCGGCTGACGAGGCCGGCGTTGTGGAGCGTGCTGAGGTGCTTGGAGACGTTCTGCTGCGAGGCGCCGGTTGCCTCGGTCAGCTCGCTGACGGTGGCCCCGCCGTCGCGCATGCGGTCCAGCAGCTTGATCCGCATCGGCTCGCCGAGCAGGCGGAAGCGGCGGGCGACGAGCTCGACGAGCTCGTCGGGCAACGGATGGACCAGCTCGTCGGGAGACATGCTCCGAGAGTAGCACAACTACAAAGTTGTGTGGTTGTGTAGTTGTTCAGCTGGCGATGGGGTGGAGCGCGAACAGCTCCGCCGCTCGCTCGGCGACCAGCTCCGGCTTCTCCTCGGCGATGAAATGTCCGGAGTCGTGCACCAGCTCGATGGTCACGTCGTCGCAGTGACGCTCGATGCCGCGCAGCACGACCGGCGAGAGCGCCTTGTCCGCGGCGCCGAAGACGATCCGCGTCGGCACCGCCAGGCGGAGGTCCTCGAACGCCCGCTCGAACAGCACCTTGCGGAAGGAGCGGGCGAAGCTGCGGTAGAGCAGCATCGTCGCCCGCGCGCTCTCGGGCCGCTGCAGCCGCGCCGCGTAGCCCTGCGCGTTGGCGCGCGAGATGCCGTCCTGGACGCGGTCGCCGCGCAGCATCCGCGCGATCAGGCTGGGCCGCTCGAGCACGATCGACTCGCCCCAGGCGGCCAGCAGGAAGACGTACCACGACCGCCGCAACTCCCAGAGCAGCCGCGGCGACAGCTCCAGCCACGGCGGCGAGGTGTTCAACACGACCAGGCTGGCAATCCGCTGCGGCGCGGCGATCGCCGCCGCGAACGCCGCGAAGCCGCCCCAGTCATGGCCGACCAGATGGGCGCGCTCGATCTCGAGCGCGTCGAGCAGCGCGATCGCGTCGGCGCCGATCGTCAGGCCGTTGTAGCTCCCGCCGGCCGGCGCGTCCGTCTGACCGAAGCCGCGCAGATCCGGTGCGATCAGGCGATAGCGGTCGGCGAGTAGTGGGATGACTCCGCGCCAGCACCAAGCGTCCTGGGGCCAGCCGTGCAGCAGCAGCACCGGCGGGCCGTCGCCGGCCTCGTAGTAGTGGACGTCGAACGGCCCGGCGTCGTGGCTCTCGATCGTGACGGTCCGCTGCGCCGCGCCGGGGATGTCCGGCGCGGACGGCGTGGCGACGGTTGGCATTGGCGCGACCCTAGCGCCGCAGGGTCGCGTCGGCGAAATCCACCAGCTTGCGCGCTCCCCGCACTGCCTTGGTGAGCTCGCCCGGGCCCACGGTGTAGAAGCCGTACTGCGCATCGTTCTTGAGCGCGACGAGGGCGCGGAGGCTCTTCGCGGCGGACTGTCCGTCGGGCGCGATCTGCTCGACGAGCGATGTTGCCTGATCGTGGTCGTCGGTGCGCGAGCGTCGCCCGAGTGCCTTGCAGCAGGCGGCGTCGGCAGCGGCGATTCCCGCCAGCACGGCAAGCGTTGCGGCGGCGTTGCCGTACTCCAAGCTGCCGTCGTCGCGCTGGTCCTCGGCTGCCAGCTCGGCGACCTCGAGAAACTGCTTGGAGTGCTGGAGGCGCCGCCGGGCGTCTGCCTCGTTGCAACGCTGAGTTCGACCGGATCGTGGCGTCACGTCGTCTTCTCGCGGAAGAGGCGGCGCGCATCGGGACCGACCAGGGTGATCGCGTCGGCCTCGATCGCATCGACGACTGGTGGTCGCTCGTCGGCGAGCCGCGCTATGTCGGCGTCGGGAAGCTCCGACGTACTCAGGGCGTTGCCGGTCCAGCGCTTGACTGCGTAGCTGAGCCCGTCGAGTTGTCCGCGCCAGCGCGGATCGTCCGCGGCGATATCGACCGGTCGCACCACCAACAGATCGATGTCGCTACTGGCGTCGGCGTCGCCCCGCGCAGCGGAGCCGAAGATCGAAGCGTGCACTGGCTGAAGCTCCCAGCCAGCGAGCTCTTCGCGCAGGCGCCCGATCAGCATGTTGCGCAGATCAGCGAGCATCGTTGCGGCCGGAGCGGCGAGGTGATCGCGATTCAGTCGGTACAGCAGGGCATTGCCCGCCTCTTGCCTGTCTACGAGGCCCTCAGCGGCGAGGCGGCCGAGTGCTTTGGCGATACCCGGCTGCGAGCCCTCGGGCGCCAGCCGGGCAATCTCTCGACCTGTGAGTGGGTGGGTCGTCGCGGACAGAACCGCGACGACCGCACCGTCGAGCGGATGGGCGAGTAGCCGGTGAGGACTGCCCAGATTCACATTGATAACTCTAGCAGTCGTTCGAAAACTAGAGTTATCAAACGATAACTAGAAGCTTCAGGCGAAACGGCTAGCCCGCGGTCGGGACCGCGTTCTTGAAGACGACCTTGCCGGTCTTGCACTCCATCCACTTCGCCTTCACGACGATCGACGTCTTCGTCGAGCTGGCGAACTTGCCGCTGAAGGTCGCCGTGTCGCTCGGCTGATTGGAGACCGTCCCCTTCACCGAGTACTTGCCCTTGTCGTTCGGCTTCTTCGGCTTGCCGATCGTGTAGTCGAGCTGGGTCTGGCCGTTGTCGAGGGTCAGGCCCTCCTGGCGGCAGACCTTGCCGTCGGCGTCCTTGAACTTGGCGCGGATCGTGCCGGTGACGATCTTGCCCTTGCTGAGCACGATCACCGCAAAGCCGCGCTTGGCGGCGATCGACGAGGCGTAGGCGGAGTTCGGCTGCGGCTTGACGGTCTTCTTCTTGGCGTCGGCGGCCGGGATGGCGGCGGCGGTGGCGGCCACCGCAGCGGCGAGTCCGATCGCGAGGGCGCGCCGGTTCGGTGAGGTCATGGCTGGGGGAGTCCCTTCGGCTTGCTTGCGGGCCAGATGCGAGGCGCGCGAGCCTACCAGCGGGTCAGGAGTGCTCGACGGCGAGCACGCGCATCGTGCGCGTTCCCGATGGTGTCTCGAGCGTCGCGTCGTCGCCGACCTTGGTCCCGGCGAGCGCCTTGCCGACGGGGGAGTCGATCGAGATCAGCCCGGAGTTCGGATCGGCCTCGACCTTCGGGACGAGCTTGTGGCTCAGCTCCTTGCCGCTCTTCTCGTCCTTGTAGGTGACCGTCGTGCCCATCCCGGCGACGTCGCCGTCGGCGGCCTCGACGATCTCGGCCGAGCGCAGCTGGTCGCGCAGGCCGGCGATCTTCGCCTCGAGCATCGCGGCCTCCTCCTTGGCGGCGTGGTACTCGGCGTTCTCCTTGAGGTCGCCCCACTCGCGCGCGATCTTGATGCGGGCGGCGATCTCCCGCCGACCCTCGCCTTCGAGGCGCTCGATCTCCTCGGTCACGCGGGCGTGGGCGTCGGCTGTGAGCTTCGTTGTGTCGGGCATTGAGGCGGGAACCCTAGCGGCGTTCGCGGCCGGATCGTGTACAGTTGTACATGTACAAACGTACAGATCGAGGAGCCAGTCATGTCCCCCGCCGTCCTACTCGTCATCGCAATCGTCTCGGAGGTGATCGGCACCGTTCTGCTGCGCATGTCCGACGGGATGTCGAAGCTCGTGCCGTCGATCGGCATGCTCGCCGCCTACGGGGTGTCCGTCTACATGCTCGCACTGGTGCTCAAGCACTTCGACATCGGCTTCACCTACGCCGTCTGGTCGGGCGTTGGCACCGCGGCGATCGCCGTAATCGGCGTTGCGGCCTGGGGGGAGCCGATGGGCGCCCTCAAGGTCCTCAGCATCGCCGCGGTGATCGCCGGCGTGATCGGCCTCAACGTCTCGGCGGCGCACTGATGGCTACCCGCGCTCGAGCGGGCACGCGGCCGGCGCCGTCGGAGTCGGATGGCCCGACGCCGGTCGGATCCGACGCTGGAGCGCCGCCAGCCGCACGCGGCGCCGCTCGCCGGCTGGCGCTGCTCGACGCGACCGTCCGCGTGATCGGTCGCGGCGGCATCGCCGCAGTCGACCACCGCGCCGTCGCGGCCGAGGCGGGTGTCCCGCTCGGATCGACGACCTACTACTTCGACTCCAAGGACGACATGGTCGCCCGCGCGCTCGAGCACGTCGCCGAGCGCGAGGCCGAGCGCCTGCGCGCCGAGTCCGAGGGCGGCGCGCTCGACGTCGGCCCGGACCTGCTCCCCGAGCGCCTCGCCGACGTCGTCATCCACGCCTGGGCCGGCGACCGCGTCACCCTCCTGGCCCAGTACGAGCTCTACCTCGAGTCGGCCCGCCGTCCCGACCTCCGCCCAGCCGCCGAGCGCTGGGACCGCGCCTATCGCGACCTCCTCCAGCACGCCCTCGAGCTGCTCGGCGCCCCCGACCCTCCCCGCCGCGCCCGCCTCCTCTGCGCCGGCCTCGATGGTCTCCTACTCGACCACGTCGCCACCGCCAGCGACCCCTCAGAGCTCCGCTCGCTCGCGGTCGAGCTGATCGAAAGAATCGCCGCGCCCTGACCCGGCCCCTACGCTTTCCCCATGACACGCGCCGAGGCAGAGCAGGAGCGGGACCGCCTAACCCGCGAGCATCCGGACCGCGCCACCCATCGCTGGATGGCCCGCGCCGACGACGCCGGCGACTGGTCCGTGGTCAAGGTCGGCATCCCGCCTACCGGCCGCGTCGACCCGCTCAAGGCGACGACCGAGTCGAAGCCGCGGCCGCCACAGGCCGACGACCCACGCAGCGCCTACGACCGCAACGTGGGCGGGCCCTACATGTAGCGATTCTTCCACGCTTGTGTGGGCTAGGACCCGTACAAACGTGGAAGATCGCCTACTGCGTCGGTCGGCTCAGCCGCAGCCGGTGTTGTTGCCGCAGCTCGAGCACGTGTAGCAAGTGCCGGTGCGCTGCATCATGCCGCCGCACTGGGAGCAGGCGGGACCGAGGTCGAGGCCGGTGGTCTTGACCGGAGGAGCGACCGGCGGATCGTCGGTCAGCGCCGCGGCGGCGGGCGCCGGGGTGCTTGCCTGCTGCGGGGCGCCGCTGCCGCTGCCGCCGTTGGAGTGACCGTTCGAGCCGTTGCCGTTCGCCGGACCGGCAGTGTCGCCGCGCAGCGCGGCCTCCTCGGCCGCCTTCCGCGCCTTGACCTCCGCGGTCATGATCCCCAGCTCCTCCTGGACGTCGACGTCGAGGAAGCGCGAGGCGAGCCAGCGCATGATGTAGTCGGGCAGCGACTTGGCGAACGGGATCTCCTGGTTGCCGGTGATCCCCTCCGGGTCGAAGCGCATGTAGGAGAACTTGCGCACGAGCGTCTCGAGCGGCACGCCGTACTGCAGCGCGATCGAGATCGACGTCGCGAACGCGTTCATCATGCCGCGCAGCGTCGAGCCCTCCTTGCCGATGTCGGTCAGGAAGATCTCGCCGACCGTGCCGTCCTCGTAGACGCCGGCGGTGATGTAGCCCTCGTGCCCGGCGATCGAGAACTTGTGCGTCAGCGACTGGCGCTCACGCGGCATCCGCTTGCGCCGCGGGCCGACCTCGGCGATCGCGGCCTTGACCGCTGCGTCGATCTTGGCCTGCGTGTCGGCGGGCTCGTCCTGCTGCGCGTCGGTGCGCAGCGCCTGCGCGGTCTTCGAGCCGTCGCGGTAGATCGCGAGCGCCTTCAGGCCGAGCTTCCAGCCCTCCATGTAGGTCTCGGAGATGTCCTCGATCGTCGCCTCTGCCGGCAGGTTGACCGTCTTCGAGATTGCGCCCGAGAGGAACGGCTGAGCCGCGGCCATCATCTTGATGTGGCCCATGTGCGAGATCGCGCGTGAGCCGACCGCCACGTCGAACACCGGCAGGTGCTCGTCCTTGAGCCCCGGCGCCCCGACGATCGTGCTGTTCTCGGCGATCCACGCCTCGATCTGCTCGACCTCGTGGTCGGAGTAGCCGAGCGTCCGCAGCGCCTCCGGCACGGTGCGGTTGACGATCGTCATGTTGCCGCCGCCGACGAGCTCCTTGAACTTGACCAGCGAGAAGTCCGGCTCGATGCCGGTCGTGTCGCAGTCCATCAGGAAGGAGATCGTCCCGGTCGGCGCGAGCACCGTCGCCTGCGCGTTGCGGTAACCGAACTCCTCACCGAGCTCGATCGCCTCGTCCCACGAGCGCTTCGCCGCCTCGAGCAGTGGCTCCTCGACCAGGCCGGCGTCGATGTCGTCGGCCGCCGCACGGTGCTTGCGCATCACATGGAGGTGTGGGTCGCGGTTCTCCTCGAACCTCTCGTAGGGACCGACGGCGGCCGCGACCTCGGCCGACTTGCGGTAGGCGCGGCCGGTCATCAGCGCGGTCAGGGCGCCGGCGACCGCGCGACCCTCGTCGGAGTCGTAGGGGAGGCCGTTGCTCATCAGCAGCGCGCCGAGGTTGGCGTAGCCGAGACCGAGCTGGCGGAACGCGACGGCGTTGCGGCCGATCTGCTCGGTCGGGTAGCTCGACGGCGTGACGACGATCTCCTGCGCGAGGATCAGCACGTCGACGACGTGCTCGTAGGCAGCGACGTCGAAGGTGCCGTCGGCGCGGCGGAACTTCATCAGGTTGATCGACGCCAGGTTGCAGGCCGAGTCGTCGACGTGCATGTACTCCGAGCACGGGTTCGACGCGTTGATCCGGCCCGAGTTCGGGCAGGTGTGCCAGTCGTTGATCGTCGTGTCGTACTGCATGCCCGGATCGGCGCAGCGCCAGGCGGCGTCCGAGATCTGGCGCAGCACGTCGGCGGCGTCGTGGGTCGCGACCGGCGTGCCGTCGGCGCGCGACAGCAGCTCCCAGTCCTCGCCGCGCTCGGCGCGCGACATGAACTCGTCGGTGACGCGCACCGAGTTGTTGGCGTTCTGGTACTGGATCGAGAAGAAGCCGTCGCCGTCGATCGACATGTCGAAGCCGGCATCGCGCAGCGCACCCGCCTTCTCCTCCTCGCGCGCCTTGCACCAGACGAAGTCGAGGACGTCGGGATGGTCGACGTCGAGCACGACCATCTTCGCCGCGCGACGGGTCTTGCCGCCCGACTTGATCGTGCCGGCCCAGGAGTCCGCGCCACGCATGAAGGAGACAGGCCCGGACGCCGTGCCGCCCTTCGCGAGGTGCTCCATCGAGCCGCGAATGTTCGAGAGGTTGATCCCCGAGCCGGAGCCGCCGCGGAAGATCTTGCCCTCCTTGGTGTTCCAGTCGAGGATCGACTCCATCGTGTCCTCGACGCTGAGGATGAAGCAGGCGGAGCACTGCGGGTGCTCCTCGAAGCCGACGTTGAACCAGACCGGCGAGTTGAACGCCGCCTGCTGGTGGAGCAGGATGTAGGTCAGCTCGGCCTCGAATGCCTCAGCGTCCTCCTCGCTGGCGAAGTAGTTGCCGGCGCGGCCCCAGCCGGCGATCGTGCCTGACACCCGGCCGACCATCTGACGTACCGAGGACTCGCGCTCGTCGCTGCCCATCCGGCCGCGGAAATACTTCTGGGCGACGATGTTCGTCGCGTTCTGCGACCACGACTTCGGGAACTCCACACCACGCTGCTCGAAGGCGGGCTTCGCGGGGTCGCCGATCACGGCGTCGCGAATCTCCCACTCGACAGCGTCGAAGGGATGCACGCCGGGCTCTGTATAGCGCCGCTCGACCGTTACTCCGGCGGTGCTTGGTGTAGTGGCGCTGCGGTTGCTCGGCATGGGTCTCCTCGTCTTCTTTGCGTCCGGAATCCCGGTCGCGGGGAAGCTTGGAAAAGCGCTTACCGCAAGCCGGGAAGCGATGGTGCCGCTCCCGCCGGACGGAAGACGCACCAGCGGCTTCCAACACTCACTTTAGAGCGTCGAAACGCCTTTGTCTGTGCCAGATAGCAGCGATTTTTCACGCTGTTTGCAGGGTCCTTTGCAGAACCCCCGCAAGTAGCGAAAGACGCTCAGCGCAACGAGTCGAGCGTGACCGCGAGACCGTCGGCGAGGCCCGTCTCGGCGCTCCAGCCGAGCAGCTCGCCGGCGCGCGTCGCGTCGAGCGCGATGTGGCGCACCTCGCCGGGTCGCTCCGGGGCCATGATCGCCTCGAAGCGCCCGTCGGCCTGCGGCGCCAGCGCCTCGACGAGGTCGATCACGCTCGACTGCACGCCGGTGCCGATGTTGATCGCCCCGGTGGCATCCGAGTCGGCCGCCGCGAGGTTCGCCCGCACGACGTCGCCGACGAACACGTAGTCGCGTGTCTGGAGGCCGTCGCCGAAGATCTTCGGCTGCTCGCCCTCGAGCAGCTTGCCGCAGAAGATCGCGATCACGCCGGCCTCGCCGAGCGGGTCCTGGCGCGGGCCGTAGACGTTGCCGTAGCGCAGCGACACCGCCGACACACCGTGCAGGCGGTTGAACAGCCCGCAGTAGCCCTCGGCGGCGAACTTCGACTGGCCGTAGGGCGCCTCGGGCGCGACCGGATGGTCCTCCGGCGCGGGAATGATCTTGCCCTCGCCGTAGATCGCGCCGCCGGTCGACGAGTTCACGACGCGAGCGCCGACGGCCTGGGCCGCGGTCAGCACGTTGATCGTGCCCTCGACGTTGATCCGCGCGTCGGCGGCGGGGTCGGCGGCCGAGCGCCGCACGTCGATTTGGGCGGCGAGATGAAAGATCGTGTCGGGCCGGACGCGCTCCGCCAGCTCGACCAACGCAGCCTGGTCGCGGATGTCGCCCTCGACCAGCTCGGCGCCGTTGGCGAGCGCTCCGTCGAGGTTCTCGCGGCGGCCGGTCGACAGGTCGTCGAGCACGGTCACCTCATCACCGCGGGCCAAGAGGCCGTCGACGATGTTCGAGCCGATGAATCCGGATCCCCCGGTAACGATTGCGCGCATAGGGGGCGGCATCCTAGTCACGGCTGGCGAGCAGGTCCTCGACCGCCGCCTCGGCGGCAGCGACGACCACCGCCGCGGACTGGCTCGCGTCGATCCGTCGCACCCGCTCCGGCTCGGCGTCGGCGAGCGCCGAGTAGGCCGTCGCGATCGTCGTGAAGAACTCCTCCTGCTCCAGCTCGAGCCGATCGAACCCCTCCAGCCGCGTGCCCTGGCGGTCGCGCCCGAGCGCGGGATCGATCTCGAGCAGCAGCGTGCGGTCCGGCGTCAGCCCGCCGGTGCCGAACTCGTTGATCGTCCGCACAAGCTCGACGCCGAGGCCGCGGCCGGCGCCCTGGTAGGCGAGCGAAGAGTCGATGAAGCGGTCGAGCAACACCCAGGTCCCGCGCTCCAGCACCGGCAGCAGCGCCTCCTCGACGAGCTGTGCCCGTGCGGCCGCGTAGAGCAGCGTCTCGGCGCGCGCCCCGATCGTCAGCGCCGGGTCCTTGACCAGCGTGCGGATCTTCTCCGCGACGACCACGCCGCCCGGCTCGCGCAGCAGCTCGATCTCGATGCCGCTCCCGCGCAGATGGTCGAGCAGGCTCGCGGCGAGCGTCGTCTTGCCCGCGCCGTCGATCCCCTCGATCGTGATCAGCCGGCCGCGTGCCACGGCGGCGACGATACCGGCGACGGCTGCCGCTACGCTCGCCGCGATGAACGCGCCGCCCGTGCTGTCCGGAACCGAGTCGCACCCGCAGGCGCGGATGACGCTCTCGTCGGCGCTCGCCGGCAACGCCTCGCACGCCTATCTCTTCCACGGGCCCGCGGGGGTCGGCAAGCGCACCGCCGCGCGCGCCTTCGCGGCCGAGCTGCTCGCCGCCGGTTCGCCCGATCCCGACAACGCCCGCCACCGCGTGCTCGACGGCGCCCATCCCGACCTGACCTGGGTCAAGCCGACCGGCGCTCACGTGATGCGCACCGACGACGTCGCCGATCCCGTCGTCTCGGCCGCGACCCGCACGCCGTTCGAGTCTCAGAAGCGCGTCTTCGTGCTCGAGCGCGTCGACACGATGAACGACGAGGTCGCCAACCGGCTGCTCAAGACGCTCGAGGAGCCGCCGTCGTTCGTCCACCTGATTCTGCTGACCGACTCGCTCGGCCAGGTGATCCCGACGGTCGTCTCGCGCTGCCAGCTCGTCCGCTTCGACCCGCTGCCGGCGTCGAAGATCGCCGAGGCGCTGGTGGGGGAGGGCGTGCCGGCCGACCGCGCCGGCGCCTGCGCCCGCCTGGCGCTAGGCAACGGGGCCCGCGCCCGCTTCCTGGCTTCGGAGGAGGGCGCGACGCTGCTCGCCGACGTCGACCGCCTCGTCGCCCGCGCGCTCGCCGGCGGCGGTCAGCCGGCGGGCGAGCCCGAGGCGTGGCGCGGCCTGCTCAACCGCGCCGAGGAGCGCCGCGTTGCGGCAGAGGAGCGCATCGCCGAGGAGGCCACGGCCCGCCTGGCGACCGAGCCGAAGGGACGCGAGCGCAACGCGATCGAGAAGCAGTTCGAGGACGCCGCCAAGCGCGACGGCCGCCGCGCCCGCACCGAGCAGCTCGATCTCGGGCTGACGCTCGCCGCGCTGCGCTTCCGCGACCTGCTCTGTCTTGCGGAGGGCGCCGAGGACGCTGCGCTCGACCGAACCAGCGCGGCCGCGCTGATCGCCACCGCCGATCCGGATGGCCCGCGGACGATCGATCCCCGCCGCCTTCGCGTCGCCGCCGAGCGCTGCGAGGACGCCCGCATGTCGCTCGAGCTCAACGTCACCGAGGACCTCGCCCTCGAGGCGCTCGGCTTCCGTCTCGCCCGCCTCATCGGCGCGCCCGCCTAGCGCGCCTGTCGTTCCAGCACCGCGACCGCACCCCGGCAGCGCACGACACGCCGCGGTGGCACTGCCCGGCGCCGCAGCAGCACGCGCCCGTCCGCGCCGAGGAAGTCGAGGTCGAGTGCGAAGCGCATTCCGAACGTGTGTACCGAGCCGCACCAAGGGATCAGCAGCCCGCAGCCCTCCGGCAGCTCGTCGAGCCAGGCGAGCCCGACGAGCCGCGCCCACACGCTGGTCGCGACATACGCTCGCGCGCAGTCCTCCAGCTCCACCCAGTCCAGCCCCACCAGCCGTTTCGGTTCCATGGACAGCTAGGGACCGCCGCCCCACGACCTGCCCCCACGACAGCGGTACGGTGGTCAGATGCCAGCCGCCGACGACAACCAGCCGCAACGCCTATCCGACGAGGCCGCCGCCGACTTCGTCCGCCGCTTCGAGGAGTTCTGGGCCGCGCCGTCGCGCGAGCGGCTCGCCGCGACGATCGCCCCCGACGCCCGCCTCGTCGCCCCGATGAATCCGACGACCCACACCCTCGACGAGGGCTGGGAGTCGTTCGCCGGGCTGCTCGAGCTGATGCCCGGCCTCTCGGCCGAGGTCCACCGCTGGGGCGCCACCGACGACGGCGTGCTGATCGAGTTCACGCTCTCCGGGACCGCCGGTGGCGGCCCGATCTCATGGACAGCCGTCGACCGCTTCACGCTCGACGACGACGGCCTCGCCACCGAGCGCATCACCTACTTCGACTCCGTCCCGATCGCCCTCACCGTCGCTCGCCGCCCCCGCGTCTGGCCCAGCTTCGCCCGCGCCCAGCTCAGTCGCGCCCGCCGCTGACCCACGCCGCTCGCGCCAGCCCACCGCCTCCACTACGATGCTGGACGCCTCGGGATCGCTCCCAGGTTCCCGCCGACGTAGCTCAGTTGGTAGAGCACTTCACTCGTAATGAAGGGGTCCCCGGTTCGAATCCGGGCGTCGGCTCTCGGAAAGCCCTGGAAATCAGCGCTTTTGGGCTGATCGGCTTTCCGCCCGTCGGGTCGCGTGTCCCGAATATGTCCCGAAACGGTGCTAGCTTGGGCTCTAGAAAGCCAAGTAGCTCGGGAGGGTTCCGATGCATTCGCAGCTTGCTCGTCCGGTCAGCGGCCACGTCTTCCGCGTAGAGCGCCAGCGCGGACCGGTCTGGTACGCCAAGTACCGGCTGCCCGATGGCCGCCAGGTCCAGAAGAAGCTCGGGCCTGCCTGGACCAAGCGCGGCCGACCCTCAGACGGCTACTTCACCAAGCAGACCGCACAGGCCCAGCTAGACCAGATCCTCGACGAGATCCGGCGCGGCCAGCACGCCGGCATGGTCCGAACTGGCGCGACCTTTCAGCAGGCAGCCGACGAGTACCTGCGCTACATCGAGGAGGACCGCGCCCGCAAGCCCTCGACGGTCGCCGGCTACCGCGCCCTCGTCCGCGCCCAACTACTCCCAGCCTTCGGCAAGCTGCCCGTCGAGTCGATCACGACGCCGATGGTCGAGGACTGGATAACCGGACTCGAGGTCGCCCCAGCCACCCGTACCAAGGCCTACGTGCTGATGGGCGGGATCATGAAGCGAGCGCGCAAGGTCTACGGCCTCCCGTTCAACCCCGTCACCGACGTGGAGAAGCCCCCCGCGCCGACGGCGAGCGGCGACATCGAGGTCTTCTCACCCGAGGAGGTCATGGCGCTCGTCGACGCGGCCGCCTCCGAGCAGGACGCCGCGATCTATCTCACCGCTGCCTTCAGCGGGCTCCGCCGTGGCGAGCTGATCGCCCTGCGCTGGCGCGATCTCGACATCGAGGGCTCCACCATCCGAGTGCGGGCCAGCTACTCAGACGGAGCGCTCGCCACTCCCAAGTCCGGAAAGGTCCGTTCGGTCCCGATGGCACCCAACGTCGCCGGCACGCTGTCCAAGCTCCGTCAGCGTCCCCTGTGGACCGCTGACGACGACCTCGTCTTCGTCGGCCGCACCGGGAGCTTCCTCGACGGCCGCGCGCTCCGCCGCCGCTACCAAGACGCCCTCGATCGCGCCGGCCTCCGCCGCCTCCGCTTCCACGACCTCCGCCACACCTTCGGCACCCGCGTCATCGCCAAGGCCGACATCCGCCGCGTCCAGGAGTGGATGGGCCACGCCGACGTCAAGACCACCATGCGCTACCTCCACTACGCCCCGCGCAAGGACGACGCCGCGCTGGTCGCCAGCGCCTTCGACGCTTAGCTGCGCGTCAGCGCTCGTGTTTCTCAGCGAGCTTCGCCAGCTCGGGCATCGACACGTCGAGTGCCTTCGCGATCGCCTTGACGGTTCCCCAGGCGGGGTTGGAACGCCCACGCTCGATCACCGAGAGGGTGCCGGTGGTAACGCCGGCGAGGTGGGCTAGGTCCTCTTGGCTGATGCCGCGCTTGGTGCGTAGCTGGCGAATCGCCTCACCGAGGGCGGGCTGGGGGTTGACCGGGCGTCCCATCGTCAACTACAGCCTGTCAACTGCCCGGCGTGCAGTCCATGTAGTTGACATCTAGTAGTCCATCGTTAGTATCCGGGGCCAACAACAAAGCGGCCCCGGCGACGCGCTAACGCCCCGGGGCCTGGCACAGGAGGTACTAGCTCCCATGCAGGATCAGCGTATCCAGACAGTGGCCGACGAGGAGGCCCAGACAGACCAGGCGCTCCTCGGCCTCTTGCTGACCGACTCGGCGGCGATCTGGTCGGTCGAGGAGATGGCCAGCGAGATCGGCAACCCCATCCACGTGGTCGACTCGATCAACCGCCTCGCCGGGATCGGTCTCGTCCACCGGCTCGACGGCTTCGTGTTCGCCACCCGCGCAGCAGCGAAGGCGACCGAGCTGGCGCTCGCCTAGAACAGCCGGCCTCTCCGCTGGGCGAACACCCAGCTCTCCAGGTCAGCGCGCAGAAACCGGATGTGGCGGCCGACTTTGACGTGGGGAAGTCGGCCGTCGCGCACGGCCTCATAGATCCAGCTCCGTCGCACCGACAGAAGCGCGGCGGCTGCGTCGGAGTCAAGCAACGGCTCGGACAGGGGCGAAGCCGTAGCGGCGGGGTCGGTGGGGGAGATATCGGGCGAATTCATGGGCTCTGATGACGTAGACGCAACCCCGCCCGATTTCTCGCCTCACCCGACGCCGATCTCCTCCCTCAGCCGCCGCCCACCTTGGTTCCCTTCGCAAGCCCACGCCCAACCCGTCTCCCATATCCCGAGTCCGACCCCTCGTCCAATCTTTCTTGCCCCTCCTCAGCTGCCTGCCTCCACCCACCGCCCAGCGGACCACACACCTGCACCAAGATTGCGGCCATCCGTCGAACGGAATCGGAAGACCCCTCAACGCTGCTGAGTCAGGCCGAACGGTCGTGTCCTACGGCCGATCAAGACGACCTCCCCGCTCGCGGACAAGAAGCCGAATCGGCGCTAGCGTCCTCGCTTGACGCCGCGCTGTTCCGGCTCGCCTGGCCGTACCCGAGGTAACTTCGCCAAGCGCCACATCTTGGGGCTTCCAACCGATGGCACGGGGCGAATCCGCGCCTGCTTAGCAGTGTTAGCCGCGATCGTGGACAGGGAGGCGCCGAAGCCGAGGTCGCGGTGTTCCAACCTCATGTATCGCTCCCAACTCCTTGCCAATCCGGATGGTGGTCCTGTTCATGTAGTCGAGTGAACCTAGGCTTCCCTCAATGCATCCCTCCACCTCGTTCTTCGAGGGCGTGCCCCCGCGGTGGACAACTTGATCGCGTAGCTTCCCGTTCAGTACGTAGCCGTCCCACCACGACTGGTGCTTGACCGTTCCTATGCGGGCGCCCGTCAGGGCTTGCCAGAGTGCCTGTGCCCGCCCATCCGTAAGCCGATAGTTCCGTACGAGCACATCCAAGATCACGTCCCCGAGGCTCCCTAGCTCCCGCCACTGAATCAACGTGGAGATCCGCTCCTCGAAGTAGATCTCTGTTGCGGAGTGCAGCGCCACGACAGCGAAGTCAAACCGCTCGTCCTCGTAGAAGCTCAGCGCGGTTCGGATTAGCTCGAAGTCTCGCGGGCTGCTCGGAGGGACATCGTCGCTCACGAAGCGAGCGTACCTGTGGGCCTTCCAGCCGTCACGTGCGACCGGCGCTAGCCGTCCTCGACGCCCGAGATAATTCACGCGTGCGTTCGATCTACTTTCCGCTTCGCAGCAGCGTTGAGCTGTTCCGGGACCCAAGCAGTCCGGAGGCCGTGGCACGCGCAAAACAAGCGGTCGTTCTTTATGACCGCGTCATCTTTGAGGCTGGTCTATACGACGCTACGTTCACCCAGAACGGCTCCTCCAACTGGTGGACGCCGGCGCACCAGCTAACTCCGGATCGGTTAGAGCACACCCGGCGTCCAATCCCTGTCGGGTCACCGATGACGCTCGCGGTCGCCGCCCAAGATGGTCCCGGTATACCTGCTAAGGGCAGGCCTCGAGCGGTTTTCTCGGGAGCGGTCAGCGCGCGCTACATGGCTGAGTTTCATACGGGAATACTCGATGAGCTAGAGCAGTTCAACCCCGAGTGGCTTGAGGTCACCTCATTCGGAGGAACGGATAATCCGGCTCGACCGGGTAGCGCACCTCATGAGCTGATCGATGAGCTAAACCGTCGAGACTGGCGTGATACGGACCTGTTACGGGAGTTCGACACGTTTACAAGACCGTGGCTCTACAAGACCTTCAATCGAGACAGCGTGGTCGCAACAGACTTTGCTTCCTCGTTCAGCGTGACCCCGCTTTTCTTGCCTCTTGTCGAGCGTCATGGCCTGGTTCCTGAGCTTGCTGGCAGTGAGGCCCTGGATGTGCTGGTTCCGAATCTCGGTTCGTTGCCCTGGGAGGCCGTGCTTGAGTTTCGTGAGCACCAAGGGAGCGCTGAGGCGCGTGCCAAGCTGCGTGAGTTCGAGTCACGTGCTGCTGAACAAGAGCCCGAAGACGCGTACCAGTTTCTAAAGGGTGTGACCCGAGAGATCAGCGATGCTTACGCGGCGGTCATCAACGATCTCGCGCCGAAGCTTCCGGAAGCGCTGGCTCAGGAGGCCCTCTTGACGCTCATCTCGGTTACGAGCGTTATTGGGCCATTCGTCGAGAAGGCGGTTGCGGTTGGCCAAGACGTTGCTAACGCGAGTGCGTTCGATCGGTCGTGGATCGCTGCCCTTATGAAGCTTCGTCAGGGATAGCACGGCTGCGTCGTGGGCACGCCGAGCAATATCGTGGGTCGGGCGTGGAGGGCTGTGTACATCCGATGCTGCTCACTTAGTTTGTGTGGCGTCATGGCCTGCCAGACCCAAGGGCACCGATTCTGGGCTTGCGTTCGCTAGGCCAAGCAGCGTGATTCCCCGTCCAGAGTTGGTTGAGGCGCTTGTCGGCGACGAATCGCGAGTCGTAATTGTTGGTGGCGTCTCTGGCGCTGGAAAGAGCGTCGTCCTCCAACAGGCGGTGGTGGCGGTTCACGAGGAGCGCTACGTCGCCGGCATTCACGAGGTGACATGGTCGGACCCGCTGTTGACCATGCTGATCGATCGCTTGTCGGAGGTGGTCGCTGAAGTCATCGATGAGACGGGTGCGATCGCGCGAATCGGGGAGCGCCTGTCGGGAGCAATCGAGCGCATGGCGAGGACGGGCGGACGCGAGTTAGCCCATGCGGCTGGGCAGGAGCTGCTCAGCTTCGTCCGGGGCAGGCTCGGCCCTGAGGCAGGCAAGGCGCTAGCGGAAGCCGTCAAGGCATTGCAGGAAGAGTCCGGCCAGGCACTCGGAGCTAGGCTAGAGCGAGCACGGTCGCAGACCCAGCGCGAGCTGATCGTCGGCTTCTTCACGGAGGTTGTGGCGTTGTGCGACGGTCGCCCTGTGCTGGTTGCGCTCGACCGATGCGAGCGACTAGATGACAAGGGTCTCAGGCTGCTTGCCGACCTTGCTGAGATGCTCCCAGAGGGCTGTCAGATTTGGGCGGCAGCAAAGACCGACGCATCGTCGGGGCAGTTTCTCTCTACCACCGACGCGTCGGTGGTGGAGGTGCCGGCGCTCGACCGCGAGTCGGTCGGCGAGCTGCTTGAGCAACAGGGTCTTCCGGTTGCCGACGCGGAGGAGGTTCTTGCACGCACTGCTGGAACGGCGCTCGACGTGCACGCGTATGTGGGATTGTTGGAGTCCGGTGGGCCAGTACCAGAGGAGGACCGTGATGAGGTCCTCGTCCGCGACACGGCACGACGCTGGGAGCAGTTGTCCCAAGACATACGAGGGTTCGTGCTGCGGCTCGCAACGCTCAGCGATCCACTCCCCGAGCGCTACATGACCCTGCTCGCTGATGGCGATGCGAGCCTTAGAGGGCGCGCTATCGATGAGCTCCGCGCCGTCGGCCTCCTCACCGCGCACGGTGGCGGAGATTGGTTCCACGAGCGGCGCGGCGCGGCTCTTCTAGCTGCGGCGGAGCCAGAAGAGCGGGCCGTCGCCTTCGCGGACGCCGCGACGGCGGTTTGGGCGTACGTGCGCGAGGGTGCTCCGGAGCGCTGGCTTGTAGAGCTGGCCGAGCTTGCGGGGCACGCTGAGGAGGGCTGGGCCCTAGCCGACGAGGACGTCCGAGCGGTGCTGACGCTAGACGCGGGAGGGCTGGCGATTGTGGCGGGACTCTTTGAGCTTGAGGAGAAGGGACAGCCGCTGGATGCGCTGCAGTTGCTGACGTACATCCGGGCCACCTACCCGACTGAAGGGCGAGAGCTAGACCGCTTGCAGGAGGTGAGCGAAAAGGGGATCGCCGTCCTCGTGACCGCCCCACGCCACGCGCTTGTGACCTTGAACGCCAGTCCCGTCGCACAGGCGGTCGCCTACGGCAGGATCGCCCGCACATTCGGACAACTCCCGCTGCGCAGGATCGCCACGCTCGCCTTCGAGCACGTCTTGGCGCCCCGGCTGCGGCCGTTCTCGATTGGGGAGCACGGGGTGGGCTTCCCATCGTTGGAGGCGCTCTCGAAAATCGCACTCGGCGCTACGGAGGAGTACGGCATCACACAGGCAGCGCGGCGCGAGGCCGGACCCGCGCTAATCGTTCGTGGCGACTTTGCCGACCGGTCGCTCTACGGTGCTTTCCGCTTCGACGACGAGCGTCAGCGCGATCGCGCGCTCGACGCTGTGTCGCAGCTCGATGTCGAGTTTCTCGACAGTAAGGTCGCGATCTCGACCGCCGTTGCCTATCCGATCGGGGTGGTGCCGGCGAACCGGTTCATGCGTGCCGCGAGCCGGGTCATCGGTCGCAAGGTCAAGCCACGAATGCGTCGTGCTCAGGGAGGTGTCGATCCGCCGCTGAGCTTCGACGAGTTCGCGGACCTCGTCGTGCGTACCCGTCAGATCCTGCGTGTTCTCTCTGGGGCCACGATGCGTGGTGCGATGGGGCTCGATCGTCCGCTCAGCATGCATTGGGTGGTCGATGACTCGAGCGCGCTGATCGCCGAGGTCAGCGGCGGACGCGAGATCGCCTGTCGCCATGAGGGCGAGAGCCTCGTCGACATTGTGCGGGACGACAGCCCCTTCCTGGTCTTTCAACTTGAGAAGGAGATGGACCTTCGGCCGGAGGAGAGCATCATCAACGTCCGGGAGCACTACTTCGCCGACCCCGAGTACGGTCCCATGGGCGACGACCCGGTGTTGGCTGAGATTGAGCGGCGTCAGTCGGCGGCGACGGCCTACAACCAGGCGCAGCCGCCATTGGGGGTCAGGCTCGATGATTCTCTCGTGGACCTAGTTCGAGAGAGCTTTTTGCGTGAACTCGTCGATGCGCGCGCCCTTGCTGCTGCGCTGCCGTTTCTTGGCCGCGACGACTGGGAGGTACCGGCGACCACCAGGTATGTCGTCCTGGAGCGGCCGACCGTCGATGACGAGGGGTTCTTCGTCGATCTAGACGCACGGATAATGTGGGCAGAGGGTCCCAGCCTTAGCGGCAAGGATGAGTGCCATGTGGTGTTCCGCCAGCATGGGGGTGACGTAGTAGGCGGCCGCGCGTTTCGAATCAACACAGAGACACTGAAGTTGTTGCCACCTCTGGACCTTGATGAGATCGAACGATCTGCATGGAGGAGGGGGCCGGGAGGAATCGCCGAGATGCTAGGGCACGCTGAGGGTGATATTGACTTGCTTCCGCCGCAGGCGGACGACTAGCGCCTGCTCCTCGTGGGGTCGGTCAAGGATGCAAGAGGGGATCTGCTCTAGCGACTAGAGGACAGTCGGTACGGTGTTCTCGATGGCTGCATCCGTTGACCTCACGATTGCTTTCGAGCCGCCCGATGAGGGCGGCTGGGTCGTTGCGCGCGTCCTTGAGGTACCAGGCGCGATGAGTCAGGGACGCACGCGCGATGAGGCCCGCGAGAACGCACTCGACGCGCTACGCACGGTCCTCACGCCTGATGAGGAGATTGCTGGCCAGATGTCGCGAGCGGACCGCGAGCATTTGCACTTTACCGCTGCGTGAAGCGGAGGGACCTAGAGCGCCATCGGCACGCTCACGGCTGCCATGTCCCCCAACTCGGCAATCTGTCCGAGTGAACCGACCCAGCTGGTCTCAGCGAAGAATCCGGCGTCGGCCTGGAAATGTCGCTGCAGAAGCGACATTCCGCACTCGCGTGGCCTGCTCGGCTCAGGACAGCGTTCGGACGGGTACAGAGTTCAGGAGCACGGGGAGTAGCCGATTATCCGCGGACGACGGCGCGGGCCAGTGAAGAAGCTGCGCCTTGGTGGGCCAGAACTGCTGGACAGGGAACGGCTCGAGGTCGATGACCTCGTCGGGCCGGATGGGCTCAGACAGTCCCATAACGGAGAACGCGATCTTGCTGAAAGCAAAGGTGGCCATGTAGCTCTCTCGTCCCTCTGCCACCCCCGCCTTATCTCGGATGTCACCACGACCGACGCTGAGCACGGGGCCGCCCGTCCAAGAGAAGAACCCCACCCACGTGTCGTCAGCAATGTGGCCTTGCCGGACCGCCCGACGATGAGTCGCAGGGATGGCTTGTCTCAACTCGGCGTTCGCGGTGACTAACGCGATGGCAGTCTTATTGGCCCACAGAGCTAGGAGTGCTTGGCTGTCTCGGTTTAGGGCGACCGAGACGCCCTTCGCCATAGGGACTAACAACGGGATCACCTCGTCCTCTAGATGCTTGAAATGCGTGTTGCATCCCACGCAGAAGATTCGCGCGCGATAGCTGGCAAGGGAGACCGGCTGCCTTCGTCTCGTGATGCCAACTAGAAATGCATCTTCGGGCGCGAGCTGGTCGTTGATTGCGAGTCGCTTAGAGATCCATTTCGGAATGACGTGCTCGTGACTATCAGCCTTGGCGCCGCAGAAGACGCACAGCTGACATTGAGGGCTCGGGACGGGCTCCCAGTCGATTGTTCCCTTGGTTCTCCGGAGGTGGGCCGCACAGTCCGGGCATTGGGCGTGCTCGGGGTCTGGCGTATCGCGTGGAGGTGGCAACTCGACTCGGATCTGGTTCTGGCAGACCGGACAGGCCAAGCTCTCCAACACACCTGACACCAGCGAGTCACGGTCGATCGCCATCCTGAGATACAACTGACGGACCCAGGCGCTGCATTCGGCTTCGGGGTCGCTTTCTTGGGGAAGGGCGGCTTCCGTCTCTGGGTCAACATGCTCGACGACCACCACCCAATGCCTAGGCAGAGGGCCACTTGGTAGGGCGGGGACAGCGCTTAGGTCGATCTCGCTCGAACGAAGAACACGTACTCTGGGGTCTTCTATGAGCGGCCTTTCGGCCTCCGCTTGCGTTTCACCTACGGCCATTACGCCGCGCGGCACGATCCATCCCCTTTAACGAGATGCACTCGCCGAACGGTAGAGCGAATCTCGGGCGGACTAGCGCTCGACGAGTGTCTGGCTAGCTGTCGCGCTGTGCAGACTGGTCCGTCTCGCGATAGCGAGCGAGGTTCGTCTCAACCTGCTTAATCGATGCAGCACCCTCTGCGGAGATATCTCCCTTGCCCTCTGGATCGGCAAGGGCGCGCAGGAGCGAAGGGAGCTTTGACGCGGCGAAAGTCGCCGGCTGCGGCTGGTTTAGTGGATCGGTGGCCATGGGATCACCTCCTGGAACGCTGCGAAGACTTGCGGGTGGATGAAGTCGGGGGCACCGTAGCCGTCGGTTCGGATGCGATTGATCATGAGGGTGTAGATCGTGGCGACGATCTCATCGAAGATCTGTGATCTAGCGTAGCCATCTGCTCCGACCGCCTCTTGGAGCGGCTCGGGAAGCAGCTTTAGGAGTGCAGGTCCCGCAGTTCGGAGTTCGTCGGTGGCGAGCGTGAGGCTCAGCGCGTGCCCGTACTCGTGCCAGGCGATGTACTGGATCAGGTGGCGCGCGCTCAGATCGTCGAGCCCTGCCGTCGTAGCTCTAAGCATCGGCGCGTTGAAGGCAGCTGTTCGGTGCCCTTGGAGCCAGACGGCAGCGGCATCTTTGAGCTGATCTGCTCCAGGGGGACGCTCGCCGAGCGTTCGATAGAGGTCGGCTACGCCCTCGGGCCAGTCTTGGACGACGGTCTCTTGGACGTTGAACTGGTCGAGCAGTGCGCGATGGCTTCTGGGAAGCTCCTCACGCGCTCTCCGTACCTCCGCCAACAGGTCCATGCGGGAGAGCCTTACGCATGGCCGCTAGCCAGGCGTCGCAAGCAAGGCCGCTTGCGGCGAGGACGTGTCCCGAACTCGGCAAGTCTGACTCGAGCCAACCCGACCGGGCTAGCCGTAGCCCAGCCAAATCGCCCCCGCTTCAGCCCCTCTCAACGCTCTGGCATGAAGGGGTCCCCGGTTCGAATCGGGGCGTCGGCTTGGGCTAAGTTGCATATCTGAGCTACTCGACAGCGATAGCTGACGAGTAGCGATACGCAGCCTTTCCGTCGGCCACCGTCAGATGCTCGGCGATGAGCCCACTCTCAAGCCCCTTTGCGATGACCAGTTTGGCGAAATCGACCGGGCCGGTGATGGATGCCAGCACGGCTAGCGGTACCCCTGGGGAGTGGTTTGCCCGTAGACCGAGTAGGCGAACGGTTGCGTGTCGGTACACCCAGGGGTGACGATCTGTGAAGTGGTTGCTCCAACTACTTACGGTCTCGACCAACTCACTTTGCGTCCAAGCATCGGCGAGATCTCCTTCAGCGGATATCTCCTCGATAAGTGCAAGGAAGGAATTCTTATCGCTGAGGGCATCGTCAGCGTCTTCGAGCGCGCTTTGGATCCAAGTCGCGCGTGCTGATGCTATCCACGCAAGCACCCCAAATGATGCTGCAAGCATGGCTAGGACTAGCGCAGCGAACAGTCGGATCTCTCCGGGTAGCCAGATCACGTCTCCACGCTCTGCGGAGGTGTCGAAGCGGTCCAGTCCCAAAGTCCGGGTGAGTGCGACGAGTACGGCGAGCCCACCCGATCCGACTGCTAGCCACCTCCTCTGCCGCGCCGCATGGGCCAGGGGTGAAGTCTGGTGTCGGACAAGCTCCCGCATGACCCGTTCCGCGCCCTCGCGCCGCTCGCGTCGTCGCTCTATGGCTTGATGGACTATGAGTTCCGGGTTGGGCCTGACCGCCAGCTCGCTCCCCGGCATGCGGCGCTCGCTGACTAGCAGCTCATGGGCCTCGGTGATCTCCGCCATCTGATGCGGATCGCCTCCGAGATCGGGATGGTGCTCCTTGACAAGGAGCAGGTAGCGTGCCCGGATCTCCTCCAGGGAAGCGCCGTGCGCGACTCCGAGTCGCGCATAGGCGGTTAGGAGCTGGTCTGTGCTGGCACTCTCCATGGGGTTGCAGGAAATCAGATTCCACGTGCCCTTCGCTGAATCTTCTTAAGAGTGTCCCGAACCATGTCCCCAACTTGGCAAATCTGACCCGAGCCAACCCAACCGAGCTGGCGATACCCAAGCCAAATCGCCCCAGCTTCACCCCACTTCAACGCTCTCGTAATGAAGGGGTCCCCGGTTCGAATCCGGGCGTCGGCTCTCCCAGATGCCCAGCTGGAAAGCAGTGTGACCTCTGGCGAGGTGGGTGATCGCCGCGGCGGCGGTGTCGGCCTGCTCGGACCCGATGCCGCCGTGCTTGACCGGGAATGTCGTCGCGCCGCTGGCGGCGAAGATCCGCCCGCCTGCGCCCGGGACGGCACAGCGGGCGTCGATCGGATGAAGCTGTCGTCCCCACCGTTGGGCTGCCGACACGGACGCGATCGACGGCAGTAAGCCATGTGTCCATAACGCTCCCTACGCTGCGCGGGTGATCGCCGATCCGCGGACACCTTGGCTGGTTGAGTTCCTAGACCCCGACAACGGCCGAGGGTGGAGGAGTCAGCGGTGCGACAGCGGGGCGGTCGCCGGCCGTGCCTGACGCGCCGCGCATTGCCTATCTGATCACCTCGTACACCCTCCCGGAGCAGGTCTTGCGGCTGGCGGAGACCCTTCGCCGTGGCAGCCCGCGAGCGCTGATCGCGCTGCATCACGACGACCGACGGTGTGCCGTCGACGTGCCGGCGCTGGATGTGCTCGGCGTGCGCCGGGTGGAGCCGCCGTCCCCGGTGGAATGGGGAGAGCCGTCGCAGTTGGAGATGGTCCTGCGATGTCTGGAGTGGCTGCTCGAACGCAGCGACTTCGACTGGGTCGTACTGCTCTCGGGCCAGGACTACCCGATCCGGCCGCTAGCGGACATCGAACGCGCGCTGGCGGGGAGTGGCTTCGATGCCTTCATCGAAGCCACGCGCGTCGAGCCTCCGGCGCTGAGCCGGCTGGTTCCGGTCGACGAGTTCGCGTCGCGCTACTTCTACCGGTGGCGGAAGCTGTCGCCGGGTGCGCCAGGACGCACGCTGCTCGCGATTGCGGCGCGCGCCCGCCCCCTGCTTTCCGTGCGCGACATGCCGAGCGGTACATGGGTCGGTGTGCGTGCGTTCCGGACTCCGTTCCGGCCCGGTTTCGAGTGCCACCGCGGGTCGGACTGGTTCACCCTTACGCGCCGTGCCGTCGATACCGTCGTCGCACTACTCCGCGCGAAGCCGGAAATTCTCGACCACTACCGACAAACCCTCATACCGACGGAGTCGCTCGTGCAGACCGTACTCGCCAGCGACCCGGCGTTACGGATCTCGGGCGACTACCGGCGGTTCACCGTCTGGCGCCCCGGAGACGCGCGACCGCGCGTGCTCGGCTGCGACGACCTCCCGGACATGCTGGCATCGGGCGCCGACTTCGCGCGCAAGTTCGACCAGACGGTGGACCGCGCCGTCCTGGACGAGATCGACCGGCGCGTGCACACGTCATAGACCCTGACGGCAGGCTGACGTCATGGGATCCCATTGACCGGATCTGGCGAGAGGAGGCGAGGGCGTGATTTCGCTCGCGCCGGATGCCGCGCAGGCGTTCAGCGACGCGTTGACACAGCCGGCGGTTGTCAACGAGCGGCTCGCTGCCGCACCGTCCACGCGGCTTTCGCTGGTGTCCCGAACCATGTCCCCAACTCGGCAAATCTGACCTGAGCGAACCTGACCCAACTGGTCGTACTCGATCCAACCTGAGCTAACTACGCGCCTCCTCAACGCTCCGTAATGAAGGGGTCCCCGGTTCGAATCCGGGCGTCGGCTCTAGGTGGCACTTGGCCGTGCGGGGGCGCCTGTGAACGGCGCCTCGTCGAGATGGCCGCACAGCTTCTCGGCCGACTCGTAGACGACGGTCGCTCCTGCGGTCAGCAGCTCGTCGCGGGAGAAGCCGCCGGTCAGCACGCCAACCGTCGGGATCTTCGCGCGCCCGGCCGCCTCACAATCCCAGACCGAGTCGCCTACGAGAACGGCGTCTCCACCGTGTCCCGCCTTGTCGAGCGCCGCGCGCACGAGATCCGGCTCCGGCTTGGTCGCCTCGACATCCGCCGACGTCGTCCAGTCGTCGACCAGCTCGCGCGCGTCGAGCATGTTCAGGTAGACGTCGACCTCGTCGGCCTTAGCCGAGCTCGCGAGCACCGTCGTTATGCCGCGTTCCCTCAGCGCGACGAGCAGCGCCCGCGCCCCCGGCAGCAGCTCGACCTCACCGATCAGCTCCGAGTAGCGCTCGCCCTCCGCCGCGCGGATCGCGTCGCCGGCGCGCTGCTCGACATCCTCGCCGGCGATGGATGTCACGAGCTGATCGCCGCCCATCCCGATGTGACGATGGATTCGCCAGGCAGGAATCATCTCTCCGTGCTCGCGCAGGGCGCGCTGCCAGGCAAGCGTGTGTTGGTAGTTGGTGTCGACGAGCGTGCCGTCGATGTCGAGGATCACCGGAGTCGTCATCGCCGGGCTCTACCCGTTCGGCGGGCTGCGAATCGCCTGTCAGGTCGCGGCGCGAGGCTTGCTGGGCAGCAACTCCGCCGCTCGGCAGAACAGGTCGTCCAGCGCCAGGTCGAGTGCGCTGGCGAGCACGGCGATCTTCTTCACGGTGGGGCTGCGTTGGCCGCGCTCGATCCCGCCGACGTAGTTCATGCTGATGCCGGTCTCGAGCCCGAGGCTCATCTGCGTATGCCCGCACTCCAGGCGTGCCTCGCGCAACGCTCGGCCCAAGGCGATGAGCCAATCTCGGGGGCCGGCCTCCACCGCCTGAAAGGTTCCAGCCCAACCGTGTTATGACTACCGCCTGAGCGTGTGATTGTGTTAAGCCTCTCTCCCAGAGGGCGTGGTTTCAATCCCACTCAGGTGGAAACCCCCACTGGGCAGGCTCCCGCGACCCCAGCACGGAGGTTCCCATGGCGGTGCAGACGGCGAACGATCGATCGGTCAGCGATCTCGTGCAGCAGCTCTCGGCACAGACCGGGGCGCTAGTGGACCAAGCCAAGCCGCTCGTTCCCGAGCAGGCGATCGACACGACCAAGCAAGACATCGACCACGTGAAGGCGAGGGCAAGCGGATGAGCGAGACCCCCAAGACTGAAACGGCTGCCGACGATCCCGAGGCCCTGCGCAAGGACATCGCCGACAAGCGCCGCGAGCTCGGCGATACGGCGGCGGAGCTTGCCGCCAAAGCCGACGTCAAGAGTCAAGTCAAGGAGAAGGTCGAGGAGCGCAAAGACGCGGTGCGCGACGCCGGGCAACAGGCCCAGGAGACGGTGACCGCCCAGGCGAGCCGCCTCGATCCGCGACTGCTCGGGGTGATGGCGGTAATAGTCCTCCTCCTCGTCCTACGCAGAAGGAGGCGGTAACCGATGGCGAAGGTTCTCTATGCCCCGTTCGGCATCCTGTCGGGTGTGCTCGGCGGCTTGATTGCAAGCACGATCTTCAAGCAGATCTGGAAGCGGATCTCCGACGAGCCGGATCCACCCAAGCCCCGCCAGAGCGAGTACGGCTGGCGCGAGCTGCTGCCGGCCGCCGCCCTCCAGGGCGCGATCTTCACGGTCGTCAAGACGGTCATCGATCGTGGCGGCGCGCGCGGATTCCAGAAGCTGACCGGAGCCTGGCCCGGCGACTGAGTGGCCGAGCCGGCGTAGGCTTTCGCCGGCCTTGGACGATCGAGTCACCTACGTCGGACACGCGACCGCGCTGATCCAGCTCGACGGCGTCCGCGTCCTCACGGACCCGATCCTCAGCGGCCGCGTCGCCCACCTACGTCGCCACGGCGGCGCGGTCGACGCCGACTCGCTCGGCCAGCTCGACGCCGTGCTCGTCTCGCACGCCCACCTCGACCACCTCCACGCCGCCTCGCTGCGCCAGCTCGCCGCCAAGCGCCCGCAGCCGACGCTCGTGATCCCGCGCGGTCTCCACCGTCACGTCGCGAAGCTCGGCTTCGACAAGGTCGTCGAGCTGACCGCGGGGGAGAGCGCCGAGATCGGCGGCCTGCCGATCGCCGCCACCTACGCCGATCACGACAGCCGCCGCCACCCGTTCGGGCCGCCGGCCGAGGCGGTCGGCTACCTGCTCGGCCAGCCCGGCCGCCAGCTCTACTTCGCCGGCGACACAGACGTCTTCCCCGAGATGGCCACGCTTGCCGACGACCTCGACACCGCGCTGATCCCCGTCTGGGGCTGGGGCCCGACGCTCGGCCCGGGCCACCTCGACCCCAAGGGCGCGGCGGCCGCGCTCGAGCTCCTGCAGCCCCGCCTCGCGATCCCGATCCACTGGGGCACGCTGTTCCCGTTCGCGCTCGACCGCCTGCGCGGCAAGGTGGGGCTGCTCAGCGACCCTCCACACGAGTTTGCTCGCGAGGCGGCTCGCTTGGCTCCTGAGGTGGACGTTCGGGTGCTCCAACCGGGTGAGGCGACGCCGCTACCGGCTCCCCGCTGATTGCCGCCTCCGCGCTCTCGCGCGCCTCGCGCCGCTCGACCAGCACCGCGTCGAGCTCGCAGCCGGCGAGGAACGCCATCGACGTCAGCCAGATCCAGAGCAGCAGGATCACCAGTGCCGCGAACGCGCCGTAGGTCGCGTTGTAGGTCGACAGCTCGCCGACGTAGAAGCCATAGCCCGCTGAGGCGACCAGCCAGATGCCGGCGGCCGTCGCGGCCCCCGGGGTGACGAGCCGGAACGGGCCGCGCGGCGGGCTCGGGGCGGCCCACATGACCAGCCGCATCGACAGCATCATCAGGAGCGCGGCGAGCGGCCAGCGCATGATCGTCCACAACGGCGTGCTCACGTCGTCAAGGCCGACGAGGTCGAGTAGCTCCTCCGCCAAGCCGCGCCCCACGAACGTCAGCACGCCGGCGATCAGCCCGAGCACCAGCAGCACTACCGTCCAGCCGATCCCAGTTATCCGTCGCGGGATCGTCCAGCCCTTCTGCTTGCGCCGCCAGATCACGTCGAGTGCCCGCCCGGCGGCCGCGAACGCGCGCGACGCGCCGTAGATCAGCGTTGCCAGGCCGACGATGCCGATCGTGCTCGCCTGCGTCGGAGCCGAGTCGACGGCGGTCTTGACGATCGACTCGGCGGTCTTCGCGAGCGTCGCCGACGCCCCCTCCTCGCGCAGGTAGCCGCCGAAGTCGATCGAGGTGTCGTCGCCGCCGAGCAGGCTCACGACGCTCGCCCCGATCATCAGCGTCGGCAGCAGCGACAGCAGCCCGTAATAGGCCAGCGACGCGCCGCGGTCGACCATCCCGTCGGCGAGGAAGCGCCGCACGGTCAGCTCGACGATGTTGACGAGCGGGATCGCGCGGAAGCGGTCGGACAGCACCAGCACCCGCTTGGTCGCGCCCAGCTCCAGCAGCCGCTCGAGCGGGGTCACGACGGCGGCCTCGGCGCGTCGGCGACCTCGAGCCCGGTCTCCGCAAGCCACTGCTTCAGCTGAAGATGCATCTGCCGCGCCCCGACGATTGCCGCCGCCGGCTCGCTCCACTCCGCCGGCACGACCGCGAACGGGTGCATCTGCATCCCGCCGAGCCCGCCGTGCGAGCCCATGAACTCCTCGAACGGTTGCACCTCGCCCGCCTCGGGGTCGTAGGCGCCGTTGATCAGGATGTCCGGACAGTGGCGAAAGCCGTCGTGGCGACGCAGATGATCGGCCGCCGTCGGGTCGAACGGCGCCAGCGGATCGTCGCCGTCGACGGTGTCGTCGGACAGCCGGTGCCGCCCCGCGCCGCCGAGCACGACGCCGCCCTCGTGCTCGGAGCGCACCATCACGAAGCCGATCCCGGGGTGGGTCGCCAGCCCGGCCAGCAGACCTGGATGGCGGCGCTCGATCTCCTCGGCGCTCAGCCGGCTCTTGCCGCCGGGGAAGTAGACGAGTCCGAGGCAGCCGGAGGCGAGCACCAGCGCCTCGGGGGCGTCGTCGCCGCCCGGCCGCTCGTCGCTATCGCTCGCGCGCACCCGCGCGTTGACCTCCTCCTGATCGCGCAACGCCTCGCGGTTCGGTCCGAGCGCCACCGTCCCGGCGGCGACGCGGTCGTTGGTCGCCCGCCTCAGCAGCCGTCCCGCCGCGCTGTCGTCCTCGCGCGCGTCGGCGAGCAGCGCGCCGAGGTCGCCGCACGCCTCGTCGACGGTCGCGGGCGCTGTCACGGTCCCTGCGGCTGGATCGGCGAACCGCCGCACGACCTCCTCGAGCGTCTCGCCGTGGCGCTGGCGGAAGGGCGCGCCCTGCGTCTGGCCGTGGTCGGACAGCACGACCAGGTGGTAGGGGCGAGGCGCCTGCCGGGCCGCCCGCTCCAGTCGCGCCAACTGCGCGTCGAGCTTCTCCAGCACCGCGAACGCGTCCGGCTCGTGGACCCCCGAGTGGTGGGCGACCTCGTCGTAGCCGACGAACGTCGAGTAGGCGACCGGCACGCCCTCGACCACGTCGGCCATCAGCGTCGCCACGTTGAGGTCGCGCATGATCACCGTGATCGCTGCCCGCATCAGCGGATACGGCGTGCCGCGGTCGACGTGCGGCGCGCCCGACCTGCGCTGCCGCCGCGCCGCGCGCCGCTCGGCCGCGATGTCGGCCACGCCGAGCGTCAGCGTGCGCAGCAGTCCGTAGGGGTCGGCGAAGTAGGCGAAGAACTCCGCGGCGCGCGACCGCTGGCGGTCGCGGATCACGCTCATCGTCGCCGAGCAGCGCGGCGCGTCGCCGGAGAACATGTTGCCGCGGCTCGCCCCGCCGGCGGCGAGCAGGCCCGCGCCGTCGGAGTGGCGCAGCTCGATCTCGGCGGCGTCCTTCGGGTGGTTGGCGACCAGCATCCGGTCGTCGTCCTTCTCATACCAGCGGAACGCCGGCATGTCGTGGTTGCTGCCGTGTAGCAGCCCGGCCTGACTCGCCGCGGTCTGCGACGACAGGTCGCACTCCCACGGCACGATCCGGTGGCTGCCATCGTCGAGCCAGCGCGCGATGTTCGGCACGTGCCCCTCGGCGATCGCCTCCTCGAGCACGCCCTCCGACAGCCCGTCGATCTCGAACAGGATCACGCCCGGCACGTCGGTCTCGTTGTCCCGCCGCGCGCCGCGCACGCGCTGCCGCACGACGCGCAGGTGGTAGGCGTCGCCGTCGAAGTCGAGCAGCGGCTCGACGAGCATCGTGACGATCGCCAGCCCGAGCGCCACCCACAGCGTCGCCGTCACCGTCGGGTCGGTGCCGTCGACCGTACGCACCGCGACGTTGACGATCAGCGCGTTGAGGACCAGCGACGCCAGCCCGAAGGTCAGCACCGTCAGCGGCAGCACGATCCGCGTCAGCAACGGCCAGATCAGCGCGTTCAGCAGCGCGATCAGCGCCGCCGTGACGATCGCCGCGCGCAGCGTCGGAACCGCCATCCCGGGTAGCGCGGCGGCGAGCCCCCAGAGCGCCAGTCCGTCGACCAGGACGAGCACCAGCGCGCGAGCGAAGTATCCGAGCGTCTGGCGCACGGGGCCATTCTGCCCGCTCGGGGAGATGCCAGCCGGTACCGTCCCCGCCCATGCCGACCGAGATCCTGCTGGAGCGCGACGCCGGGGTCGCGACGATCGTCCTCAACGCGCCCGACCGCCGCAACGCCCTCACCCGCGCGATGGCGCGCGAGCTGGTCGAGGTCTGCGAGGAGGTCGACGCCGACCAGACCGTTGGCGCCGTCGTCGTCCGCGGCGAGGGCGGCTTCTTCTGCGCCGGCGGCGACCGACAGACGCTCGCCGACGCCGGGCGCGACCCCGCGACCCCCGACGCCTGGGGCGGCATCGGCGACGTCTACCGCTCGTTCCAGCGCGTCGGCGAGCTCGAGCCGCCGACCGTCGCCGCCGTCCGCGGCGGCGCGGTGGGGGCGGGCATGAACCTCGCCTTCGCCACCGACGTCCGCGTCGTCGCTACCGACGCCAAGCTGATCTCCGGCTTCCTGCCGATCGGACTCCACCCGGGCGGCGGCCACGCCGCGCTGCTCGGCCGAACCGGCGCCCGCGAGGCCGCCTCAGCGCTGACCCTCTTCGGTGAGCGGATCGACGGTGCCCGCGCCGCCGAGCTCGGCCTCGCCTGGGAGGCGCTGCCCGACGCGGAGGTCGACGCCCGCGCCCACGCGCTCGCCACCGTCCCCGGCGCCGATCCCGAGCTCGCCCGCCGTACCGCCCGCTCCCTACGCACCGAGCTCGGCCCGCCCGCGCTCCCCTGGCCCGCCGCCCTCGAGCTCGAGCGCGCCTCCCAGATGTGGTCGATGCGCCGCAAGGACCTCGCCTCCGAGTGAGCTACTTCACCGCCGTCCGCATCTACTCGATCTTCGAGCTCTGCCTCTTCGCGACGCTCGTCGTCTTCGCGATCGGCGGCTGGAGCGAGACCGCCGAGATGGTCCTCGGCTGGTCGCACGGCGTCGGCTGGCTGATCCTCTGCGGCCTCGTCTTCTACGGCGCGACCCGGGGCATCTTCAGCTGGATCGTCCTCGCGGCCACAGTCTCGCCCGCCGGCCCGCTCGGGTCGACGATCGGCATCGAGTACCAAGCCCGCCACGATCGGGCAAGCTGAGCAGGCGATGTTCCCGCTCAATGTCCCGAACGTCCTCACGCTACTTCGCATCCTGCTGGTGCCGGTGCTGGTGGTGGTGCTCGGATCAGAGGCCGAGGGCGGCTCGGAGATCGCCGCCGCCGTTTTCGTCATCGCATCGCTGACCGACGGCCTCGACGGCTACATCGCCCGCTCGCGCCAGTCGATCACCACCTTCGGCAAGGTGATGGACCCGGTCGCCGACAAGCTGCTGATCGCCGCCGCCCTGCTGACCCTGGTCAGCCTCGACCGCGTCGATGCCTGGGTCGCGATGATCGTCATCGCGCGCGAGTTCGCCGTCTCCGGCTTGCGCATCGCGGCCGGCCAGCAGGGCGTCGTGATCCCCGCCAGCGGCCTCGGCAAGATCAAGACGATGGTCCAGTCAGCCGCCGTCCTAGCGCTGATCGCCGTGCCCGATCCCGGCATCCTTTGGGTCCAGCTACTCGTCTACGCGATGGTCCTCACCACGATCGTCTCCGGCGCCGACTACTTCCTCAACTTCCGCCGCCGGATCGAGGAGCTGTCGCGCGAACGCCAGGCCCGGTCGGGCGCTCTCACCGACCGCTGAGCTCTGGGTGGTCGCCCATCGCGACCAGCCGCTCGATGACCTCGTCACGGGTTGCGCCGCGCGACTCCAGCGCGTGGTCCATCGGATCGCCGTAGACGTCGAGCAGCGCCAGCAGCAGGTCGGCCGTCCCGACGGCGTCCGCGTGACGCTCGATCGCCCGTCGCTCCGCCTCGCGCACCGTGCGGTCGAGCGCCGTATCGCCAAGCGGCGGGTGGGAGGACGGCTTGTCGCAGACGTCGTCGACCGCGTCGCTCTCCAGCGGCGCCTCGCCGACGCCGAGCGCCTGCAGCGCGCTGCCGACCTGGCCGTGTAGCCGCAGCGCCCGCAGCCAGCGCTCGGCCTCGTCCTCGGCGCAGTGCGAGAACGCCATCGCCGTCCCAGCCAGTGCCGTCACCAGCGCGGCGTCCTCCGACAGCGGGATGTGCTCAGTGGCGGCCAAGAACCCTCGAATCCTTCGAGGCACGATTTCCCACGTGGGGCGTGCGCGAAACGCCGCTGGACGAATAGGCGATGACGTGTGGTCAGTCGCGCACGGCGGCAGGGCCCTCGAGCCACTCCCGCATCGTCACGTGGCGCTCGACGTGCGCCTCGTCGTCCAGCTCGTGGCGCAGCTCGCCGATCAGCCCGTGGCGCTCCGCGACGACGCTGTGACGGTGGATCGTCTCGAGGTTCTCCTGGCGCGCGAGCAGGAACGTCCCGTCGTCGAATCCGCCGAACTCGTCGACGGCCTTGCGCGCCATCTCGCGCACGCAGTCCTCGACGAAGCGCGGGTGCATGTGCGCCCGCTCGACGACCTCGACCTCGTCGCTGCGCTTCATCAGCTCGTAGATCTCCGAGCTCATCGAGCCCTCGACGATCCGCAGCAGCGTCTGCGCCTCGATCTCGCGCGTGCAGCCCTCGACGCAGCCGACGTAGAGGCGGCCGATGCCGCGCTGGTTGTGCGTCGCGACCGGAACCGACGCAAGCACACGCTCGATCTCGTCGTCGGTGAAGCCGTCGGCGGCCAGCCGTTCGCGTGACCGTTCGGCGACCATCTCCTGCGCGCACGGGCAGGCGGTCATACCGTGTGCCTCGACGCCGATCAGCCGGCGCGTGCCGTGCTCTGACGCCACCGCCACACCGAACAGCGTGTAGATCTCCTGCGTCTCGGAGCCCGACGCCGGCGTCTGCTGGCGCTCCGGGTAACGCGCCGCGATCCGCACCTCGGCGCGCAGCGCCTCTTGGCGGTCACGGACCCGTTCGGCGATGTGCTGGGCGAGCGTCTCGGCTTTGAACGCCTCGCCGAGCACGACCGCGTCGATCGCCTCGTTGACGACCTCCTCGAAGCGCGACATGTGCGCGCCCTTCTGCTTCGGCCCGAGGTCGACGAAGCACTCGATGTCGGCGAAGAAGAGCTGCTCACTGTCGCCGACGCCGATCCGCACGACCTTCTCGACGCCGGTCACGCCGACGCGCGTCAGGCTGACGTGGGTCGCCGGACGGCGCGCCTGGACGTCGTCATGGGGGATGGCGAGGTCGGTCATGCCCAGGCCACGATACCGGGAGGCGGACGGTGGTCAGAACGGCAGACGGGTCTGGTCAGACCGGGTGAAGTGCACATCGGCACGAAGTTGCTATCTTGGGGAGTGGCTAGACGCCTGGACCTCGCAGCAGGATCCTTCCAATTGGCTCAGCCCCTCGCGACACAAATCGCGAATGCCGGATCGAAGCGCCGATAGCCGTGACGAAGACCGACAGCCCTGGCTTGGGGGCGGGCGTCGACACCACTGCAACTGCGTTTGAGGAGTAGGGGTTGAGGGAGAATATGGATGGAGCAGCAGCACTCTTGGAGGAGCGGCCAGACGCGCCGTTTCTCGAGGTTGATGAGTTGCGCAACCTGGTTGCCGATGGTCGCGAGCGCGGCTATCTGACGTATGAGGAGATCGCCTCCTGTCTCGAGGAGGTAGAGGTAACGAAGGAGCAGGTTCGTAGCCTGCACGCCCACCTCTTGGAGACCGGTGTAGATGTCGTCTCCAAGGATGACCGGGCAGCGATCGCCGGTCATACCGAGGGCGCCCCGTCGTCCCGTGGCGGCGAGCAGACGGCGAAGAAGGAGCCGGACATCGACCTCACGGTCGAGCCGAGCCTCGATTCGCTGCGGCTCTACTTGCGGTCGATCGGCCGCGTCGAGCTGCTGACGGCAGAGCAGGAGGTTTCGCTCGCGAAGCGTCTCGAGCGCGGCGACATGGCGGCGAAACGCCAGATGGTCGAAGCGAACCTGCGTCTGGTCGTCTCGATCGCGAAGGGCTATCTCGGCCGCGGCCTGTCGTTCTTGGACCTGATCCAGGAGGGCTCGCTGGGGCTGATCCGCGCGGTCGAGAAGTTCGACTATCGGCGTGGCTACAAGTTCTCGACCTATGCGACCTGGTGGATTCGCCAGGCGGTGACGCGGGCGATCGCCGACAAGGCGCGCACGATCCGTATCCCCGTGCACATGGTCGAGAAGCTCAACAAGGTCGTCCACGTCGAGCGGCAGCTGGTGCAGTCGCTGGGTCGTGAACCGACCCCTGAGGAGATCGCCGCGGAGCTCCAGTGGACCGCCCGTGACGTCAAGGACATCCTCCGCTTCGCTCAGCTTCCCGTTTCGCTCGAGAAGCCGATCGGCGAGGAGGACGACTCCGAGCTCGGCGACTTCGTCGAGGACGAGACAGCGCTGTCGCCGTTCGACACCGCGTCGGAGAACATCCGCCGCGAGAACGTGCGCACCGTGCTGGAGGCCCTGCCTCCGCGCGAGCGCGAGGTGCTGGAGATGCGCTACGGCCTCAAGGGCCACCAGGCCCGCACGCTCGAGGAGGTCGGCCGCGCCTTCGGCGTGACCCGCGAGCGCATCCGCCAGATCGAGAACAACACGCTCAAGAAGCTCGAGAACCTCCCGGAGGCCCAACGCCTCCGCGAGGCCTCCTGACGCTTCGGGGATGAAGGAACAGGACGGGCGCCGCAAGGCGCCCGTCCTCGTTCTGGCCCTCTCCGGCTAGAATCCGCGAACGCTCGGGGGGATGTCCGAGTGGTTAAAGGAGTGCGGCTGTAAACCGCATGGCTACGCCTACGCAGGTTCGAATCCTGCTCCCCCCACTTGCCGAACCTCAACGATCCGCAGTTCGACGAGGAGCGCGATCAGGAGGGTTTCCGCGCGCGGAGGGCGCGCGTCGGCTACCAACTTGGTACCGAGCGGCTCGGTCTCTCCCAGTGGGAGCTGCCACCCGGCCAGGCCGCCTACCCGTACCACCTCCACCTGACCGAGGAGGAGCTGCTGATCGTGTTGGAGGGGACGCCAGCGCTACGCACGCCTGATGGCTGGCGCGATCTTGCCGAGGGCGAGATCGTCTCCTTCCCACGCGGCGAGGCCGGTGGCCACCAGCTCGTCAACCGCACCGGGGCCGTCGTCAAGTTCCTCGCGATCAGCACTCACGGCGAC
>JBIOUS010000028.1:0-29485 GCA_044867325.1 Thermoleophilaceae bacterium | reverse complement strand
TTCATGACTGCTCCGTCTGATTGCTTGGCCGAGGCTGCCGATCAGCCTGAGGTTCGTGTCGAGGCGAATACGTGGCAGGCGCCGGGTTCGTTTTATGAGCGTTCGGTGGATGTTGCGGCGGTGACGGGTTGTGAGTCGGTGCCGTTCGATCCGGAGATGGCGGTTACGCCTTTGTCGTCGGCGCCGGATTCGCCGTCGGGGTTGGAGGCGTCGATCGACCTGCCGCAGGATGGCTTGACCGATCCGGAGGCGATCGCTCCTGGCCATTTGAAGAAGGCGGTAGTCGAGTTGCCGGAGGGGTTCTCTGTGAATCCGTCGGCCGCGACCGGTCTGAAGGGCTGCTCGGATGCGCAGATCGGGTTGGACAGCAAGGCGGAGCCGTCGTGTCCCGATGCCTCGAAGATCGGGACGGTGGAGGTCACGTCTCCGCTTATCGAGCAGTCGCTGGCGGGCGAGCTCTATCTCGGCACGCCGAAGTCGACCGACCCGACGTCGGGGGACATGCTCAGGTTGTTCCTGGTCGCGCGAAACGCCAGGTATGGATTGTTGGTGAAGCTGCCCGGCTCGACGGTCGCTGACCCGGCCACGGGCCGGTTGACGGCGACCTTCGACAACAATCCGCGGCTGCCGTTCGATCATCTCGATGTCGAGTTGCGCGGTGGTAGCCGGGGTGTGCTCGCTACGGCCCAGACGTGTGGGTCGGCGCCTACGAAGTCGACGTTGTCGCCGTGGAGCGCCACGGGCGACGTCGTCGAGTCGACTCCGCTGGATATCGCCGGCGATTGCGGCTTCGGGTTCGCTCCCAGCCTCGCGGCTGGGATGGACACCCAGAAAGCACGTGGCACCGGCGCGTTCAGTTTCAAGTTCTCCCGTGAGGACGGTGAGCAGTGGGTCGATGGCTTGACTGCCCGGCTCCCGACCGGTCTGCTCGCGAATGTGAAGGACGTTGCGCTCTGCTCGGACGGCCAGGCGGGGGCTGGTGCTTGTCCGGCCGGTTCGCGGATCGGCGCGGTTGACGCGTCGGCCGGTTCCGGAAACCCGTTCGTGCTGGAGCAGAAAGGTTCTGTCTACCTCACCGAGGGCTACAAGGGCTGCGCCTATGGCCTCGCCGTCGTGGTTCCGGTGATTGCCGGCCCATTCGACGGCACGACGCCGGAGAGCGATCTCGGTGACATCGTCGTCCGCCAGAAGGTATGTGTCGATCCGGCGACCGCCCAGGTGACTGCGATCTCGGATCCGTTGCCGACGATCTGGCACGGCATCCCGCTGCGAGTCAGGAGCGTGACGGTCAGCGTCGACCGTCCCGGGTTCATGCTCAACCCATCGGACTGCGCCCAGAAGCAGGTTGGCGCGACGTTCGACTCAGAGCGCGGTGGATCGTCGAACGCGGCGACGCCGTTCCAGGCGTCGGGCTGTTCGGCGCTGCCGTTCAAGCCGAATCTCAACCTGGCGTTGACAGGCCGCAAGCAGGTCACCACGGGTAAGCATCCCGGCATCAAGGCCGTCGTGACGCAGGCTGGGACGTCAGAGGCTGGGATCGAGAAGGCAGTCGTCCGGCTCCCCAAGAGCCTCGCGTTGGATCCGGAGAACGCCCAGGCGCTCTGTGAGTTCGTCGATGGGACCAAGCCCGATCTCGAGAACCACTGCCCCAAGGGCAGCATCGTCGGCAGGGCCAGGGCCAAGACACCGCTGCTCAGAAACGACCTCGTCGGCAACGTCTACTTCGTCAAGAACGTCCGCATCGACCCCACCACCGGCAACCAGATCCGGACATTGCCGATGATCGTCGTCGCGCTGCGCGGTGAGATCGCGGTCAATCTCAAGGGCGAGTCCTCGACCACAAAGAGCGGAAAGCTCGTAAACACGTTCGCCAACGTGCCAGACGCGCCGATCAGCCGGTTCAACCTCAACATCCAGGGCGGCAGCACAGGCATCATCGCCGTCACGAGAACGCGCAAGGCCAAGATCAACCTCTGCACAGGACGACACATCGCAGAGACCGACATCGACGCACAGAACGGTCGCCGACACGACTTCGACGTCCGCATGAAGACCCCATGCACCAAGAAGCAAACCAAAGCCGCCAAGCGCGCGGCCAAGCAGGCAGCGCGCCGCGGCTAGCTGTACCCGGGCCATCCCGCATCCAGCATATATGCTGGATGCGGGATGGTCACACACGTAACCGACCTGTTGCACGGCCCCGCCTACGGTCGGCGGATGGCCGCGGTCACAGCTCTTGTTGCCGTCGTCTTGGCGTTCGCTACAGGGCTCGCCGGCGACTTCCTGATGCTCCTGACGTCGGGCATCGCGATCGGCGCGTGGATCGCCTCGGGCGTCGTACTGCTGGTCAGGCGTCGTGCGCGCAGGCACATCGCGGCTAGCAAGCTCGACGCTGCCCGCGACGTCAACGCCGAGGACTATCTGCTGATCGGCGGGCTTGCGGGCGGTGCGATCGGCCTCGTCGTCGCGATCGCCGACTCGATGCTCTAAGAAGCGCGCCGCCGGTGGAGGACCGCTACCTTCGGCCGGCGAACTGGTTGAAACCAAGATGCCGATTCGCTCGACCCCCCAGAAAGCAGCCCTGCTCGTCTCGACGCTGGCGGCGACCGCCGTCGTCCTGGCGCCTGTCGCAGGTGCCGCCCCCGTCCAGGTCGTCCGCGGCGCCGGCTTCGGCCACGGGATCGGGATGAGCCAGTACGGCGCCTACGGGATGGCCCAGGAGGGTTGGAGCTACCAGCGGATCCTGCGCCACTACTACAAAGGCACCAAGCTCGGCCAGGCCTCGAGCAAGCCGGTGCGCGTGCTGCTCCAGGCCAGCGACCCGTATGTCCGCTTCAGCGGTGCCACCAAGGGTCCAGGCGGGATTGCGCTCTCCCCGGGCGTCACCTACGTCGTGCGCCCGGCCAGCAACCGCCGGCTCGCGCTCTACGGCGCCGGCGGCCAGCGCATCGGCACCTACCGCACGCCGCTCAGCGTCAGCCGCGGCGGCAAGCCGTTCCGCCTGCTCGGACCAGCGATCCAGGGCGTCGCCAGCGGTCGCTACCGCGGCAGCTTCGAGCTCTACACCGGCAGCTCGGGCGGTGTGACGGCGATCAACGCCGTACCGATCGACGACTACGTCCAGGGCGTCGTACCGGGCGAGATGCCCTCCTCCTGGGATGCCGACGCCCTGCGCGTCCAGGCCGTCACGGCGCGCACCTACGCGCTGTCGACGCGCAAGACCGGCGACATCTTCGACCAGTACCCCGACACCCGCTCGCAGATGTACAAGGGCGTGACTGCCGAGACCGCGAGCACCAACGCCGCGGTCCGTCGTACCGCCGGGCAGATCGTCACGTACAAGGGCCAGCCGGCGACCACCTTCTACTTCTCGACCTCCGGCGGCCGCACCGAGAACATCGAGAACAGCTTCATCGGCGCTCCACCGAAGCCGTGGCTGAAGAGCATCGCGGACCCCTACGACTCGATCTCGCCGAAGCATCGCTGGACGGTCCGCTTCTCGAACGCTCGGATGGGCGCGCTGCTCGGCTCGCCCGGCACGCTCAAGCGCGTCGAGGTGCTGCAGCGTGGCGTCTCGCCGCGCGTCGTGCGCGCACGGGTCTACGGCTCCAACGGCTCGGTCATGCTGACCGGGCCGCAGATCCGAGCGCGGCTCGGACTCGACGACACCTGGGCCTACTTCTCGCGTGCCAACTCGGCTCGGGCGGCTAGTGCGCTCGCGAGCCGGTGGTTGAAATCTCGGTAGCGGCTCCCTCCAAAGACCGCTACCGAGATAGGGGAGCAACGTAACATCTGCGCGACGGCGGTGTCAACCCTAAATATTGGTCAGGCCAATTATGGTTAATCAGTCCTCGTCGGCGGATCGCCAAGGCCCTCGATCAGGTCCGCGCCCTCGATTCCCAGCGCGTTGCCCAGATTGAGCAACGTCCCGAGCCGCGGCTCGCGTGTGCCCGCCTCGAGCCGGTAGATCTCTGAATGGCTGATTCCAGCTGCGTTTGCGAGCTGTGTTTGCGAAAGACCGCTTCTGGCTCGCGCCCGCTTGAGGTTGTCCGCGAACCGCGCCGCGGTGCTCTTACTCATGGCGTTCCCCCCGCCCTGTAGACACCTGAACGCCCCCTGGGCGGGGATTATATGTCAGTTACTCGGTGACGCGCCCGCGGCCTCGAGCTTCCACTCACCATCGACCTTCTCGAGCGGAATCTCGCCGGTGCGGCCCTTGCCACCGAAGCTGACCTTCGCAACCGCCTTGTCGCCGGTCACCTTGACGCTCTCGACCTTCGCCTTCAGCGTCAAGTTCAGCCCGCCGGCCTTCTCGGCCTCGTCGAGGAACTTCTGGAAGGCCTCGGCGCAGGAGCTGCTCTTGGCGCCGAGGCCACCCGCAGCCAGCTGCTTCTGAGCGGCCTCGTTGAGCTGCTCGCAGACCTTCTCGGCGTCGTTGTCCTTGATCGCCGCATACAGGTTCTCGACCGTCGCGCGTGCCTGCTCCTGGTCGCTGCCGCCGCTGCTGGAGCCGTCGTCGTCCGAGCTACCGCAGGCGGCGGCGCCGAGGGCGAGAGTGGCGGCCGTGACCAAAGCGACGGCACGGCGTTGAAAGGTCGATCGAGAGTGCATGGCCGCGAACCGTAGCGGCTGTGCGGAAGGCGCGACGCGGCCGCTAGGGCGTGAACCGCACCGTCATGACGTCGCCGTCCTGGACGGCGTAGTCGCGACCCTCGACGCGCAGCTTGCCTTGGTCGCGCGCCGCGGAGTAGCCGCCCAGATCGACCAGGTCGCGCCAGCCGATCACCTCGGCGGCCACGAAGCCCTTCTCGATGTCGGTGTGGATCTTGCCCGCGGCGCGGCGCGCGGAGGTTCCCTGCTGGATTGCCCAGGCGCGCCCCTCCTTGCCTTCGCCGGCGGTGAAGAACGAGATCAGGCCGAGCAGCTTCCATGCCTCACGGACGACCGTGGCGAGCCCGGACTCCGCTACGCCGAGATCGGCGCGCATCGCCGCGGCCTCCTCGTCGTCGAGCTCGCCGAGCTCCGACTCCAGCCGCGCCGACACGGCGGCGGCGCGAGCGCCGAGGCCCTCGGCATGGGCGACCAAGGCTGGCGGCGGCACGAGCGCCCCGTCGGGACCGGTCTCCGCCGCGTCCTCGTCGACGTTCGCGAGGTAGAGCACCGGCTTGGCGGTCAGCGGTGCGAGGTTGCGCAGCGCGTCGGGCGCGTCTTCGGGCACCGGCACTGTGCGCGCGGGGCGGCCCTCTTGCAGCGCGGCGACCAGCGCCTCGACCCACTCCTTCTCGGCGACCTTCTCGCGTTCGCCGCTCTTCGCCTCCTTGGCGACCTTGTCGAGCCGGCGCTCGGCCTGCTCGAGGTCGGCGAACAGCAGCTCGGTCTCGATCGTCTCGACGTCGGCCATCGGGTCGACGCGGCCCTCGGGGTGGATCACCTGGTCGTCGCCGTGGGCGCGCACCACGTGGACCAGCGCGTCGGTCTCACGGATGTTCGCCAGGAACTTGTTGCCGAGCCCCTCGCCCTTGTGCGCGCCACGCACCAGGCCGGCGATATCGTGGAACTCGATCGTCTCGTAGACGGTCGGCGTCGCCTTGACCGTGTCGATCACGGCGTCGAGCCGCTCATCCGGCACCGGTACGACCGCGACGTTCGGCTCGACCGTCGTGAACGGGTAGTTCGCCGCCTCCGCGCCAGCCTGCGTCAGCGCATTGAAAAGCGATGACTTGCCGGCATTCGGCAGTCCGACGATTCCGACCTTCACGGCCTGTTCCCCTCAGTGCGCATAGCGGCCGACGACCCTACCGGCCGTCGAGCAGCTCGGCGAGCGCCGTTCCGAATGCCGCCCCGGCCGCGATGTCGGTCGGGTAGTGGACACCGACGTAGATCCGCGACACGGCCATCGCCTTCGCGAGCGCGTAGACGGGGCCGGCGGGCAGCCCGCCCTCGCCCGTCAACGTCCGTGCCGCGGCGAACGAGGTGGTCGAGTGCGCCGAGGGGAACGACAGCGACGTCACCGTCGACGACAGCGGCGCCAGGTCGTCGAGTTGCGGCCGCGGCCGCCGCACCACGTACTTCAGGCCGATGTTCGCCAGGTAGGCGAGCATCACCGTGCGCATCGTGCGCAGGTAGAGCGGTCGGCGTGGCCTGTCGACCACCGCGCCCACCACGCACAGCCCTTGCCACAGCAATCCGTGCTCGCCCGCGCGCGTGAAGGTCAGCACCGCCCGTTCGGTCCGCGGTCCGTGGCCACGCGTCCGCAGCAGGCGCAGAACCGCCAGGTCGAGCCGGCGCAGCACTGCCTAGCCGCTAGAACCCGACAGCGCGGTTGCCCGTCTCGCGACGGACATAGACGATCTGGGAGAGGTCGAGCTGCAGCACCTCGTCGTCGAGCTCGACGGAATGCCAGCGGGCGGCGCCATCGTCGGCGAGTGCGTCCATCAGCTTCTTGTAGGCGTCGTCGGCGGTACGCACGGAGAGCACTTGTCCGCCCTGGAAGCCGATGTCGGTACGAGCACTCTGGGCCATGTCTAGTGATCCTCCGCTGGCTGGACGAGCTCGGTGAGCACGCCGCCGGTCGACTTGGGGTGGACGAAGATCGCGAGCGTGCCCTGGATGCCGGGATGCGGCTCGTCGCCGATCGTCCGCAGGCCGGCCGCGACGAGCTTCTGGATGTCGCCCTCGATGTCGCGTGTCCGGTAGGCGACGTGATGAATCCCGGGCCCACGCTTCGCGATGAACCGCGCGACCCCGCCGTCCGGATCGATCGGCGCGATCAGCTCGACGTGCGCGTCGCCGACCTCGAGCAGCACCGCCTCGACACCCTGCTCCTCGAGCGTCTCGCGATGCTCCTCGCGCATCCCGAGCTTGTCGCGGTACAGCGCCAGCGATCCGTCGATGTCCTCGACGGCGATTCCGATGTGGTCGATCTCGCCAAACACGGACCGAGAGTCTATTCAGCCGGCCGCCGCGGCGGCTGAGGCGCGGCCGGCTCGGCGTAGAGCGCGGAGGCGCGGTCGCCGTTGCGCGGCGCCAGGCGCTCGGGCGTCGCGATGTCGCCCTCGACGTCGGCCACGATCCGGTCGATGTCGTTGCGCTCGAGCGCCTCGCGCTCGAGCAGCTCGCCGGCGAGCGCATCGAGCAGCTCGCGGTGCTCGGTGATCAGGGCGAGTGTGCGGCGGTGCGCCTGATCGGCGATGAACTGCTGCTCGTCGTCGATCGCGCGGCGGGTGGCGTCGGACATCGAGTAGTCGCCGGCGTCCAGCTCGCGCGACATCAGGCCGGTGCCCATGCCGTACTGGGTGACCATCGCGCGAGAGATGTCGTGGACCGAGCGCAGATCGCCGGAGGCGCCGGTCGTGATCTGGCCGAAGACGAGGTGCTCGGCTGTGCGCCCGCCGAGCAGGACCACGAGGCGATCCATCAGCTCGTCGCGCGTCTTCAGATAGCGGTCCTCCTCGGGCAGGTTGAGCGTGTAGCCGAGCGCCTGGCCGCGCGGGATGATCGAAACGCGGTGGACCTTGTCGGTGCTCGGCAGCAGCTCGGCGCAGAGCGCGTGGCCAGCCTCGTGGAAGGCGACAACGCGCTTCTCGTGGTCGGTGATCACGCGCCGCGACTGCATGCCGGCGACGACCCGCTCGAGCGCGGCCTGGAAGTCTGTCGTGGCGATCGCTGTACGGCGGTCGCGGCCGGCGAGGATCGCCGCCTCGTTGCAGATGTTGGCGAGGTCGGCGCCGGTCAGTCCACTCGTCTGGCGTGCCACGAGCTCGATGTCGATCTCCGGCTCGAGCGGCTTGTCGCGCGTATGGACGGCGAGCACCTGCTTGCGCCCCTCGAGATCCGGCGGGGTGACGAAGACCTGACGGTCGAAGCGGCCCGGTCGCAGCAGCGCCGGATCGAGCTTGTCGAGCAGGTTCGAGGCGCCGATCACGACGACGCGGTCGTCGCCGCCGAAGCCGTCGAGCTCGACGAGCAGCTGGTTGAGCGTCTGGTCCTTCTCGCCCGAGACGTCGTTGCCGCGCGTCGAGCCGACGGCGTCGAGCTCGTCGATGAAGACGATCGCCGGCGAGCTCTTGCGCGCCTCCTTGAACAGGCGGCGGATACGCGCCGCGCCGAGGCCGGCGAACATCTCGACGAAGGCCGACGCGCTCTGGGCGTAGAAGCGTGCGTTCGACTCGTGCGCGACGGCCTTGGCGAGCAGCGTCTTGCCGGTGCCGGGTGGTCCGTGCAGCAGGATGCCCTTCGGTACGCGCGCGCCGATCTGCTTGAAGCGCTCGGGGTCGCGCAGGAACTCGACGACCTCGCGCAGCTCGTCCTTCGCCTCCTCGACGCCGGCGACGTCACTCCAGCCGACCGAGTCCGACGACGACGGCTTGATCTCCTGCGGCTTCATCTTGAAGCTCGGCATGAAGCGCAACATCGCGATCAGCACGGCCGCGATCAGCCCCATGAAGATGATCGGCAGCCAGACCACCATCCAGTTCTCGAACTGCTGGTAGGTGAAGGCGAAGTCGAGCAGGGGCTTGGGCATAGGTCCTATCTCTGTCGGCGATCGAGGCCGCCGGCATTAGCCCAGGGTCTGTTCGACCAGCCGGCTGTAGAACCGTGCCGCGAGGCCGAGGTCCTCGACCGGTATCCGCTCGTTGGCGCCGTGGACGAGCGGCATCGCCTCGAAGAGGTCCATCTTGCGCTGGGGGAAGAAGCCGTAGGCGACGCAGTCGGGGAAGGCCGCGCGGAACCAGTGGGAGTCGCTGAAGCCGGCAAGCGCGGTCGCGGTGATGACGGCCCCCGGATCCTCGTCGGACACGAACGAGCGGATCGTCTCCATGAGCGGGGTGTCGATCGGGGACCGGTTGCCGATGACCGTCTCGTCGAACCGGATCTCGTGATCGCCGGCGGGCAGGACGTCGGCGAGCCGCGTGCGGACATGCTCCTCACCGAGGCCCGGCGGGACCCGGCAGTCGACGCGCACGGACGCCTCGGACGGGATCACGTTGATCTTCTCGGAGGCGGCGGCCATCGTGGGGGCGAAGGTGATGCCAAGCAGCGGCTCGAGCATCACCGCGATCCGTGGGTCGGTCGCCTCGACCTCGGCGAGCGCGGCGTCCAGATCGTCGATCGAGATCTCGAGCGCGGTCAGGAAGGCGTCGGGCTCCGGCGAATGCTCGGGATGGATCCGCGCATCGCCGAGCGCCGTCAGCAGCGGCGCCAGCTTCGTCAGCGCGTTGTCGCCAATCCGTGGCAGCGACGCGTGGCCTGCGCGGCCGTGGGCGGTCAGCGCGAAGCGGAAGACGCCCTTCTCGGCGACGCAGACCGGATAGATGCGCCGCTCTCCGTATTCGAACGAGACCCCGGCGCCCTCGTTTACGACCAGGTCGGCGCGCACCTTGTCGGCGTGCTCGGAGCAGAGCCACTGGGCGCCGTACTTCGCGCCGGTCTCCTCGTCGGCGGTGATCACCAGCGTCAGCTCGCCGGCCTCTGGCCGCCAGCCCGCCTCCGCGAGCATGCACGCCGCGGCCACCTCGGCCGCCACCTGGCTCTTCATGTCGAGCGCGCCGCGGCCCCAGATGCAGCCGTCGTCGCGCAGCTCCCCCGACCAGGGATCGACCCTCCACTCAGCCGGATTGGCCAGCACCGTGTCGACGTGGCCGAGCAGGCACAACGTCGGTCCGTCGGCGCCCGATGGCGCCGGCAGCCGCGCAACCAGGTTCGGTCGCCCTGGCACGGCCGCCAGCAGTTCGACCTCGAAGCCGGCCCCCTCCAAAAGCCCGCGCAGGTACTGCTGGCACTCCTCCTCGGCGCCGGGCGGATTGACCGTGTCGAACTGGATCAGCCGCTGCAGCAGCTTCGTCGCTCGACCTTCCAGCTCCCCCGTGTCAGGCACGTCGCGAGTATATGCGGGGGTTCTGAGGTTCTGGGCGCTCCAGCGACGACCTCGGGCGTGTTCCCGAGCGGTAACACGATGGACCGAGCACCGGCCCTCCTTGCCGGTGTTCCCGAGCGGTAACACGGAAGCGCGTGAGCTGTTATATTGAGTGAATGTTCCCGAGCGGGAACATATTTCTGTCGACCACCCTCGAGAGCCCCGAGGACGTCGGTCGCGCGGTCCGATCCGCGCGGCTAGCGCGCGGGTTGCGGCAGGAGGATCTCGCGCTCGCCAGCGGTACGGGCCGGCGGTTCATCGTCGATCTCGAGAAGGGCAAGCCCAACCTGCGGCTCGCACCCACGCTCGCCGCGATGCGCGCACTGGGGATCAGCGTGGTGGCGACCGGTCCGGCGGAGCCCGATGGAGACGCTTGACGTCTGGCTGCTCGACCGCCGCGCCGGCAGGCTGGAGCAGGACCGCGGCCGGCTGAGCTTCGTCTACGCGCCTGAGTATGTGAGCGCGCCTGGACCGCCCCTTTCCCGTGCGCTGCCGGTGCGTGCCGAGCCATTCAGCGACGCCGTGACGGAGAGCTTCTTCGCCAACCTCCTCCCGGAGGGCAAGGTCCGCCGCGCGGCTGCGCGGCTGCGCAACGTCAGCGAGCGCAACGACTTCGGCCTGCTGTCGGCGCTCGGAGGCGACTGCGCCGGCGCGATCTCACTGGCCCGGCCCGGCGAGCGCGCCCGACCGGCGGAGCGCAAGCGGACCGTCGAGTGGCTCGACGACGCCGCCCTCGCAGCGGCGATCGACGAGGTCCCACGGCGGCCGCTGATGGCGGATCCCGACGGCGACGTGCGCATCTCGCTCGCCGGTGCGCAGGACAAGCTGGTCGTCGTCGCCGAGGAGGGCCGGATCGGCCAGCCGCTGGGTTCCACGCCGAGCACCCACATCATCAAGACGCCGATCGACAAGCTCGTGGACTCGGTCGCCAACGAGGCCTTCTGCCTGCGCCTCGCCGACAAGCTGGGGATTGGCGCCGCGAACGCCACGGTGGAGCGGGTGGCTGGCCGCGAGTTCCTGCTTGTCGAGCGCTACGACCGCGGCGCCGGCGATGACGGCCTCGTCACGCGCGTCCATCAGGAGGACTTCTGCCAGGCGCTGGGCGTGCCGCCCGAGCTGAAGTACGAGAACGAGGGCGGCCCGAAGCTCGCCGACTGCTTCCGACACCTTGGTGAGGCCGTCGCGGTCCCGGCGCTCGACACGCTGCGCCTGGTCGACGCCGCCAGCTTCAACTTCCTGATCGGCAACCACGACGCGCACGGGAAGAACTTCGCGTTGCTCCACGCCGCCGACGGCACGCGTCTGGCGCCCTTCTACGACCTGCTGTCGACGACCGTCTACGACCTCGGCGGGAAGATGGCGATGAAGCTCGGCGGCGAGTACCGCGCCGAGTACGTCCGCCGCCGTCATGTCGAGCGCTTCGCTGCCGAGTCGGGACTGGGCGCCGCGGCCACGCTGCGTCGCGTACGGGGGTTCGCGAAGCGCGCCGCGGCGGCCGCCACGATGGTCGCCGACGAGCTGCGTGACGAGGGTGGCCACCGCCCGGTCGTCGACGATGTCCTCGACACGGTCGCGTCGCGCGCGGCCCAGCTCGAGCGCGAGCTGGGCTAGCCGGCCGGGAACATCTTGCGGCTCTTGAAGAGCCAGCGCAGGTCGCCGCGCGGGCGGAGCTTGCCGCGCAGCATCAGCTTGCGCGGGTCGACGCGGCCGGCGACCACGTCGATCCAGTCCTCGAAGGCGACCTCGAAGCGGACGGTCGGGTTGTCGGCGGGTCCGCGGGCTGCGTGGGTCGAGCCGTTGGCGACCACGACGTGCCATGGCTCGAGATCGACGAAGTCCCATTGGATCGATCCCGGGGCGCTCGCGGCCTCGAGGTCGAGGCCGTTCGCGACCGACTCGAAGTGCATCTGGACGTGCTCGGGGTCGCGTGCCGGTGGACCGGTCTTCTCACCGAGGTAGCCGGCCTGGGAGAGCGCCTTGCCGCGGGCCGCGCGCTCGCGCGGCGTACCGTCGAGCGGTAGCACCGGCGGGCCCGGCAGCTCCTCGAGCGGCATGCCGGCGCTGCGCAGCTTCGTCTCCATCGATGCCGCACCCTGCTCGCCGAGGTCTTCGATCGTGTAGCCGAACGTCTCGATGTAGCGCTCGTCCCAGCCTGGCGGGACGAGCACGTTGATCGTCCAGGGCATCACCTCGCGCAGCAGGTCGGCGACCGCGTAGGGAACCTCGGGGTCCATCTTGCGCAGGTCGTGCAGCAGCTTGACGCCGAAGCCGATGTGGCGCTGCTCGTCGGCGGCGACGTTCGCCATCCCTGCGCGGAAGCCCGGCAGGACGTCGCGATCCTCGAGGTAGCTGGTGATGAAGTGCTGCCCCGGCTGGGCGAGCGATGCCTCGATGATCACGTGGTAGAGCGCGACGCCGGCCGCGAGCTGCGGAATCGACGGGTCCTTGCGCAGCTCGTCGCACATCTTCTCGAGCCGCGCGAAGACCTTCCTGAACCCCCAGCTGAGCTGCGGCTGGACGATCGCCAGGCTGTCGCCGATCGAGTCCCCGCCGATCCCGACGACCTCCTTCATGAAGCGGTTGAAGAAGACGGCGTGGCGCGCCTCGTCGACCTGCTGCGTGGTCAGGAAGTACTTCTGCTCCTCGAGCGGCGCGGCGTCGACGTAGGGGGAGAGGCCGTCGGCGACGGCGTCCTCGCCCCAGAAGAACAGCGAGTAGTTCCACAGCGCGGCCTTGCGGTCGAACTCCGTGAAGTGCGTCTGCCACTGCGCGGCGTCCTTCGAGAAGTCGATCGCGGTCGCCTTCCAGTTGCCGTTCTCCCAGCGCCGGTAGAGGTCCTCGTAGGTGATGTTGTCGAGGGGGCTCTGGACGCTTGGCACGGTCGAGGTCATGCGTACGAATGTATCGCGCGCGCGATGTTGGGCCGAACGGCCCGAGAGATGCATTCGTCTCCAAGCACGCGTAGGGTCGGCCAACATGACACTGACGCCATGGGGCGACTCCCAGGGGCTGCGGTCGCGCAAGCTTCCGCCTGGTCCCGGTAGGGATCAGCAGACGGTCAGCCGGAGCCAGCTCGAGCGGCTGTTTGCCGCCACTGTCGCGGTCGTAGCGGACAAGGATTACGACGCCACGCGCGTCGAGGACATCCTTGTCATGGCGGGCGTCTCGCGCAACACCTTCTACCGGTACTTCTCGAACAAGCGCGAGTGCTTTCTGGCGACGCTCGAGGCGATCAACGAGATCGTGGAGCCGGCGATCGTCGGCTGCTTCGAGCAGGCGCCCGGGCCGTGGGACCGCAAGCTGGCGGTGATGCTCGACTCCCTGGCGGCGATGATCGTTGCCCAGCCCGCGCTGGCGCGCGTCGCCTGGGTCGAGGTCCACGCCGGTGGGAGCGAGGCGCTCGAGATCGCGGAGCGAATCGACCGCAAGGTCGAGGACGTCGTGATCCGGGCGCTGAAGGAGTCGCCGGAGCGCGCTGGGATGCCGCGCGAGATCGTGAGCGCCGTCGTCGGCGGCGTCAACAAGATCGTCCACACGCGCGTGCGCCAGGACCGCACCGCGGAGCTGCCTGAGCTGATGCCGCGGCTCTACGAATGGATGGTGGGCTACGAGACGCCGCCCGAGCGCCTGCGCAGGCCGCGGCGTGTGCCACCGGAGCTGGTTGCGCCGATGCCGGCGCCCCCCGACCCGCGCGAGCGGATCCTCCGCTCGGTGGTGGAGATCGTCGCCGAGCAGGGCTACGCGGAGATGGCGATCACGGAGATCGCGGCGAGGGCCTCGGTCTCCCTGACGACGTTCTACACCCACTTCGAAGGCAAGGAGGCCGCGTTCCTGGAGGCGCTTGCCGACGTGCAGCAGCGCGTCTTCGCCGCGACGGTCCCGCACTTCGCCGAGGCCGAGGATTGGGCGACGGCGGTCGCCGTGAGCTCGCGCAGCTTCCTCGGCTTTCTCACGACCCACCCGGACATTGCGCGCTTCGGGGGCGTCGGCGTCTGGGCGACGAGCCCGGCCGGCCTCGAGTTGCGCGCGCAGGGGCTAGAGCTCTTCATCTCGCTGCTCGACGAGGGCTTCCGGCAGTACCCCGACACCGATCCGGTCGCCGCGGAGGCGATCGGCGCGACCGTCGACGCGCTGCTCTTCAACACGCTGCACCACAAGGGCCCCGAGCAGCTCTACGGCATCGCGCCTACGGCCTGCTACATAACGCTCGCCCCGTTCGTGGGCACCGAGCGCGCCTGCCAGCTGGCCAATTCGCCCCCGCTGCCTATTGGTCAGACCACTTTGTGACGCTTGACACGAGCGGTACGCACTGTTACGCTCGCGCGGTCTCGGGGGCATCGGAGGGTTCTGTTCCTGGGAACGCAATTGGAGGGGTGGGGCCGCGTAGGAGGGACGCGGCCCCACTGCGTTCGGCTAGTTCGGGCCGACGAGCGCGATCGCCCCGTCCATTCCCATGAACGGCGACAGCGCGACGACCGTCGCGTCGGGGGCCGCGTCGGGTAGATCCGCGAGGCGTCGCTCGAGCACGTGACTACGCACGAGCTCGTAGATTCCCCCACCGATCGCCTCGGCGACCACCGCGGGTGGCGGTGCGGGCGCGGCGGCGAACCCCGGGCGCAGAAGCTCGGCGAAGCGGTCGATCACCGCGTCGCGTCGCGCGAGTGCCCCCGGGTCGCCGCCGCAATCGCCGACTATGCATGCCTTCGTCTGGTCGGGCCGGTCCGCGAGGAAGTCGAACAGGCTGCCGATCGCCGACTGGATGGCGACCTCCCAGCTGCCGTCCGCGCGTGCGTAGGCGCCGGCCGTTGCGGCAAATGCCTCATCGGCGAACGAACCCTCGGGAGGCGCGGTGCCTCCGGCGTTCATCCCGTCAGTGCCGCGCCGCGGTTCAACTCGCGTCGCGCGGCGTCCAGGCCGAGGAACGGCAGCACCATCGCGCACATCAGCTCGGGCACGATCCCGGTCAGTTGCTCGGTGCGTCCGGCGGCGATCTCGCGCCGCAGCGTCTCCCCGAGCTCGCTTACTCGGCCGGACCGCAGGGTCTCGCCCAACGCGCCGTCGGGCATCTCGGGCGCCCTGAACAGCTCGGCGACGGCTTCGATCGTCTGCTCGCGTCGGTGCTGGGTCTCGCCACCCGCGACGAGCACCTCGCAAAAGCACAGCCGCGCGGCGTCGGGCTCGTGCGCCAGCGTTCCCAACAGCTCGGTGAGCGCCGCGCGCAGCTGGTCGACCCACTCGGTCTGTGTGTGGAACGCGTCGAAAGTCGTTGCCAGCAACCGATCGATCCATGCGCCGTAGGTGGCGCAGAAGCAGTCGTCTTTGCCGCCGAACAGCTCGTAGAAGGTCTTGCGCGAGACGCCGGCGCGCCAGACCACGTCAGCGATGCGGACGCCGTGGTAGCCGTGCTCGCCAACGGCGTCGGTCATGGCGCGCATGATCCGATCGCGCTGCGAGGTGCGCACCTCCTCCGCCGTCAGCCCGTGGCGGCCTCCGGTCAGCTGGTCGGGCCGCCGACCGCGACGAGCGGGAGCGCTAACCGCCATGCACGGCCTCCGGCGGGGAGAGATGAGAGGCCACGACGTCCTCGGCAAGCTCGGAGATCCCCGCCACGTCGCCGCGCGAGAGCGAGTCGTAGATCATCTCGTGAACGCCGCCAGTCAAGACGCGGGCGCGCAGCTGCGCTTCGTCGCGATTCGAACAGCGCTCCTCGAGCGCATCCGCGGCCAGCATGGTCAAGCGGTCCATCGTTGCGGCCCGCCGAGCGCGAGCCTTTTCGCCCGCGGCCAGCACCTCGACGATGCACATCCTTGCGACCTGTGGCTCTTGCTCGACGAACTCGAGCAGTGCACGAAGGCTGTTCTCGATCCGGATCTCCGGCGCGCCGCCGAGTCGGCAGGCGCGTTGGACCAACACGAGGACGTGATCGGCGGCCTCCTGATAAGCGACCAGGAAGCAGTCCTCCTTGTCGGTGAAGATCTCGTAGAACGTGCGTCGCGAGATCCCGGCGCGCTTGAGGATCTTGTGGACCGTGGTGTCGAGGTAGCCCTCCTCGGAGATCACCTCGGCCAGGGCATCGAGCAACCTGCCGCGCTGCACCTCGTGGACGACCGCACGCGGTATCCCGTGGGGTCCTCCAGTCAGCTTGATACTGGGCCTCTTGCGAGTCTCCACCCGGCCGGTTCGCCTCTCTGCACGATGTTAGAAACAACATCTTACAAGATAGGAACACGGGGATACTGAAAAGTTGGCCGGCGGCCAACCGGAATCGCCGGAGGTCTAGGAATTCGCTGCGGCGCAGGCGGCCGCGCTACCGACGAATGGCGCGAGCTGGACGAACGTCGCGGTCGGTGCGAGCTCGCGCAGCCGTTCGACGCGTCCCTGGCGAATCTGACCGTAGATCACCGCGTAGACGGCGTTGCTGACTGCTTCGGTGACCAGTGGAGGCCGATCGGGTGCGAGCTCGAGGCCCGGTTGGAGGAAGACACGGAATGCCTCGATCGTCTGGTCTCCGGCCTCGAGTCCCTCGCGTCCGGCGGTGAACGCATCGACCACCGCGACGCTGGCTGCGGCCGGCTCGGCGGCGAGGAAGCCGAAGAGGGCGTCGATGCCGGCGCGGGTCGCCAGCGGCCAGTCGGGGACCGCCTCGTAGGCTGTTCGGAACGCGGTGAGCGACTGCTCGCGCTCGCGGTCGAGCGCGGCGAGCAGCGCCGCTTCCTTGTTCTCGAAGTTGCCGTAGAACGTGCTCAGGGACGCAGACGCGGACTCCGCAATCTCGATGATCGTGGTATCTGCGTATCCCCGCTTGGCGATCGTCTCGACGACCGCCGTGACGAGTCGCTCGCGGGGCACGGAAGGATCGGGGGTCGCCGCCGCGCCCCGGTCCGGCTGACGACGGGGGCGGCGCAGCTTGGCCGGCGGAGGGCGATAGCCCAGGGCCCAGTCGATCAGTTGCGGCAGCTCGTGGATCAGCTCCGGCTCCTGGCCGCGCCGTAGACGCGTATGGACGGTCTTGAGGATTCCCCCCACGATCGCGCGAACGACGTCGCGCGGCATGCCCGCGCGCTCGGGGGACTCCTCGAAGGCGTCGGCGACCGCGCCTTCGGCGACGAGGATCGCGCTGTCGAGTCGCTGGACGGCGTCGGGGCCCGCCGCGTAGACCTCGACCAGGCAGAAGCGGCTGGCCGCTGACTGCTCGAGCAGGAGATCGAGAAACGCGTCTGCCACCACCCGCAGGCGCTTCTCCCATGGAAGACCCTCGTCGTATGCGTCGGCCAACTGCCTGTAGGCGAGCACGGCGATCTCGTCGATCGTCGCCAGGAAGCAGTCGAGCTTGTCTTCGAAATGCTTGTAGAACGCGCTGCGTGAGACTCCCGACAGCTTGACGACATCGGCGACGCGGGTGGCCTCGTAACCGTTCTCGGCGACGGCCGCAACCATCGCGGCATACATCCGCTCGCGCTGATTGCGCGTCACCGCGACGGGGTCCGCGCCCGGGCCGGGTCGCAAGCGCCGCGCACGCAGTTGGGTCGCATCGCCCCAGGGCGTCGTGGTCATCGCGCGAGGACTCTAGTGGTCTGACCGGTTCGCTTCAGGAGCGGGATCGCGGGTAAGACGGCGTTCTCAAATTCGGCACTTTGGAAGGGGGTGCCGGGGCGACCTCAACCGGTCGCGAGAGTGCCTGGATTGGCTGGTTGGCGAGCCAGCCAATCGGCTGGACGCTCCAGCTCTGCGAGCGTCGGGAGCGCGTCGGGCGCGGTCCACACCCGGTTCAACCCCTCGATCCCCTCGGCGGCTACGACGGCGTCGCAGAACTCCTTGCCGATCTTGTACTGGCGCATCTTCATCTCCATGCCCAGCAGACGCAGCAGCACTCGCTCCGGCGCCGAGCGGCTCTGGCGCCGAGCGTCCATCGCCGCGCGGAGGCCGTCGTGCTGAGGGACCAACTCTGGGGCGAGCGCATCCATCACGTGCTCGGCATGACCCTCGACCACCGCCATCGCCGCCTGCATCCTGTCCATCACGTCACGCTGCTCGTCGTTCTGGATCACCGCGGCAAAACCGCCGTCGCGAAAGCGCTCGGCGAGCTCCGACGGATCTGGGAGGTCGATGCTTCGCAGGCGGCCGACCAGGCCACCGTTGGGCCTGTTCGGCTCGGGCTCGTTCGGCTCGGGCTTGACGTCGACGGTCTCGAGGTACTCCTTCAACAGGCCGCCCATGTAGTCGCGCAGCCACGGCACACCACCGAACTGCATCGCGTGTGTCAGCTCGTGCACGGTCACCCAACGGACGAATGCCTCGCGGTCGACGTTCAAGGCCGCTGCTGCGCCGACGAGGTTGGCGCCGACGAACAGCAGCCGCGGGTTCGCGGTGCCGGCGATCAGCGACAGCTCGTACTGGCCGAGCACACGCTGCGACATGTAGCCGACGACCAGTCCGAGCTCCGCGGCAAGCGCGGCGCCAGCGGCGGATCGCAGCGGCCCGGCCAGTGGTCCGGCCTTCTCGAAGCGCTCGCTCATCCGCTCTTCGACCGGCTTCATCAGCTCCGCCATCGCCTCGAAGTTCGCGTCCGACCAGCCGCGGCGGCTGACCAGCTCGGGGGAGGGGATCGGGCTCGCCGGGACAAGGCGTGTGTAGCTGCTCACCCGTGCCTCGAACTCCGCTCCCAGCGCGACCAGGTCGAGGCCGGGATCGACCACGCGGTCCTCCCCCCGCGCAACCAGACCCGCCACCCTCCTCGCAACCGACCAGTCGACCATTCGGTTGACCTTAGCTAGACGGCAGCTTCTGCTTCAGCTCGAGCGCCGGCGCGAAGAGGTCGCCGTGCTTCGCGACTCGTGCGAGGACGTCGCTGGAATCGAACACGAGGTCGAGGCTTGGGTCGCCGATCTCCTCCCAGCTCACCGGCGTCGAGACCGTAGGTTGCGCGCGGGCGCGCAGCGAGTAGACGGCGACCGTCGTCTTGTGGCGCGAGTTCTGGCTCCAGTCGATGAAGACCTTGCCGGGCCGCAGGCTCTTCTTCATCGAAGAGGTGACGAGCTTCGGGTGTCGCTGCTCGAGCATCTGCGCGAGCGCCTGCGCGAACGGCTTCGTGTCGTCGTAGGTGACGGGCGTGTTGAGCGGCACGTACACCTGCATTCCCTTCGACCCCGACGTCTTGGCGAGGCATTCGAGGCCGAGGTCGCCAAACAGCTCTCGCAGCAGCAGCGCGACCTCGCGGCACTCGGGCAGCGCGGCCGGCTCACCCGGATCGAGGTCGAAGGCGAGCACCGTCGGGCGATCGGGATCCTTCGCGAGCGCAAGAGACGGATGCAGCTCCAAGTCGGCGAGGTTGGCGAGCCAGACGAGCGTCGGCAGGTCGTCACAGAGAACGAAGTCGATGTCGCGGTCGCCGGTCTCGATCGCCGCCGAGCGCACCCACTCGGGCGCGTGTGACGGTTTCTGCTTCTCGTAGAAGTACTTGCCCTCGACGCCGTTGGGATAGCGCTTGAGGGTGAGCGCCCGCCCGCGCAGATGTGGCAGCACGACCGGGGCGATGCGCGTGTAGTAGTCGATCACCTGGCCCTTGCTGAAGCCGGGCTCGGGATAGAGAACCTTGTCGAGGTTCGACAGCTTCAGCCGCCGGCCCTCGACGTCGACCTCGGGCGCCACCTACTTCTTGGCTGCGGGCTTCTTCTTGGCCGGCGCGCGCTTCTTCGCGGGCGCCTTGGCCTTGGCTGCGGGCTTCTTCCGCGCCGCCGGCTTCTTCTTCGCAGCAGTCCCGCCCTGACGCTTCGCGCCGGCGATGCTCGCCTCGAGCGCGGCCATCAGGTCGGGGACCTCGGGCCGCTCCTCCTCGTCGGGCTGGACGGCGATCTCCTCGCCCTCGGCCTTGCGCTCGATCAGATCGAGCACCTGCTCACGGTAGGAGTCGCGGTACTTCGAAGGATCGAACTCGGCCGACAGCGACTCGATCAGCTCGCCGGCCATCTTGACCTCGCGCGCGCTCGCCTCGAGCTCGGCGGCGTCGGGGATCTCCTCGAGCGAGTCGGGCGGAATCACCTCATCGCCGAACAGCATCGTCTCCATGTGCAGCACGTCATCCTGGGCGCGCAGCGCGACGAGCTGCTCCTTCGAGCGGATCACGACGCGCGCGATGCCGACCTTGCCCGACTCCTCCATCGCCTTGAGCAGCAGCGCGTAGGCCTTCGTCGCGCCCTTGCCCGGCGCGAGGTAGTAGGGGTGGTCGTAGAAGATCGGGTCGATCTGGTCGATCTCGACGAAGTCCTCGATCTCGATCATGTGCGTCTTGCGCGGCTCGACCGACTCGAGCTCCTCCGGCTTGATGACCACGTAGCGGTCGGGCGAGATCTCATAGCCCTTGACGATCCGCTCGTAGGGGACCTCGTCACCCGTCTTCGAGTTGACCCGCTTCTGCTGGATCCGCGTGTTGTCCTTGCCGTCGAGCTGGTTGAAACGGACCGTCTTCTTCGAGACGGCCGAATACAGCTTCACCGGGATGTTCACGAGGCCGAAGCTGATCGCCCCGCTCCAGATTGCCCTGGGCATGTCTCGAACCGTACCCCCATCGGCAAGCCCGAATCCACGCTTGGCAGGGAAATTGCGTTCTGTCCGGGGCTAGCGGAGTCGCGCGGCGAGCCGCAGCACATAGGCCGCATCCCCGATCACGTAGGACCGCAGGTTGTGCTCGGCAGCCTCGAATATCACGTGGTCCGCGCTACTGATCGCGTTCACCACCTTCTCGTTTCCGTCGTAGAGCGACACGTATCGGATGTCCTCGAAGTAAGGCCTGAAGATGTGCATCTTCCGATAGGCGAACGAGTCGCAGATCAGCACCGTGCGCCCTGGAACTCGTGGGGCGTCCTCATCCCTGACGATGTCGTACTCGATGCGCTGGGCCGCTGCCTCGCGCCCACTCGCGATGTTCAGATCGCCGTCGTAGCCAACGGGGCCCCGCTTCACGACCTCGCCGGACTCGATCTGAATCCCCTCTCCCAGTTTGTCGAGAGCAGCCGCGACCAGCGTGAGGGCCCCGAGGGTCGTCCAGTGTGTGTCCTCGCGCTCGAAGAGTTGGTTGCCGAGACGGCTCTTGAGTCGCACGAGCTTGCTCCGCAACTCGAAAACGCCAAGCTCGGGACCTTGCTCCGCGAGCAAGCCCCAGAGCCTGTCCTTGGCCCTCAATGCGCAGTCCCTGCTTGGGTCGTCCTCGGGAAGGTGCTCCGGGTAGACGGAGGACTTGTCCGGAACGGCGAACATGACAACGGTTGGCCCGGCGTCGCGTGCGGCCTTCACGAGCGAGGCCCATCTCGACAGCAGCTGGCCGTGCTGGTTTTCACCGCTGCACGCGTCGGTGATCTCAGTGCCCGAGAAGAGCCACCCCTCCTGTCCCGTGCTGGCCGTAGCCGGGGGCTGCAGGCCGAGCTCCCGTCGTCCGGGCTGCTGCGTCTTGACGGGGTCTTGGGCGGCTGTGCCCGCGAACGGGAGCGCTTGGTCGTCGACCAAGGTCGTGTCGCGGTCATAGCGCGGATCGGTGCCCAGCACGTCGCGCCAGACCTGAGTGTTGAGCCGAACGGCTTGTGCCCGCAGCGGCATGCGGTCGATGACGTATCGGCTGGCTTGTCCAAAGGCGTCCCAGCCTTGCGATGGCTTTGGCAGGGCGGCAAAGCGACGGTTCTCGAACTGCTCTGGCGCTACGAGCACCCGGGAGGCGATCGGCGCCGTGAAGAACACCACTGCGATGGCGGCAAACGCCAAGCGGATGGCCCTGGTCCGTCGCATCAGAACCTCACTGCCGTCTGCGTTCGAGTGCGCGGACGATCGCCGGCGCCTGCTTTCCAGGTTTTCCCTGCGCCTTGGCGAGGATCTCGTTGGCCTCGACGATCACCGTGTCGGCACGCTCGACCTCCGCTGCTATCTCGGAGGGAGATTCGCGGAGCGAGATGTAGTGAATGTCGTCGAAGTAGGGTTTGAACAGTCGCAGCCACAAGTAGGCGAAGGAGTCGCATACGAGCAGCGTCTTGCCCGGCACGCGCGGCGCGTCTCGCTCCCGGACGATTGCGAACTCAGCGCGCGTGTCGGTCTTCTGGCTGCCGCCCACGATGCTGAGATCGCCGGTGTAGGAGACTGAGTCGCGGCTGACTATCTCGCTGCGCTTCAGCTCGACGTCGCCGCCGATGGCGTCCAGAGCCGATGTGACCAGGGTGGTCGCGCCGAGCGTCGTCCAGTGCGAGTCAGTGCGCTGGAAGAGGCCGTTGCCTGCCCGCTCCTTGAGGCGCACGAGTTCGTTGCGCAACTCGCTCACGCCGAGCGCGGGTCCCTCATCGGTCACTACTTTCCAGAACCGCCGCTTGCCCGCGGGTGAGCAGTGGTCGTTCGTGTACGAGTCGGGCAAGTGCTCGGGGTAGATCGAGCCCTTTGAGGGAGTGAGGACCATCGCACTGTCGTGACCCTCGTCGCGGATCGCCTGAACGACGCGCGCCCAGCGCTGGAGGACCGCCCTGCTCTCCTGCGTGCTGATGCAGTCGTACTCGAACTCCTCCTCGACATAGGCCCAGCCCCCTTTGCCCGATTGCGCGCGCGCCGCGCCTGCCGCTCGCTTCGCGAGTGGATCGCGCTCGATCGATCCGGCGAAAGGGAGAGCTTGATCGTCGGTCAGGGTCGGTTGACCGTCGTAGCGGGGATCGGTGCCGAAGACGTCCCTCCAGACGGTTGTGTTGAGCCGGACGGCTTGCTCACGAAGGGGCATGTGGTCGGTGAGGTAGCGACTGGTCTGCTGGAAGGCGTCCCAACCCTGCGAGGGCTCTGGGGCGACGGCGAGGCGGCGGTTCTCGAACTGCTCGGCTTCGACCCCGGTCAGCCGGGCCGCGATCGGGGTCGCAAAGAATCCAATTGCCAGGAATGCGAACGCGATCCGGATGGTCTTGCCGGTGGCCATCAGAACTGGAAGTAGAGGAACGGGCTGAAGCTGCCGGCGGCGACTGTGATCGCCGCCAAGGGAAGCAGCGCGACGACCGCGATCCGGGCGGCCAGCGGCCCGCCCGCCCATCGCCCCTCGACGATGCGGCCCATCACGAAGTCGCGCGGCAGCAGCACGTTGCCCAGCCCGAACAGCAACGCGGCGACCGCGGGGGCGACGAGCGCGTCGTCGAGAGCCGCCGGGAGTGGCCCGCCGCTCGGAGAGAGCATGGCCGCGTAGACCTCGCCGGCTTGGCCCACGTCGATCGAGCGGAACAGCACCCAGCCGAAGACCGCGAGCAGGAAGGTAGCCCCGCGGCGGAGCGCGGTCAGTCGCTCGTCGGGCAGCGTCGCGACGCCGGTCAGCCGCTCGAAGACGAGCAGCGAGCCGTTGTAGACGCCCCACAGCACGAACGTCCAGGCCGCGCCGTGCCAGAAGCCGACCAGCAGGAAGATCAGCATCAGGTTGCGCACCGTCACCGCTTGGGAGACGCGCGAGCCGCCAAGCGGGATGTAGACGTAGTCGCGGAACCAGCGCGAGAGCGTGATGTGCCAGCGGCGCCAGAAGTCGGTCATCGAGACCGCCGAGTAAGGACGGTCGAAGTTCTCGGGGAAGCGAAAGCCGAACATCCGGGCGAGGCCGATCGCCATGTCGCTGTAGCCCGAGAAGTCGAAGTAGATCTGGACCGTGAACGCCAGCGCGCCGATCCAGGCGCCCGTGAACGTGAGGCCCGACGGGTCGCTGAACGCGGCGTCGGCGATCGGCGCGACCTGGTCGGCGATCAGCACCTTCTTGCACAGTCCGAGCGCGAAGCGCGGGAATCCCTCGGCGATGTCGTCCAGCCGCTCGCTACGCGGCGGCGGATTGCGGATCTGGTCGTCGATCTGGTGGTAACGGACGATCGGGCCCGCGATCAGCTGCGGGAAGAACGCCATGTACTGCGTGTAGTCGGCCAGCTTGCGCATCGGCGGCGCCGACTCCCTGCTCACGTCGACGACGTAGCTGATCCCGTGAAAGGTGAAGAACGAGATCCCGATCGGCAGCAGGATCGACGGGATCGGGACGGCCTCGCCCGCGCTGAACAGCCCGAGCGCCGCGTTGAGCTGGTCGACGGCGAACACCGCGTACTTCCAGGTGAACAGGATCAGCAGGTTCGCGATCACCGCCGCCCACATCACGCGCCGTGCCGAGTCGTCGCGCCCGGCGGCCTTGTGGCGTCCGATCAGGCGCCCAGCGAGGTAGTTCAGCGCGATGCTCGCCAGGAAGACGACGACGATCGAATGCGCCCCCCAGGCGTAGAAGACGACGCTCACTGACGCCAGCAGCAGGTTCCTCCCGCGCGGCGGCACCAGCACGTACAGCGCCAGCACGACCGGCATGAAGAACCACAGAAACTCGATCGACGAGAAGACCACGGTCCGAAGCTCCCTCCATTAGCGACTCGAACCGGTCGGCAGGCTATCCGAAGCGCGGGAGTCTTTCCAGTCCCCGGCTCAGCCCTCCCTGACGACCTCGCGCGGGTCCTTGTCGTCGCGCAGCCCGAGGAAGACTCCCGCGCGCAGGGTGCCGGTGCGGGTCCACTCGCGGAACTCCACCTCGGCGACCAGCTGCGGCTCGACGAAGTTGGTGCCGCGTGGTGGCTGGCGGCCGGTGAAGGGACTGCTGTCGCGACGCAGCGGCTCGAGCTTGGCGGTGAGCAGGTCGAGCATCGCCTCGTCGAAGCCGGTGCCGACCTTGCCGGCGTAGCACAGCTTGCCCTGCTCGTCGTGAACGCCGGTGCAGATCGCGCCGAGCCGTCCCGAGCGCTTGCCCTCGCCGGGCGACCAGCCGCCGATCACGATCTCCTGGCGCAGCACGTTCTTGATCTTGATCCAGGCGCTGGAGCGACGGCCGGGCTCGTAGACGGAGTCCAGTCGCTTGGCGACGATGCCCTCGAGACCCTGCTCGCGGGTCGCCTCCAGCAGCGCGTGGCCGTCGCCCTCGTGGTGTGCGGGGGTGCGCCAAGTCGGGCCGTCGAGCTCGAGGTCGGCGAGCAGCCGTCGGCGATCGCGGTAGGGGAGCCCGGTCGTCAGGTGGCCGTCGAGCCAGAGCAGGTCGAAGGCGACGTAGGTGACCGGGAGCTCCTTGGCGCGGCGCTTGACCTGGGCGTCGCCCATCAGGTGCATGCGCGACTGAAGCCGCTCGAAGCTCGGCTTTCCCTGCTCGTCGAAGGCGACGATCTCGCCGTCGAGGATCGCCCGCGTCGAGCCGAGCGCCGCGCCGAGCGGGCGCAGCTCCGGATAGCGCGGCTTGTAGTCGGTCCCGTTGCGCCCGGTCAGGTCGAGGTGACCGCGGTCGAGCCGGGCAACCGCGCGGATGCCGTCCCACTTGACCTCGTAGGCGAAGACGGAGTCGTCGGCGGGTAGCTCACCGAGCTTGGCCTTCATCGGCTCGATCCGCTCCGGCATCGGCTCGACACCGGGCGCCGGCGGGTCCATCCGGTGGATCATCCAGTTCTTGCCGTTGGTCTGGAAGAGGACGTAGCGGCCCTCGACCCGCTCGCCGTGGAAGACGACGATCACCTCGTCGTCGCGCCACTTCTCCAGTTCGTAGGTCCCGCTGTCCCAGACGGTCATCGTTCCCGCGCCGTAGTTGCCGGCGGGGATCTCGCCCTCGAACTCGAGGTACTTCAGCGGGTGGTCCTCGGTCCGTACGGCCAGCCGGTCCTCCTTCGGGTGGAAGGGGATCCCGCGCGGCACCGCCCACGACGCCAGCGTGCCCTCCCGCTCGAGCCGCAGGTCCCAGTGCAGGTTGGTGGCGTGGTGCTGCTGGACGACGAAGCGGGGCAGCTCGGCGGCTGCGCTGTCGCCTCCCGCGGGCTCGGGCGTCGCGGCGAAGTCACGTTTGTCGCGATAGTCATGCAGACGATCGGCCACCGATCCATTGTGGCTAAAGGAATTGGGACTGGCGGACGAGTGAATGGGGGATGGCATTCAGAAACCTCGTCGCGACCTCCGCACTCTGTCTTGCCTTGCTCGTACCGGCCACGGCCGATGCGGCCAAGGCGCGGATCAGCGGCTACCTGCCCAACTGCCATGTCGCGGTCGCCGCGGCATCGTCCGCGCCGAGCACCGCGCCGACGATCCGCCTCGCCCGGGCCGCGGTCTGCCTGATCAACAAGCGCCGCGCGGCGCGTGGGGCGCCCCGCCTGCGGATCAACCGCCGTCTCACGAGGGCCGCCATGTGGCACACCCACGACATGGTCCACCACGGCTACTTCGGCCACGTCTCGCGCCGCGGCCGCGACGTCGTCGACCGCCTCTACGGCGCCCACTACCTCGGCGGCCGCTTCAGCTGGGCCGTCGGCGAGAACCTCGCCTGGGGCTCCGGTCGCCGCGCCACGCCACGCCAGATAGTCCAGGCCTGGATGAGGAGCGCCGGTCACCGCCGCAACATGCTCGACGGCCGCTACCGCGAGATCGGCATCGGCGTGATCGCCAACGCTCCCGTCCGCACCGAGCTTCCCGCCGCCACCTACACGACGACCTTCGGCGTTCGCCGCTGATCAGGTCCGTAGGTCGCGCTCGAACTCGCTCGCGAGGTCGAACAGCTCACGCGCCTCCCAGACGCGCCCGCGACGCTGGTCGCCAACGCGTGTGACGATTCCCGCCTTCTCGAGCCGATTGAGCAACCGTCCCGCGGCAACGTCGGATATTTCGGCGACTCTCTGCACCGCGGCGACGTCGACGATCGGATGGGCTGGTAGCGCTGAGAGCACTGTGTAGGCGGAAGAATCGCTTCGTGGATGTCCTAGGCGCTCTATCCAGCGTGCCTCGAGCGCGGCGATCTCGTCGGCGAGTCGCTCGGCCTCCCGCGCGGCCAAGCTCGTCGCGTCCGCGAACAGCTCGATCCACTCGTCGGCTCGGCCTTCGCGGAAATCGACCAGCCCCTCGACGTACTGGCTTGCGCGCCCAGCCAGGATCAAGCTGATGGGTGGTACGTAGCGAGGCGCCAGCTTTCGACGGATGAGGACGGTGTGAATCAAGCAGCGCCCAACTCGCCCGTTGCCATCCGCGAACGGATGGATGGTCTCGAACTGACCGTGCGCTATGGCGGCCTGCACGATGCCCGGGAGGTCATCGCGACTCATGAACGCGCACAGATCCTCCAAGAGCGTGTCCACATATCCCGGTGGCGGCGGGATGTAGGTCGCGTTTCGCGGACTTTGGGAGTTACGCCCAATCCAGTTCTGCTTGGTTCGGACCTGACCCGCGATTCCGCTGTCCAGAGTGAAGCGGAGTAGCGCCTTGTGGATCGACTCGATGTTTGCGACAGTGATCGACTCGGCACTGGCTCCGATCGCGATCGCCCGCTCCATCGCGTCGATGTTGCCGACGACCTCCGCTGCCTTGGGATCATGGGCCGCGTCCCAGAACCGCGCGCGGGCCAGACGCCGATGAGACAGCTCGAGCCCCTCGATTCGAGACGAGGCGACCGACTCCGTTCGCAGAAGCTGGCTTGCCAGCGCCTCGAGCGACGCAAGGCGCGCGGGCGACTCGTAGAGCCGGCCGAGCGCGGTCGTGGCGTCGGTCACCGCCGCTACCGCGGCCGACGACAGGTTGACGTCCCAGTCGGCAAGCAGATCCGGAACGAATGCCTCGTAGGCGAACGGCTCCCTGTTGCGACGACCGCCCATTGCCCCGGGGCCGGCCTCCCACCAACACTCCTCGTAGCGTCCGCGCATCATCGTCGAAGGTTCTCGGAGGGTTCGGTTGTCCCCACTGTTACCGAACTATAGCTATGTAACGTTCGGTAATGGTGGCCGTTGCCGAACGTTCCCTTCGGCGGCTCGGACAGCGCCGTATCCTTGCTCGGGATGCGCGCAGCTGTCCCTCTAGCCGGCCTGACCGAGCCGCAGCGGGCTGCCGCGAGTCACCCCCAGGGCGCCTTGAAGGTCGTCGGCGCGGCCGGGTCCGGCAAGACGACGGTACTGGCGCACCGCTTCGCCTGGCTGGCGGAGGAGGCGACGACGCCGGAGCGGGTGCTGATGCTCGTCCACTCATCACGCGCGAGAGAGGAGATGTGCCAGCGGCTGGGCGAGCTGATCGAGCCGCCGTACGAGGAGCTGCACGTCCAGACCTTCGACGAGCTGTGCCGCGGACTGCTGGCCGACGAGGCGCTCGAGGCCGGGCTCGACCCGTTGTTCGTGCCGATGACAAGGGCCGACCGGGTCGCGCTGCTGCTCGATCGGCTCGGCGACTTGACGCTGCGCCAACACGAGATCCGCGGGAACCCGGCGCCACTGCTGGCGAGCTTCGTCGAGCGGATCGATCGGCTCAAGGAGGAGATGGTCACGCCCGAGGACCTGCTTCGGCAGACGCGCGCGAGCGATGACCTCAACGATGCGGCCCGCGTCCTCGCCGCCCGGGAGGCTGAGTTCGCCCAGCTCTATGCCGACCACGACCGCCTGCTCGCCGAACGCGGCGCGCTCGACGGCGGCGACCTCGTGCTGACCGTGTTCCGGCTGCTGCACGAGCGCCCGCACGTCCGCGAGCGGGTGGCGCGCCGCTTCACCCACGTGCTCGTCGACGAGTACCAGGAGGCGACGTTCGCCCAGGGGATGGTGCTGCGCCTGCTCTGCGAGGAGCACGGTCAGCTCACGGTAGCCGGCGACGACGCCCAGACCCAGCGCCGCTTCGGCGCTGTTGGTGGTCGCAATCTGGAGGAGTTCCCGCGCGAGTACGCCGACGCGACGACGATCGAGCTCGGAGCGAGCCAGCGCTGCCCGACGCCGATCCAGCCGAGCTTCTGGCGCTGTGCGTCGGAGCGCGCGCAGGCACAGGCGGTTGCCCTTCACATCGAGCGATTGGTTGCGAACGGGGCGAACCCGGCGGCAATTGCTGTGCTGGTGCGCTCGGCGGCCGACGACGGCACGGTGGTCGGCGGCGCGCTCGAGCAGCGGGCGATCCCGTTCCGCGTCCGCGGGCCGGGCGCCTACTTCCAGCGCGCCGAGGTGCGCGACGTGCTCGCGTGGCTGCGCGTGCTTGCCGATCCAGCCGACTCGGGCGCCGCGGTGCGCGCGCTGACCCGTCCGCCGATCGGACTGCACTCGGTCGACATCGCGCGGCTGACCCAGCTCGCGCGGCGGCGCAAGTTCGACATGCCCTCCGCCGTCGCGGCGGCGCTCGAGGGGCCGCAGCTTTCGCCGGAGGGGCGTGATCGCGCCCAGGCGTTCCTCGACCTCTACCGTGCCGCCGGCCGCGCCTTCGAGAGCCGCCGTCCCGACGCCTTCGTGCTGCGGCTGATCGAGCGCGTCGGCATCCGCCGCCAGCAGGTCTTCGCCACCCAGGCCGACACCGTCGAGCGGCTGCGCAACATCGCCCGTCTGCCCGAGCTCGCGACCGCCTACATGCGCCGCGAGCCGCACGCCACGCCGCGCGACTTCACCCGCTACCTCAAGGCTGTCGCCGATTCCGGGCTGCCCGAGGCCGAGGCAACCGGTCCCGAGGGTGCGCCGGCCGTCGCGATCATCGGCATCGACGACGCCAAGGACCGCGAGTTCGACCACGTCTTCGTGCTCGGCCTGTCGGCCGGCGCGATGCCGGGGCCGTTCCGGCCTTCCGGCGGCGAGGTGCCGG
>JBIOUS010000027.1:0-40988 GCA_044867325.1 Thermoleophilaceae bacterium | reverse complement strand
CCGCGGTCGTACGGGAACTGGTCGGTGAGCTGCGCCGTACGACCGTGTAGCCGTCCGGGGGTCGGGGTCAGCCGAAGAAGACCCCGACCTCCTCGTAGAGCTTCGGGTCGACCGTCTTCAGCTTGGCCGTGGCCTCCCCGATCGGGACGCGGACGATGTCGGTGCCGCGCAGGGCGACCATCTTGCCGAAGTCGCCGTCGTGGACGGCCTCGATGGCGTGCAGGCCGAAGCGGGTAGCGAGCCAGCGGTCGAAGGCGCTCGGGGTGCCCCCGCGCTGGATGTGCCCGAGGACGGTCGTGCGGGCCTCCTTGCCGGTGCGCTTCTCGATCTCCTTGGCCAGCCACTCGCCGACGCCGGACAACCGGACGTGTCCGAAGGAGTCGAGGGACTGGTCCTTGAGGACCATGTCGCCGTCCTTGGGCATGGCGCCCTCGGCGACGACCACGATGGGGGCGTACGAGGCCTTGAAGCGGGAGGTGATCCAGGCGCACACCTGGTCGAGGTCGAAGCGCTGTTCGGGGATGAGGATGACGTTGGCACCGCCCGCGAGGCCGGAGTGGATGGCGATCCAGCCGGCGTGGCGGCCCATCACCTCGAGGATCATCACGCGGTGGTGGGACTCGGCGGTCGTGTGCAGGCGGTCGATCGCGTCGGTGGCGATCTGGACGGCGGTCTGGAAGCCGAAGGTGAAGTCAGTGCCGCCGAGATCGTTGTCGATCGTCTTCGGCACGCCGACGATCGGGATCCCCTGCTCCTCGTACAGGCGACGAGCGACGCCGAGGGTGTCCTCGCCGCCGATCGGGATCAGCGCGTCGATGCCGTGCGCGGCGAGCGTCGCGACGATCTGCTCCGCGCCACCGTCCTCCTTGTAGGGGTTGGTGCGCGAGCTGCCGAGGATCGTGCCGCCGCGCGGCAGGATGCCGGCCGTGCTCTGGGGCGTCAGCTCGGTGAAGCTGCCGGCGATGGCGCCCGCCCAGCCGTTGCGGAAGCCGACGAACTCATGCTCGCCAAGCTGCGCGCCGCGCCGGACGATGCCGCGAATCACGGCGTTCAATCCGGGGCAGTCACCACCCCCCGTGAGCATGCCGACGCGCACGACCTAGTCCCTGTCCTCCTGCACGGTTCTCATGCCTTCGATGCTACCCCCGCACGTGCAGCGCCAATCAGCGCTGAGACGATCTTGCTGCGCTCGTCGGCCTCGGGGTGCCAGAGGACGCCGAGCGTGAAGTCGTGTCCCGGATGCTCGACCGCCTCGACGATCGCGTCGGGGAGCGAATGCCCGGTCGCCTTCAGGCCCTCGCCGATCTCGTCGACGGCCTGGTGATGGTGGGACCTGACGCTGATCCGTTCGGCGCCGGCCGCGCGTGCGGCCAGCGAGCCGGCCTCGAGCTCGACTTCGTGCTCGGCGAAGTTGCCGGGCGTCGGGAGGTGGCGGTCGTCGCCGACGACGTCGGGCAGATGCTGGATCAGCGTTCCACCGCAGGCGACGTTGACCATCTGGCCGCCGCGGCAGATGCCGAGCAGCGGCAGGCCACGCTCCATCGCAGCGTAGGCGAGCGCGAGCTCGAAGCGATCACGCTCGGGGCGGGTCGGACCGGTGTGCGGGTTGGGGGTCGCTCCGTAGGTGGCGGGATCGACGTCGGCGCCGCCGATCAGGATCAACCCGTCGAGCTTGTCGAGTAGCTCGTCCGGCTTCTCGGCCGCCTCGTCGTCGGGCGGGACGATCAGCGCCAGCCCACCGGCGAGCTGGACGGCGTCGACGTAGGCGAGCGGGACCAGCGCCGCCTCCTGGTCCCAGTGGCTCCAGCGTGCCTGCTCGATAGCGGCACAGATTCCGATCACGGGCGTCATGAGTTGAACCGTACTCCCGCCCGGGGCTGGGGTTTGACCTGACTGTGAACGGCCGCCGCCTGGCTTAGGATCGCCAGCTATGGACCTACGCAAGGAGAAGGTCGTCGTCGAGACCGACCGCTACCGCGTCACCGGCTCGATGACCCTCCCGGCAGAGGGCTTCCGCAGCCGCCTCTCCGACCACGTCAACCGCGACGACCTCACCTTCTTCACGATCGAGGACGCCGAGCTGGCCCCGCTCGACGGCGGCGACACCCGCACCGTCCCGGTCCTGATGCTCGCCCGTGCGCACGCGCGGCTAGTGATCCCGGGCTAGCCAGAAAGCGGTGAGGGTGGGATTCGAACCCACGATACGGTTTCCCGCATACACGCTTTCCAAGCGTGCTCCTTAAGCCACTCGGACACCTCACCGGGGTTCGGCAAGCCTAGAGCCTGGGCGGGAAGCGAGGTGCGCAGGCTCAGCGGCCGCAGTGCGCGAGCGCGCCGGCATAGAAGCGCAGGTAGGCGGGCATGTGGGCGTTCCATAGTCGCTGTGATCGCCGCCGTTGACGAGGGCGATCGCCGGGGCGCGATCGCCGAGGTTGCGGCGAAGCGCAGCAGCCCCCTAGCCCTCGAACCCTCGCGGCGCATCGCGCCAGGTTAGTCAGAGACCGAGGTCGCGCACGCCGCGCTCGTCCCAGCCGAGGTGGTGGGCGATCTCGTGGCGGACGGTGCGGGTGACCTGGGAGCGCAGGAGGTCCCAGTCGTGGCCGAAGTCGCGCTCGAGGGTGTCCTGGTAGATGATGATCCGGGTGGGGTAGTTGTCGCGCGCGACGGTGTCGCCGTAGTAGTGGCCGTAGGCGCCGTGCTCGCGCCCCCGGCTGGAAACGACGACCGGAATGTCGTTGAGGACCTCCTGGAACTCGTCCGGCAGCTCGTCGAGCGCTTCGGCGACCAGGTCGTCGAAATTGGTTGGCGGGGAGTCGGGTACTGGCAGTCGGGCGAGCGTCTCGCTGCGCTGGATGATCCGCTCGATCTCCCGCTCACTGGGACCGTCGCCCATCAGTACGACGGTCGCCCACGCAGTGAAGAGGACTAGCGCTGTAGCGCCCATCAGCAGAGTGATCAGATCCTCGGCGCCGGAGAGCTCGGGCGGGTTGAGCAGGAACAGCAGCATGCCGACGATGAACGCCGCGGCGGCTGCGGCCTTCAGTGGTTGGCGCAGCGAATCCCTCACAGGTCCAGCGTAGTCGGGAGTGCAAGCCAGCTTGACTGACTGGCCAGTCAACCAGTCCTGTAACGTGCCGCTTCGTGGAGTCCCAGCTCGAGCAGGACGCGCCGCCGACAGACTTCGATCGCGCGACCGTGATCACACCGCTCGGCGACGGCCGCTTCGCCGGCGAGGTCGAGGACGGCTGGGGCGCACCGCCCGGGCCGAACGGCGGCTATCTAGCGGCGATCCTCACGCGCGCCCTAGAGCAGGTCGTAACGCCGAACGGCGACCGTCAGCTACGCACGCTTGCAACGCACTACTTACGTCCCTCGCAGCCCGGTCCGATCGAGGTGGCCGTCGAGATCATCCGCGCCGGCAAGCGCTTCTCGACCGGGCGGGCGACAGCCTTCCAGAACGGCAAGGAAACGATGACCGCGCTGGGGGCGTTCTCCACCACCGGCTTACCGGCGGCCGCGACCTGGTCGCCGGATCTACCCACGGTCGCTGCCGCGCCAACCCGCGATGCGCGTCGCATTCCGCCGAACGACTACCACGCCGATAGCGACGGCTGGCTCGAGACGACAGCGGAGATGCCGTCGATCGTCTCGCGCGTGCACGTGGCGCCGCGCCTCGGCAGCCATCCGTTCTCTGGCCGCGATCTCGCGGCTGGCGAACCCGCCATCACCGGCGGCTGGATCGAGCTACCGACCCCGCGCCGGATCGACGCCGCCTACATCGCTCTGCTCGCTGACGTCTGGTGGCCGCCGTCGCTGGAGCCGCTGAGCACTCCGGCGATCGCGCCGACGATCGACCTCACCGTCCACATTCGCGCCGACCTCCCGCCAGGCGGCCTGCCCGACCAGCCCATTCTCGGCCGCTTCCGCACCACCGCCGCCGTCAACGGCACCATGGAGGAGGACGGCGAGCTCTTCCTCGCCGACGGCACCCTGATCGCCCAGTCACGCCAGCTCGCGCTGCTGGCGCCGTTCGGCTAAGCGGGCCGCGCAACCGCTACGCGGTCGCGGTGACAGGCTCGGTGGCGAAGATGTTGACGGGTGTGGTGTCGCGGTCGTCGAGGGGGATGACGATCGACTCGGGCAGGGCTGGGGCGCTGGAGGGGCGGTGACCGCGGAGGCGCTCGTGGCTACAGACGACGTAGCACCACTCCATCAGGCGCAGACGGGCTGTGGGGTCGATCGAGACGATGCTGGCGCCGATCAGGTTGTCGTCGCCGACGCGACGGGAGGAGCGGACCTCGATGCGGACGGGTACGTCGTGCTCGGCGCCGGTGGCGTCGGGGAGGCGGAGCTGGACGAGCGTGCGTGAGCCGACGTCGAGCGGGGCGTCCATGACGAGACCGAGGCCGTTTGCGCTGGCGTCGACGACGCGGCCGAGTACTGGACGCGGGCCGGCGAACGTGTGAGCGGGCGCGTCGACGCCCTCGAAGCGGTAGACGAGGCGGCGCTGGCGGCGAGCACTGGCCAGCATGAGCGTGCGCAGGATGCGACGCAACTCGACCAGAGCGAGCACGGGCACGATCACGGCAGCGATGCCCGGCAGTGACGGAATCAGCGCAGGGCCGAAGAGGTCGATCATGCGAACGGCGATCCCCGCAGATAGGACGATTGCGCAGAGCGCGACCAGCCGCAGCTTCGCAACCGCCGGCCAGCCGCCTTCGTCGATCCCCTGCTTCGGCGTCACCTTGAACGCGGTCTTGGCCGGCACCACCGCGCAGCGCAGGGCGCGCGTATAGATCTCCATCGTCAGCAGCTCGAAGTGGGTGGTCTCGGCAATCCGCATGTAGCCACGCGCCAGCGCCGAGCCGGCCGACAGGTTGAGGATCACCGACGGCGCCCAGAGCGCCACCAACGCGACCACGCTCAGCTTCATCGGCAGGGCGCCGGTCCAGAGCACGACCGCCAGCGTGGTCAGCAGCAGCAGCCGCATCGGCGGCGCCAGGTAGGCGAATAGCGATGCGAAATACGAAAGCCGTTGTGAGAAGCGCAGCTCGCGTGCTCGCAGCGGCGACTCGGGCAGCGTGAAGACGGCGAGGTTGCCGCGCGCCCAGCGGTCGCGCTGGAGCAGGTAGCCGTCGAGGTCGTGCGGCGCAAGCCCTTGGACGAGCACTTCGTCGTGGTAGGCGCTGCGCCAGCCGTGACGCTGCAGGCGGATCGTCGTGTGAAAGTCCTCGGCGATCGTCTCGGTTGCCACGCCACCGATCGAGATCAGTGGCTGACGCCGGATCAGCGCAGCCGAGCCGCACCAGAACGCTGCGCCGTGACGATCCTTGCCGGGGCAGATCACGCGGTAGAAGAGCGACTGCTCGTGGCGGCCGACCATGTAGTGCTGAACCGAGTCGTGGTTGGAGAAGTCGTGCGGGCTTTGGACGACGGCCATCCGCTCGTCGTCGAAGTAGCCGACCAGCGCGTCGAGCGCGTCCGGCATCGGGACGTGATCGGCGTCGAGCACGAAGACGAGCTCACCGCCGGTGCGTGGCAGGGCGGCGTTGATGTTGCCGGCCTTGGCGTGCGAGTTGTCGGGGCGGGTCATGTAGCGGGCGCCGGCGAGCCGCGCCAGCTCCTCCATCTCGGGCCGGCGGCCGTCGTCGAGCAGGTAGGTCGTGTGCGGATAGGTCAGCGCGCGGCAGCCGGCGAGCGTGGCGAGCACGACCTCGACCGGCTCGTCGTAGGTGCAGACATAGACGTCGACCGCATGACGCTCGGTCACCGGCGGCCGCACGGCGGCCGGCCGCGACCACGAGAGCCAGGCGAGCATGCCGAGTGCGTAGAGGCCGTAGACCTCGGTGACGAGCAGCATCGCGAAGACGATCGGGTTGGCGCCCTGGCCGCTCCAACCGACGCGCCAGGTCAGATAGGCGACACCCCAGACGAAGGCGAGGATCGCGAGCGAGCGCAGCAACAACGGCCGACGGTCGAAGAACGCGCCGAGCCGCGTTTGACGGCGGCCATCATCGATCGTGCCGCCGAGGCGGCCGGTGATCCACGGCACGCCGAGGACGACCCGGAGGCCATCGTACGCGGTACCGCGCAACCGTCGCGAAAAAGAGCGCATTGGCTCTCTGATCGGCACTTGGGCCGACCAGGTTTAGACCCGACTGGTCAGACCAGCTCGGTGAGCAGCGCAATCACGACACGATCGTCGAGTTGCCTGCCAGCGACGCGACGCAGCTCGGAGATCGCGGTCTCCTTCGACGCCGCCGGCCGGTACGGCCGCTCGGTGATGATCGCGTCGTAGGTGTCACAGGCGGCAACGATCCGCGCCGCCAGCGGAATACCCTCGCCGGACAGGCCGTCGGGATACCCCTCGCCGTCCCACCGCTCGTGGCTGGCACGGACGATTGGAGCGAGGTGGGCGAACGCCTCGACGCGCTCGAGCAGCTCGCCACCCACGACGACGTGCTGGCGCATCACCTCCCACTCCTCGCGCGTCAGCGGGCCCGGCTTGAGCAGGATCTCGCTCGGCACCGCGACCTTGCCGACGTCGTGGAGCATCGCCGCGTGGCGCACGTCGCGCGCCTGCTCGACGCTCAGCCCCATCCGCAGCGCGACCTTCTCCGCCAGCACTGCGACGTCGTCGCCGTGCGTCGCGGTCGGCGAATCCTTGGCCTCGACCGTGCTGGTCAGAACGCCGAGCACGTCCATGAATGCCCGCTCGAGCTCCCCGACGAGACTCGCGCGGTGCAACGCCACGCCGAGGCCGGCGGCGATCGCCTCGACCAGCGCCGCGTCGGCGTCGTCGAACGCGTCGCGCTCGACGGCCTCGAGGTTGATCACGCCCCAGATCCGGTCGTCGGCGACGATCGGGACGGCCAGCTCCGAACGCGGATCGGTGTTCGCGTCGCGCTCGACGTAGTCGGGATCGAGCCGCGTGTCGTTGACGAGCGCGGTCGCACCTGACCGGGCGACACGCCCGTTGACGCCGCTATCCAGCGACTGCTCGACAAGCAGGAACTCGGTCATCACCTCGGCGAGCGGGCCGGCGCCAGCCACCAAGCGCAGGACGCCGTCGTCGTCGAGCCGGTGAATCGAGGCGAGGTAGAAGGCGAAGGTCTCGTGTAGCTCGTCGACGACGAGCTGGACCATCTCGTCGCTGTCCTGGGTTCCAGCGACGCGCGCCGAAAGCCGCGCGACCACGCGCAGCTGAGTGCGCAGGTAGGCAAGCCGGTTCGACGAGGCCATCGTGCGGACCCGAGGACTGGCGCGATGGCGGCGCAGCGCATCGGCGCGACGGGCTCGCTCCTCGTAGTTGGGACCCGGCATTCGGTCGGTGGGGATCAACTCTGACGACACAAGGTGCCAATCGGCTCTTGGCTGTACCCGCTTGAGAGAAAGGTTGAACCATTTAGCCCGTCTGTCCAGGTATTTCTGCCAGTTGGCGGTCTCCCTCGGCCACTTGGCGGACTAGAGCCTCGGCAGGTCGCTTACCATCGTCGGTTCGATGGCTGTAGCGATTGCATCAGCGCTGGACAAGGACATGGCCGGCGAGCCGCTGCTGCGCGGTGTCTCGTTCAAGCTCGAGCGGCGCGACCGGATGACGCTCTCGGGCCGCAACGGCAGCGGCAAGACGACGCTGCTGCGGATGCTTGCCGGGCAGGCATCGATCGACGGTGGCGAGCTGTCGATCGAGAAGGGCGCGCGCGTGACGCTGCACGACCAGCGACCGCCGCGCGAGCGCGACGTCACCGTGCGCGAGTACGTCGTGTCCGGCTGCGGCGACATCGCTGCGCTCGAGGACGAGCTGACCCGGCTCGGGGGCGAGATGGCCGAGCGGCCCGACGACGAGTCGCTGCTCGAGCGCTACTCCCGCGCCCAGGACCGCTTCGAACACGCGGGCGGCTGGGACTGGCGCCGGCGCGCGCTGGAGCCGCTGAGTGGGCTCGGCTTTCGCGACGACCAGCTCGACCGCCGCCTCGACACCTTCTCCGGCGGAGAGCTGACGCGCGCCTCGCTGGCCCGCGCACTCGCTGGCGCGCCGGACCTGCTGCTGCTCGACGAGCCGACCAACCACCTCGACATCGAGTCGCTCGAGTGGCTCGAGAAGTACCTCAACGAGCTCGACGCCGCCGTTGTCCTCGTGGCCCATGACCGCTGGTTCCTCGAGGCCGTCGGAACCTCGGTGCTCGAGCTGGAGGGCGGCAAGGCACGCTTCTTCTCCGGCCCATGGCACGCCTGGCGGCACGAGAAGGCGGCGCGAGAGCTGGCGCTCGGCCGCTCGATCGACAAGCAGCAGGCCGAGATCGCGCGCATGGAGCGATTCGTCGAGCGTTTCCGCGCGAAGGCGTCGAAGGCCAAGCAGGCCCAGTCGCGGGTCAAGAAGCTGGAGAAGATGGAGCGGGTCGAGCGCGATCCGCGCGACAGCGCCGGCCTCGCGTTCAAGTTCGCCGGAGCCGAGCGCTCAGGCCGTGTCGTGTTCGAGCTCGACGGGGGACGCATCGACGTACCCGCCCACGAGGGCGAGGACGACGGCAAGCGGCGCGTCCTGATCGATCCCGCCGAGCTGTGGCTGGAGCGTGGCGAGCACGTCGCGCTCGTCGGCGCCAACGGCTCCGGCAAGACGACGCTGATCGAAACGCTCGCGGGTCGGCGCGAGTTGCCTGTCGGCAAGCTGGGCACCGGCCACAACGTCGAGATGAGCTACCTCTCCCAGCACGCCGAGTGGCTCGGCGAGCAGGGCACGGTGCTCGACGCCGCGCAGCGCGAGACCCAGCTGACGCCGGGCAAGGCGCGCGCCCTGCTCGGCCGCTTCCTGTTCTCCGGCGACGACGCCCTGAAACCGCTAGCCGGCCTCTCCGGCGGCGAGCGCCAGCGGCTGTCGCTCGCGATCCTCGTTCACTCCGGCGCCAACCTGCTGATCCTCGACGAGCCGACCAACCACCTCGACGTCGACAGCCGCGAGGCGCTCGAGGACGCGCTCGGCGGCTACGACGGCACCGTCCTGCTGGTGTCGCACGACCGCGCCCTGCTCGACGCCGTCGGCTCACGGACGATCGCGATCGAGGACGGCCAACTGCGCAGCTACGAGGGCGGCTGGGCCGACTACGCGCGGATCCGCGAGGAGCGGCGCAGCGCGGAGTCGGAGGCGAAGGCGGCCGACAAGCGGAAAGCATCTGACAAGCGCAAGGCTGCCGACACGCCTTCGGCTCCCAAAGCGACGGCGAATGGCAACGGCAAGGGGCTCTCGAAGAACATGCGGCGCAAGATCGGCGCGATCGAACGCGAGATCGAGCGCAGCGAGACCGCGCTGAAGGCGCTCGAGGAGGAGCTAGCCGCCCCCTCGGCCTGGTCGACGCCTGAGCTGTCGGAGCAGTCGACCGCCCGCCACGCCGAGGCGAAGCGAGCGGTCGAGCTTGCTTACGAGCGGTGGGACGAAGTCACCGCCGCCACTGCTGGCTAGCTAGCCGAGCAGCTTGGCCTTCTGGGCCTCGAACTCGGCCTCGGTGATCGTCCCGTTGGCCTTCAGGCCCGCGAGCTTCGACAGCTCGTCCGCGGTCGACGCGCCACCACTCGTGGTAGCCGTCTGGCGCACGTAGTCGTCGAAGTGCTGCTTGGCCTCGGCCTGCGCCTTGATCGTCCGGTCGCGCATTCCGTTGCCACGAGCGATCAGGTAGATGAACGCCGCCAGGAACGGGATGAAGACGAGGAACAGGACCCAGACCGCCTTCCACCAGCCGGAGAGCTCGTGGTCGCGGAACAGGTCGCTCAGGATCGTGATCAGGATCCAGATCCAGATCACGAAGAAGAAGATCGACAGGACAGTCAGCAGCCCCTGCCCGAACGTGTACTCAGCGATAGGCACTAGTGCTTCCTTTCGTTAGTGCGAGTCCCGTAGGGGCCCCTTGATCGCTTCATGCTGCCACACGCCGGGAGAGCGGAGAGGGAGGGATTCGAACCCTCGAAGGACCTTACGACCCTTAACAGTTTTCGAGACTGCCCCGTTCAACCACTCCGGCACCTCTCCGAGGTCCGCTCTGGGACGGCCGCACAGGCTAGCGGAGGCCGGGCGCGCTAGCGCATCGAGCGCGAGATGACCATCCGCTGGATCTCGTTGGTGCCCTCGTAGATCTGGGTGATCTTGGCGTCGCGCATCATCCGCTCGACCGGGTACTCGTCGACGTAGCCGTAGCCGCCGAGCACCTGGATCGCGTCGATCGTGACCTGCATCGCGACGTCGGAGGCGAACAGCTTCGCCATCGAGGTGTACTTGCCGAGGCCGGGCTCGTTGCGGTCGGCCATCGCGCACGCCTTGTAGACCAGCTCGCGCGCGGCGGCCGTCTTGGTCTCCATGTCGGCGAGCTTGAAGGCGATCGCCTGGTGCTCGAAGATCGGCTTGCCGAAGGAGACGCGCTCCTTGGCATAGTTGGTCGCGTAGTCGATCGCGCCCTGCGCGATGCCGACGGCCTGGGCGCCGGCGCCGAGCCGTGTCCGCTCGAGCGTCGACAGCGCAACGGCCATGCCGCGGCCCTCGTCGCCGATCAGATGGTCGGCGGGAACGCGGACGTCCTCGAAGACCGGCTGGCCGGTCGGCGAGCCCTTGATGCCGAGCTTGTGCTCGAGCTTCGGCACCGAGAAGCCCTCGCGATCCTTCTCGACGATGAACGCCGAGAAGCGCTTGTTCTCGCGGTCGGTGACGGCAAAGACGAGGTAGAAGTCGGCGATCGTCGCGTTGCTGATCCAGTTCTTGGTGCCGTTGATGACCCACTCGTCGCCATCGCGGACGGCGGTCGTGCGCATCGCGCCCGGATCGGAGCCAGCCTCGGGCTCGGACAGGCAGAAGGCGGGCGACCATTCACCGGAGGCGCAGCGCGGCAGCCACTTCTGCTTCTGCTCCTCGGTTCCGTGGAGCTGGATCGGCAGCGTGCCGAGCTCCTGGATCATCAGGATCAGCGACGAGGACGCGCAAGCCTTGGCGACCTCCTCGACGGCGATATTGAGCATCAGCGTGCCGGTGCCGGTGCCGCCGAGCTCCTCGGGGAACGGCAATCCGAGCAGGTCATGGTCGGCAAACGCCTTGCGGATGTCCCACGGGTACTCGGCCTTGGCGTCGATCTCGGCGGCGCGTGGCGCCACCTCACCCTTTACGAGGTCGCGAATCGTGTCGCGGAAGTCTTGGAACTCCTGGGGGATCGTGTAGGCGTCGGCGCCCGGCGTCGTCGTGGTGGTCATACCGCGAGACGATACGTCAGCTCTTATTCTCGGGGCATGCGCCAAGAGCTGCGGCCGCTGTTCGACCGCGTCGTGATCAAGGAGCTCGACCCCGACCGCATCCGCCGGTCAGGCCTCGTCGTGCCGCCGGGCACCAACGAGCCGCCGCCCCAGCACGGGATCGTGCTCGCGATCGGCCAGGGGCTCGACTGGTGGGAGTCGGTCGGCGTGAAGATGCCGGTCAAGCCGGGCGACCACGTCGTCTTCCCCGCTTCGGCCGGTGTCTGGATCGAGGTCGAAGAGGAGCGGCTGCTGGTCTGCCGCGTCGGCGAGCTGCTCGGCGTGCTCGACGCCGTCGAGGATCCCGCGCGGGTCTGAAGAGCTTCGATGCGCCTGCTGTTCGTCTGTCTCGGCAATATCTGCCGCTCGCCAACCGCCGAGGGCGTGATGCGCCATCTGCTGGTCGCGGAGGGACTGGCCGAAGCGGTCGAGCTCGACAGCGCCGGCACCGGCGACTGGCACGTCGGTCACGCGCCCGACCACCGCTCGGCGGGCGCCGCCACCAGCCGGGGGATCGAGCTGACCGGCCAGGCGCGTCAGGTCAAGCCCGCCGACTTCGAGTCATACGACCTGATCCTCGCGATGGACCGCTCCAACCACGACGACCTGATCGCGCTGGCACCCGACGAGGAGGCTCGCGAGCGGATCCGGCTGCTGCGCGAGTACGACCCAGATGCCGTCGCGGCGGGAGAGCTCGAGGTCCCTGATCCCTACTACGGCGGCGAGGACGGCTTCGAGGACGTCCTCGACCTGGTCACCCGCGCCTGCCAGGGACTACTCGACGCCGAGGTTCGGCCCCGAGTGAGCTGACAGGGCGCCCGCGACTCGCACGGGCGCCCCGCGGCCCTGCCCGTCAGTCGTCGTCGCGGTCGTGCGACCGGTCGTCGTGGTCGCCCCAGTGGTGGTGGTGCCGATGGCGTGACGCGACGGTCACCGCCTCAGCGGCGGCGTCATCGTCGCTGCGCAGGACAAGCACGCGCTTGCCCTCAGGGACGTCAGCGACGCCGGCATCGCCGTCGCCGTGCTTGTGGTGCGCGGCCGACGCGCGGCCCTTGTGCCACCAACCGCCCCAAACCTTGGTGTCGCCGTCGACCGGCACCTCGACCGTCTCGCCGTCGTTGCGGCGAATCGAAATGCTGCTCGCCGTCGACGCAAGGACCCGGCCCTGATCGACGCGGACCGTGACGTCCTCGCCGCCCTTGCGCAGGTGCGTCTCGGAGTAGGTGAGCGACTTGCCGAGCGGGCTGCCGGCAAACGCGGGCGCGGAGTGGCGGTCACGCTTGCCATCGTCGTCATGTGCGACGGCCATGCCAGCCACCGTCAGTGCGGACGCGGTCGCGGCGATCGCAACCGTCTTGATTCTGTGGGACATCGGGGCCTCCTGGTCGGACTTGGGGAGTGCTGACCTCTATTCCCGGCTGCGCGGAAATCTGTGCCAGCAGACCCTCGCCTGGAACTCGCGTGGAGGTTTGTGCACAGCAGGGTGTGCACAAACGTCCGAACGGGTTTGAGACGGCCTAGGTCGCGGCGGGAAGGCGAACGGTGAAGGTGGCGCCCGCGCCAGGACTGCTCTCGACGGCGACGCCGCCGCCCATCGCCTCGCTCAGCTCGCGGACGATCGCGAGGCCGAGGCCGGCGCCGTCGGGCGAACCGCGGCCGTGACGGCGGCGCAGGTGGAAGCGGTCGAAGGCATGCTCTAGATCCTCAGCCGGGATACCGGGGCCGGTATCGGAGACGGTGATCGAGCCGGGAGCAGCGCTGACCGTGACACTGCCGCCGGCCGGGGTCACGCGGATCGCGTTCTCAACGAGGTTGGAGACCACCTGGACGACGCGGTCGGCGTCGGCCGTCGCGAAGACGGCGGCGTCCCCCGCTTCGACCACCACAGCCACCTCGCTTGCCTTCGCCTGCGGGCGCAGCCGCCGCTCAGCCTCGTGCGCCGCCTCGGCTAGGTCGACCCGCTCCGAGCGGATGTCGAGCACGCCCTGCTCGAGCTTGACGAGCGCCAGCAGGTCGCCGACCAGCCGGCCGAGCCGGTCGGCCTCGCGCCCGACCACCGACGCGGCGGTCCGGGGATCGACGGTTCCGTCCTCGAGGCCCTCGGCGTAGCCGCGGATTGCGGTCAGCGGCGTGCGCAGCTCATGCGAAACCGACAGCAGGACCGCGCGCTCGGCCTCACGCGAGCGCGCTAGCTGCTCGGACATGTCGTTGAAGGAATCGGAGAGGGCGGCGAGCTCCACAGTCCGCTCCGGCGGCAGGCGGCCCGGATCGCGTCCCTCGGCGAGCGAGCGGGCCGCATCGCCGACGCGGGCGATCGGCGCCGTCAAGCGGCGGGCGAGCAACGCGGCCGCCAGACCGGCGAGCGCCGCAGCGATCGCGCCCGCGAGCAACAGGCCACCGAGATAATCCGAGAAGTCGTCGGTGGTCAGCGAGTCGGGCCGTGAGACGAGCACGACCGCAGGACCGACCCGTCGCGCCGAGAAGATCTGGCGCTCGTCGTCGATCTCGGCCCGCCCGTTTGCGCTGTCGTCATCGCGCAGCTCGGCGTAGGCGTCGGCGGGCAGGACCCGCCGCGCGCTGGCCAAAGAGATCAGCTGGGGCCGGGGCGCGGGGCCGCCGCCGGCGCCCGGCGGACCGCCCACACCCGGGCCGCCCAACCCGGGCGCGGCGCCGGGGACCGATCCCGGCGGTCGCTCGCCGGGCGCGCCCGGCGGCACCGCCAAGCGGCGGAACAGCGGCGCCGCGCGCAGGCGTCGCTCGAGCACCCGCTCGGCGGAGCCGCGCCGCGCGCCTGCGCCGAGCCCCGCCGGCTCTCCGGTCTGTCCATCGCTGCGCGTCAGCACGTCGCCGGCGCTCGACCGGCCGGAGATCGCGTCCTCCGCCCCGCGCAACTGGAACGCCAGCAGGTCGGCCTGGCCGGCCACCTCGTCGGCGATCTGGTCGCGAACCGCGCCCCGGGTCAGGACGACGCCGATCGCCAGCGAGACGACCACAGCGACCAGCGCGGCGCCGAGGATTCCGGCAAACAGGCGCAGTCGCAGCGAGCGCATCAGGCGACCAGCTTGTAGCCGGCGCCGCGCACCGTCTCGATCAGCTCGGGGCGCCCGAGCTTGCGGCGCAGCTGGGCGACGTGGACGTCGACGGTGCGGGTGCCAGCGGCGAAGTCCATCCCCCAGGCAAGGTCGAGCAAGCGGTCGCGGTCGAGCACGCGGCCGGGGTTGGCAAGCAGCGCGGCGAGCAGGTCGAACTCGCGCGCGGTCACATCGACGCGCACGCCGTCGACTGTCACCTCGCGCGCGGCGTGGTCGAGCCGGACGCCCGCGACTTCGAGCACGCCCTCCGCGGACGGAGCGTCGGCAGCCGCGCCGCCTCCGTTGCCGCCGCCCAACGCGGCGCCACCGTCGGCGCGCCGCAACACCGCCTTCACCCGCGCCACCAACTCACGCGGCGAGAACGGCTTGACGACGTAGTCGTCGGCGCCCGCCTCCAAGCCTGCGACCCGGTCGACCTCGTCGTCGCGCGCGCTGAGGATCACGATCGGCACGGCTGTGCTCGCGCGCAACCGCCGACAGACCTCGAAGCCATCAATGCCCGGCAGGCCGATGTCGAGCACGACGAGCCGGACGGGGTGCCGGTCAATCTCGACCAGCGCCTGCTCGCCGCTGCGCGCCCAGGTGACTGCGTAGCCGTCGCGCTCGAGGTAGGCGCGCACCAGCTCGGCGATGCTGAGCTCGTCCTCGACGATCAGGACGTGGCCGTTCACGCGGCCACCTTCGCACAGCGACCGGCGGCGGGGCCGCGAATACGCGACGGCCCCGCCAAGCCCGGTCAGCCCTGCTCGCCGTCGAACGAAGGCGGCGGCGGCATGTGGCCTCCGCCCGGAGGCGGACCGCCGAACCGGTGACGCAGCATCTTGCCCCGGTTCTTCGGCTCGACCAGCACGGCCTCCGCGGCATCGTCGCTGTCGTCGCGGATCACGACGACCTGCTTGCCGTCGGCGATGTCGCTCACGTCGGCGTCGCGCTTGCGCGGCCCCGCCATCACCTTGGTGTCGCCGTCGACCGCCACCTCGACGGTCTCGCCGTCGTTGCGCTCGATCGAGATCGAGTCGTCGCTCGTCGACACGACCTTGCCGCGATCCGAGCGGACGACGACGTCCTTGCCGTCCTTGCGCAGGTGCGTCTCGGAGTAGGTGAGCGAGCCGCCGCGCTCACCCGGGCCACCGAGCATGAACCCACCCGGGGGCGGACCCGGCGGCCGCTGGCCGGACTTCGCCTTGCCGCTCTTGTTCTGGCCGGCATCGTCATCCTGCGCAACGGCCAGTCCAGCGACGGTCAGCGCCGAAACCACGACGGCGACCGCGACCGTCCTGATCCTGCTCTTCATGTTCTTCACTTGCTCCTCCTCGGGGGAGTCGGGTCCTTGACCGTCCCCATCCTCGAAGGCGCCTGTACGGGCAGGATCAGGCCCGTGTAATGCGTTTGTAAGCGCGAATCAGCGCCGTGAGGCGAAGAAGGCGCGCAGCAGATCGGCCGACTCCTCGGCGAGCAGGCCGCCGGCGACCTCGGGCCGGTGGTTGAGCCGCGGCTCGGCGAGCACGTCGAAGACCGAGCCAGCGGCGCCGGTCTTCGGGTCGGTCGCGCCGAAGACGACACGGGGCGCGCGCGACAGCACGATCGCGCCGGCGCACATCGCGCACGGCTCGAGCGTCACGTAGAGCGCGCAGCCGTCGAGCCGCCAGCGGCCGACGTGCTTGGCGGCCTCGCGCAGCGCCAGCACCTCGGCATGCGCCGTCGGGTCCTCGCGCAGTTCGCGCTCGTTGCGCGCCGACGCGATCACCTCCCCGTCGAGCACGATCACGCAGCCGACCGGCACGTCCTCGTGCTCGAGGGCCCGCTCGGCCTCACGTAGCGCCAGCCGCATGAAGTACTCGTCGCGCGGGAAGAAGACGCTCACCGCGCAACCAGGCGGTGGCCCGCCCGACGGACCGCGGCGTCGGCCAGCCCGAGCGCTCCGGTCCGCTCGGCCAGTCGCAGACCCGCCGCACCAAGCGATAGCGGTGACGGCGCCCCACCGTCGATGATCCCGTCGTCGATCAGCTCGAGGTACCAGTCGACGGTGTCGCGTACGGTCGTGTCGTGGGAGCGCGGCTTGTAGCCAAGCTCGCGCTTCGCCTTCGCCGACGAGTAGCACCAGTTCTGCTCCATCAGCACCATCGCCTCGGCGGAGATCGCCATCGGCAGGCGCAGCGCCTCGACGCGGCGGGCGAACGCGCCGACGCCATAGGGCAGAACACCGAGCGGGTAGCGGATGCCCGACAGCTCGGCGACTTTCATCATCAGATCCGGCCAGGTCGTGTTGTGGCCACCGAGCACATAGCGCTCGCCCGACTTGCCGCGCTCGGCGGCGAGCAGGTGGCCGTCGGCGACGTCGCGCACATCGACGATCGTCGTCTCGCCGTCGACCACCGCCGGTAGCCGCCCGCGCAGGTAGTTGCCGATGATCCGCGTCGAGGTCTCGCCCGGCTGGGCGCGGTCGAGCGGAACGCCGAGCACGTAGGCCGGGTTGGTGACGATCACCTCGACGCCGAGTCGCGCGCCGGCGGCGAACGCCTCCATCTCACCCTCGTGCTTGGCATCGGGATAGGTCAGGCCAAGCCCGCCACCGCGGTAGAGATCGTCCTCGCGGCCGACCTTGCCACGCGGTACCGGACCGATGCCCGCGACGCTGGAGGTGACGATCACCCGCCCCACGCCCTCAGCAGCCGCCGCCTCGACGGCGATCCGCGGCGCGAGCGCGTTGATGTCTTGGACGTAGGCGACCGGCTTCGACGCGACGACGCCCGCGGTGTGGAAGAGCACGTCGCAGCCGCGCACCGCACGACGCATCGCGACGCGGTCGAGGACGTCGGCGCGCACCGTGTCGGGCTCGAGGCCTCCGAGCCGCTTCAGCCGGTCCGGGTCGCGGTACGTGACGCGCACCTCATGGCCGCGCTCGAGCAGCTCGCGCGTGACGTGACCGCCGACGAAACCGGTCGCTCCGGTGACGCAGGTCCTCAAGTCCTAGGCCCCGAATACCGATTGGCACAAGGCAACAACTTGCCTCCCCCGCGGGTGTTGTCCTCCTCATACACTGGTGATTGGACCGTAGACGATGCCCCGACCCTCCCTCCTCTCGGCGACGCTGGCCGCGTTTGCCCTAATGGCCATCTCGGCGGGCTCGGCAGCGGCCGACCCGGCTTACGTGCCGGGCGAGCTGATCGTCAAGCGCGAGGGATCGGCGGCGACGACAACCGTTCCCGTACAGGAGGGCACATCGGTCAAGACCGCCGCGCGCGAGCTGAGCGACCGTCCCGGCGTCGCCTATGCGCGTCCAAACTACATCGCCCACTTGAGCGCCTACACGCCCAACGACCCCGGCTACCCGCTGCAGTGGAACCTGGCGACCAGCGCCGCCGGGATCAACATGCCGGAGGCCTGGGGGATCGCCCGCCAGAGCGGGCGCGCCGGCGGCAAGGGGGCGATCGTGGCGGTCCTCGACACCGGGGTCGCCTACCAGCGCTTCCGCCGCTTCCGCCGCGCTCCGGACCTCGACCGCTTCGTCAGGGGCTACGACTTCGTCGCGAACGACCGCCATCCCAACGACCAGAACGGGCACGGCACCCACGTCGCGGGCACGATCGCCCAGAGCACGGGCAACTCGACGGCGGCGGCTGGGATCGCCTACCGCGCGCGGATCATGCCCGTGCGCGTGCTCGACGCCTCCGGCGCCGGCGACACGCTGTCGATCTCGCGCGGCATCCGCTTCGCGGCCCGTCACGGCGCCGACGTGATCAACCTCAGCCTCGAGTTCGACGCCGCGGTCCGCGCGGCCCAGATCCCCGACATCGTGTCGGCGCTGGAGTACGCCCGCTCGCGCGGAGCGATCGTGATCGCCGCGGCCGGCAACCAGGGCAGCCCGCAGGTCGCCTACCCGGCGCGCGCGCGGCACGTGGTCGCGGTCGCCGCGACGACCGCCCATGGCTGTCAGGCCGAGTACTCGAACAGCGGCGTGCACGTCGACATCGCAGCGCCCGGTGGCGGCGCCGACGCGGCGAACACCGACACCCAGTACGACCTGGACACCTGCCGGCCCGACCTGCGCGGCGAATTCATCTACCAGCAGACCTTCACCAACAGCGTCGCCAACTTCGGGCTGCCGCCGGGCTACGAGGGCACCTCGATGGCCGCGCCGCACGTCTCCGGCGTGGCCGCACTGCTAGTCGGCAGCCAGCGGCTCGGCCGCAATCCAAGCCCGGCCGCCGTCGAGAAGCGGCTGAAGGCGACGGCGCGCGACATCGGCACGCCCGGCTGGGACCCGCGTTACGGCTGGGGCCTGCTGGATGCCGCAGCCGCGCTCCGCTAGCTCAGCGACCTAGGTCGTGCGGATGATCAGCACGCTGCACGGCGCGTGATGCGAGACCTTGTTCGGCACCGAGCCGAGCAGGAACCGCTTCGCGCCGGTCATCCCCTTGTTGCCGACGACGATCAGGTCGGCGTTGCGCTGCTCGGCGACGTCGAGGATCGCGTCCGCCGGGTCTCCCTCGCGCGCCAGCGTCTCGACCGTCACGCCGGCGACCCGCACCGCGTCGGCCTCGTCTTCGAGCAACCGCTCGACGTCGGCGCGCGGGTTGACCATCCACTGGAGGTCCTGCGGCACTTCGAGCCGTTCGGAGCGCAGCCGGCTCTCCGGCACCGCCTCGTAGGCGCAGACGAGATAGATCCGCGCTCCGACTGCGCGCGCAAGCTCGGTCGCCTGCCGCACCGCCTCCGCGGCGGTGTCGGAACCGTCCGTGCCAACAACGATCGAACCGATCACAGAGGCGATCATAGGCAGCGTGGCTGCCGCCGCGTGAACGCCCTGTCAATAGGATCGGCCGCCATGCCGCGCTTCTGGATCTGGATGCAGGTGGTCATCGTCATCTGCGTCGCCGCCTCGATCGTCATTGCCCTGACGAAGCTGTACTAGGGACCGCCGGTCCCGCTCGGTCGTTCGCCTCGAGCCGCTTGACCCACAGCTCCTCGACGAGGATCCTGATCATCGAGAGAATCGGCACGGCGACGATCAGGCCGACGAAGCCGAACAGCTGGCCGACGATCACGACCCCGCCGGCGATCACCGCCGGGTGCAGCTTGACCGTCCGCGACATCACCAGCGGGATCGTCAGGTTGCCCTCGATCTGCTGGACAGCGATGTAGATGACGATCACCAGCAGCGCCTTGCCGGGCGAGTCGGTCAGCGCGAACAGCACCGGCGGAATCCCGCTGGCGAACGCGCCGAAGTAGGGGATCACCGAGAACAGCGCCGTCAGGACGGCGAAGAAGATCGCGAAGTCGAGTCCGATCAGCGTCAGGCCGATGTAGAGCAGCACGCCCGAGATCAGCATGTCCGCGGCGACACCCTGCATCCAGCCGACCCAGGCGCTGCGCAGCCGGCGCATGATCAGGTCGGCCTGGTCGCGATGTCGGGGCGGCGCAAGTCGCCGCAGCCCGTCGATCAGCGGCTCGGGCCGGATCGCCATGTAATAGGCGGTGATCAGCATCAGGATCAGCGCGCCGAGCGCACCGACGACGCTCAGCGAGATCGACGTGATCGGACCGATCAGCTTGCCCGGATCGTCGGTGTAGTTGGCGACGAACTTGTCGACCTGGTCGGAGATCTCGCCCGGCTCGGCGCCGGTCAGGTCGTGGACCTGGTCGCGCAGGTCGTCGATGATCCCCGGCACGTCGTCGGCGAACTGGTTCGTCTGATCGATGAACGGTGGGACCAGGACCCAGAGCAGCCCGGCGACGACCGCGATCCCAGCGAGCAGCGCCAACAGGGCGCCGATCGGCCGCGGGATGTCGAGCCGCTCGAGCCAATCCGCGATCGACGAGACGGCGATCGCAATGATCACCGTGATCAAGATCGCCAGCAGCAACGTCAGCAGTTGCTGGACCAACAGTCCCGCGACGATCAGCACCGCGCCGAGCAGGACCGCCCGATATGCGACGTGGCCGGCGCTGCTCTCACTCATCCCCCGGGTAGCTACCCGGGATCGGCGTCAGGCGAACAGAGTGAGGTCGGGCTCGCGCTCGCCGCGCAGCACGTCGATGTCGACCTCGACGCAGGCGATCCCGCGCGACTCGGCCAGCACCCGCGCCTGCGGCTTGATCTGCTGCGCCGCCAGCACGCCGCGGCAGTCCTCGGTGAACGACGGGTCGGCCTCGATCCGCGCCAGGTAGCGCGTCAGCTGCTCAACGGCGTCGATCGTCGCCACGCGCTTGATCTCGACCGCGATCCAGCCCTCGTCGGAGTCGCGGCACATCAGGTCGACCGGCCCGATGTCGGTCGCCCACTCGCGCCGCACCAGCCGGAACCCCTCGCCGCAGTGCTCCGGCGCGTCGGCCAGCAGCTCCTGCAGCTCGCGCTCCATCCCCTCCTTCTCGAGCGCGGCGGCCTCGCCCATGTCGTGCGTCACGTCGGAGATCACCTCGGCGATCGCGATGTCGAGCCGGTCCTCGGTCTTCCCCGCGTGCTTGCGGACGACGATCCGACCGTCCTCCTCCTCGATCACCGTCGGCGGCGTCATCCAGTTCTGGGGCTTGACCGACGATCCACCGTCGTGCCAGACCGAGACGCCCCCGTCGTCCTTGATCATCAACAGGCGGGTGGCCTCTGGAAGGTGGGTCGTCAGCCGACCGGTGTAGTCGATCGAGCAGCGGGCAACGAGCAGGCGCACGACCGCGCAAGCTACGCCCGCAATCGGATCGAACCCTTTCTTAGCTCCTTGCTAAGTAAAGATTGGTGGCCTATTCTTTTCTAAGCTGCTCGCTAAGCAAAGGCTCCTTACCTTGGCATCCACCCAAACCACCAATCGCGCCGGCCGCTTTGTGCAGCAGCAAGCCGGCCCCGAGTCGTTTTCCGCCTTCGTTCCCAACCCGCTCCCTCCCAAGCCTCCACTAACGATCGATAGCGACCTGCAAGCTCGCATGGATCGCGCAAATCAAGCGCTGGGGCGCCTGGACGGCATCACGCTCCTCCTGCCCAATCCTGAGGAGTTCCTTTACTTCTACGTGCGTAAGGAGGCAGTGCTCTCGTCTCAGATCGAGGGCACCCAGAGCTCGCTTTCGGACCTCCTCCTCTACGAGCATGACGCTACCCCCAGCGTCTCGCGCGGAGATGTGCAGGAGGCATCCAACTATGTCGCGGCTACCTACCGAGGCATAGAGATGCTCAAAGACGAAGGCCTCCCCCTCAGCAATCGCGTGCTGAAGGAGGTTCATCGCGTCCTGCTGACCGGAAGTCGCGGTGGCAATCAGGAGCCGGGCCAATTTCGCGAATCCCAGAACTGGATTGGAGGGACCCGACCAGGAAACGCGCGCTTCGTACCCCCTCCGTCGACCGAGGTCATGGCCGCTATGGGCGCGCTAGAGAAGTTCCTTCACGGCCACCCGGTGCAAACGCCGATACTGATCAAGGCCGCGCTTGCCCATGCGCAATTCGAGACCATTCACCCCTTCCTTGACGGGAACGGGCGTGTAGGACGGTTGCTGATCACCTTGCTCCTCGTGGCCGAGGGCGTACTGGATCGCCCCCTTCTCTATCCCAGCCTCTACCTCAAGACGCATCGCGACAGCTACTACGACTACCTCCAGCGTGTTCGCACCGAGGGCATTTGGGAGGACTGGATTGCCTTCTTCCTCGACGGAATTGCCGAGTCAGCCGAGTCGACCATCTCCACCACCAAGGCGATCGTGAAGCTCATCGACACCGACCGCCAGCGGATCCAGAGACTCGGACGCAGCGCTAATACGGCATCCCTCGTCCATGACGACCTGACCAAGTTCATCGTCGGCAGGCCGGGCGAGATCGCGAAGAGCATCGGAATGAGCGAGCCCCCCGTGTATCAGGCGCTCGAGCATCTCGAGCGCCTGGGGATCGCCCGCGAGACCACGGGGCGACAGCGGGGACGGATCTACGCATACGACCGCTACCTGGATCTGCTGAACGAGGGTACGACGGACCCCTACCGCTAGCAGCGGCATCTCGCCCAGCAGGTGCAACAGCCTCGTACCCAAACACCCATCCGGCCAACATCGGCGGTTCCCGCTTGACGCACGTGGGTACAACGCCTATTCCATGGTGTACATGGGCGATGTGACTGACGGGTGGAATGACGCCCATGGGATAGACGGAGCGCGGCTGGACCGGCGCAAGTTCTTCGGCGTCGGCGGCGCGGCGATGCTGCTGTGCACGATCGACGGCAAGCAGGTCGCGGTGCGGACGGCCGACGACGTGGAGAAGGTCGACGCCGCGATGGCGTCGCTGCGACGACCACGGTCGGCGGGGAAGAAGCAGGCCCGGCGCGACCCGCTCGACTCGGCCTCCTTCCCCAGCCCGCAGCCCCAACCCGGCGGCCAGAAGCGCGAGTACTGGATCGCCGCGCGACCGGTGAAGTGGAACGTGGCGCCGAACGGCGGCGACCAGTGGATGGGCAGGCCGGCGCCGCGACCGAGCCGCTTCACCGCGCTCGTCTACCAGCGCTACAGCGCCGGCTTTGCCGAGCCGATCGGACCGCCGAAGATGCCTGGTCCAACGCTACGCGCCGAGGTTGGCGACACGATCGTCGTCAACTTCCGCAACATGGCGACCGGCCGCTTCGCGCAGCCGCTGACCGTCCACCCGCACGGCGTCCGCTACACGCCGGACTACGACGGCTCCTACCTCGGTGACTTCACGCGCGTCGGCGGCTTCGTCGAGCCGGGCGAGGAGTTCACCTACGTCTGGGAGGCAACGCCGGAGTCAGTTGGCGTCTGGCCCTACCACGACCACGGCCCAAACCACACCTTGAACACGTTTCGCGGGTTGTTCGGAGCAGTGATCATCAAGCCGAAGGGCGCGCCGATCCCCGACGTCGAGCGTGTCCTCTACCTACACAGCTTCTCGCCCCAAGTGACCGGCATCCCGCGTCTGCTGCACTGCATCAACGGCCGCACCTACGCCGGCAACACGCCGACGATCCGCGCCAAGGTCGGCCAGAGCGTCGAGCTGCACGTGATCGGCGGCGACAGCAACTTCCACACCTTCCACATCCACGGCCACCGCTGGCAGGACTCCGGCGGAGCGAACGTGGACAACCCGTCGGTCGGCCCGAACGAGACGATCACAGCTGCGTTTCGCGAGGACAACCCCGGGCGTTGGCTATACCACTGTCATGTCTTCACGCACCAGGACGCCGGGATGGCGGGCTGGTACCTCGTGGACCCCTAGGAGAGGAGAACTCCCGATGCTCCCGTTCCGCTCACTGCCACTGGCCGCGCTGGTCGCGCTGGTCGCCTTCCCGACGGCCGCGCTGGCCGTCGACTACCCGCCCGCCGGCAATCCCGGCAAGGGCGGCGGCAAGGTCCGCAAGGGCAAGGCCAAGACCTTCACCGTCTGCAAGCAGAAGAAGTGCAAGTACCGCTCGATCGGAGCGGCGGTGCGCAAGGCGCGCGGCGGCGACACGGTCAAGGTCAAGAACGGGACCTACAAGGAGAGCGTGGACATCACCGGCTCGCGCTACGACGGGCTGAAGCTCGTCGGCAACGCCGGCAAGCCGCGCAAGGTGGTGCTCCAAGGCAAGGGCCTCAAGGGCGCCAAGGCGCAAAACGGCGTCCTGATCAACAACGCCGACGGCGTCACCGTGAAGGGCTTCTACGCACGCAACTACAAGGCGAACGGCTTCTTCGTCATCAACGCGGTCGGCTACACGCTGACCAACCTCGTCGCGGGCCACACCGGGGTCTACGGCATCTATGCGTTCAACTCGAAGGGCGGCACGATGTCGCGCTCCGAGGCGTTCGACAACAACGACGCCGGCTTCTACATCGGCCAGACGCCGCCGCAGTCGAAGCCGAAGCGCTCGATCGTCAGCAAGGTCAAGGCGTACTCCAACGTGCTCGGCTTCTCCGGCACCAACATGCGCTACGTGACGATCAAGGACAGCGACTTCTACAACAACGGCAGCGGCATCGTGCCGAACGCGCTCGACTCGGAGAAGTTCCCTCCGCCGGACCGCAATGTGATCTCCGGCAACCGCATCTTCTGGAACAACTTCAACTACTACGCGGGCGCGCCGTTCACGATTCCGGCATCGGGCCCTGCCGGTCTCGCCGGCTACCCGATCGGCGTCGGCGTTCTGCTGTTCGGCAGCCAGAACACAGTTGTTGAGAAAAACAAGATATTTGGTAACTGGCTCGCCGGATTCGGCGCGATCCAGCAGATCCAGCTCGCACTCCAGAAGGACCCCAAGCTGCAGGAGGCGTCGATCCTGCGCAGCAACACGGTGCGCAACAACGACTTCGGCCTCGGCGGCAGCGACCTCAACGGCCGTGACATGTTCTACGACGGCAGCGGCACCGGGAACTGCTTCGCCGGCAACACGGTGCGCAGCCCGAACGTCCCAGCCGACAACTCGACCTTCGCGCCCTGCCCGGGTCCGGCGGCCAACACGTTGAACTCGGCCGCCCAGCAAGAGGGGCTCTCGTGGGTTCTCGGCGTCAACAAGAACGATCCCTCGACGTTCGAGAAGTTCTGGATCAAGCATCCACACTCGACCCAGAAGGGGATCACGCCGCTCGAGAGGTACTCCCGGTGAGGGGTAAGGCAATCGCCGCCGCGGTGCTCGTGCTGGGAGGCACGGGCGCCGCAGCCGCGGCAAGCCCAACCGCCCACGTGGCGAAGACGAAGACGGTGAAGGTCGCGGACAACTTCTACTCGCCGAAGAAGCTGACGGTCGCCAAGGGAACGACGATCAAATGGGTGTGGTCGAATCGCAACGCCGACAGCCATGATGTTTATTTGAACAAGAAGCCGAAAGGTGTCAAGCACTTTCAGACCGCGCCGGCCGCAACATTCTTTAGCTTCAAGCGCAAGCTCAAGAAGGCTGGCACGTATAAGTTGCTGTGTACGTTCCACGAGGGAATGACGATGCGAATCGACGTCAAGAACTGATCTAGCTCCCGATGGCCGCTCAAACGCGCTTCTTCACGGATCTCGCCCTGCGCAAGCTGTGGGAGACGGGTAGGTTCAACTCCCATGAGCGACGAGCAGGCAGTCCTGACCGAGCGCCACGGGCGCGTGTTGCTGATCACCCTCAACCGGCCGAACGCGCGCAACGCGGTCAACGCGGCGCTGGCGCAGGGCATCGCCGCGGCACTGGATGAGCTCGACGGAGACGGCGACCTTCAGGTAGGCGTCCTGACCGGGGCCGGCAAGGGGTTCTGCGCCGGCATGGACCTCAAGGCGTTCATCGGCGGCGAGAGTCCCCACGTCGAGGGACGCGGCTTCGCCTGCATCACGCAGCGCGCGTCCGACAAGCCGCTGATCGCGGCCGTCGAGGGCTTCGCAGTCGCCGGCGGGCTCGAGGTCGCGCTGTCCTGCGATCTGATCGTCGCGGCGCACGGCGCGAAGCTCGGCATTCCCGAGGTCAAGCGCAGCCTCGTCGCTGCGGGCGGCGCGTTGCTGCGCCTGCCGCAGCGGATCCCGTACCACGTGGCGATGGAGCTGGCGCTGACCGGCGACCCGATCTCCGCCGAGCGCGGACACGAGCTCGGTCTCGTCAACCGACTGGCGGAGCCCGGGGCGGCGGTCGATACCGCGATCGAACTCGGCGAGGCGATCGCCGAGAACGCACCGCTGGCGCTCGCCGCCTCGAAGCGGATCGTCGTCGAGTCGCCCGCCTGGGATCCGAACGAGGCCTGGGTCAAGCAGGGCGAGATCGCCGGACCGGTATTCGTCTCCGAGGACGCCCGCGAGGGCGCGACCCCCTTCGCCGAGAAGCGAGCCCCAGTTTGGAAGGGCAAGTAGGGACTAGGTCGCCAGGCCTACCGGGCAGCTCACGCCCGTCCCGCCAAGGCCGCAGTAGCCGGCGGGGTTCTTGGCGAGGTACTGCTGGTGGTACTCCTCGGCGTAGTAGAAGTCGCCGGCGGGCTCGATCTCGGTCGTGATCTCCGAGCTGTGGCCGGCGGCGCCGAGCGCCTCGGCGTAACTCGCCGCCGAGGCGGCAGCCGCCTCGCGCTGCGCGTCGGAGGTCGTGTAGATCGCCGAGCGGTACTGGGTGCCGACGTCGTTGCCCTGGCGCATCCCCTGGGTCGGGTCGTGGTTCTCCCAGAACGCCTTGAGGATCTGCTCGTATGAGATCTCCTCAGGCCGGAAGACGACCAGCACCGCCTCGTTCTGACCGGTCCTCCCGCCGCAGACCTCCTCGTAGGTGGGGTTAGGCGTGATCCCGCCGGCGTAGCCCACCGCCGTCGTGTAGACGCCCGGCAACTGCCAGAAGACCTTCTCGGCGCCCCAGAAGCAGCCCATCCCGACGATCGCCCGCTCGGTCCCGTCGGGGAACGGCGGCCCGATCGGCGTGCCCAGCACGAAGTGCTCGCCCGGCGTGACGATCGGCGTGTCGCGGCCAGGAAGCGCGTCCGCGGCGGTCGGCAGCTCGGGCTCGCGGCGGGAGAGAAACTCGAACATGAACCCAGCTTAGGGGGCGAGCCGCTCTACGACCCAAGCGCCGCTCGTAGTGCGGCGGAACCGGAGGCGGTCGTGCATCCGGTTGCGACGGCCCTGCCAGAACTCGACGCTGCGCGGCTCGACGAGATAACCGCCCCAGTGGTCGGGTCGCGGCGGGTCCTCGACGCCCTCGTACTTCGCTTCGAGCTCGGCGAAGCGCTGCTCGATCGCGTCACGGGACTCGATCGCCTCGGACTGCGGGCTCGCCGCCGCCGCGATCCGCGAGGCGCGCGGCCGCTTGGCGAACGAGGCATCTGACTCCTCGGCGCAGAGCTGCAACACGTCGCCGTCGACGATCACCTGGCGCTGCTGCTGGTACCAGGGGAACAGCAGCGTCGCGCGCGGGTTCTCGCCCAGCTCGCGCCCCTTGCGCGAGCGGTAGTTGGTGTTGAAGCGGAAGCCGCGCGCGTCCAGCCGCCGCAGCAGGACGGTCCGCGCACCCGGCGCCCCGTCGCCGCCGGCGGTCGCGAGCACCATCGCGTTGGGCTCCGGGATACCCGCGACGAGAGCCGCCTCGAACCACGCCTCGAACTGCTCGAGCCAGGTCGCGGCGAGGTCGTCCTCGGACAGGCTGCCGAGCTCGTAGGACTCGCGCATCTCGTCGATCCGCTCACCGGTCACAGGTCCAGGGTAAGGGGTAGGCTGGCGGCTCGTGACTGGCGCCCTGTACCGAATCGGTCGAGCTTGCGCCAAGCACCACTGGCCGGTGATCGCGGTCTGGGTAGTGCTCACCGTCGCGCTCGCCGTGGCGGGCCGGATCGTCGGCGACGCCAACAACGACAACCTGTCGCTGCCCGGCACCGGCTCGACCGAGGCGCAAGACCTGCTCCAGGACAACCTGCCCGCGCAGGCGAACGGGACCAACCCGATCGTCATGCAGGCCCACAAGGGCAAGCTGACCGACAGCGCCAACAGCAAGGCTGTCAAGCAGACCGTCGACTCGCTGAAGCAGCAGCCCGAGGTGCGCAGCGCGATCAGCCCGCTCAGCGACGCGGGCTCCTACGCGCTGAGCAAGGACGAGACGATCGGCTACGTCATCGTCACGCTCTACGACGGGCCGAGCGACCTCAGCGAGAGCGACGCCGAGAACGTCTTCGACGCCGCCTCGCCGGCCTCCGACGCCGGCCTGAAGGTCGCTGCCGGCGGCTACCTCGGCCAAGCGCTGTCGGAGACCAACACCGAGAGCAGCGAGGCGATCGGTATCGCGGCGGCGATCATCATCCTGCTGTTCGCCTTCGGCACCGTGACCGCGATGGCGTTGCCGATCGTCACGGCGGTGCTCGGCCTGGTCAGCACGCTGGCGATCCTCACGCTGCTCAGCCACCTCGTCGACATCCCGACCGTCGCGCCGACGCTGGCGACGATGATCGGCCTCGGCGTCGGGATCGACTACGCGCTGTTCCTTGTCACGCGCCACAAGCAGCAGCTGCGCGAGGGGATGGAGATGGGCGAGTCGATCGCCCGCTCGACCGCCACCGCCGGCGGCGCTGTCGTCTTCGCCGGTGGCACCGTGATCGTCGCGCTCGTCTCGCTACTCGCCGCCGGCATCCCGCTCGTCGGCGCGATGGGCTGCAGCGCCGCGGTCGCCGTCGTCGTCTCGGTGCTGGCCGCGATCACATTGCTGCCTGCGCTGCTCGGCGCGCTCGGTCCGCGGATCGACTCGCTGAAGGTCAAGCTCGGCCGCACCCACCCCGACGACCACGAGCCGCACGGCTGGCGGCGCTGGGCCGACGGCGTGGCGCACCGCCCCTGGCGCTCGCTGCTCGCCAGCTCGTTCGTGCTGCTGTTCATCGCGATCCCCACGCTCAACCTGCAGCTCGGCGCCTCCGACAACGGCGAGCTGCCGAAGGACACCACCGCGCGCCAGGCCTACGACCTGATCTCCGAGGGCTTCGGACCTGGCTGGAACGGGCCGCTGCTGATCGGCGTCGAGCTCGGCTCGCCCGCGAAGCCGGACCAGGACGACGTCAACAAGGCCAAGAGCCAGCAACAGCAGCTGACCCAGCAACAGGACGCCCAGGAGCAGCAGCTCGAGGCCGAGGGCGTGCCACCCGACCAGGCTCAGCAGCAGGTCCAGCAGCAGACGTCGTCACAGCAGAGCAAGCTCGACCAGCAGACCAAGGCGGCCGAGAGCCCGGCCAACGACCCTCGCCTGACCAACCTCGAGGACGCGATCCGCAAGACGCAGGGGATCGACTCCGTGTCACCGGCGACGGTCGACAAGGCGGGCACGGTCGCGGTCTTCACGGCGATAGCCGCGACGGCGCCGTCGGACCCGAAGACCGGCGACCTCGTAGAGAACCTGCGCGACAACGTGGTGCCGAAGGCGATCAAGGGCACCGACCTGACCGTCTTCGCCGGCGGCCAGACCGCCGGATACATCGACCTCGCGGCGCGGATCGCCGACAAGCTGCCGCAGATGATCGCGCTGGTCGTGATCCTCAGCTTCTTCCTGCTGCTGCTCGCCTTCCGCTCGGTGCTGCTGCCGATCAAGGCCGCGGTGGCGAACCTGCTCTCGGTCGGCGCCGCCTATGGCGTCGTCACCTTCGTATTCCAGGAGGGCCACGGCGCGACGCTGATCGGCCTCGACGGCGCCGTCCCGATCGCCAGCTACGTCCCGCTGCTGATGTTCACGATCCTCTTCGGCCTCTCGATGGACTACGAGGTCTTCCTGCTCTCGCAGATCCAGGAGCACTACCTCGAGGACGGCGACACGCGCAAGGCGATCGTCGACGGCCTTGCGAACACCGGCCGCGTGATCACCTCGGCCGCGCTGATCATGGTCTGCGTCTTCTCGAGCTTCGTGCTCAGCGGCGACGCCGTCGTCAAGCAGTTCGGCGTCGGGCTCGCCGTCGCGATCGCGATCGACGCCACCCTTGTCAGATGCCTGTTCGTCCCCGCCGCGATGACGCTGATGGGCGACAAGTGCTGGTGGATCCCCAAGTGGCTCGACAAGATCCTCCCCCACGTCAACATCGAGGGCGGCGACTTCTTCGAGAAGCAGGCGGCCGCAAAGACCGAGCCGGTCGCCGGCTCGGCCAACTCCTGATCAGCCGCCGCCCCAGATCCTGACCTTCTCCGGCTGGACCCGGACCTTCAGCCGCACCTCGTCGGGTGTGCGGAAGGGGTACTGAATCGCTCATCCGATCGACGTTAGCGGTGTGTGGTCGGGGCCCGCTCCCGCTAGGCCCCGACCATCACCCGGTGCGATCCAGCCGGAGCGACCGGCCTTCGCACGTCCTGCCCGTCCTTCGTCCCCCTGGAACTGGAAGCCGAGCAATCCGCCGGCAGATTGTGCGCTAACCAACCGGCCGACCGCCTCTCTTCCCCTAACCCCCCAATCGGGGGGTTAGACAGGGGCCATCGTAGACGGACCCATTCCTAGAGTCAATGGGCCAGCTAGCGCCAACTCGAGGAGTACCGCAGCCCGCGTGGATCTGGGCGGCTTAGGGCTCGGGCTCTAGCTGGGGGAACTGCGTGTTGTAGCCGGGGAAGTTGCCCTGGCCCGTGCAGCCCGGGCGAGCGACATCGCGACCGGTCGTGCGGAAGGCGTACTGCTGGGCTAGCAGCGCCAGCTCCATCAGTTCAGGGGTTCCTGTCTGCTCAGGCGGCGCTGGATCGCCGTTGGAGCAGGTGCGGCTGTCGTAGGAGAGGAGACCGCTGGCGAGACGATCCATGCCGTTGGTTCCCATGTAGGTGTTGGAGCGGGTCTGGCCGAGCGCGCGCGGGTAGTAGCCGAGGCTCTGCGGGCTCAAGGTGGACGATGCGCGCAGGAAGTGGATCGGATCGCCGAGCGGAGCGCGCGGGTTCGCGTTGCGGTCGCGGCCGTTGGTCGCCGCGGTCACGTTGCCGAAGAACGACGCGACCTCGCGCTTGTTCTGGCCGAGGTAGCCGAGGAGCGGGTTGAAGTTGCGCAGGAAGGGCTCGAACTCCGCGAGCAGCGGCGGGAAGTCCTTGAGGAATTTCTCCAGAGCGGGAACGCCGCGCTGCGACTTCGTGATCAGCGGCCCAAGACCCTCGAAGAAGCCCTCGAACTGCGGGCTGAGGCGGTCGAGCTGCTTGAAGCTGTAGGCAAACTCGGTCGCCGCCGGCTGGAGCTGCTTGACGACCGGATCGGCATTCTCGGCGAACTCGGTCAGACGCGGCAGCGTGAGCCGGCTCTGGCGCGAGAAGTCGGGCAGCTCCTCCCAGATCGCGGCGAACTCGCGGTTGCGCGCGGCCGTCGTCTGGAAGAGGCGGTTGGACTCGGTGATCAAGCGCGAGAGCTGACCGTCGCGGGCGCTGAGCGCCGAGAAGAACTCGCCGGTGCCGCGGATCGTGCCGCTGACGGCGCGCGACTGGGCGTTGAGCTCGGCGAGGATGTCGTCGCTGGTCTCGACGAACTCGGGAACGTTGCCGAAGAAGGCGTTGATGTCGACCCCGCGGCCGTTGACGGCGGACGCCTGCGACTGCATCCAGGTCTGGAACGCCTGCTGGGTGTCGTCGTCGAAGGTGCGGAAGATCTCGTCGAGCTCGACCGTCGGCGCGACGGCCGACTCGGCGAGCAGGCCGCCGTCCTCGATCGTGCCCTTCGACGGGTCGCCGGTCGAGAGGTCGACGTAGGTCTCGCCGAGCAGCGACTTCTGGCGCAGCATCGCGCGGGCGTTGACGGGAACCGGCGCGTACTGCGAGCGCATCTCGAGCGTCGCCTCGGTGGTGTTGTCGGGGCCGGTCTCGATCTTGATGACCTTGCCGACCGGCACGCCGGAGATACGGACGTCGGACTGCTCGGCCAGTTGCGTCGCCTCGGGGAAGCGGACGTCGAAGCGGTAGCCCTCGGAGCGCAGCGGGACGACGCCACCGAACGAGAGCCAGAGGTAGAGCAGCACGCCAACGCAGGCCATGACGAAAGCGACCATGGCGAAGATCTGGAAGGGCTTGGGCGCTTGCTTGATCACGGCGTAGCCCCCGTCTGAGCTCCACAACGCTCCTCGAATCTGGGGGCGTTGAGCAGCTTGATCAACGTCGCGAGGTATGGGTTACGAACCTTGCCCGTCACCGCATTCGGCTTCGCGAATCCCTCGAGCGTGTTGAGCTGACTGCACGAGAGCATCACCATGCCGCGCCGTAGCGTGCTGATCCCGTCCTGCCCCGACACCGTGGAGTTGGTGTTGTGGTTCGCCCACGGCAGGTAGTAGAGGTAGCCGTTCTTGCCCTTGCCCTTGCCCGGCGGGTCGTAGGCGAGCTCGTTGAAGAGCGCGTTGAAGACCTCGGTGAACTTGACCAGGTTGGGCGTCGACTTGGCGAGCGCCTTCGCCGGCGAGCGCAGCTCGCGGGCGATCGGCTGCACCTCCTCGGTGAACGGGCGGAGCTGCTTCTGGATCACGGGCGCGGTCTTGGCGAAGAACGGGCGCAGCTGCTTCAGGCTCGGGCCGAGCGCGCGAGCAGTCGGCCGCAGGTTCGTGAAGGTGCTCTCCATCGAACGGCCGAGCTTGTCGATCTTGGCGAACGCCGTGTTGCCCGACTGGAGCGCGCCGGGCAGCAGCTCGATCGTCTCGGAGAGATTCTCGTTCTGGTTGGCGAAGCGGCGGAAGACGGCCGCGTTGCCGCCGACGAAGCGGGCCAGCTCGCGGTCGTGGGCGCCGATCTCCGACACGATCGCCGAGAAGTTGTGGATGACCTGCTTCAGCTTCTCGCGGCGCTGAACGACGTAGCGGTTCGCCTTGGCGAAGTCGCGCGAGAGCGGCTGGAAGCGACGGAGGGTATTGGCCAGGTCGCGGCCGCCGCCGTCCTTCAGCGTGCGGCCGGCGTCGCCGACGAGCAGCTTGAGGTAGTCCTGGGTGTCGCCGTCGAGGCTCGCCAGGAACTCGTCGAAGTTGACGTCGGCGTTGGTCTGGTCGTTCGCCAGCGTCGCCTCCTCATCGAGCGGATCGCCGGAGGAGGGACTACCTGGATCGAGCTCGATCAGCATGTCCTTCAACCCGGTCTTCGGGCGCAGCAGGACCGATGCGTTGGGGTAGATGCGCGAGAAGCGGTCCTCGATGCTGAGCGTCGCGACGGCTCGCCCGTCCTCGAGCTCGACGCTCTGGATCGAGCCGACCTTGATGCCCGAGATGTTCACGGCCTGGCCCTGACCCGGCAGAACGCCTTGGGCGTTGTCGAGCTCGGCTTTGATCACGAAGGTGTCCTCGCCAACGACCGGGATCCAGGCGGGTGGGTTGAGCCGCTGCTGGGACAGGATGTAGCTGCCGACCGCGCAACCGAGCACGATCAGTCCGATCAGCGCGACAGCAGCCTTGATGTTGCTCTTGAACGCCTTGCCGAATACGTCTCTCACTGGGCACCTCCCCCGAAGCTCGAGAGCGGCAGCAGCTGGGAAGCGCTGGCGGGCGACTGGGCGCCGAGGCCCTTGGTCGGGATCGGCGGGGAAGCGGCGTTGGGCTGCGAGCCGTCGGCCGGCCCGACCGACGAGTCGTTGACGTCGGGGACCGGGTTCTTGTGGCAGGGCTTGCTGCGCTGCAGCGGCGGGAGCTTGTTCGGGAACGCCGGGCTCGTGCGCAGCAGCGGCAGCGTCGCGTTCGCGTGCAGCGGCTCCAAGCTGTAGTTCGTCTTGCCGGTCGTCAGCGGTCGTGCGCCACCGGGTACGGACAGGCGCAGGAAGGACCCGTTGCCGTCGAAGCCGCCGCCCTCGCCGGCCTGGCCGGCGACCGAGTGCCAGAACTCCTTGTAGTTCTCGGTGCCGGACGAGAACTCGCCGTCGTCGACCTTGATGTTGCCGGTCGGGATGATGACCTCCGTGATGCAGCGGTTGAAGTCGTCGGACTCCCGCACCAGGTCGCGCGAGCTGTGTGTGCCGCGGGCGAGGTCGCGCGTGGCCGGTGAGATGTCCTCGAGCAGGGCGCCCAGCTCCTGAGCGCTGAAGAACGGGATCGCCTGATCGAGCCACGGCTCCGCCGCGATGGCGGTAGCCGGCGTCTCGCGCACGCCGGGCAGGATGTCGCGCGAGAACGCCTGGGTCGGCGGCAACGCCGCGTTGATGCTGGCGAGGCCCCTGCGCAGGTTGCCGGAGGTCGGGCCGAGCAGCCGGACCGTCTCCTCGAGTTGCGGCGCCCGCGAGGCGAAGGCGGCCATCGAGGTGTTGAAGTCGGTCAGCAGCTCGCTGAGCTGGTTCTCGTTGCGCGCCAGGCCGCGGCTGATGCCGGCGATGCCCTTGACCATCCGCGAGAGGTCGTGCTCCTCGGTTCCCTGGAGCGACTCCGCGGCGATCGCCGAGCCCTTCAGCGCGGGCACGGCGGTCTCGAACGCCTTGTTGAGCGCCTGGGCGCCGGTCAGGCCCTGGACGTCGACGTCGAGGTCGATGTTGTCCTCCTCGGTGGGCTCGGAGTCGAGCGCCTCGCCGAAGCCGATGAAGGTGTCCTGCAGGCTGCGGCGCGTATCGGACTGGAGCGTCGTCAGCACCTGGTCGAGCTGCACCGGAACCGAGGTCTGGGTGACCGGGATCATGCCGCCGTCGGGCAGCTCCTCGGCACCCGGAGTGCCCGGCTGGAGGTCGACGAAGAAGTTGCCCTCGAGGAAGAGGCGCTGACGGACCTTGGCCGTCGCGTCCTCACCGACCGGGCGGCCGTTGTCGGTGATCTCCATCGTGACCACCGACATGTTCGTGTCCTTGTACTGGCCGACCTCGACGACCTTGCCGACGTCGATCCCGGCGATTCGGACCGGCGAGCGCGGGCCGATCAGGTTCGAGTTCTTGAAGACCGCCTGGATCTTGTAGGTGTGGGTGAACGGGATGTCCTTGCTGAACGCGAAGAACGTGCCCACGAGGATGATCACGAGCGCGATCACGCCTGCGCGAACCGGGGACATGCCGGCGCGGAAGCCCCTCATCGCCCGGCCCCCTTCGGCAGTACGCGCTTCGTCTTCTCCGTCACCAGTGCAGGCGTAGTGGCCGGGTTGCCGATCGTGACCTGGCCGGGACCATTCACGCCTCGGATGTACTCCTCGTTGCCAGCCTCACACTCAGACGGTTGGCCAGGGGCCGCTGTGTTCGGATAGGGATTGGAGTGCAGGTAGCTGTCCTCGTAGAGGGTCCGCTCGATAGGAGTGATCGGAGACCCGTCGAGGTTCGTGGCGATCGTCGACGCGGGCGGGCCGTTGGAGGGCACTGCCGCCGGGCCGCCCTCGCTGCCCGGATTGAGCGACAGCGCCAGGGGCTGGATCCGCAACATGCTGCCGACGGCGTCGCTCTCGGAGGTGATGCTCGCGAGGTTGCGGAAGAACAGCGTGCCGTAGTTGCACTTGGTCTGCGCAGGCGTGAGGAACGAGAGCGTCGGGCGCAGGATCGTGACGGTGTTGGTGATCCGCGCAAGCGCGCTCGGGACGCGCGGGTCGTCGCCGAAGGTCTCGAGCGTCGCCAGCGTCTTGGTCAAGCGCCGGTTGAGAGCGGGCGACCGATACAGCGCGGGCGTTCCCGCGCGGAACGCGGCGGAGAGACCGGGAGCAGCGCCGGCGAGCGAGGCGAAGGCTGGCCTGAAGCGGCGGAACAGCTCCTCGCTGTCCGCGAGGAACGGACGTTGCTTGGGCAGCTCGCGCGTCGCGGTCTCGAGCGCCGGGGGACCCTCGGAGATCGTCTCCTGGAGCGAATCGCTGACCGACGCCCACGCTGTGAAGGTGGTGTCGAGCGCGACGAACAGCTCGCCCTGGGTCTGCGCGACCGGGGCGACCTCGGCGGCGGCCTGCTCGAGCGCCGGGAAGAAGCGCGCCCAGGCGGTCCGCGGCGCATTGAAGTTGCGCATCACCGGCTCGAGCTTCTCGACGACCGGCAGCAGCTCGGCGAAGGTGCGGTTGAGCGACTCGCCGCGGCCGGCGAAGCCGGCGCCGAAGGTCTCGAGGTTGGTCCGCGAGCCGACGCGTGTCGGCTCGTCGAACATGTTGAAGAAGTCGTCGATCTCCTGGGTCTGGGTCTGCGACGTGGCCGCCAGCGGAATCGTCGCGCCCTCGGCGTATCCCTGTGCCGACTCGCCCTTTGTGACCTCGACGTACTTGAGGCCGAGCGCGGAGCGCGGGCGGATGACCAGGGTGGAGTCCTTCGGCAGCGGGACGATCCGCTCGTCGAGGTCGAGCGTCAGGTTGGCGGCGACGGCGCCGTTCTCCTGCGGATCGGTCTCGATCTCCGTGACCACGCCGATCCGCGACCCGCCCATCCGGACCTCGTTGCCCTTGACGAGGCCGTTGGCGTTCGGCACGTTCGCCGTGAGGCTGTACGTCGGCACGAACGGCAGGCCCTCGTTGGCGTTGTAGGAGAGGAAGACGGCGACCATCGTCACGATCACCGTGACCGCGCCGATCAGCACCGGGCTGCCGGAGAGCACTGAGGTTCCCGCACGCCGGTTGCTCATCGACCCTCCCCGAAGAGGTAGTCGAGCAGCGGCTTGGCGTCCTCGGAGTCGAGCGGCATGCCGGCGATCGCCTTGTTGGGCGCTATCGCCTGCTTGAGCTCCTCGGGAGTCTTCGGCTCGGACGCGGCCGCGGCGGCGGCCTTGACGGGATCGCCGTACTGCCCGAGCGTCGAGCCGCAGTTCTCGGGATCGCGGCGCGGATTGTCGCCCGTGCGCGAGACGCAGATCCCGTGGAACACCAGGCTCGACCGCACGTAGTGGCCCTTCGTGTCGACCCCGTTGACGGTGCCGGTGTAGAAGTAGATGAGCTTCATCAGCTCCTCGATGCCACCGGTGTCGTCGAAGCTGCCGAACAGCTTCGCGAGGTTGTTCGTCGTCGGCCGCAGCGGGCGGCCGAGATCGTCGAGCTGACCGATCAGCGGCTGGATCGCCGGGAACAGCTCGCGGGCGCGGTCGCCGAAGTCGCCGAGCGAGACGAGCGCCGGCGTGGCCGCCTCGAAGAACGGCCCGGTGCCCGCGACGGTCGCGTTGATCGCCTTCGCCTGGCTGTCGAGGCTGTTCAGCGCCGGCGTCATCTGGTCGGCGAGGCCGGAGAAGCGGTCGGCCGTCGGCTTCAGCTCGCGCAGGAAGGCGGGGAAGCGCTCGAAGTTGCGCTCGATGTCGTCGCCGCGCTCGGCGGCCGCGGCGGCTGTTGCGCCCGCCTTGTCGATGAAGCCCGCGGTCTCCTTGCGCTTGTCGACCCAGGCGGTGAGGACGGTGTCGGACTCGTCGATCAGCCGGCCGAGCAGGCGGTCCTGATCGGCGAGCACCTTGATCCAGCCGTCGAACTCCTTCAGCGCCGGGTTGGCGCGACGGACCGCCTCGCGCAGCCGATCGCCGTTGCCGGCCAGGCCGGCCCCGAACTCGTTGATGATCAGGCGCAGGCCCTCACGCTGCGGCAGGCGGTTGATGTTGCGCAGCAGGTCCTCGCCGACCGGCGTGACGTTGTTGTCGGCCGGCAGCAGGTACTGGCCCTCGCCGCGGCCGTCCTCGATCTGGGCGAGCTCGGCCGCGGGCGGCTGGCCCTCCTTGTGCGGCCGCGTGGGAGCGCACTCGATGAACTGCTCGCCGATCAGCGACTGGAGGCGGATCTGGCACTGGGCGTCCTTGCGGAAGGGGACGAAGGCCGGGTCGTCGATCTTCAGGACGATCGCGGCCTGGTTCTGCTCGGTGAGGTCGACGTCGTGGATCGAGCCGACCACGACGCCGGCGATCTTCACGTCCTCGCCCGGGATGACGAAGCTGCCGTTGTCGAAGACGGCGCGGACGAGGTACTCGTCGCCGTCGTCGCCGCCGGCCGCGATGCTGAACAGCGCGCCGATCGCGATGCCCGCGGCGACCGCGATCGCGACCGCGCGGCCACTGGTCAGCTTCTTCACGCGCGGGTCCGGGCTCACGGCGTGCCCCCGATCACCTGCGACGGATCGCAGTCGGGGTTGGCCAGGTCGCCCATGTCGACGAACGGCGCGGAGCCATCGGCCGGGCGTGGGGCGGCCGAGCCGGGGCAGCGGCGGAGGTTGCCGGTGCTGAGATACGGGCTGGAGCCGCGCTCGCCGGCCGGCTTCGGCGTCAGCCTGCCGCCCTCGCCGTCGTCGGTGAAGCTGAAGTTGTCGAAGACCGGCATCGAGCGCGCGTAGTGACCGTTGGCGTCATAGGGAGCCATCGCGCCGCCGAAGCCGCGCAGCCAGGCGACCAGGTCGGGCGTGTAGGGACGGATGAAGCCCCAGATCGGCGTCGACTGCTTGAGCGACTTGCGCGCGCGCGGGAATGCCTTGTCGGCCATCTTCGACAGCGGCGGAAGGTCGACCATCGTGTCGTAGAGGTCATTGCCGGCGCCCGGGCCGTTGAACATCTTGCGCAGCTCGGTGAAGATCGGGACCGACTCCGCCCCCAAGTTGCCGAAGCGGCGCAGGAAGCGCGGCAGCACCTTGGCGCTCGGACCGGACTCGACGACGAAGCGCTCGAGGTCGTCGATCGCCGGGCCGCGCAGCGACGCGAACGTCTTGGTGCCCTGACGCAGCGCGGGCGGCAGGTCGACGAGCACCTGATTGAGCGACTGGGTGTCCGCGCTCAAGGCGGCGGCCGTCGTGCCGGCGTTGTCGACGAGGTTGGTCAGGTCGGCGCTGCGCGTCTCGATCGCGCCCATCGCCTTGGACGTCTCGATCAGCAGCTCCTGGAAGTCCTCGCTGTCGCGGTTGAGCTCGCCGAACAGCTTCGTCGCCTGGGCGAGCGTCGGCGGGAAGTACTTGGAGGAGGTGTTCGCGTTCTGCTCCTGGCCCGCGTACCAGTCGGCGAAGCCCTTGATGAAGTGGTCGAGGCCGTCGCGGGTCTTCGGCGTGAAGGTGTTGAAGAGCTGGTCGATCTCGACGATCGACTTCGTCTTGTCGCCCTGGATCGTCGCGCCGTCGTCGAGCTCGGCCTTGTAGTTGGGCGCCGGGCTGATGTCGACGAAGCGGTTGGCCGTGCCGACCAGGCCCTGCCAGCGGACCGTCGCGGTCGAGCCGCTGTGCAGCGGTGCGTACTCCTCGGAGACCGAGACCGTGAGCTCGGCCTGCCCGCTGTCGGTCAGCTCGATCGCCTCGACCTCGCCGACGGGAGTGCCGCCGACGCGCACCAGGTCGCCCTTGACCATCTGACCGGCGTTGTCGAAGACCAGCTTGTACTCGTGCGCGTCGTCGCGCGTGACCCAGATCGCGAGCAGCGCTATCAACGCGAAGGCGATCGCCCCCGCGGCGAGCAGACGACCAGGACCGCGGCTCGTCGCCGCAGCGACGCTGGCTGGCTGGCCAGCCGCCGCTCCCGGGGTCTCGTCTGTGCGCTCGGTCAAGGTCTCCTCCCACGGAGAGCAGCGCCACAGCTAGCCACGGCCTGCGCCTCCGTCCGGCAAGGCATCGTATATGGCGCTGAATAGCGGTGCCAGGGGGAACCCATGTCGCCGAACACGTTGACGAATCGAGCGCCTGGATGCGCCGGTCGAACTTGTTCTTCTCAACTCGATAAGCAGGTGTTTCGTTGGCGCTGGCGGCCATGTACTTGCGCGTGTATATTGGCCTGACCACCCGTGGCCCTCGACAGCAGCTCAAGAGCAGCTCGCGCCCCCCACCAGCTCCCACCTGGCCGGCACGGCTTGGCGCGCAGTTTCGTGGCTCGCAACCAGCGCGAGCGCATTCTCGCTGCTGTAGCGCAAGTGGCCAGCACACGCGGGTATGGAGCGATGAGCGTGCAGGACGTCGTGCGCGAGGCCGGAGTGTCGCGACGGACGTTCTATGAGCAGTTCAAGAACAAGGACCACGCGTTCCTGGCTGCCTACGACGAGGCCAGCGGACGCCTGATGACGACGATCCGCACAGGGATCGACGCCGAGAAGACCTTCGAGGACAAGATCAGCGCCGGCTTCCGCGCCTTCCTCGAGCTGCTGGCCGCCTCACCCGCCTTCGCGAAGATGTGCATCGTCGAGGTGCTGGCCGCCGGACCCGAGGCGATCGCCCGTCGCGCCAAGACGATGGAGGACTTCACCGAGATCTTCGAGGTCGCCGCGCAGCAGACCCTCGTCAAGGAGAACCCGCCGTCGCCGCTGATCGCGGAGACGATCGTCGGCGGCGTCTACGAGACCGTCTACCGCCGGATCGCCCGCGGCGAGACCGCCGAGCTGCCGAAGCTGCTGCCCGACCTGACCGAGTCAGCGCTACTGCCGTACGTCGGCGAGACGCGCGCCGCCGCGCAGCGCAAGCTGCTGCTCGAGGGCCGCCGGCCCACCGCCGGCTGAGCCGCCGCTCGACCGAGGCGCAACTTACGCCTGCGCCGCGCGTTGAAGGTACGGTGCAGTTTGCATAGACGGGAGGCCTTCCGTTAGCGTGCTTGGTCGCGCTCTCGGCGGGGAAGATCCTGCCGCGACAACGACTTTCGGATCAGGAGGAGCAAATAGAGATGCGCAAGCTCGCAGTCCTACCCGCGGCCCTGGTGGCCGCTGCTGTCGTGGCGGCCCCCGCCGCGGCGCAGGTGCCAGTTACGGAGTTCAAGTCCACGGCCTCGATCAGCCCGAAGAAGGCCGGCACGAAGAAGAAGCCGCAGGGCGTTCAGCTCAAGGGCAGCCTTTCCTTCAACACGATCACGCCTGGTGTCGAGGAGCCGATCATCACCGGCGGCGACGTGCTGATCGCCAAGGGCGGCACTTGGGGCGGCGGCAAGTACCCCACCTGCTCGGGCAAGAAGATGCGCGATGACCAGACCACCGAGAACTGCCCGAAGGGGTCGATCGTGGGTAGTGGCTTCGGTGTCGCGTTCGCCGATACGACCGACGCGAAGCCGGACGTCGTCTTCGTCAACGGCGGCAAGAGCACGCTGTGGGCGTTCACCACGCTCTACAACCCGGCGATCGTGCAGGAGCCGATCGAGATCAAGATCAAGAAGATGAGCGGCAAGTGGGGCTACAAGGCGAGCTTCAAGGTGCCCAAGGTGCTGCAGGTCGTCGCCGGCGTGCCGATCACGCTGCGCAGCTTCAACTACAAGCTCGGCGGCAAGTTCACGCTGCCGAACCGTAAGAAGCTCAACGCCAGCAAGTACGCGCCGCAGCTGCTCGCTACGACGAGCTGCCCGAAGAGCAAGAAGTACCCGTACGAGGCTACGGCGCACTACCTGTACAACGACGATACGACAGCGTCGAAGAGCTACAAGGGCACCGTCGCCTGCAGCTAGGCACGGCGCTGCTGTAGCAGCAGCCGCATAGCAGCATCGGAAGCG
>JBIOUS010000026.1:0-22418 GCA_044867325.1 Thermoleophilaceae bacterium | reverse complement strand
CGGGCCGGATGCGTCGCACCGGCCGAGTACTGGGGCGTCCAGGTCGACAACTGGGTCTGCGCCGGGCAGTACTCCATTGGGCTCTACTACATGCCCGCCTCGAAGCCATCCGGCTGGTACCGCGGGTTCATCAGGAACAACAACACCGCTAACGCCGCAACATTCGGTGGCGTGGCCGGCTGCTGTCGTCCTTGGTAGATCCGACCTCGGAGCGATCCGAATAGGAGATTGGCGGGCCGGCGCTCAGGCGTCGGCCCGTCGATCGGTCGCCCCTCGCGTCAGCTAGCCGCGCGCTCGGGCTCGGCGATCTCCGGCGCGGTGCTATCGCCGTCGCCGTTCTTCGCCGCGATCGCCTCCTCGGCCGCCGCGGCGGCCTCCTCGCGCTCCTTGGCGGACATCGTCGCCCACTCCTCGTCGAACTCGACCTTCCAGCGGTTGGGATCGTCCTCGCGCCGCTCGATCTTCAGCTTCGCGCGGAAGCTACGGCCCGAGCGGCCCTTGAAGCCGGTGACCTGCTTGGCGGTGCGGCCGATCGGCGGCTCGTCGCCGCGCTCGAGCGACTCCTTCAGGCTCGCCATCAGCTCCTTGGCGACCGACACCGGCAGGTTCTTGCGCGCCTTCTGCTTCCAGATCACGAAGCCGCAGCCCGGGTCCTCGCGCGACCAGCACGAGTAGCCCTTGCGGTTCTCGACGATCTCGCGACCGCAGACCGGGCAGGGACCGAGCTTCGCCCGCTCGATCTTCACGCCCTTGAGCTTGTCGAGCTCCTCGACGGTCGCGCCGATGAACTTGGCGATGTCCTTCATGAATGCCGGGCGTGAGTCCTTGCCCTGCTCGATCAGGCCGAGGCGGTGCTCCCAATCGCCGGTCAGCTCCGGTGAGGTCAGCGCGTGCTGGCCGAGCAGGCGGATCACCTGGACGCCCTTCTCGGTCGCGTGCAGGGCGCGGCCGTCGCGCTCGATGTAGCCGACGCCGAGCAGCCGCTCGATGATCGACGCGCGCGTCGCCGGCGTGCCGATGCCGGAGTCCTTCATCGCCTCGCGCAGGTCGGCATCCTCGATCTCCTTGCCGGCGGTCTCCATCGCCGCGAGCAGCGACGCCTCGGTGAAGCGGCGTGGCGGCTGGGTCTCCTTGCGCAGCGACTCGACCTCGAGCGTCGCGACGATCTCCTCGGCCTCGAGCTTCGGCAGCATCTGGTCGCCACCCGAATCGTCGTCCTTCTTGCCCTCGCCCTCGACCTCCTGGCCGTAAACCGAGCGCCAGCCGGCGACCACGAGCACACGGCCGCTGGTGCGGAAGACATTCTCCTCGACGGTCGTCTCGACACGCGTGCGCTCGAACTCCGCGTCGGGGTGGAAGACCGCCAGGAAGCGCTTGACGACGAGGTCGTAGATCTTCAGCTCGTCGGCGCCCATCTTCGACAGGTCGTGCTCGGACTTCGTCGGGATGATCGCGTGGTGGTCCTGGACCTTCTCGTCATTGACGACGCGGCCCAGCGGCAGCTCCGACAGCCCGACCACGTACTCCGACGCCTTCTTGTAGCCCGGGTTGCGACCGACCAGCTCGGCGACGTCCTTGATGTCGGGAACCATGTCGCCGGTCAGGTAGCGCGAGTTCGTACGCGGGTAGGTGAGCGCCTTGTGCTCCTCGTAGAGCTTCTGCGCGGCGCCGAGCGTGCGGCGGGCGGAGAAGCCGTGCAGGGTGTTGGCGTGGCGCTGGAGCGAGGTCAGGTCGTAGAGAAGCTGGGCCTTCTCGGTCTCCTTCTTCTTCTCGAGCTTGGTGATCGTGCCGTCGTTGCCCTTGACGGCCTCGACGATCTTGGCGGCCTCGTCCTCCTTGATCCGCTTGCCGCCCATGTAGCGGCCGGTGTAGTTGCGCTCACCGCTAGCGGCGAAGTTCGCCTCGACGAGCCAGTACGGCTCGGGCTTGAAGGCGCGGATCTCCTCCTCGCGGCGGGCGATCAGCGCCAGCGTCGGCGTCTGGACGCGGCCGAGCGAGACGGCGCCGTCGAAGGCGGCGCGCAGGCGGATCGACGCCGCGCGGGTGGCGTTCATGCCAACGATCCAGTCGGCCTCGGAGCGCGAGCGGGCGGCATCCTCGAGCGGCTTCATCTCCTTGCCGTCGCGTAGACGGGTGAAGGCATCCTCGATCGCCCTGCGCGTCATCGAGGAGAGCCACAGCCGCTGGACCGGCGGCTGGATCTTCGCCGTCTCGTAGACGTAGACGAAGATCAGCTCGCCCTCGCGACCGGCGTCACAGGCGTTGATCATCAGATCGACGTCCTCGCGCGCCATCTGACGATGGATCACCTTCAGCTGCTTCGCCGCGCGCTCGTCGTTGGGGATCAGCTTGAACTCGTCCGGGACGATCGGCAGGTCCGCGAACCGCCACTTCTTCAACTTGGGGTCATAGGCGTCCGGCTCCGCCAGCCCAACGAGGTGACCGACCGCCCACGTGATCACGTAGTCGTCGCCCTCGAGGAAGGCCTTGTCCTTGCCCTGGGTGAAGGATCCAGGCAGCGCCGTCGCGAGATCTCGCGCGACCGATGGCTTCTCTGCGACTACGAGTGTCTTGCCCATGAAGGCCACCACGATACGCAGATGGGCGCGGTAGGGAGTAATTCCGCATGCCTACGCCCGTTGGAAGGACAGATGCAACTGTCCCCCGTCACCTATCCGGCCTTCTCGCCGCGAGCCCCGTCGCTCGGTCGGCGCTGGTTCGACAGGCACGAGCGCGCTACCTTCCTTCCGATGGCCGCGCAGGCTGCCACCAGCGACCCCTCCGATGCGGCCCTAGCGGCCGAGGAGGCGCGGCTGGCGCGAGCCGCCGCGGCCGGTGACGGCGGCGCCTTCGCGACGCTCTACGAGCGCTACGAGCGGCGCGCCTACAACCTCGCCTACCGCCTGACGGCGTCCGAAGACGACGCCGCCGACGCGGTCCAGGACGCCTTCCTCAACGTGATGCGGCGGCTGCCGAAGCTGGAGGGCCGCGACCTCGTCTTCGGCTCCTACCTCTTCACCGCGACGCGCAACGCCAGCTACGACCTGATGCAGAAGCGCAAGCGGGCGGAGCCGAGCGACGCGATCCCCGAGACGGCCGCGCCGATCGGAGCGGCGGCCGGCGGCGGCTTCGGTCTCGACCCCGGCGACCCGGACGAGGATGCCGACCGCAGGTTGCTGCTCGAGTCCCAGCAGGACGAGATCCGCGCCGCCAACGAGCGGCTGCCGGAGCGTCAGCGTGAGGCGCTCGCTCTGCGCGAGCTCGAGGAGCTGTCCTACGACGAGATCGCCGAGATCATGGACATGAACCGCAACTCGGTCGCCCAGCTGATCTCGCGTGCCCGGATCAGCCTGCGCGACGAGCTGCGCGGCGGTGCACTCGCCTCGATCGCGGTGTCTTCGCCGGAGTGCGAGCGCGCTCTGCCGCTGATCGCGATGCGCGACGACGGCCAGCTCGACATCGAGAGCGACGACGCGACCTGGCTCGACGGCCACATGTCGACCTGCCACACCTGCCGGCTCGGCCTCGAGGCGATGCAGGAGGCCGGCACCTCCTACCGCGCTTGGGCGCCGATCGCCGCCGCGCCGTGGCTGTTCAAGGAGACGTTGGCGAAGGCCGCCGAGCTGACCGGCAGCGACTGGAGCGAGACGATCGCCGAGCGCGCCGCGGCCCATGACCCGGCCGGCATCCAGCCCGGCATGCCATCAATCTACCGCGCGCTGGAGCCGGTCGCGGGCAAGAAGCGCCGCCGGCGCCTGATGGCAGCCGCCGGTCTCGGAGCAGCCGCGCTGCTCGCGGTCGTCACCACGGCGGTGCTCGGCCAGGACGACCCGCCAACGCCCGCCGAGCCCGCGGCGACGACCGTCGAGACGGTCGCCGACCCACCGTCCGACGAGCCGGCGAAGAAGAAGGTCGCCAAGAAGAAGCCCAAGAAGTCGACCGGGTCCGACACCCCCACGGCCGCAGCCGACACCGAGGCCCCGCAGGACACGCCCTCCAGCGGCGGAACCCCGTCCTCAGCGCCTCAGACCGAGACCCAGACGCCCGACACCCAGCCCCGCACCCCCACCAAGACACCGCCCGTCTCCGAGCCCGAGCCCGATCCGGTCGTCGAGGAGCCGCCCGTCGTCGAGGAGCCTCCGCCTGCCGTCGACCCGCCACCCGGCCGCGGCGATCCACCGACGATCAACTAGCTAATAGCCGTAGCCGTAAGGGTCGGCCGAAACGTCTTCGCCGCCGCCAACCGGAGCGTTCGACTTATGGCCGGGACAGCGTTGCGGGCCTGGTTCGAACGGCAGGCGGACGGTCACCGACGCCGCGTTGTTGCGCTCGTTCGACTCGTAGATGCCGTTGCGAGGATCGACGGTGTGGACGTAGTCGAAGCAGCCACGCAGGCCGGTCACGTCGATCCACTGCTCGTGGTAGGCGGGCGGGTAGACGTCCGACCAGCCGACCGACGTTCCGAGCGTGACCTTGCGCGTCTTCGGCGACTGGTTGCAGGCGGGATAGACGTAGCTGCGTGGTGAGCGCGGCAAGCCTGGACGGCTGTGGTCGAGATCACGCAGGCAGTAGCTGACCTTTGGACCGCGGCGGACGCGGTTGGCGCGGCGGCCATCGCCATCGCGGCGGAAGAGCTCGAACTTGGCGGCGTAGAGGTACTTCCAGTAGCTGCCCTGACCGGGGATCGCCTTGAAGGTCAATCGTGCGCCGGTGGCGATGCCGAGCTTGCCTCCATTGCGGCGGTAGATCCGCTGGCGGCCGCGCATCCCGTAGCGGCTGTCGCGAACGCCGAGCAGCTCGGCTGGCCCGCGGCCGACGCTGTTGATCGAGTTGCCGGCGCGCAGCACGACGTGGCCGGGCCAGACGAACGGGTCGGCGGTGAGCCCAAACGGCTTGCTGATCTGGAAGTCGGGGCAGTTCAGCTTCGCTCGCTGGGCGCGGTCGAGGCAGGGGTTCGGCGGCTTGGCCGCTGCGTCGGCGGCAGAGCCCGCCAGCAGCGTCAGGACGAGCGCAGAGGCGATCGCGGCCAGGTGGAGGGAGAGGCGGCGCAAGAGGCGATTTCTAGCGGACCGGCCGGTCCTAATGGACGCAAGGGCCGGTGTCGACCGTGCCGCTCGCCTTTGCGAGCGCGTCGGCCACGACCGCATTCGGCACTGCAAAACCCTCCGGCTGCCGCGACTCCGTCGCCGACGCGAACACGGTCCCGATCACGCGGCCGTCAGCGTCGACGACCGGTCCGCCGGAGTTGCCGGAGCGCACGAGACCGCGGAAGGTCGTGATCGGGCGCTGGACCGGCCCACGGCCGTAGGCATCGCGGCTGAGCGCGGTACGAGTAGCGCCGATCCTGGCGGCACGGACGTCGAACGGCCCGTTCTCCGGGAAGCCGAGCACCGCGCCCGAGGTGCCCTCGCCCGGGTCCTCGACGAGCCCCAGCGCCGCTGTGCCCGACGCATCCGGCACGCTCAGCAACGCAATGTCGTTGCGGACGTCGAACCAGATCGGATCGGCATCGAGCTCGCCGCCGTCGCCGCCAATGTCGACGACGGTGTCGTCCTGGCCGGCGACAACATGCGCATTGGTCACGACAACGCCATCGCCCGCGATCCAACCCGAGCCCTGGACACCGAGCCCGCAGGCCGTACCGAGTACGCGCACGATGCTCCCCCCTGCCGTCCGCACCTGCGGGTCACGCGCGATCGTCGCGTCAGGGGGCGAGACGTTGGCGCCTGGCCCCGCCAGCTGCGGCAACGGGTCGAAGCGGGCCAGCGCGCGCAGGATCGGCCCCGACGGCGGCAGGACCGCGTTCAGCTCACGCAGGATCAACGAACGCTGGATCGGCTCGCGCAGCTCGCGGGCGCCTGGGGTCTGAAGCGCCACCGCCCCCAGGATCCAGGCAATGCTCAGCGCCAAAGCCCCAACCAGCAACGCTCCGCCGATCCCGTCGGCGACACCGACCGGCCCGCGCAGACCGCGCCGGATCTGGATCCCGAGGACCTCGAGCAGGGTCGCGACGAGCGCGCCGAGCAGCACGATGCAGATCAGCGACACCAGCGGCGCCCAGGGCGAGCTGGAGCCCTCCTCGAGCAGCATCGGCCCGATCCGTGAGCCAGCGAAGGCGCCGATCGCGAAGCCGACCAGAGCGAGCCCGCCGACGACCAGGCCGCGCCCGTAACCAGCCACGATCATCCCTGCCGCAAAGACGACGATGATCCAATCGAGCGGGGTCATGGGGGCTGGACGGTAGCCTCCCGCCCACCGTGCCGGCTGACCTGACCCTCGAGCGACGGCGGCGCCTTACTCACCGCGCGCTCCCGGCCGCGGCCGTACTCGCGGTGCTGGCGTTCGTCTTCGGCCTGACTGTCGGTGGCGGCCGCGATTCCGAGACCGAGCGTGTCGCACGCGCCTTCTCTGCCGCTTGGCAGAAGGAGGATTACGCCGCGATGCACCGCCTGCTGTCGGCCGAGACGCGTACTGCTGTCCCGCGCGAGCAGTTCGCCACCGCGTACGGCGACGCCGCTGCGACAGCCACGACGCGGCGGCTTGCGATCGCCGACCCCGAGACTGACGGCGATATCGCGCGCCTGCCCGTCACGGCCCACACAGCCGCCTTCGGTCCGGTCGAGGGGCAGGTCGAGCTGCCGGTCGTAGATGGCGCCGTCGACTGGCGCCCCCACCTCGTCTTCCCCGGCCTCGCTCCCGGTGTCGCCCTGAGCCGCCGTACGACCGCACCGGAGCGCGCCAAGCTGCTGACGGCCGGCGGTGAGGTACTTGCCGAGGGACCGTCCGACGGGCGCAGCTCGCCGCTCGCCGTTGCCTCCTCGATCGCCGGTGCGCTCGAGCCGCCGACCGACGCAGCCGAGCAGCAGAAGCTCTACGCACGCGGTTTTCCCGAGGCCACACCGGTCGGCGTCAGCGGGCTGGAGCGTGTCTTCGAGGACGAGCTTGCGGGCCAACCGGGCGGCGAGCTGCTCGCCGGCAGCCGTGTACTGGCGCGCAGTACGCCGCGGCCGGGTAAGCCCGTCAAGACGACGATCGACACCAGCGTCCAGGAGGCCGCCGACGTGGCGCTGGCGGGCCGGCTCGGAGGTGTGGCAGCGCTCGACCCACGCAGCGGCGAGGTTCTCGCGCTCGCCGGCGTCGCGTTCTCGGCTCCCCAGCCGCCAGGGTCGACGTTCAAGATCATCACCGCCTCGGCCGCGCTGGAGGCCGGCAAGGTCAAGCTCAAGGACGAGTTCCCGGTCGAGACCGCGGCGACGATCGACGGCGTCGAGCTCGCGAATGCCAGTGGCGAGTCGTGCGGCGGAGACTTCGCGAACAGCTTCGCCCACTCGTGCAACTCCGTCTTCGCGCCGCTCGGGGTCGAGGTCGGTGCGCAGCGGCTGGTCGAGGAGGCCGAGCAGTTCGGCTGGAACGAGGACCCGGGCATCCCCGGCGCGCTGCCCAGCACGATCCCCGACGCGTCGGCGATCGTCAGCCCGCTCGAGGTCGGATCGACGGCGATCGGCCAGTTCCAGACGCTCGCGACGACGCTGCAGATGGCCACGGTCGCCCAGACGATCGCCAATGGCGGCGTCCGCGTGCGGCCGACGCTCACGCCGCGCTCAGGCCGCAGCGGCGGCATCCGCGCGATTCCCGCCGACGTCGCCAAGACGGTCGAGAAGCTGATGGTCGGCGTCGTCGACTACGGCACTGGCACGTTGGCCCAGGTCGAGGGCGTCGACGTCGCCGGCAAGACGGGAACCGCGGAGCTTGGCGATACCCGCGGCGAGGATCCCGAGGCCGCGCTGCGCGACGGCGACCCTGCCAACACCGACGCCTGGTTCACCGCCTACGCGCCGGCCGGCAAGCCACGCATCGTCGTCGCCGTCCTGCTCGTCCGCAACGGCGCCGGCGGCGCCACAGCGGCCCCGGCCGCCCAAGGCGTGCTGGTCGCAGGTCTGAAGCGGTGAGCCGTAGCTACGGTGCTCGCCGGACCTCGCTCCCACTAGCTGCGCAGGGTCGTCCTAGGACCGGTCCGGCTGCGCTCCTCCGCTGACCGCTAAAGGTCTAGGTGGAAGCGCTTCGTCTCCGAGGGATGCCCGGGGAGCGGCGGGCTGGTGATCTCCAGCTCCAGCGGACGGTTCTCGGTGTTCTCGAGCGGGAAGTCGAACAGCAGCATCGAGCCGGCGGTCGGGCCCTGCTGGGCGACGCTGCCGTCCTCGGGGATGCAGGCGCCCGGTGTCAGCTCACGGGCGTTGTAGGCGAAGGCGTTGTCCTCGGGCAGCTCGATCGGCTCGAACTCGGCGCCCTGGTTGTCGGTCACGACGAACTCCGACGCGCTCTCGAGCGTGTCGTCCTCGCTCGGATTGCAGACGCGCAGGAAGATGCCGAACAGGTTGTTGCCCGGCTTGGCGGGCGGACCCTCGTAGTAGTCCTTGTCCGGCGTGATCGCGAGGTTCAGCTCGCGGGTGATGAAGACGTTGTAGTCGAGCCCGCCGATGTCGACCGAGAGTCCCTCGCGGGCCGGCTCCTCGACGCCGATCTCGTCCTGGCTGGCGCTACAAGCGGACAGCCCTCCGACGAGAGTGAGCGCGAGCGCGCAGGCGGCGAGGGTTCGGTTGCGGAGGGCCATCGGCGGCGGGCAGTCTACCTGTCGGCGACGGCGACGCCGTGTCCCGACGGGACGTGGTCGCCGAAGCGCGGGGCCTTGCCCGGGTCGGCGCCGCCGATCGTCGCGCGCGGCAGGTCGCCCGCACGCTGGGTCTCGAAGATGTCGCGCAACCGTCGCAGCGCCTTCCGCGAGCGCCGCCGCACCCAGCGGTGGGCCCCGGTCTGCTTGAGCTTGTCGAAGATCGTCGCCGGCTCGCTGTAGGTCGTCAGCTCGACACGCGTCGTGCCGGCGGCCTCCGGAATGAAGTCATAGACCGCCACCAGCCGTGAGCGGCCGAGACGGCCGACGCGGCCCTCCTCGACGATCCGCTTTGGCCGATCGCAGACCTTGATCTCGATCTCAGCCCACTCCTTGGCCAGCGGCCCATCGAGCCGGAAGCGCGCCGCGGCTCCGACTCCGCGCGGGTTGTTGCGCGCGAGCCGGAACTCGCGCAGGTAGTGATCGCAGTAGGCCGGCCGCAGCGAGAGGTCGGAGACGAAGTCGAAGATCTCCTCGCGCGGCGCCGAGATCACGGTATGGACGGTCACCTGGCGCATCGGCGCCGGATTCTAGTTCAGCAGCCGCTCGCAGCGATTCGGGCTGATTGTCCATCGCCCCCGACGGACGAGTGAATTGCCGTAGGAATCACGAGCTCGGACCACAAACCGATAGATCCCCGGACGGGCACAGCTCCATTTGAACTGCTGCCGAACTGGAGAGCCACCCGCCGCGGTGAAGCGACGCACGAACGCTCGGCGCCCTTTCCGCCTGACCACGATCTCGACCTTCGCGCCATCGGCAGTCGACACGCGCAGGACCGTTCGGCCTGGTCGCCCGATGCTCGACCCAATCCATACGGCCCGTTTGACCGACAACCGCTCCAGCGGCAGGTCGAAGGACGCCGGGCCGATTCGCTCCGAGCTGCCGTCGACGCTCGCGATCAGGCAGCGGAAGTCACGATCTTTCATTTCGTACCGAATGACCGTCTTCACCGACCGGCGATCTCGAGCGACCGATGCTGACTCGATGTCATAGACGACCGTCAGGTATCCCGGCTGCCACCAACCCATAGCCGCCTCACCCGACACCCACAGTCGCACGTCTACGCTGTTGCCGCAGGTGCCGTCGGAGTCCCATTCGGCCGCCACCCAGCGCAGACGAACCGTCTCGGGAAGCGGGTCTGCGAAGCGCATGACCACGGCCAGCCTTCCCGTATCGTCATAGCGGGCGTGGAGCTCGGTCATGTCGACCGGCTCCGTCGTCGTGCCGGCTCTATCGCTGAAATGCGCCTCGCGCACCGAGGCATCGACGCCCTGCGGCGCAATCGCCATCAGCATCACGAGGCCCAACAACCCACCACCCAGTAAGCGCACGTTCCCATCTAACCAGCGCCAGTCGCCGCGGGCAAGCGAGCCTCAAGCGGCGACGCGCGGGCGAACCGGCAGGTGGCGCTCGCTCGCGTGGATGCGGCGCACGCTGATCACGTGGCGGTCGCTCGCCGGCGCGTCGATGAGGCAGAGCTCGCAGAGCTGGCGACCGCCATCGGTCTCGTGCAGGCGCTCGCCGACGAGCGGCGTGCGGCGGCAAGACGAGCAGTGAGAGCGTCCGCTGGACAGCGCTCCAACGCTCTTGCGCACGAGGATTCCGGCGATATCGGGCATAGAGCCGTCTTCGCCATGGCGCGGGTGTTCCCTGCCGGTCTAAGCGGGGTCGCGCGGGCCGGCCCAAAAGGCGTCGCCGACGGTGACGTTGCCGGCGGTCTCCGCCTGGTGGCGCAGCGAGCCTGGGTCGTCGTCCTCGTAGGCGAACATCTCCTCGGCCCGGACTGGCAAGGCGATCCCGGTGCCGCCGAGGTGGCGGTCGACGATCCGGGCGCAGCGACGGCCCTCGGCGATCGCGGTGACGACCAGCGACTGCCCGATCCGCGCGTCGCCGCAGGCGAAGACGCCCTCGATGAAGGTCCCGTAGACGGGCGCGCGCACGTTGCCGCGACTGTCGAGGTCGACGCCGAGGTTCTCGACGAGCCCCTCGTGCTCCGGGTGGGTGAAGCCGATCGCGACGAGCACGAGATCGGCCTCCTGCTCGAACTCGCTGCCGGGAACGGCCTTGAGGTCACGCGAAGAGGTTCCCTCGACCTTGCGCGCGCGGACGCCGGCGACACGGCCGTCGCTGCCGACGACCTCGGTCACCTGCGACGCCCAGCGGCGCTCGCCGCCCTCGTCGAGGGCGTAGGTGGTCAGTGTCCGCTTCGGCGGCAGCGGCCATGGGGTGCCGGCCAGGCGCCCAGACGGCGGCAGCTCCGGATAGACGTCGAGCATCAGGACGTCCTCGGCGCCCTCGCGCAGCGCGTTCGAGACACAGTCCATGCCGGTATCGCCGCCACCGACGACGACGACGCGCTTGCCCTTGGCGCTGATCTCGGTGCCAGAGTCCGGCTCGACCGTCGAGCGGCCCTGCTCGTGCGCGACCCAGCGGTTGCGCTGGTAAAGGTAGTCCATCGCCGGGTGGACGCCGGTCAGCTCGGACCCGGGCACGTCGAGCCCGCGCGGCATCCGCGAGCCGATCGCGATCACGAGCGCGTCGTGGCGCTGGCGCAGCTCCTCGACGGAGACGTCGCGGCCGGCGTCGACGCCGCACTCGAAGATGATCCCCTCCTCCTCGAGCAGCTTCAGCCGGCGGTCGATGATCCACTTCTCGAGCTTCGCGTCCGGCACGCCGAAGCGCAGCAGGCCGCCGGGCGCCTCGTCGCGCTCGTAGACGGTGACGGTGTGGCCGAGCCCGTTGAGCTGCTGGGCGGCCGCGAGCCCGGCGGGGCCGGAGCCGATCACGCCGACGCTGCGCTCGGTACGGCGCTCGGGCGGCTTCGGAGCGATCCAGCCCTCGTCGAAGCCGCGCGTGGCGATCGCCAGCTCGAGCTGCTCGATCGTCACCGGGTCGTCGTTGATCTGGAGCACGCAGGCCGACTCGCACGGCGCCGGGCAGATCAGGCCGGTGAACTCGGGGAAGTTGTTCGTCGTGTGGGCGAGATTGACGGCGTCGCGCCAGCGGCCCTGGTACACGAGGTCGTTCCACTCGGGGATCGGGTTGCCGAGCGGACAGCCCTCGTGGCAGAACGGAACGCCGCAGTCCATGCAGCGGCCGCCCTGCTCCTGCAGCGTCTCGTCGTCGGGCAGCTCGAAGTACTGCTTGTAGTCGTGGACCCGCTCGTTGGGGTCGCGCTTGTCGAAGCCAACCCTGTGGATGCGCAGGAAGGCGCCCAGCTCGCCCATCAGGCCGGCGCTCCCAGCTCGCTGTCAGTGGCATCGGCAAGCGCCTGCTCGGCCTCCGCCAACTCGGCGAGCGCCCGCTTGTAGTCGCGCGGCATCACCTTGACGAAGCGCGATGCAGACTCATCCCAGCTCTCGAGCAGCCCGCCCGCGACCGGCGAACCGGTCCGCTCGGCGTGCTCGGCGATCAGCGCGCGAACCTCTTCGAGGTCATCGGGCGCCGGGACCTCGAGCTCAACGAGCTCCATGTTGCAGCGGCCGGCGAAGCCGCCGTCGACGTCGAGCACGTAGGCGACGCCACCGCTCATCCCAGCGGCGAAGTTGAGTCCGGTCGGGCCGATCACGACGACGCGCCCGCCGGTCATGTACTCGCAGCCATGGTCGCCGACACCCTCGACGACGGTCTGGGCGCCGGAGTTGCGGACCGCGAAGCGCTCGCCCGCGAGGCCGCGGAAGAAAGCCTTGCCGATCGTCGCGCCGTAGAGAACCGTGTTGCCGACGATCACGTTCGCCTCCGCGGCGAAGCTCGCTTCGGGCGCCGGCCGCACGACGACCGTGCCACCGGACAGGCCCTTGCCGACGTAGTCGTTGGCGTCGCCGTCGAGCGTCAGCGTCACGCCGGGCGCGAGCCAGGCGCCGAAGCTCTGGCCGGCAGAGCCGCGCAGCGCGATGTCGATCGACCCGGCTGACAGGCCGTTGGCTCCGTGCTTGTACGCGATCGCGTTCGACAGCAGGCCGCCGACGGTGCGGTTCTTGTTTTCGACCGTCCGCTCGAGGCGCACCTGCTCGCCACGCTCGATCGCCGGCGCGCAGGCCGCGATCAGGTCGTGGTCGAGCGCGTCGTCGAGCACCGGCTCGGGACCGCGCGTGTTGCGCCGCGGGCGGCCATCAGCGGCCTCCTCGGGCACGACCAGCAGCGCGCGCAGATCGACGCCGCGCGCCTTCCAGTGGTCGACCTTCTCATCGGGCACCAGCAGGTCGGTGCGACCGATCGCCTCGTCGAGGTTGCGCAGGCCGAGCGAGGCGAGGATCTCGCGCACCTCCTCGGCGACCATCACGAGGTAGTTGACGACGTGGTCGGGCTCGCCGGCGAAGCGGGCGCGCAGCTCGGGGTCCTGGGTCGCCACCCCGACCGGGCAGGTGTTGAGGTGGCAGACGCGCATCATCACGCAGCCGAGCGCGATCAACGGCGCGGTCGAGAAGCCGTACTCGTCAGCGCCGAGCAGCGCCGCGACCATCACGTCGCGACCGGTCCGCATCTGGCCGTCGGTCTCGACGACGATCCGCGAGCGCAGGTCGTTCTTGAGCAGCGTCTGCTGGGTCTCGGCGAGGCCGATCTCCCACGGGATGCCGGCATGCTGGATCGACGACTGCGGTGAGGCGCCGGTGCCGCCGTCGTGGCCGGCGATCACGACGTGGTCGGCATTCGCCTTCGCGACGCCGGCGGCGACCGTGCCGACGCCGACCTCGGAGACGAGCTTGACCGAGACGCGCGCCGTCGGGTTGGCGCAGCGCAGGTCGTAGATCAGCTGCTTGAGGTCCTCGATCGAGTAGATGTCGTGGTGCGGCGGCGGTGAGATCAGCGTTACGCCGGGCGTCGAGTGGCGCAGGCCAGCGATGTAGTCGTCGACCTTGTGGCCGGGCAGTTGGCCGCCCTCGCCGGGCTTGGCGCCCTGGGCGACCTTGATCTGAATCTCGTCGGCGTTGGTCAGATACTCGATCGTCACGCCGAAACGGCCGGAGGCAACCTGCTTGATCGACGAGCGCCGTTCGTCCGCGAAACGGGCCGGGTCCTCCCCGCCCTCGCCGGTGTTCGACTTGCCACCGAGCCGGTTCATCGCGACCGCGAGGCCCTCGTGAGCCTCAGGCGACAGCGCACCAAGACTCATGCCGCCGCTCTTGAAGCGCTTGACGATCTCCGCCGCCGGCTGGACCTCCTCGAGCGGGATCGAGTCGATGTCGTCGTCGGCGAAGCGCAGCAGGCCGCGCAGGGTCGAGTTCTTGGCCGCTACGTCGTTGACGTAGGTCTTGAAGCGGTCGTAGGCCTCCGGCTCCTCGCCGCGCGCGGCGTGCTGGAGGTTGGCGATCGTCTCCGGGTTCCAGCCGTGGAACTCACCGTCGCGGCGCCAGGCGTAGACGCCACCGGACGGCAGCAGCTCGGAGGCGGCGGCCGGATAGGCGCGCCGATGACGATCGAGCGCCTCGCCGGCGAGCACGTCGAAGCCGATGCCAGCAATCCGCGACGGCGTGCCGGTGAAGTGGCGGTCGATCAGCTCGAGATCGAGGCCGATCGCCTCGAAGATCTGCGCACCGGTGTAGGAGCGCATCGTCGAGATGCCCATCTTCGAGAGCACCTTCAGCAGACCCTTGCCGATCGCCTTGACGACGTGCTCCTCGGCCTCGTCAAGGCCGATGTCGCGCTTCAGCAGCCCGTCGTGGTGGATCTTGCCGAGCGACTCGAACATCAGGTACGGGTTGACCGCGGCGGCGCCGTAGCCGATCAGGCAAGCGATGTGGTGGACCTCGCGCGCCTCCCCGGTCTCGACGACGAGACCGCAGCGCAGACGCGTCGTTTCGCGCACGAGGTGGTGATGGACGGCCGCCGTCGCGAGCAGCGAGGGAATCGCCGCGCGCTCCTTGCCGATGTTGCGGTCGGAGAGGATCAGGATCGTCACCCCGTCCTCGACCAGCTCCGACGCCTGGTTGCAGATCTCCTGGAGCCGGCGCTCCATGCCCCCGACGCCATCGCGAACCGGCCAGGTGATGTCGATCGCGCGGGCCTCGAAGACCTCGTGGTCGACCTGGCGCAGCTTCTCGAGCTCGGAGTTGCGCAGGATCGGCTGAGGCATCACGAGCTGGTGGCAGTGGTCGGGCGTCTCGCCGAGCAGGTTGATCTCCGGCCCGACGCACGCCTGCAGGCTCATCACGATCGACTCGCGGATCGGGTCGATCGCCGGGTTGGTGACCTGGGCGAACAGCTGCTTGAAGTAGGAGAACAGCGGCGGCCGGTTGTCCGACAACACTGCGAGCGCGGTGTCGTTGCCCATCGAGCCGGTCGGCTCGACGCCGTCGCGGGCCATCGGCGCGAGCAGCACGCGCAGATCCTCCTGGCTCCAGCCAAAGGCGAGCTGGCGCGCCAGCAGCGGCTCGACGCGCGGCACGCGCGGGCTCTTGTCGGGCAGGTCGCCGATTCGCACGACGCGCTCGGCGAGCCAGTCGCCGTAGGGCTGGCGGGCGGCGAGCTCGCGCTTCAGCTCGGCGTCGGGAATGACGCGCTCGCGTTCGAGGTCGACGAGGAACAGCTTGCCGGGATGCAACCGGCCCTTGCCCACCACGTCCTCCTCCGGCATCGGCAGCACGCCGGTCTCGGAGGCGAAGACGACCCAGCCATCGTGGGTGTGCAGCCAGCGGCCGGGACGCAGCCCGTTGCGGTCGAGCGTCGCGCCGATCGCGCGGCCGTCGGTGAAGGCGACCGCCGCCGGTCCGTCCCACGGCTCGATCAGCGAGTCGTGGTAGGCGAAGAAGTCGTTGACCGGCTGCGGCAGCTCGCCACGGCCCTGGTAGGCCTCGGGGATCAGCATCGAGATCGCGTGCGCCATCGAGCGGCCGCCGAGGGTGAGCAGCTCGAAGGCGGCGTCGAGCGAGCCGGAGTCCGACATCTGGTCGTCGAGCACCGGGCCAAGGTTGGACAGCGAGTCGCCGAACAGCGGCGAGGAGAGCTGCGCCTCACGGGCGCGCATCCAGTTGCGGTTGCCGCGCACCGTGTTGATCTCGCCGTTGTGGGCGATCATCCGGTACGGATGCGCCAGCTCCCAGCTCGGGAAGGTGTTCGTCGAGAAGCGCGAGTGGACGAGCGCCAGGCGGCTGACGACGCGCTCGTCCTGGAGATCGGGGAAGTACTTCGGCAGCTGCGGCGAGATCAGCATCCCCTTGTAGGTGATCGTCCGCGACGAGAAGCTCGGGATCGCGAAGCCCGGGACGAGCTCGTGCTCGGCGGCGCGGCGGGCGACGTAGAGCTTGCGCTCGAGCGCATCCTGGTCGGCAACCCCCTCGGGCGCGCCGGCGAAGAGCTGTGCGGTGTGGGGGGCGCAGGCGGCGGCGGTGCGTCCGCAGGCGTCCGGATCGACCGGCACCTCGCGCCAACCGAGCACCCAGAGGCCTTGCGCCTCGACAGCGCGCTCGAGCGCGCGCCGGGCACGTCCGCGGTCGTCCTCGTCGCGCGGCAGGAAGCACATCGCCACCCCATAACGACCGGCCTCGGGCAGCTCGAAGTCGACCTCGGCGCGCAGGAACGCGTCAGGGACCTGGAGCAGGATGCCCGCGCCATCGCCGGTCTCGGGGTCGGCGCCCTCGGCGCCGCGATGCTCCATTCGGTCCAACACGTCCAGCGCGCGGTCGACGACCTCGTGCGAGGCCGGCGCGTGTAGGCGCGCGACGAAGCCAACGCCGCAGGCGTCGTGCTCGTACTGCTGGTCATGTAGCCCGCTGGCTGACGGGAGAGTCTTTCCCCTGTCGCCCGGCGGGTAGGCGGGATCCTGCATCTGTCCTTCCTCCGGGTCGCGCGTATCGCCCAGCAGGCACGCGTGAGTAAGGACCGGAAATCTTATCCCACCTCCTCTGTATCGTCGGCGCCGATGTCAACCACGATCACCGTCCTCTCGCAGAAGGGCGGCACCGGCAAGACGACGACCACGCGCACCCTCGTCGACGTCTTCAGGCGCATCGGCCTGCGGGTGCTGGCCGTCGACATGGACCCACAGGGCAACCTGACCGACTACTTCGCGGTCGGCGACGCTCCAGAGCCAACGCTTGCCGACGTGCTTGCGGATCGCGCCAAGGCCGCCGAGTCGATCCATTCCGACGTCCTTCCGGCCAGCATCCACCTCGCCGAGTCCGAGCTGCTGCTGAGCGGCAAGATCGGTCGCGAGATGGTCCTGCGGCGGGCACTCGGCGAGGTCGCCGACGACTACGACCTGATCCTGATCGACTGCCCGCCGTCGCTCGGCCTGCTGACCGTCAACGCGCTCGTCGCGGCCGACTATGCGCTGATCTCGACCGAGGCCGAGTACTTCTCGCTCCAGGGCGTCGAGCAGGCGCTCGAGGTCGTCGAGGCCGCACGCGGTCTCAGCCCCGACCTGAAATGGCTCGGCGCCGTCCTGAACATCGCCGACATGCGCACCGTCCACGCCCGCGAGGCGCTCGAGCAGCTGCGCGACGGCTACGGCGACAAGATCTTCGACACGCCGATCCGGCGTTCGGTTGCCTATGCCGAGTCGGCCGAGCGGGCTGTGTCGATCGTCGACCACCGGCCGGACCTGGGCGCCGACTACCTGTCATTGGCGGACGAGGTGCTGGCGCGCCTCGGCCGGGACGAGGACCGTAAGGCGCTGAAGAAGCTGCAGGCTGTGCTGCTCTCAGCAACCTGATCAGCACCAGCCCACACCCGGCTGGTCTTCCGAGGCCCTATATAGGCTCGAGTTCATGGGTACCAGCGACCGTCATACCTGCGCGGACGTGTTCGCGGCGTGCGCCAACGCGATGCGAAACGCCATCCTGATCCAGCGGGTAAGCGCCTCGGACAAGGAGTTCCACTTTCAGAACTGGGTCGGAGATCGCATCTCGGACGCTGGACTCCAGCACGACTGCCTCGGTCGCAACAGCTATCCCGACTACGTGCTCGTCGACCATGCCGAGGGCTACGAGGTCAAGGGCCTTCAGTGGCCAGGTCGAGAGGCTGACTACGACAGCAACAGCCGGATACCGACAGGACTGCACAACGGCCGCGACGTCTATTACGTCTTTGGCCGGTATCCGGCTGCGACTGACGACCAGGAGTACCCGGTTGTCGATCTAGTTCTCTGCCACGGCGACTTTCTGAACGCCGACCACACCTACGTGCACAAGAACAAGAGCTTTCGCGGCTTTGGCTCCTATGGAGATCTTCTCGTACGAGATCGCAAGATGTACGTGGCCCCGACCCCATTCGCCCTGACCCACGGAACGACTGGGCAGGCGACCCTCATCACTCCCGATGACTTGACGCACGACGACCGCCTGGAGCAGGTCGGACAGCTCGTGAGAGTCGAGTCCGAGACGATAGTCGTCGGCTACTCGTTCGATCTACGTAGCAACGAGCTCGATCCAACACTGGCGCGCAATCCGTCGGCGGGGACGACACACGAGTTTGGCGCTTACCGTCTCCAGGGGAGCGGCTCAGGAGGAGTCTCGCTCAAGGACGACATCTTCAGCAGGGCAGCGCTCGTTGAGGCCGCTAAGACGTGAGGCTATTCGACCCCACCACTACCCAACGTCCTGAGGGGCGGCGCTCAAACGGTATCCCGGCGCCCTCGAGTCTCGAGGTCGACTTCCCTGGAGTCGAGTTCAGCCGCATCGCCGAGCGCGAGTCTTGGCGGAAGGAGGTCCATCGGCCGGCTACAAGCACGCACAAATGGTGGGCGAAGCGCCTCGGAAGCATCTTCCGGGGAATCGTGGCTAGCGCGACGTCCGAGACGGCGGCAAGAACTCTCGAGGCGTACGGCAACGGCGTGGATCTCGAAGGCATCACTGTCTTCGACCCGTTCGCAGGTTCAGGTACCACCGTCGTCGAGGCGGCGAAGCTCGGAGCTCGACCGATCGGCATCGACATCAATCCCGTCGCGACCCTCGTTCAGCGGCAGGCCGTCCAACGATGGGATCCGACCGAATTGAGGCGGGCATTCGATCGGATAGGGGCTGCCTGCAGACCGGAGATCGATCGCGTACACCGGAGCGATACGGGCGAGACCGTCCTCTACTACTTCTGGGTCGCAACCGCCCGATGCCCGGAATGCGCTACTCCCACACGCCTGTTCTCATCACATGTGTTTGCACAACACGCGTATCCGAAGCGAGTACGAGCCGCGCACATCGTCTGTCCCACATGTCTCGACGTGCTGCCAGGAATCAACAACTTCGACCATATGACCTGCCGACACGGTCACACCTTCACACGCCAGGGCGCAGTAACCCGTGGCTCCATGACCTGCCCGAACGGACATGCTTCATCGATCGTCGGCGCACTCGACCGCCAACGACCGGATTACGAGCTATATGCCAAGTTGGTGCTGGGCGCCGATGGGACGAAGCGCTATGAGCGCATCACCGACTTCGATCGGGGTCTTTACGACGACACCTCGAATCTGTACGACGAGACAAAGCAGGACTTGGTCGTCCCATACGGTGACCTCGACCAAGGCGAAAACACACGGCAGGCGATCCGCTGGGGTTTCACTGACTGGCCGATGTTCTTCAATGCTCGCCAGCTCTACTCCCTCGGCCTATTGGGCGCGGCGATCCGTGACCTGGACGCCGAACCCGCTGAGCGCGAGGCATTGACGACCCTGTTCTCGGGCACCGCCGAGTTCAACAACCTGTTCTGCTCGTACAAAGGCGAGGGAACCGGAGCCGTGCGACACATGTTCAGTCACCACATTCTCAGACCAGAGCGCACGCCGCTCGAGGCGCACCCCTGGGGGACCCCCGTATCGTCAGGGTCCTTCTCAACGCTGTACGCGACCCGTCTAGAGCGTGCTCTCGCCTACAAAGCAGCCCCTCACGACCAGATCCTGCGAGATGGTCAAGTGATCAAGGTGCATGGGGCATCGCGCGGCCTCGATCGACCAATCGTCGATTGCTGGGATCATCTGGCCAGACACCCGGACGCGGTCTATCTCGCAACTGGAGATTCGTCGGACACGGACCTCCCTGCTGGATCCGTCGACCTCGTCGTTACGGACCCCCCCTACATGGACAACGTCCACTACTCGGAGCTGGCCGACTTCTTCCACGCTTGGCTCAGACAGGTAAAGCCGTTCTCCAGTTACCCTGAGACACCCACGACTAGGCGTAGCGAGGAGGTTCAAAGCACATCGGCCTCCGAGTTCGAGACGGCAATCGCCAGAGTCTGGTCTGAGTGTGCTCGGGTGCTGAAACCCGATGGGATCCTCGCCTTCACATTTCACCAGGCACGCGTGGCTGGCTGGGTTGCCCTGGTCAGGGCCCTTGGCGAGGCCGCATTCGTAGTCACAGCGATACAACCAGTCAAGGGCGAGATGTCCACCAGTTCGACCAAGAACGGGAAGGAGCCGTCAAATCTCGATTCGATCGTCGTATGCCGAAGAACCACTGACCCTACCGCCCGTCCATTGTCGATATCCGACCCCTATCGCGCCGCCTCCATCGGCGCGGCACGGTTACTAGCTCTCAGCGACGCTGGAATCGCGGTAGGCGTTGGCGATATTAGATCGGTTATTCGCGGACACGTCCTCTCCACCTACACCGCCGACCCAGCGGGGACCGATCTAGCAGACCTGACTCGCGTTGCCGATACTCTGGCCGACGCGTACACGAGGGATCTTCGAGCCGCACCCCGACGCGACCAACCGAGCCTACGCAGCGTGGCTTGACCCCGAACTAGTCTTCGCCCATGACAAATGTCCTTCGCCGGTCGGCCTCCGAGCTTGCCGCCATGATCCGGTCAGGGGATGTCTCGTCGCACGAGCTGGTGCAGGCGTCGCTCGATCGGATCGAGGCGACGGTGGAGCTGAACCACTGGACGCTGGTCGACGGTGAGAATGCGTTGGCGACGGCGGATGCGATCGGGCCGGGTGATGGGCGGCCGTTTGCGGGGGTTCCGATCGGGATCAAGGATCTGTTTGCGCCGGTGGCGGGGTTGCGGATGGCGCATGGGTCGGAGCTGCTCGGGGAGTTCACGCCGGATCACGACTATGGGCAGGTGCGTCGCCTGAAGGAGGCGGGGTTCGTGATCGTGGGCAAGACCCAGACCCCTGAGTTCGGGATCACTCCTGTGACGAATCCGCGGCGGTTCGGCCCGGCGCGGAATCCGTGGGATCCGGAGCGGACGACCGGTGGGTCGAGTGGTGGGTCCGGTGGCGCCGTGGCGGCTGGCGCGGTGCCGATCGCGCATGCCAGCGACGGCGGCGGGTCGATCCGGATTCCGGCGGCCTGCTGCGGGTTGCTGGGGTTGAAGCCGGCACGTGGGCGCGTCTCGATGGCGCCGTCCCTGGGCGAGCAGTTCCTGGCGACCGACGGGGTGCTGGCGCGGACGACCGAGGACGTGGCTGCGCTGCTCGACCTGATGGCCGGACACGAGCTCGGCGACGCGTCGTGGGCGCCGCCGCCGGAGGCGCCGTTCGCAGAGTTGGCGCTGCGGGATCCGGGACGGCTGCGGATCGGACTGGTCACCGAGACGGCGCTCGAGGATGCGGCTCTCGACCCGGAGTGCGAGCGGGGCGCCCGGGAGGCGGCGAAGCTGCTGGAGGGTTTGGGGCACCACGTTGAGGAGATTCCGTCGCCGATCCCGGCCGGGGAGGTGACGGTGGGAACGTTCACGGCGCTGTGGGCGGCAAACATCGCGGCGAGCGTGCTGCACGGGCAGATCGTCAGCGGGAACCAGCCGTCGGCGGAGACGATCGAGCCGTTGTCGATGTGGCTCTACGAGATGGGTATGGCGATCCCGTCGCCGGCCTACATCGGCGCGTTGGCGACGAGCCAGGCGATCGCGCGCGGGATCGTCGCGACGTGGGCAGAGTTGGATCTGGTCCTGACTCCGACGCTCGCGCAGCGGCCAGTGACGCACGCCGACATCGATCCGTGCGACGACGATCCGGAGCGGACGTTCGCCAAGGGCGCCGAGTTCACGCCGTTCACGCCGATCTTCAACATGACCGGCCAGCCGGCGGTCTCGGTGCCGTTGTTCCAGGGCGCCGACGGCCTGCCGACCGCGGTCCAGCTAGTCGGGCCCCAGGCCGGCGAGGCGCTGCTGCTCCAGGTCGCCCGCCAGCTCGAGGAGATCGCCCCCTGGGCCGATCGTTTCCCCGCAGAGCCGGCCGCCGCGGCGTAGGCATGGTCTAATCCGCCAACTGGTCTTGATGGGTTACCGAGGGAGGACTCGCATGAGACGAAGCATCCTGGCCGCGTTCGTTACCGCTATCGCATTGGCTATCGGCTTCAGCGCAACCGCAACGGCCGCCGTCGACGGCAACGCCCAAGCGACGGCGAAGAAGAAGGCGGCTAAGAAGAACTGCGGCAAGAAGAAAGCCAAGAAGAAGGCCGGCAAGTCGCTGGCCGACAGCGCTGCTAAGAAGAAGGCTTCGAAGTGCAAGGCGAAGCCGAAGAAGAAGGCCAAGGCGAAGCCGAAGGGCGCGGCGCTCGCCGACGGCACGTACACGGACGTCGGCAAGGGCTTGACCGTGACCGTGACCGACAACGGAACTCAGGCCAACATCTCCGGGGCTTCGAGCACGTGCTCCGGCGGCATCGGGATCCAGGTCAAGGGGCCGATCGCGCCACAGGGCTCGACCGTGAAGGGAACCGGCAGCACGTCCGTCTTCGGAGGCGCGGGCACCGTGAAATGGACGCTGATCGTCACGCCGTCCAGCCTGAAGTATCAGTTCGACACCGACTGGACCGTGCAGTTCCCGGAGCAGGACCCCTGCCAAGACAAGAGGTCCCTAGCGGGAACC
>JBIOUS010000025.1:0-33959 GCA_044867325.1 Thermoleophilaceae bacterium | reverse complement strand
GAGGGCACGTCGCAGATCCAGCGCCTCGTGATCGCCCGCGAGGTCCTGCTGCCCCGCCGCGCCGAGACTCCGGCGACCGCGGCCGCGTAAGCACCCGCACAGCGCAGTTCCCAGAAGAGGCCGTCTCCGGGCGGCCTCTTCTCGTTTGCGGGTGGCAGAGGCGGCTGCCATCATCAGGCGGGTGTCGATCCCTCGTGTCCGCCTGCTGATCGCCGCCCTGGCGGTCACCGGCTCGCTCCTGACCGCCGCGCCGGCGCTCGCCGGCGAGGCCGCCGTGGGGGTGGAGACTGGCACGAGCCCAGACCTCGTCCGCTTCGACACCGCGACCCCGGGCACGCTCGTCGCTCGCGTCCCGATCTCCGGATTGTCGGCCGGCGAGCAGGTCGTCGGCCTGGACGTCCGACCGGCGACGGGTGAGCTCTGGGCGCTGACCAGCCTCGACCGGCTTGTCAAGATCGATGTCGATACAGGGCAGACACAGCAGCTGGGTACGCCGCTTTCGTCTGTGGCGACGGACCAGGACGTCGGATTCGACCTCGATCCGGTCGGGGGGCTCCTGAGGATTGTCACGACCGCCGATCAGGTCGTCGATGTTGATCCCTCGACCTTCTCTGCCAATCCTGAGGACGCGCTCGATCCCACCAGCGCGAACGTCGTCGCCACGGCCTATCGGGCCGATGGGACGCTGTTCGGCATCGACACATCCGACAGCCTCGTCCAAATAGCAGCCACGGGTGAGCTGACAACCGTGGGGCCGCTGGACGCGGACGTCGAGGGCGGCGGGTTCGACATCGTGGGGGCGTCGAATGTGGCCTTCGCGGCGCTGCATCCCCTGATCGGCGGGTCGACGCTCTACACGGTCGACCTCGTTACGGGCCAACTGAGCGGCGTTGGTCCGATCGCCGGCGAGCGGCTCGGGAGCTTCGCGATGCTGCCGGCGGGCGCGGCGCGGACCAGCGTGCCCTCGACGGCGGCCAGTGAGGCGGGCGGCGCGGCGACGGTGACGGTCGAGCGCTCGGGCGAGTCGCTCGCGCCGGCCACCGTCTCGTACAGGACGGCGGATCAGACCGCTGTAGCGGGCCAGGACTACGGCGCCGTCGCGGGAACGCTCGACTTCGCGCAGGGCGAGCGCTCGAAGGACGTGAGCGTTCCGCTGCTCCAGGACAGCCAGCTCGAGGCGCCCGAGTCGTTCGCGCTCGTCCTCGGGCCGACGTCAGGGGGCATCGCGCTCGACACGCGTGAGCACGCGATCCGCCTGCTCGACGACGAGCGCTCGTCGATCCGCATCACGGTTGGACCCGACAGGATCCGGCCGACGTTCTTGTTTGCGACCCAGCTCCCGGACCATCTGCGCGCGCTTGGCCAGACGCGCCGCCTGGGGCTCGACGTTGCGTGCTCCGAGCGCTGCACGGTCAAGTTGTCGCTGAAGCTCGGCAGTGCGCGGATCGGCGCTGGGCTCGCGAAGTTCGACAGAGCTGGTGTCAAGCGGGCGACGGTGCGTCTGACGAAGGACGGGGCCAAGGCGATCGCCAAGGCCGCCAAGGCACGCAAGCGCGGCCGCGTGACGCTGAAGCTGACCGGCGTCGCGACCGACGCGGCCGGCAACTCGGCGCGGCGGACAGCGACGCTGCGGCTGGCGCGCCGCTGATCCGGGTCGGCGTGGCGACCGAGAGCAAGCAGTCGAAGCGCGAGCGCAGCCGCGCCGCGGTGCGCGAGACGGTCGCGCACGCCGGGACGTCCACTCCGCCGGCACGCGGCCAGGACCCGCTCTCGGGTGAGCTGCGCCGGCGCGACGTGCTTCCGCTGCTGGTGCTCCACCTGATCGCCGCCGGTCCCTCGTACGGAAACCAGCTGATGGAGCGGATCGCCGGCATGACCGAGGGAGTGCTGACGGTCAACCCGAACACGATGTACCCGCTGCTGCGCAAGCTCGAGGCGGCCGAGCTGATCGAGGGCGACTGGGAGCATCCGGAGCGGCGGACACGCCGTTTCTACTCGATCACCGCGGCCGGGGAGGAGGAGTACGCGCGGTTGCGCGAGGAGGTGAGGCCGTTTCTCGACTCGGTCGCTCGCTCGATCGACGACATCGTCGGCGAGGTGTATGGGGCGTAGCCTCACGGCTGCGCTACGGTTGGCCGGCTAGCCAGTCGACCCGAGGAGAGGACCAACGTGGCACGAGGTGAGGCCCGTCCGTTGAACGGCAAGGTGATTGCCATTACCGGCGCTGCGCGCGGGATCGGCCTCGCGACGGCCCGTGCCTGTGCCGCGCGCGGGATGAAGGTCGCGATCGGCGACCTCGACCTCGCGGAGGCCCAGCGCGCGGCGGAGTCGGTGCCCGGCGCGATCGCCCTGGCGCTCGACGTGACCGACCGGCAGTCGTTCGAGGCATACATCGATGCCACCGAGGCGCAGCTCGGCCCGGTCGACGTGCTCGTCAACAACGCCGGGATCATGCAGCTCGGCTCGTTCCTCGAGGAGGACGAGGCGACGGCGATCCGCCAGGTCGACATCAACGTCCACGGGGTCCTGCACGGGATGAAGTCGGTGCTTCCGCGCTTCAAGGCGCGCGGCACGGGCCACCTGATCAACATCGCCTCGATGGCCGGCAAGACGGGCGTCCCCGGCGGCGCCACCTACTCCGGCACCAAGTTCTTCGTCTATGGGGTCAGCGAGGCCCTACGTGGCGAGCTGCGCGGCACGGCGATCGAGGTCTCGGTCGTGATGCCGGTGCCCGTCAACACCGAGCTGGCGGCCGGTCTGGAGCGGGGACGCGGCTCCACCTTCGTCGAGCCTGAGGATGTCGCCGCGGAGATCGTTGCGACGTTAGAGCACCCCCGCTTCGACGTTCCGGTCCCGCGTTCGATCGGCCGGCTCGTCCACGTCACCGGTGTCCTGCCGCGCGGCGCGCGCGAGGCGCTCGGCCGTGCATTCAAGGCCGACAAGATCCTCGCGGAGGCCGATCTGAGCGCCCGTCGCAACTACGAGCTGCGCGCCGCGCACTCCGACCCGGGCCTCGAGGCCGGCGACGAGGCCAAGCAGCTCCCCGGCCACTAGATAGCCTCCCACGCCGCCAACTTAATCGGAAGGGAAGCATGCACGTATTCAAAGCCGCCGTCGTAGGCGCGGGGACGATGGGCGGCCAGATCGCTCAGACGATCGCCGCCTCCGGCATCACCGTCGTCCTCAAGGACATCAAGCAGGAGCTCGTCGACGCCGGTCTCACCGAGGCCCGCAACGTCACCCAGGGCCAGATCGGCAAGCTCGTCCACAAGGGCAAGCTGACCGAGGAGCAGGGCGAGGCGGCGATCCAGGAGGTCCTCGACCGGATCATCGGCACGACCAGCTACGAGGGCTTCGGCGACGTCGACTTCGTCATCGAGGCGGTTCCGGAGATCATCGGCCTCAAGCAGCAGGTCTTCGCGGAGCTCGACGCGGTCACCCCCGGCCACGCGATCCTCGCCTCCAACACGTCGTCGCTGTCGATCTCGGAGATCGGCGAGCAGACGCTGCGTCCCGACAAGGTCGTCGGCTTCCACTACTTCTACCCGGCGTCGATCATGCCGCTGATCGAGATCGTGATCGGCGACGACACCTCGCCCGAGACGGTCGAGGTCGCGCTCAACTTCGCGCAGACGATCAAGAAGCAGCCGATCACCTGCGCCGAGGTTCCCGGCTTCGTCGTCAACCGCATCCTCAACTCGGCGGTCTGCGAGATCTGGCGCGCCCAGGAGGAGCAGTCGCTGTCGATCAAGAGCGTCGACGAGGGCGTCGCCGCGGCGAACGTCGCGCCGATGGGCCCGTTCATGCTCGTCGACCTGCTCGGCCTTGACACCGTGCTGCACGTCGCCAAGCACCTGCGCGAGAGCTACGGCGACCGCTTCTTCGTCTCCGCGGAGATGGAGCGGCTGGTCGGCGAGGGCAAGCTCGGCGCCAAGACCGGCGGCGAGGGCTTCTACGCCAACGGTGAGCCGAACATCAAGGGCGACGCCGACGCCGATGCCGCCGAGCTCGCCGAGATCTGGGCGATGAAGGCGCTGCGCGAGTCGCTGCTGGTGCTCGAGGAGGGCGTCTGCACCGTCCGCGAGATCGATCTCGGCCTGATGGCCGGCGCCGGTCTCGATCCGCGCCGCGGCCTGCTGCCGCCGTTCTGGAAGGCCGACGTCGAGGGTCTCGACGTCGCGCTCGAGAAGATGGAGAAGCTGGAGGAGAAGTACGGCGAGGAGCGCTTCGGCGTGCCGACGATCCTGCGCCGCATGGTCGCCCAGGGCCGGCTCGGCATCGCCGCCGGCCAGGGCTTCTACGCCTGGGCCCGTCCCGACGAGGGCGAGCAGCGTGAGACGGTCAAGCTGGAGACCCGTGGCGACGTCGCGATCGCCTGGCTGGCCAACGCCCCGATGAACGCGATCTCGCCGCAGGTGATCGAGGATCTCGGCGCCGTCTGGGAGAAGGTGACCGGCGAGGGCAAGGTCGGCGCGCTGATCGTCGCCTCGTCGATCCCGGTCGTCTACTCGGCGGGCGCCGACATCAAGGCGTTCACCCAGATGGACGAGGAGAAGGGCGCGGACCTGATCCACTCCGGTCACGCCCTGCTGCGCAGCCTCGGCAGCAACCGCGTCTCGACGATCGCGGCCGTCAACTCGATCGCCTTCGGCGGCGGTTGCGAGCTGGCGATGGCCTGTGACGTGCGGATCGCCGCCGAGTCGGCGATCTTCGGCCAGCCGGAGATCAAGCTCGGGATCATCCCCGGGTTCGGCGGCACGCAGCGTCTGCCGCGGCTGGTCGGCGAGAACAAGGCGCTCGAGATGAACCTGACCGGCGACGCGATCACCGCCGGCGACGCGTTCGAGCACGGCCTCGTCAACCGGATCGTCCCGGACCACGAGCTGTTCGACACGGCACTGTCGTGGGCGCGCAAGCTCGCGGGCCAGGCGCCAGTCGCGGTCGAGAAGATCAAGGAGGTCTCGGCCAACGGCGACCTCGACGCCGGCATCGAGGCCGAGAAGGCCGGCTTCGCCGCCGTCTTCGCGACCGACGACGCCAAGGAGGGCATCGGCGCCTTCCTCGGCAAGCGCGATCCCAAGTGGTCGGGGCGCTAGGCAGCAAGACAGAGACGCTCGCCGCCCTCCTCAGGGAGGCCGAGCGGGCGGTAGTCCTGACGGGAGCGGGGATCTCGGTGCCATCCGGGATCCCCGACTTCCGCAGTCCCGGGACCGGGATGTGGGAGGGGGTCGACCCGATGGAGGTCGCTCACATCGACGCCTGGCGGCGCGACCCCGACCGCTTCTGGCGCTTCTACGGCGCCCGTTTCGCCTCGCTGGTCGACAAGCGGCCGAACCGTGCCCACGAGGTGGTCGCCGAGCTGGAGCGCAGCGGCCAGATTCGTGGCGTGATCACGCAGAACATCGATCGCCTGCACCGCGCGGCTGGCAGCGAGCGGCTGCTCGAGATCCACGGCTCGATCGAGTCGAGCATCTGCCCGCAGTGCCGTGGCCGCACCGGCATCGAGGATGTCGTCGCGTTGCTGGCCAGCGGCGACGGCGCGCCCGAGTGCCCGGCCTGCATCGCTCCGCTGAAGCCGGATGTCGTCTTGTTCGGCGAGTTGCTGCCCGCCGACACGATGGCCGAGGCTGAGCAGCTCGCGCTCGAGGCCGACCTGATGATCTGCATCGGCAGTTCGCTGACCGTGCATCCGGCTGCGGGCCTGCCGCAGCTCACACTGCGCTCCGGCGGCTCGGTCGCGATCGTCACCGAGAGCGTGACGCCGCTCGACGATCAGGCGGTCGTCAAGCTCGGCGGCGACGTCGTCGCCGAGCTCGCCGCGCTCGAGTTGGCGCTGCGCTCCTAGCTAGGAGACGCTGTCGAGCCGGCGCGTCCTCAGCGCCGACTCCATCCGCCCGACACTTGCATCCAGCGCTTCGGTCAGCCCGTCTGGAAGGTCGCCACGCAACGCGGCGTTGGCGGCATCGCCGATCACTGTCCGGTCGGCTTCGAGCTCACCGCGCCGGTCGGCCGCCAGCCGTGGCAGCTCGGCGAGCAGCGCCTCGAGCGCCACACGGGCTTGTAAGGCGGCCTCGCGGCATCGTCCTGCCCCAAGGTCCATCCTGGCGCGTAGAACGAGCTCCTCGCACGCCAGGACGCTCTCGCGACCGCTCAGCAGTGCCGCGAAGCGCTCCTCCGGCGCCTCCATCGACCGCTTCGCACGCACGACCCCGCCGCTCGGGAGCTGCCATGCCTGCTTGAACAGGCCGGCGACCGCGTCGTCGCCGGAGCCGAATCCGATTCGAGCGACGAGCGCATGGTCGAGCGAGACATCGCGCACATGCGGGTCGGCACGCGCGACGCGGTAGGCATGGAGCGCGCCGTTGAGCGTGGTGAGCGCCTTGTCCAGCTCGCCTTCGCGCCGCTCGGCGTCGTCACGAATGGCTGACAGCCAGACCTCCGCATGGTCGGGGGTCGAGAAAGGATCGGTGTGCACGACGGTCGCCCGGCTGGTCGGCACGGCCTCCGGTGACGCCTCCTCTACGACCTTTCCCTTTCGCCCACGCAACCGGCGCCGCTCGGGCGCAGCCAGCGTAGACAGCACCAGCACTGTCTCGGGCTCCGCGCCCGGGTCGTCGCGCACCATGTAGCGCCCGTCGCCTGGCCCCAGCAGAAAGCCGAACTCGAGTTGGACGAAGCCGAAGAGGGGAGAGGCCAACTACTCGCCGTCGTGCGCGTCTGACGCCGGCTTGTCGGCGGGGAGCGCGTACTTCGACGGCTCGGTCGAGACGACTGGGTTGTCGATCTCGCGCAGGCGGGCGATGAGATCTGACCATTGGCCGGGCTTGAGGACCGCGAGCGCCTGCTGGCCGAGCTTCTTGTTGTCGCCGTAGAGCGGGCGGAAGCCGACGTGGATGTGGTCGTTGTGATCGCCCATGGCGTAGGTGTTGGCGCCGTAGTCGAGCAGACTGATGATCTGGTGTGGGGCCATCGTGCCTTGGAGGCGCATCAGCCGTCGGACGCCTTGGTCGGTGACTCCGCCCGGCTCCTGGTGGCCGTAGATCGGGATGCCGTTCAGCTCGGCGATGTCGACGGCGTTGCCCGAGGAGTGCTCGGAGACGTTGCCCGACGCCGTCATCAGACCGTGATCTGACTTCAGCGATGTGACGGTCGGCCGCAGGCCGGAGTCCGCAAGATAGGCGAGGGTGGCGAGGACGCGCCGGTCGATCTGGCCGGACTGGATGTCGGTGCGGCCGGAGTCGTCGAGCTCGATTCGCTCATCAGAGAGAACCCGCTTCTCGAGGAGGGGCTTGGGCAGCAGCAGGATCTGGCCGATCGACAGGCCGCCGGCCTTCGCGTCGCGGCCGTAGAGAGCGTTCTTGCCAGCTGCCCTGTAGATCGCTGTCGCCTCCAACAGCTTCCAGCCGTCGAGGATCGGCTTCGGATCGATGCTCGGCGCGCCCTTGCCCGCCGGACGGATCGCGAACTCCAAATGCGCCGCCTTGTCCGGATCGACCTTGCCGACCCGACCCAAGATCGTCCCGCCGATCACCTGAGCGCCGACCTTCAAACGCTTGAGCCGGACGTCCTTCGCGTCAGCGCCGAACGGCCGGGAGAAGTAGTTGCGGTAGGTCTCGAACTTGCCGTCCTCGCGCGCCTTCGCGTTGAGGACCTGCTCGAGACCACCGGACTCGCGTGCGCCCTCGGCGTTGGGGTGAGCGAACAGCCGCTCTTTGAACGGCAACGAAGCAGCAGGCTCAACCGGCTCAATCTCATCCGACTTGGCGTCGTCGTTGTCGGTCGCGGCCTGGCTACCAGCAGACGCGGCCTTCACAGGCTCCGGATCGACGTCCTTGCCGTTGGCCTTGATCGCCCGGACGTCGGTCGCGTCCTGCTTGAGGACCGGGTAGTGCTCGGCAACCTCGCCGAGGCCGGAGTAGGTGTAGCGGTTGCCGTAAACGTCCTGAAGGACGATGTAGTTGCCAAGCCGCTTGGACTCGCCGACCTTCTTGATCACGCCGTCGTTGGTCGCGACGACGGGGGAGCCCTTCTGGGCGTAGATCTCGAGCGACCGGCGGTCGTCCTCAGACTCCACGACGTTGGCGGCGTTCTCGCCGACCTTCACGCGCTTGACGGCCTCCTGCTCGGCGAGATCGTCGGCGTAGCGGGCGCGAGCTGCGACGGGGAAACGTCCCTCGGTCAGTCCGGTCAGCGAGCCGACCAAGTCTGCCGGAACACCGGAGATCAGCCGGGCACGGAGCATCACCGAGTCGACGTACCAGTCGGCATGGTTGTAAGCGAAGATCGCGCCACGTACGTCGTTCTCGTAGTTCGCAGCCTTCAGATAGCGGGCCGCGGCGAAGATCGCGTCGACCGGGTTGAAGGGGTCCTTGCGACCGTCCTTGTTCGCATCGACCCCGTACGCCTCCCAAGACGAAGGCATGAACTGCATCCAGCCAAGCGCACCAGCGGACGAGACGTTGAGGTTGCGGCCGTAGTCGGTCTCGATCTCGTTGATCGCCGCCAACACCTCCCAACGGATCCCGTACTCGATGCCCGCCGCCTGATAGATCGGCAACAGAAACAACGGCACCCGGAACTTCCGGATCACGAAATTCGGAACACCCTGAGCAACCGACGGACCCGGAAGCGCCTCGAAGAAACCAGGATTCGCAACCGTCGGCGAACCGTCGGCGTTACGAAGCGCCGGACGCTCGGCGCGGGCGCCTCCACCCTCAGTCTTACCCTCATCCTGAGCTTTAGAGTTGTCGCTCTTGGGGCGGTTGAGGGTTCGCTTGTCGTCGCCGCCGGACTTTTGCTCACGACCGACCTTCGGGGTCGGCGCCGAATCGGTCTCGAGTGGAGCCGGGGCAGGCGCGGGAGTGGTCTCGGGCGCCGGCGTGGTTGCGGGCGGCGGCGGGGTGGTCTCAGTCGTCGGCGTCGGCGGAGTGGTGGTAGGCGCGTCTTGCGCGGAGACCCACTCGACCGGGCCGAGCTCGGCCGGGAGCTGAATCTCCGAGACCGGCGTACCCGGAGGCACGTCGACGGTGACCGTGACGATCTCGCCGGTCAAGAGCTTGACCGTGAGCACGCGCGACTCGGCAGAGGCCGCCACCGTGAAGCTGGTGAGAGCCGCGACCAGCGCGACGCCTGCGCAGAGCAGGGTGTGCCACAGCCGCTTCTTCATCCCGGGAATTGGTCTCCTCCTTGCGCGCCCCCGACGGGAACGCTCTTAGACGCGCGCAAGCTTATAGATCTGCTGGGCGCAAAGAGAACGCTAGCTATCGGCTCGGAGAGGTACAAGGGGGATCGGTAATTGGGGGAAAGCGCCGCATATTGCGGCCGCATGTGGTGAGTATCGGCACCGGCAGGTCGCTCCGCAAGCCCCGTATGGCGGCTTGCATGCGGCTATGTAGGGTTCTACTGCTCGCTCAGCGACCCTGCTAACCATCCGAAGACTGACTCTAAACCTAAACCTGAGAGTTAGATTAGGCGCCGTCGGTTGGCTCACGGGGATGTCCTGTAGCCTGCCATCGATGGCCACCGATCCTGACATGACCTTCGTCGATCGCGTCTCGCGCCAGGGCGAGGAGGCGCTCGGGAAGCTCGCCGAGGAGCTGATCGGCAGCCCTATCGTCAGTGGCGCCGTCTCACGTGCATTCGAGGCACGCGAGAAGGCAGTCCAGGCTCAGGAGGCGGCGCTCGGTGCGCTGAACATCCCATCGGCCGCCGACATCGAGCGCGTCACCCGCCGGCTGCGATCGGTCTCGCAGCGCCTGGAGTCGATCGAGGACACGCTCGACCGTCTCGAGGAGCGCCTGGCCAAGCCAGCTCCAGAGCCACGGGCCGCCAAGAAGCCCGCCGCCCGCAAGCCGGCCGCCAAGAAGTCCTAGCGGGCCACCCGCTCGAGGGCTGCCCAGCCAGCCTCGCCGAGCGCCAACCCCAACGGCTCGACGTCCTCGCTGGGGATCCGCTGGCGGTCGCCCGTGGCCAGCAAGTCGGTGACGCCGAGCACGACCGCCGCAGCCACATCGCGCCGGTCTGCGATCGCCAACAACGTCGCGGCCTCCATCTCGACGACGTCCGCTCCGCCTCGCAGCCACGCCTCGGGAGCATCCGTGCGGGGGTCGTAGAAGAGGTCGGTCGTCAGCGCCGTCACGGGCCGTGCGCCGCCGGCGGTCAACGCCGCGGTCAGCGCCCGGTCGGGCGTCAGTCGCGGGCCGGCGCCGAGCGCGGCGCTGGTGCCGTCGGTTCCAATCACGCTCTCGGCGGCGAGTAGCTCCTCGAGCTCGAACCCCTCGCGCAGCGCGCCGCAGGTTCCGATCCGGAGCAATGTCCGGGCTCCGAGGTCGATCAGCTCCTCGACGACGATCGCCGCGCTCGGGCCGCCCATGCCGGTCGCCTGCACGGTCAGCAACTCCCCGTCCCGGGCTGTGCCGGTGTAGCCCCACAGGCCGCGGTTGTGGTTGAACATCTTGGGGCCGTCGAGCAGCGCCTGTGCGACAGCCAGCGCTCGGTGAGGGTCACCCGGCAGCAGCACCCGCTCGGCCAGCGGGGCGGCGGGTCGCAGATGGAGCGTCGCCGGGTCCGTCACGCGCGGCAGCCTACGGCTCGGGGCTGACTGGCGACGGCCGGCGGGACTATCCTCGCCGTGTGCCCCAGCGTCCCGACATCCAGGAAGCCCTGCGCGAGGCGGTCGACCGAACCGTCCGTGCCACCGTCGACACGCGCGAGCGTGCTCAGGACGCCGCCGGCGGAGTGGCGGACGCCGTCGACGACATCGTCAAGGGCGCTCAGGACAACATCTCGCGCAGCCGCAAGGGCGTGCTCGCGGCGGTCGAGGAGCGCCTTCCCGCCAGCCAGGACGACATGAAGGCACTGCGTACCGAGCTGCGTCGGATCGATCGGCGGCTCGGCGAGATCGAGCGGCGGCTCGACGAGCTGCCGAACGACTAGAAGTGGACGCCCTTCAGCAAGTAGGCCATCGCGACGGCCTCGGTCGACATCTCGTCGCCGGCCTTGCCGTCCTCTAGCTCGTCGGTGCCGCCCTTCTTGGCGGCCGTCGAGTCCGGGAACAGGCTGTAGGCCTGGTTGAGGATGATGTCGACCGTCGATGGCGACAGCGCGTAGAGCACCTCGCCGAACGTTCCCAGCCGCGACGCCTTGCGCTTCGGCTTGTCGATCATCGCGTCGCAGATCATCTGCCCGGCCTCGGCCGGCGTCAGCGTCGGGAACGCCTTGTAGATGTCGGTCGGTGCGATCATCGGCGTACGCACGAGCGGCATGTAGACAGTCGTGAACTTGACGTTGTCGGCTACGCACTCGGGAGCAGCGCAGCGTGAGAAGGCGTCGAGCGCCGACTTCGAGGCGACGTACGCCGAGAAGCGCGGCGTGTTCGTCTGGACGCCGATCGACGAGATGTTGATGATGTGGCCCGACTTGCGCTCGCGCATCCCCGGCAGGAAGGCCATGATCAGCTTCAGCGCGCCGAAGTAGTTGAGCTGCATCGTGCGCTCGTAGTCGTGGAAGCGGTCGTAGGAGCGGGCGACCGAGCGGCGGATCGAGCGGCCGGCGTTGTTGATCAGGACGTCGGCTCCGCCGTGCTCGTCGATGATCTCCTGCGCCACGCGCTCGACGTCCTCGAGGCTGGACAGATCGGCGGGGTGGACGTGAGCGGTGCCGCCGAGCGCGCGGACCTGCTCGGCGACCTCCTCCAGCTTCTCGCGCGTGCGTGAGACCAGGATTACCTCGCCGCCGGCCTCGCCGACGCGGACCGCGGTCTCGGCGCCGATGCCCGACGAGGCGCCGGTGATCACGACGCGCTTGTCCTGGACCGCGGTCGTCAGCGAGCGATCGCGGAACAGCGCGGGGTCGAGATTGCGCTCCCAGTAGTCCCAGAGCCGGCCGGCGTAGCTGTCGAGCGGCGGCACCGCGATGCCGGTGCCGCTCAGGGCGCGTTGTGTGTCACGCGCGTCGAAAGTGCACTTGAAGTCGCGCACCTCCATCGCCTCCGGCGGGATACCGAGGTCGCGGTAGAGCTGGTTGCGGATCTTCTTGACGGTTGGCAGCGCCATCACGCCGGCGCGAACGGGCGCGGGGACGGCCTTGGTCAGGTTCTCGTCGACGCGTATCGCGAGCTGGGGCGCGTGCGCTGCCTTCGCGAAGGTGTTGAGTGCCTCGCCGACGGTCATCGGCTCGGGATCGACGAGGTGGAAGGTGTCGCCTGGCAGATCCTCGTCGGACAGGTGGCCGATGTGATCCATCGCGCGGGCAACGAAGTCGACCGGGACGAGCGTGATCTTGCCGCCCTCGGGACCGGCGAGCGGCATCCAGGCGGGTAGCGCGCCGCGCAGCTTCTTGAGCAGCGTGAAGAGGTAGTAGGGGCCGTCGATCTTGTCGATCTCGCCGCTGCGCGAATGGCCGACGACGATCCCGGGGCGGTAGACCAGCGTCCGCGCCTCGACGTCGCGCTTGACCATCTGCTCGGACTCGTACTTCGTCCGGTGGTAGTGGTGGGGCAGCCGCTGGCCCTCGTCGAGCATGTCCTCCTGGAACACGCCGCGGTAGTCGCCGGCGACGGCGATCGAGCTGACGTGGTGGAAGCGCCCGACCTCGCGCGCGTTGGCGAACTCGATCGCGTGGCGGGTTCCCTCGACGTTGGCGCGCTGCGCTGCCTGCTCGTCGGCCTCGATGTCGTAGACCGCAGCGAGGTGGAAGAAGTGATCGATCTTCGCGTCGGCTGGCAGTACGGAGTCGTCGATACCGAGCGCCGGCTGGGTCAGGTCGCCGGGAACCGCGACGAGTCGTCCCTCACTGGCGTGCAGTCGCTGAGCGAGATCCTCGACCTTTCCCCGCGAGCCCTCGCGGGTCAGGACGTAGATCGTGCCGTCGCGCTTCAGCAGCTCCTCGATGAGGTGCCTGCCGATGAATCCGGTCCCCCCGGTTACGAAGTAGTTCACGCCGCGCGAGTCTAACCCGCGCCGGGGGCTGTAGCGTCAGCGGCCTCCGTGAACGACGAGCGACTTACTCTCAACGAGGTCGCGGAGCGTGCGGGTGTGTCGCCCGCGACGCTGCGCCGCTGGGTCAAGGGCGGCTTGATCCCGCAGCTCGACGAGGGTCCCGGTGGCCCGTGGAGCGCGGCGGCCGCCGCGCAGGCGCGGATCGTGGCGCGGCTACGTGACCGTGGCCACACGATCGACCAGATCAAGGATGCGACCGACGACGGCCGGCTCGCCTTCGGGTTCGTCGAGGAGCTGCTGCCCGACGAGGACGGCGACGCGTCGCTGAAGGACGTCGCCAAGGCGACCGGGCTCGCGCCTGCACTGATCGAGCGCCTTTGGAGCAGCTTCGGCCTACCCGCGCGCGACCTCGACGCGATGTCGGACGAGGACGTCGAGGCGATGCGCGAGGCCGCGGGCGTGATCTCCACCGGCCTGCCGCTGGTTGCTTCGCTGCAGCTAGCGCGCGTCTACGGGCAGGCGTTGTCGCAGATCGCCGATGCCGAGGTCCGCCTGATTCATCTCTACGTCCACGAGCCGTTGATGCGCGAGGGCATCGGCGGCCTGCAGATGGCCGAGCAGATGGAGACCCTCGCGCGCGACCTGCTGCCGCGCTCCTCGACGCTGATGGAGTATCTGCACCGCCGCTTCTTGCAGCATTTCGTCGCCCAGGACGTCGTCGGCCACATGGAGGTCGAGCTCGACGGCGAGGTCGACCTCGGCCGGCTGCGCGTCGGGATCTGCTTCTGCGATCTCGCCGGCTACACGCGCTTTACCGAGGAGGAGGGCGACGAGCAGGCGCTCTCATACGTCGAGCGGTTCGTCGACGGCATCACCGAGTCGCTTCCCGACGACGCACGTGTGATCAAGACGATCGGCGACGAGGCGATGATCGTCGGTCAGGACATCCAGGCGCTCACCGAGTGGGCGGTCCGCTTCCAGGGCGAGTTCGAGCAGCGGCCCGAGCCGCGCATCGGCATCCACTACGGCGCGGCGCTCTACCGCGACGGCGACTATTTCGGCCGTGAGGTCAATCTCGCCTCGCGCGTGGTCGCCCGCGCGCGGGGAGGAGAGGTGCTTACGACGGACGCCGTGGTCGAGCACGTCTCCGCTTCCGGAGCGCTGAATTTCGAGGGGATCGGCCAGGTGAAGCTCAAGGGCTTCGACGAGCCGCGTCAGCTCTGCCGTGTGACCGGCTTCGCGAAATGACCGCCGCCGCCGATCCCGGCGCGGCGCTCGAAGCCGCCCGTGCGAGTGGGCTCATCCATGCCGGCGAGCCGCTGCTGGTGATGCTGTCCGGTGGCGCCGACTCGGTCTGCCTGCTCGACATTGCGTTACGGCTCGGCGCCGACGTGACGGCGCTGCACGCCAACTACGGCCTGCGCGACGCCGCCGAGGACGACGAGCGCCACTGCCGCGACCTATGTGCACGGCTCGGCGTCGAGCTGATTGTCGAGGCTGCCGCGCTGCCGGATGAGGGCAACGTCCAAGCCTCAGCTCGCGAGGCCCGCTACCGCCTCGCCGAGGTCCACGCGACCGGCGACTACGCCGCCGCCCACACGGCCTCCGACCAGGCCGAGACCGTGCTCTACCGCCTCGCGGTCTCACCGGGACGCCGTCCGCTGCTCGGGATGACACCGCGCCGCGGCCGCCTGGTGCGACCACTGCTCGCGGCGACGGGCGCCGAGACCCGCGCCCACTGCCGCGCTCGTGGCCTCGACTGGCGCGAGGACGCCTCCAACCGCGACCCCCGCTTCGCCCGCGCGCGCGTCCGACACGGGCTGCTCGAAGTTCTCCGCGAGGTCGCCCCCGGCGCCGAGCACACGATCGCCGAGACATCCGCCCAACTCCGCGACGAGGCCGACGCGCTCGACGCAGCGGTCGACACGGCTCTCACCCAGCTCGGCGGTGGCCCAGGCGTCGACGCCGAGGCGCTCGCCGCGCTCGGTCCCGGCCTCTCGCGCCTCGTCCTGCGCCGCCTCGCCGAGCGCGAATCCGGTGCATCGCACGTCCTCACTCGCGCGGACGTAGATGCCGTTCTCGCACTGGCCGGAACATCCGGCAGCCGCTCGCTCGACCTCGGCAACGGCCTCCGCGCCCTCGCCGAGTACGGAACCCTCCGCTTTCAGGTCGGCGCAGGACCCACGCCCGCGGAGCCGGTGACGCTCACCATCCCCGGTAGCGCGAGCTTCGGCGCCTGGGAGCTCGAGGCCCGTCTCGGCCCCGGCGGTGACGCCGAGTTCGACGCCGACGCACTCGGCCCCCACGTCACCGTCCGCGCCTGGCGCGACGGCGACCGCATCCGCCCCCTCGGCCTCAACGGCACCAAATCCCTCCAAGACCTCTTCACCGACCGCAAGATCCCGCGCGAGCTCCGCCGCACGTTGCCCGTCATCGAGGCCCAAGGTGAAATCGCCTGGGTAGCAGGCGTCGCAGTGAGCGAGCGCTTCGCACCCAACCCCGCAACCCAGACTCGGGCGAGCCTGTCCGCGCGGCTCAAGTAGCCGGGGGAAAGGAACCCCCAGCGGAACGATTCCCAAGTGCAGTCGGGGGTTCCTTTCCCCCGGCGTACCGCGGCGCTCCCGGCAGACATAGACTCGCCCTCGTGACCACCCCTCCGATCGGCGAGATCCTCGTCCAGCGCGACGATCTCGCACACCGCGTCCAGGCTCTCGCCGAGCAGATCTCGCGCGACTATGCTGGGCGCTCGGTATTGCTGATCGGCGTGCTGAAGGGGGCGATGTTCTTCCTCAGCGACCTGATGCGCCAGCTCGAGGTCGACTGCGAGGTCGACTTCATGGCCGTCGCCTCCTACGGCTCGTCGACGAGCTCGAGCGGTGTCGTGCGGATCCTCAAGGACCTCGACGGGCCGATCGAGGGCCGCGACGTCCTGATCGTCGAGGACATCGTCGACTCGGGGCTGACGCTCAGCTATCTGCTGCGCACGCTGCGAGCCCGCGAGCCCGCGTCGGTCGAGGTCTGCGCGCTGCTGACCAAGCCGGAGCGGCGCAAGGTAGACCTGCCGATTCGCTACGTCGGCTTCGAGATCCCGAACCGCTTCGTGATCGGCTACGGCCTCGATCATGCCGAGCGATTCCGCAACCTGCCCTATGTGGCAGTCCTCGACGAGCCCGCGTCCTGAGCGCGCGAATGGCCGCCCGCAGGGTGCGGGAAGGCCGCTACACCCTTGCTAGGCTGTCGTTTCACCCGCTAAGGCGAATCTTCGGTAACCATCCGTCGCATTCAGCTTGAGTGGGATGCCGCCGATAAAGAGACCTCCTGTGAGCCGATTCTTCAAGAGCGCTGCCTTTCCGATCCTGATCGTCGTCGTGCTCGCGTTCTTCGCGCAGAAGCTGATCAGTCCGGGCGAGCAGCAGAAGGACCACAGCTACAGCCAGTTCATAGCCCAGGTCGACAACGACCAGGTCAAGAAGGTCACGCTCAACACGAAGAACAACCGCGTCGACGTCGAGCAGAAGAACGGCGACAAGTACGAGACCGCCTACCCGGACAACACCGAGCAGAGCCTCGTCAACGAGCTCCAGGCCGCCGACGTCGACGTCGACGTCAAGGCGAAGTCCGGTAGCGGCTGGCTGACCGCGCTCACATACATCCTGCCGTTCGTGATCTTCCTGCTGTTCTGGCTCTTCATCATCAATCAGATGCAGGGCGGCGGCTCGAAGGTGATGTCGTTCGGCAAGTCGCGCGCCAAGCGGATGTCGGTCGACGCGCCGAAGATCACCTTCCGTGACGTCGCCGGGGTCGACGAGGCCGTCGAGGAGCTGCACGAGATCAAGGAGTTCCTCGAGAACCCGAAGAAGTTCCAGGCGCTGGGCGCCCGAATACCGAAGGGCGTGCTGCTCTACGGGCCGCCGGGCACCGGCAAGACGCTGCTAGCGCGCGCTGTTGCCGGTGAGGCCGGTGTGCCGTTCTTCTCGATCTCCGGCTCCGACTTCGTCGAGATGTTCGTCGGCGTCGGCGCCTCGCGCGTTCGCGACCTCTTCGAGCAGGCGAAGCAGAACAGCCCCTGCATCATCTTCATGGACGAGATCGACGCCGTCGGACGCCACCGCGGCGCCGGCATGGGCGGTGGCCACGACGAGCGTGAGCAGACGCTCAACCAGCTGCTCGTCGAGATGGACGGCTTCACGATGACCGACAACATCATCTTGATCGCCGCGACCAACCGGCCGGACATCCTCGACCCGGCGCTGCTGCGCCCTGGGCGCTTCGATCGCCAGATCGTCGTCGACCGTCCCGACCGCAAGGGCCGCGCGAAGATCCTCGAGGTCCACACGCGCGGCAAGCCGCTCGCCAAGCACATCGATCTCGACAACCTCGCCGCGCAGACGCCCGGATTCACCGGCGCCGACCTGCAGAACCTCGTCAACGAGGCGGCGTTGCTGTCGGCGCGGATCGGCAAGCGCGAGATCGATCACCTCCAGCTCGAGGAGGGGATCATGCGCGTGATCGCGGGCCCCGAGAAGAAGACGCGCGTGATGAGCGAGAAGGAGCGGAGGATCACCGCCTACCACGAGATGGGCCACGCCCTCGTAGCCCACTTCCTCGCCAACACCGACCCGGTCCACAAGATCTCGGTGATCTCACGCGGTCAGGCGCTCGGCTACACGATCTCGCTGCCGACTGAGGACAAGTTCCTCACCACGCGCGCGGAGCTGCAGGACACGATGGCGATGACGCTCGGCGGCCGTGCCGCCGAGGAGCTCGTCTTCAGCGAGGTGACCACCGGCGCGTCGAACGACATCGAGAAGGTCACCGCGACCGCCAAGCAGATGGTGATGCGCTTCGGGATGTCGGAGAAGCTCGGCCCGCGCGTCTTCGGACACGACCAGGGCCAGCCGTTCCTCGGCCGCGAGTACTCGTCGGAGCCGGACTACTCCGACGACGTCGCGCGCGAGATCGACGACGAGATCCGCCGTGTCGTCGAGGAGGCGCACCAGTCGGCGCGCAACATCCTCGAGCAGCACCGCGACGACCTCACCCACACTTCCGAGATCCTGCTGAACCGGGAGACGATCGAGCGCGAGGAGTTCATCCAGCTGCTCGAGGGCAAGAGCGAGCTCGAGGTCTTCGGCCCGGACGAGCCGGTGCTGCCGTCAGGCAGCGAGCCGGAGGCCGCCGAGGAGCCGGCCCGCAAGCCCGAGCGGGGCCCGACCCCGCTGCCGCGGCCGGGGCTCGCCGGCGGCGGCGCCGCAGACTGACCTTGCCGCCTCGGTACGAGGTGATGGGCGTCGTCAACGTGACGCCCGACTCCTTCTCGGATGGTGGGCTTTTCCTCGATGCCGATGCCGCGGTTGCGCACGGCGAGCGGTTGGCGGACGACGGTGCGGCGATCCTCGACGTCGGCGGCGAGTCGACTCGACCGGGCGCCGAGCCGGTGTCGGAAGACGTCGAGTTGGAGCGAGTGGTGCCGGTAGTGGAGCGGCTCGCCAGCGCGAACGCCGCTCGACTCTCGATCGACACATCGAAGCTCGCGGTCGCGGAGGCGGCGCTCGACGCCGGCGCGACGATCGTCAACGACGTGTCGGCCTTCCGCTTTGCGCCGGAGCTGGCCGGTCTGGTCGCCGACCGCGGTGCGGCCTGTTGCCTGATGCACATGCGCGGCGAGCCGCGGACGATGCAGCGGGACCCGAGCTATCGGGACGTCGTCTCCGAGGTCAAGGAGTTCCTGGAGCAGCGGTTGGCGTTTGCGGTCGCGGAGGGCGTCCGTGAGGAGAGGATCTGGCTCGATCCGGGGATCGGCTTCGGCAAGACCGTCGAGCACAACCTCGAGCTGTTGCGGCGGCTCGACGAGATCTGCGCGATCGGTCGACCCGTTGTCGTGGGAACGTCTCGCAAGGGCTTTCTCGGGGCGATCTCCGGACGTCCGGAGGGGGATCGTCTGGCCGGGACGATCGCGACCAACGTGATGGCGTTCGAGCGCGGGGCGGCCGTCTTCCGGGTCCACGACGTGCGCGAGCTGGCCGATGCGCTGGCGGTGGCTGCTGCTACGGTCGGGCCGTCCGGCGGGCTGGCCGCCGATCGGCCCCAAGGAGACTGATGATGATCGACGACCGCGATCCGCTCGATCCCGACGACGATCTGGACGACGACCTCGACGAGCGCGATTTCGACGACGACGACGAGGTTCCCGAGCCGACGGTCACGGTGGAGATCACGGGGCTGTCGCTCTACACCCAGCACGGCGTCTCCGACGCCGAGCGCGAGCTCGGTCAGCGGCTGGTGATCGACGTCGCCTTCGAGCTGGCCGACTGCGACGCGATGGTCACCGATCGCGTCGAGGACACCGTCGACTACGCCGAGGTCTGCGAGCAGGTCGCGCTCGCCGCCCAGGAGCGCTCCTACCGGACGCTCGAGCGCCTCTGCGCGGCGATCTGCGACCGCTTGATGACGCGCTACGGCGCCGACTCGGTACGCGTGAAGGCCGCCAAGCCGGAGCCGCCGATTCCGCTGCCGGTCGACGAGGTCTCGGTCGAGGTCTGGCGCGAGGCCTGAGGGACCGAGGGGTGCGCGGTTATCTCGGCCTCGGCTCGAACGAGGGTGACCGGTTCGGCGCGCTGCGCGCCGCCCGCGACGAGTTGGAGCAGCGCGGCGTCACGGTCGTGGCGAGCTCGTCGGTCTACGAGACCGCGCCGCAGGGCGAGGTGCTCGACCAGCCCGACTTCCTCAATGCCTGCCTCGCCGTCGAGACCGATCTCGGCCCCGAGCAACTGCTCGACGCCTGCAAGGACGTCGAGCGCGCACTGGGGCGCGTCCCCGGCGGTCCACGCCACGGCCCGCGGCCGATCGACGTCGACGTGCTGCTGCTCGGCGACCTCGTCCACAGCTCGGACCGCCTCACGCTGCCGCACCCCGAGGTCAGCGCCCGCCGCTTCGTGCTCGAGCCGCTGCTCGAGCTCGACCCCGCACTGACGCTCCCCGACGGCACAATGCTCGCCTCGTACCTAGCGGGTGTTGCCGATCAGCCGGTTAGCCGCATCTCGCCCCCCTAGACGGGGGGAATCGCAGTCCGGAGACTGGGTAAACCCCTGGTCGGTGGCAATCCTGGACTAATGGAGTTCACCGAGACAGCCAATTTCCGTGGTGACGACCAGGCCTGCCTCGTCGAGGCGTCGCTGGCCTGCCGCGTCTGCCTGTCCGGCCAGATCGACTGGTCGCTGCGCGTCGACGACTGGGACCACGAGGTGGTGTGCCGCTGCCGCGCGTGCGGCGACGAGCGGGTCGTGTCGCTGACCGGCGACCAGGCGCTGCGGCTGGCGCTCGAGTCCGCGGAGGACTAGCCGTCGCAGGCCGGCTGCTGTAGACCTTCACATATGGCCGAGGTCTCACCGAGCGTCTCTGCTACCGAGCCGCTCGACACGATGGTTGAGCTGCTCTCCGGGCTCGACGCGGATGGGGGCAGCGGCGGCCGCGCGTTCTACGACCGCCTCTGCGAGGCCATGTGTCGACTGACTTCGATGGAGCGCGCCGGCCTGCTGCTCTACGAGGAGGCGCGCCGGATCGTCGTGCCCGCCGGCAATCACGGCTTCGACGCCGAGCTGGTGGGCGAGGTGCACGGCATGCTTGCGGAGACTCCGATCGCCCAGCGTGCGCTCGCCGACGACCGCGTCGTCGTCGCCCAGGGCGAGCTCAGCGGCCAGGTGCCCGCGCGCTACGCCGCGTTGCCCGGGATCACGACGATGACCTGCACGCCGGTGTCGGCCGGCGGGCGCTGGCTCGGCGTGATCTTCGCCGATCGCGGCGGACCGCAGTTCGACCTGACCGAGCGCGAGCGCCACACGATGTGGACGCTCGGCAAGACGGCCGCGTTGGCCGCTAGCGCGCGGATCGCCGCCACCCAGCACGAGCGCGCGCGGCTGCTCTCCGAGCGCGTCGATCTTGCCCGCGAGGTCCACGAGCGCGTCATGCAGCGGCTCTTCGGCGTATCGCTGGTGCTCGGCGCCGAGGCGGAGCTGACGGCCGACGAGCGCCGTCGCTGCGCCGACGAGATCCAGGCTGCCGTCGCGGATCTCCGGCACGCGTTGGCGCGCCCGGTGGGGCCGCCGCGCCCGGACATCGGCGCGACGCTGCGTGAGGAGCTCGACCGGCTCGGGTCGAGCTACGAGGGCCCGCCGCTCGACGTCGAATGGGATCCGGCCGTCGAGGTTCCGCCGGAGCTCGAGCAGTTGTCGCAGTCGGTGCTCGCCGAGGCGTTGCGCAACGTTCAGAAGCACGCCCAGCCGACGCGTGTCGACGTCCGCATCGGCGCCAGCGACGGAACCTTCCTGCTCGAGGTCGTCAACGACGGCGTCGACTCGTCGCGGCGTGGCCGCGGGGCTGGCATGGGGCTTCGACTCGCGGCGCTCGACGCGTTGCAGAGCGGTGGGGTCGTCGACTTCGGCCCGACGGGCGACACCGACCACGACTGGCGCGTCCGGCTCGTCGTCCCGATCGCGGAGGACAGTCGATGAACGACTACCCGATGGATCGGCGCCGTCTGCGCGTGCTGATCGTCGACGACCACGAGGTCGTCCACTGGGGATTCCGCCTGCTGCTCACCGAGCAGCCCTGGGTCGAGCGTTGCTTGACGGCCCGCAACGGCGAGGAGGCGCGTGAGCTGGCGCGCCGCTACGAGCCGCACGTCGCACTCGTCGACCTGTTCGTCGGCGAGGAGTCGGGCGCCGAGATGTGCGACGCGCTCAAGCGCGAGTCGCCGACCACCCGCGTGCTGCTGATCTCGGGCGCCGGCTGGATCTCCCCGCAGGCGGCCAAGGCCGCTGGGGCGTCGGGCTTCGTCTCGAAGGACTGGGGGGCCGACGAGGTCGCCGCGGCCGTACGCGCGGTCGGCAATGGGCGAACCGTCTTCGCCGCCGCCAAGGAGCAGCCGCGGGCGCCGCTGTCGCCGCGCGAGCGCGATGTGCTCGGGCTGCTGGTGACTGGGGCGACCAACCGCGAGATCGCCGCGCAGCTCCATCTCTCGCCGCACACCGTCAAGGAGCACACGAGCAGCGTCTACCGCAAGCTCGAGGTCCGCAACCGGGCCGAGGCCGTTCAGCGGGCGGAGCGGCTCGGTCTCACCGTCTGACGACGGCCGGGCCGGTTAAGTTCCCCGCATGCTGCTCGCGGTCGACGTCGGCAACACCCAGACGCACGTCGGGCTCTTCCGCGGCGAAGAGCTGCTCGAGCACTGGCGCTTCCACACTTCGCGAACGGCGACCGCCGACGAGCTCGCGGTCGTGATGGGCGGTCTGCTGCGGCTGCGCGAGAACTCGCTGCGCGACGTCGACGCGATCGTCGTCTCCTGCGTCGTCCCGACCCTGGCCCAGGAGTACGACGAGGTCCGGCGCCGCTACCTCGGCGGTGGGGGCGCGCTCGTCGGCCCGGAGCTGAAGACCGGGATGCCGATCCGCATCGACGACCCGCGTGAGCTCGGTGCGGACCGACTCGTCAACGCGATCGCCGCCTACGAGCGGGTTGGCGGCCCGTGCATCGCGGTCGACTTCGGCACCGCGATCAACTACGACGTCGTCTCGGGCGCCGGCGAGTACCTCGGCGGAGTGATCTCGCCGGGCGTAGAGATTTCGATCGAGGCGCTCACCCAGCGCGCCGCCGCGCTGCCGAAGGTCCGTCTCGAGCCGCCGCGCGCCGCGATCGGCAAGGGAACGCGCGAGGCGATCCAGTCGGGCGTCATCTACGGCTACGCCGGCCAGGTCGACGGCCTCGTCGCCCGCCTGCGCGACGAGCTTGGAGACGAGGCGACCGTGATCGCGACCGGCGGTTGGGCCCATGCGATCGTTCCGCACTGCGAGCAGGTCGACGAGCTCGACGATCTCCTGACCCTCAAGGGTCTGCAGCTCATCTGGGACAGGAATCGTTCGTAAGCTAGGGCCATGCGCTCTCTGAAGGACCCCTGGACGCTCGGCGGGATCGAGCTGCCGAACCGGCTCGTGTTGGCCCCGCTGGCCGGCATCGGCAACTGGTTCGTGCGCTTGCAGGCGAAGCGACATGGGGCGGGACTGGTCGTGTCGGAGATGGTGTCGAGCTTTGGGCTCAGCTACGGCAACGAACGGACAGTCGATCAGTTCCTGCGCATCCACCCGGAGGAGCACCCGGTCTCGATGCAGCTGTTCGGCCACGACGCCGACGTGATGCGCGAGGCGGCCACGATGGTCGCCGAGGCTGGGGCGGACATCGTCGACCTGAACATGGGCTGTCCGGTGCGCAAGGTCTGCAAGACCGGCGCCGGTGCGGCGCTGCTCGACGATCCCGACAAGGCGGTCGCGATCGCCAAGGCGGCGGGGGAGGGCAGCGGGTTGCCGGTGACGGTGAAGCTGCGGCCGGGACAGCGTCCCGGCGACCGCGCCGGCGTCGAGCTCGCGCGGCGGCTCGTCGATGAGGCGGGCGTCGCAGCGATCTCCTTCCATCCGCGCCACGCCTCACAGCAACACAAGGGCAAGCCCGACTACGAGCTCGCCCGACAGGTCGTAGAAGCGCTCGACGTGCCGGTGATCGTCTCTGGCGGGCTGCTCTCCGACGATCGTGCTCATGAGGCGTTCGAGCGCTCAGGGGCGGCCGCGGTGATGCTCGCGCGCGGCTCGCTCGGCAACCCGTGGATGTTCGAGCGGCTGCTCGGGAAGCGCGAAGGCGAGCCGACTTCGGCAGAGGTGATCGATGAGCTGCGCTGGACGATCGAGCGTTGCGAGGAGCACCTCGGTGTCGACCGTGCCGGCCACTACCTGCGTAAGTTCTATCCCTGGTACGCCGAGCGGCTCGCGCTGACGAAAGAGGCGAAGCAACAGCTGGTCACCGCACCCACCACCGCTGACGCTCGCCTCGCTCTCGATCGCATCGCGGCTGCAGAGCTCGCTCTAAGAGCGGCCTGACGGGCCTTTTCGGTCACGGCCAAGGCGGTTGCTACACTCACGCGCTCCCTCCGGCGGCATGGTCGAGGTTCGGGGGGTTTTCCTATGCCGAGAGAGACACTCCTCACACCAAACGGACTAGCCGATCTGAAGGGCAAGATCGAGCACCTTTCGACGATCCGTCGTCGTGAGGTCGCCGCTCGGATCAAGGAGGCGCGCGAGTTCGGCGACATTGCCGAGAACTCCGAGTACGACGACGCGAAGAACGAGCAGGCGATGCTCGAGAAGCAGATCGCCGAGCTCGAGGAGAAGCTGCGCAGCGCGCGCATCATCGACGAGAAGAACGTCGATACCGAGACCGTAGGCGTCGGTGTCCTGGTTCACGTCAAGGACCAGAAGACCGACAAGTCGAACAAGTTCAAGATCGTCGGGTCGGCCGAGGCCGACCCCTCCGAGCAGCGGCTCTCGAACGAGTCGCCCGTCGGCAAGGCGCTGATCGGTCACAAGCGGGGCGACGTCGTCTCCGTGCCGGTCCCCCGTGGTCCAGCTCGCAAGCTGAAGATCACGAAGATCGAGGCTGCTTAGCCCCTCCGCCACGTAGGGTCTCCGCCGTGGAAGACGACCGGCGGCAGAAGCTGGAGCAGTTGCGGGCGAATGGTGTAGAGCCGTTTCCGCATGCCTATCCCGGCGTTGTGGCCTCTGAGGCTGTGCGCGAGGCTCACGGGGACCTGGAGGACGGCGCCGAGACCGAGGTGGCGTATCGCGTTGCGGGGCGGCTAGCGGCGCGGAGGGGACATGGGGGACAGGCTTTCCTGGATGTCGTCGACCGTTCCGGCCGGATCCAGATCCAGGCGAAGCGGGATGTGCTGGGCGAGGAGTCGTTCGACGCGCTGACGTCGCTCGACCTCGGCGATCTGATCGGAATCGACGGCACGGCCTTCAAGTCACGTCGCGGCGAGCTGACCCTGCGGGCGACCGACTGGGCGCTGCTCGCGAAGTCGCTGCTGCCGCCGCCGGACAAGTTCCACGGGCTCGAGGACGTCGAGACGCGCTACCGCCGCCGCGAGCTCGATCTGATCGCCAACGAGGACGCCCGCGATCTGTTCATCCTTCGTTCGAAGGTGATCGCCGCGATCCGTCGCTGGCTCGATGCGCGCGACTTCCTCGAGGTGGAGACGCCGATCCTGCAGCCGCTCTACGGCGGAGCGCTGGCCCGGCCCTTCACCACTCACCACAACGCGCTCGATCGCGAGCTGTACCTGCGGATCGCGCCGGAGCTGTACCTCAAGCGGCTGATCGTCGGCGGGCTAGAGCGGGTCTACGAGATCGGCAAGGACTTCCGCAACGAGGGACTGTCGCCGAAGCACAACCCCGAGTTCACGATGCTCGAGTGGTACGAGGCCTACGCCGACTACGAGGACATCGCGGCCGAGCTCGAGGAGCTGGTCGCCTTCGTCGCCGCGGAGATCGGCTACGCGGGTGAGATCGACTTCGCGACGCCCTGGCGGCGCGTCACGCTGCGCGACGCGATCCTCGAGCAGACAGGCGTCGACGTGCTCGCGCACCGCGACAGCGACGCACTGGTCGCCGCCGCCAAGGAGCGCGGCATCGCGCTCGATCCGACCGAGGTCTGGCCCCAGCTCGTCGACGCGTTGCTGTCGAAGCACGTCGAGCCCGAGCTGAAGGACCCGACCTTCATCACCGACTACCCGGTCGAGCTGTCGCCGTTTGCCAAGGCCCACCGCTCAGAGCCCGGGCTCGTCGAGCGGTTCGAGTGCTTCGCCGGCGGGATGGAGTTCTCGAACGCCTTCACCGAGCTCAACGACCCCGACGAGCAGCGGGCCCGTTTCGAGGACCAGCGGCGCCACAGCGCGGCGGGCGACGACGAGGCGCAGCCCTACGACGAGGACTTCGTGAGAGCGCTGGAGCAGGGCATGCCGCCGACCGGCGGAATTGGCATTGGGATCGACCGATTGGTGATGCTCCTGTCGGGGCGAGCCTCGATCCGCGAGGTCGTGTTGTTCCCCGCGCTGCGCACCTGACTTGCTAGCCGGACCCCGTTGTTAGACTGGGCCGTCAGCAGTATTTCCCGAGACGAAGGACTCGAGCCGTGTTTGAGCGCTTCACAGAGCGGGCCCGTCAAGTGGTCGTCCTCGCACAAGAGGAGGCCCGGATCCTCAAGCACAACTACATCGGTACCGAGCACATCCTGCTTGGCCTGCTCCGAGAGGAGGAGGGCCTGGCTGCGCGCGTGCTCGAGTCGCTCGACATCACGGTCGAGCGCGTCCGCGCGCAGGTCGTGCGGATCGTCGGCTCGGGCGAGGAGGTCACCTCCGGTCAGATCCCCTTCACGCCGCGGGCGAAGAAGGTGCTCGAGCTGGCACTGCGCGAGGCGCTGTCGCTCGGTCACAACTACATCGGCACCGAGCACATCCTGCTCGGACTGGTGCGCGAGAACGAGGGCGTCGCTGCCCGCATCCTGCTCGACTTCGACGCCGACTCCGAGAAGATCCGCAACGAGGTCATCCGGATGCTCTCCGGCCCGGGCGGTCGTCAGCGCCAGGGTGGGGGCCAGGGCGCGCAGCAGGGAGAGGGCAAGAAGAGCTCGAAGCTGCTCGACCAGTTCGGTCGCAATCTGACCAAGCTCGCCGCCGAGGGCAAGCTCGATCCCGTCGTCGGTCGTGAGACCGAGGTCGAGCGGATCATGCAGATCCTCTCGCGCCGCACCAAGAACAATCCGGTGCTGATCGGCGAGCCGGGCGTCGGCAAGACCGCCGTCGTCGAGGGGCTCGCCCAGCGGATCACCAGCGGCGAGGTTCCCGAGCTGCTGAAGAACAAGCAGATCTACACGCTCGACCTGGCGGCGCTGGTCGCTGGCTCGAAGTACCGCGGTGAGTTCGAGGAGCGGCTCAAGAAGGTGATGAAGGAGATCACCCAGCGCGGCGACATCATCCTGTTCATCGACGAGCTGCACAACCTCGTCGGCGCGGGCGCGGCCGAGGGTGCGATCGACGCCGCCTCGATCCTCAAGCCGGCGCTAGCGCGCGGTGAGCTGCAGACGATCGGCGCGACGACGCTCGACGAGTACCGCAAGTACCTCGAGCGCGACTCCGCTCTGGAGCGCCGCTTCCAGCAGATTCGCGTCGAGCAGCCGTCGACCGAGGAGACAGTTCAGATCCTCAAGGGCCTGCGCGACCGCTACGAGCAGCACCACCGCGTCGGGATCACCGACGAGTCGCTCGAGGCAGCCGCCGAGCTGGCCGACCGTTACATCTCAGACCGCTTCCTGCCGGACAAGGCGATCGATCTGATCGACGAGGCCGCTTCGCGCGCCCGAATCAAGTCGATGACCTCGCCGCCGGTCTACCGCGAGCTCGAGGAAGAGATCGAGACGACGCGGCGCGACAAGGAGGCCGCGATCGAGGCGCAGGAGTTCGAGAAGGCGGCGAACCTGCGCGATCAGGAGCGTCAGCTGACGAACAAGAAGCGCGACCTCGAGGAGCAGTGGCGCTCGGGCGAGTCCGGCGAGCGGCCGGAGATCGGCGAGGAGGAGATCGCCGACATCGTCTCGATGTGGACTGGCATCCCGGTCTTCAAGCTGACCGAGGCCGAGACCCAGAAGCTGATGCGGATGGAGGACGAGCTCCACAAGCGCGTGATCGGCCAGCACGCGGCGGTCGAGGCCGTCTCGAAGGCGATCCGTCGCTCGCGCGCCGGGCTCAAGGACCCGAAGCGGCCCACCGGCTCGTTCATCTTCCTCGGCCCGTCTGGCGTCGGCAAGACGGAGCTCGGGCGGACGCTCGCCGAGTTCCTGTTCGGCGACGAGGACGCGATGGTCCGGATCGACATGTCCGAGTACATGGAGAAGCACTCCGTGTCGCGGCTGGTCGGCTCGCCGCCCGGCTACATCGGCTACGACGAGGGCGGACAGCTCACCGAGGCGGTGCGGCGCAAGCCGTACAGCGTGCTGCTGCTCGACGAGATCGAGAAGGCGCACCCGGACGTGTTCAACATCCTGCTGCAGATCCTCGAGGACGGCCGGCTGACAGACAGCCAGGGCCGCACCGTCGACTTCCGCAACGCGATCGTGATCATGACCTCGAACGTCGGTGCGGCGCAGATCGCCAAGAACACGGAGATCGGCTTCACGATCGGCGACGAGGACACCGGGGTCACCTACGACCAGATGAAGACGCGGATCATGAGCGAGCTCAAGAAGGTCTTCCGGCCTGAGTTCCTCAACCGCATCGACGAGGTGATCGTCTTCCACAAGCTGGCCAAGGACGAGATCCGCGAGATCGTCGAGCTGCTGCTGAAGCGGATCCGCGAGTCGCTGGCCGAGCGCGAGCTGTCGCTCAACCTCTCCGACGATGCGGCCGACCTGCTGGTCGAGAAGGGCTGGGACCCGTCGATGGGCGCCCGTCCGCTGCGCCGTGCGATCCAGCGCTACATCGAGGATCCGCTCGCCGACGAGGTGCTTGCGCAGAACCTCGATCCGGGCTCGACCGTCGAGGTCGAGAAGGCGCCCGACGGCGACGACCGCGACGTGACGATCTCGATCGTCAAGCCCGCGCGCAAGCGTGAGGCGGTCGGTGTCGGCGCCAAGGGCGGCGACGGTGACGATGCGCCGGAGCTCGAGGGCGACTCTTCGGACGGCGGCGAGCAGCTGCTCGACGAGCCCGAGGTCCTGCCGGACGTACCGGACGCGCCCCCAGAGGGCGACACCGACTCTGACGACTAGCTGAGAGCAGGGGGTCGCTCCGTCCTCTCCCGACCCTAGGTTGGGGAGATGGCGCGTGCCACGACACACCACGTCTGCTCGGCGTGCGGATACGAGTCGGCCAAGTGGCACGGCCGCTGTCCGGGCTGCGAGGAGTGGGGGACGCTCGTCGAGGAGGCCAAGCCCGTGGCTCAGGCAGCGGCGGGGCGGCGTGGCGCTGGTAGCGCTCGTGGCCGTGCCCTGACGCCCGTTCCGCTCAGTCAGGTCGAGGCGCCGCGGGTCGCGCGCCTGCGGACCGGGATCGGTGAGCTCGACCGTGTCCTCGGCGGCGGTCTCGTGCCCGGCTCGCTGGTCTTGCTCGGCGGCTCGCCCGGGATCGGCAAGTCGACGATCGTCACCTCTGCGCTTGGCAACCTCGCCGCTGCCGGCCAGGGAACGCTCTACGTCTCCGGCGAGGAGTCGGCGGCCCAGGTGCGGCTGCGTGCTGAACGGCTTGGTCCGAACGCGCTGACGGTGCCGATCGTCGCCGAGACCGACCTCGACGCCGTCGTCGCGACGATCGAGGCTGAGCGGCCGGACGTCTGCGTCGTGGATTCCGTCCAGGTGTTGCACGCCGCTGGGCTGACCGGCGCGCCGGGGTCAGTAGGCCAAGTCCGCGAGGTCGCCGGTCGCCTGATGCGCGTCGCCAAGACCTGCGGCGTCGCGATCGTGCTCGTCGGCCACGTGACCAAGGAAGGCGCACTCGCCGGACCGCGCGTGCTCGAGCACCTCGTCGACTGCGTGCTCTCCTTCGAGGGCGAGCGCGAGCGGACCTACCGCACGCTCAGAGCGCTCAAGAACCGCTTCGGCTCGACCAACGAGGCTGGAGTCTTCGAGATGCGCGACGAGGGCCTCGTCGAGGTCGAGGACGCCTCCGCCCGCTTCGTCGCCGAGGCCACGCCGCGCGCCCCCGGCTCGGTGATCCTCTGCTCGATGGAGGGCTCACGTCCGCTGTTGGTCGAGGTCCAGGCGTTAGTCGCCCCAACCGAGCTCGTACCGCCACGCCGGATGGCCAACGGCATCGACCGCAACCGTCTCGCGCTCGTCCTGGCGGTCTTGGCCCGCCACGGTGGCATTGCGATCGGCAGCGCCGACGTCTTCGTCTCAGTCGCCGGCGGCGTTCGGATCGACGAGCCCGGCGCCGACCTAGCCATCGCCCTCGCCATCGCCTCAGCCTCCAAGGGCACTCCACTCGCCACTGACGACCGTCCCCTCGCCGTCTTCGGCGAGATCGGCCTCACCGGCGAGCTCCGCCACGTCGCACACCCCGACCGCCGCCTAGCCGAAGCGTCCAAATTCGGGCTTGCGGATGTCCTCCATCCGGGCTCCTCGCTGCCTGACCTCAGAGCAGCGTTACGGGCCGGTTTCGACCGATCAGTCGGTCAACAACGCGCTGCCTGACCGGATTCTTGCCAAAAAAGGCACTGCAAAGCCTTTTTTCCCGCTATCGCGTAGAATTGGCCCAATGCCGTACGCCGGAGATGACGTTTCAGAGCTAGAGGCTAGGCAGGAACCTCGGCTCGTACGGGCATTGGAGATGATCGCGCCCGGAACGGCGGTGCGCGAGGGCATCGACAGCATTGTCCAGGCGCGTACCGGCGCTCTTATCTGCATTGGCGACAGCGACGAGCTGGCGTTCCTCTATTCGGGCGGTCTGAAGCTCGAGGTCGACTACACGCCGGCGTTGTTGTTCCAGCTGGCCAAGATGGATGGCGCGATCATCCTCTCGTCGTCGGGAACCAAGATCCATTGGGCCAACGTCCAGCTGATGCCGGATCCGACGATTCTGTCGCTGGAGACGGGCACTCGTCACCGCACCGCCGAGCGTGTCTCGAAGCAGACCGACGCGCTGGTGATCGCGATCTCGCAGGCGCGCAGCGTCGTGTCGCTCTATCTCGATGGCGCGAAGTACATCCTCGAGGACATTCCGGTCGTGCTCGCCAAGGCGAATCAGGCTTTGGCGACGCTCGACAAGTACCGCTCGCGCCTCGACCAGGTGTCGACCAGGCTGACCGCGCTCGAGTTCGAGGGCGGCGTCACCCTGCACGACGTCCTGACGGTGCTCCAGCGCGCCGAGCTGGTGACGCGTATGGCGGTCGAGATCGAGCGCTACATCGTCGAGCTGGGCGCTGAGGGACGGCTGATCGAGATGCAGCTCGAGGAGACGATGGTCGGCGTGGCGTCGGAGAAGTCGGCGCTCGTCCACGACTACATCGCCGAGCCGGGCGACGAGAACTTCGCCGGCGTGCTCGACCAGCTCGCCCGGATGCTGCACCAGGACCTACTCGACTTCGGGATGCTGGCCGAGCTGCTCGGCTACGACCGCAAGTTGAACACGCTCGACCATCCGGTCTCGCCACGCGGTCACCGCGTGCTCGGCCGGATTCCACGGCTGCCGAAGCTGGTCGTCCAGGGGATCGTGCGCGAGTTCGGCGGCCTGGACGAGATCCTGGCCGCCGGCGACGGCGACCTCGAGTCGGTCGAGGGGGTGGGCGACGTGAGGGCAAAGGACATCCGCGAGGGTCTGCGTCGCCTACAGGAGATCAACCTCGTGGACCGCTACTTACAAACGTGACCACAGGAGCCCTGGCGGCATTGCGCCGGGCTCGTTTTCGATTAGGAGGCCCGTCATTTCCGAGACGATTGAGCAAGAGATCGTGGACCTCGAGATCACCCGCGAGATGCCCCATATCGAGTACGAGATCGGGGACAACGTGGTGTACCCCCATCACGGGGCCGGCAAGGTCCTCAAGAAGGAGCAGAAGACGGTTCTCGGCGAGGAGCGCGAGTACCTGACGATCAAGATCCTCCACAACGACATGACGGTGATGGTCCCGTGTGAGAACGCGGGCAAGGCCGGGCTGCGCCGCGTCATCGGCGAGGAGGCCGTCGCCAAGGTCCTCTCCGTGCTGCGCGACGACGTCAGCGAGATGCCGAAGAACTGGAACCGTCGCTTCAAGCACAACCGCGAGAAGATCAAGACCGGCGACGTATACGAGCTGGCCGAGGTCGTTCGCAACCTCGCCATCCGGGAGTCCGAGAAGGGCCTCTCGACGGGCGAGAAGCAGATGTACACGCGGGCCAAGAAGATCCTCGCCTCCGAGCTGATGTACGCGCTCGAGATGGAGGAGGACGAGGCCGAGGAGCACCTCGACTCGCTGATCGAGGACGCGCACTCGGACCGCATGGGGGCCGCCGCATCCGCGTAGCCATCGTTGCCGCTGGCGGCAGCGGCGAGCGTCTCGGGGCCGATGGCCCGAAGGCGTTCGTCGACTGCGCCGGGCGGCCGTTGGTCGATTGGAGCATCGACATCCTGGCCACGGTCTGTGACCGGGTCGTGGTGGCGGTGCCGGAGGGCTACGAGCAGGGGGCCGAGGGTCACGAGCGGGTGGTCGGCGGGGCGTCGCGCTCGGAGTCGGTGCGCAATGCGCTCGCGACCGCACCGGAAGCGGAGATCGCCGTCGTCCATGACGCCGCGCGGCCTTTGTTGACGGCTGAGCTCGTCGAGCGCTGCGTCGCCGCGATCCACGCCCCGGGGGTCACAGGGTCGGTTGCCGCGACGCCGGTGACCGACACGATCAAGGAGGCCGACGGATCGGGCCGTGTGCTGCGGACGCTCGACCGCGGGGCGCTGTGGGCGATCCAGACGCCGCAGGTCTTCTGGGCCGAGCCGCTGCGCGAGGCGCTCGCCGCCGACAGTGCGACGCTGGCGGCGGCGACCGACGACGCGGGACTTGTCGAGGCAGCCGGCGGCACGGTGGCGATCGTCGAGGCGCCGCGCGAGAACCTGAAGGTCACTACTCCGCTCGACCTACAGTTGGCCGAGCTCTCGCTGAGCCGGCGAGCCGCCCGCGCCGACGCGTAGTCTGCCGGGCCGTGCTGACCGACTACCACGTCCATCTGCGGCCCGACGAAGAGGGCACCGCAGCGGCCGACTACTTCACCGCCGCCAACGCGGATCGCTACCGGACAACCGCGGCCGAGCGTGGGATCGCCGAGCTCGGTGTCTCCGAGCACGTCTACCGCTTCGCCCAGTCGCTCGAGGTCTGGGATCACCCGTTCTGGGCTGAGAATGCCGTCGACGATCTCGACGCCTACTGCGAGTTCGTCCGTGGCGAGGGTCTGCGGGTCGGCATCGAGGCGGACTTCGTCGCTGGCCGCGAGGACCGGATGGCGACCCTGCTCGATACGCGCGACTGGGACTACGTCGTCGGATCGGTCCACTTCTTGCGCGACGTTGCCGTCGACATGCGCGGCGAATGGGATATCTGGCGCTCCGCCGATCCCGAGAAGGTTTGGGCGCGTTACTTCGAGACGCTCGGCGAGGCCGCGCGTACCGGGATGTTCGACATCCTCGCCCACCCTGATCTCGTGAAGGTCTGGGGCAAGGGCGCGCCTGCTCCGGACGGCGACCTGCGCCGCTTCTACGATCTGGCGATGGAGGGGATCGCGGAATCGGACGTGGCGATCGAGGTGTCGACGGCTGGGCTGCGCAAGCCGGTCGGTGAGATCTACCCGTCGCTGCCCTTCCTGGAGATGTGCCTCGACGCCGGCCGGCCGGTCGCGCTGTCGAGCGATGCCCACATCCCGGAGCAGCTCGGCTTCGAGTACGAGCGGACCGTCGAGTGGCTGGCGAACGCCGGTGTGACGGAGATCGCCGTCTTCGAAGGTCGCGAGCGGCGGCTGGAGCCGATCGGATGAGCGTGCGCAGCGGGATCGGCTACGACTCGCACCGGCTCGCCGACGGGCGGAAGCTGATCCTCGGCGGGGTCGAGATCGAGGGCGCGGAGCGCGGACTCGACGGTCACTCCGACGCCGATGCCCTGACCCACGCCGTGATCGACGCGCTGCTCGGCGCGGCCGGGCTGGGCGACCTCGGCACGCACTTCCCGCCCGACGACGACCGCTGGCGTGACGCGGACTCGCTCGGCCTCCTGCGCACCGTCGTCGCGCAGGTCGGCGAGCGCGGCTTCGCGGTCGCGCACGTCGACACGACCGTCGTCATGGAGCGGCCGCGGCTCGGACCCCACCGTGATGCCGTGCGGGCCGCCCTCGCGGCGGCGCTCGGCGTCGCGCCGGAGCGGGTGAACGTGAAGGCGACGACCGGCGAGGGCATGGGGTTCGTCGGCCGCGGCGAAGGGGTCGCGGCGCTCGCGGTCGCCACGCTGACCCGCGGGTGATCGCGGCAATCGCGGCCCAACATCTGCTTGCCGGGCCTTAACGGCGGGCAACATGGGGTCCGCCACAATCGGCCAGGGTCCCGATGCCCCCCGCCCACGAGCTCACCGTCTCGCGTCCGTCGGCGCGCCCGTCCGTGCCCGCGGTCGGGCTGCCGCGCGTCGCGATCCGCCACCGGACCGC
>JBIOUS010000024.1:0-57228 GCA_044867325.1 Thermoleophilaceae bacterium | reverse complement strand
GCAGCGTGTCGACACGCTGGGCGACCGTCGAGCGGGCGAGCCCGGTCTGGCGGGCGATCTCGGCACGAGTCAGCGCTCCGGCGTCCCGGATGACGCGCAGCACTGTGCCAGCCGTCGCTGCCTCTCCCGCCGGGGGGCGGGGTGGAGCCTCGCGGTCGTCGGCGTTCGCGGCCACGGCCAGAGAGTAAAGCACGTCGTTCAAGCATCTTTTGCTTGACATTGGGTAAAAGTGGTGGGAACGTGCGAGACATGGGTGCAAGCGCCCAGCTGAGGGCCGGAATCGTCGGAACAGGCTTCATCGGAGCCGTGCACTCGCGGTCGGTCCGGCTGGCCGGTGGGCGGCTCGTGGGAGTGGCGGCCTCGACGCCGGACAGCGCGGCAGCCGCTGCTACCCGGCTCCACGCCGAGCGAGGCTTCGACAGCGCCGAGGCGCTCGTCGAGGCCGACGACGTCGACGTCGTCCACATCTGCACGCCGAACCACCTGCACGTGCCGCTTGCCCGGGCGGCGTTGAGAGCCGGCAAGCACGTGATATGCGAGAAGCCGCTCGCGCTCGACAACGACGGAGCGGCTGAGCTCGTCGAGTTGGCCACGCGCCTCGATCTACAAGGAGCCGTGCCGTTCGTCTACCGCTACTACCCGATGGTCCGCGAGCTGCGCGCGCGGCTGGCCAGCGGCCACGGCGGGGCGCTGCGCCTGCTGCACGGCACCTACCTGCAGGACTGGCTGTCGCGGGCCGGCGACGACAACTGGCGCGTCGATCGTGAGCTCGGCGGCGCTTCGCGCGCCTTCGCGGACATCGGCTCGCACTGGTGCGACCTGGCGGAGTTCGCTTCCGGCCACCGGATCGCGCGCCTCTCCGCACGCACCTCGACGGTGATCGGCCAGCGGGCACAGGCGGACGGGAGGGCGGCGTTCGAGCGTGGCGACGGCGGCGGCCCCGCCCGCGCGGTCGACACCGAGGACGTCGCGATCGTCCAGTTCGAGACCGACCTCGGCGCGCTCGGGTCGGTCGTCGTCAGTCAGGTCTCGCCGGGCCGCAAGAACCGCCTCTGGATCGAGTTCGACGCCGCCGACGAGTCGCTCGCCTTCGACCAGGAGAGCCCCGAGCTGCTCTGGCGCGGACACCGCGACGGCGCGGCGCTGACCTACCGCGACCGCGACGTCTTGACGCCTGACGCCGCCAGGCTGGCCACGCTTCCCGCGGGCCATCCGCAGGGTTACGCCGACTGCTTCGACGCCTTCGTCGCCGACGTCTACGCAGCGATTCGCGGTGACGGCGTCGCCGACGGGATGCCGACCTTCGCCGACGGCCGCCGCGCCGTCCAGATCACCGCGGCGGTGCTGGCGTCGGCAGCGGAGGGCGGCGCGTGGACGGACGTCGCCGGACACCTCGTGGAGGTGCGACCGTGAAGCTCGGCCTCCTCACCGCCTGCATGCCCGAGCGGTCGCTCGAGGAGATCGCCGCCTGGGCCGGCGCCAATGGCTACGAGGCGCTCGAGCTGGCGGCCTGGCCGACGATCGGCGACCGGCCGTTCACGGCGTCGCACGTCGCCGCCGACGCCTTCGGAGACGCAGAGGCCGAGCGGGTCCGCACGGCGCTGGACGGCCACGGCCTGGTGCTCTCGGCGCTCGCCTACTACGACAACAACCTCGACCCGGACCCCGACGCGCGGGCGGCCAACCACGCCCACGTGCGCGCCTGCATCGACGCCGCGGCGGCGCTCGGTGGCGTCCCCGTCGGGACCTTCGTCGGCCGCGACCCGGGGCTCAGCGTCGCCGACAATCTGCGCGAGGCCGAGCGCGTGCTGCCGCCGCTCGTCGACTACGCCGGCGAGCGCGACGTCAAGCTGATGATCGAGAACTGCGTGATGGAGGGCTGGCACCCGGACGGCTACCCCGGCAACCTCGCCTACTCGCCCGAGCTCTGGGAGTGGATGTTCGGGCTCGGACTCCATCTCAACTTCGATCCGTCGCACCTCCTGTGGCTCGGAATCGACCCGGTCGAGGCGCTGAAGCCCTACGTCGACCGGGTCGCACACGCGCACGCCAAGGACGCCGAGACCTTCCCGGCCGAGCGCAACCGTTACGGCTTCTTCGGTCGCACCGCGACGCGCGCCGAGGACCCCTGGGACATGGGCTGGTGGCGCTACCGGATCCCCGGGCTCGGCGAGGTCGACTTCGCGCGCTACGTCGACACGCTCTACGAGGGCGGCTTCGACGGCGTCCTCTCGGTCGAGCATGAGGACCCCGTCTGGGGCGGAAGTCCCGAGAAGGTCGAGCAGGGGCTCGAGATCGCCCAGCGCAACCTGCGACCGCTGGTGGTCGGCTGATGGCGGCTACCGCCACCGTGCTCGAGGTCCGCGGTCTGACCAAGGAGTACCCCGGCGTGCGCGCGCTCAAGGGGGTCGACTTCGACGTTCGCGCCGGCGAGGTCCACTGCCTGCTGGGACCCAACGGCGCCGGCAAGTCGACGCTGATCAAGTGCGTCTCCGGCGTCGTCGAGCCGACCGCCGGCGAGATCCTGCTCGACGGCGAGCCGTTGCCGGCCGGCGATCCGGCAGCGTCGCTGGGGCGCGGCGTCGCAACGATCTACCAGGAGCTCGACCTCGTCGAGGACCTGACCGTCGCCGAGAGCATCTACCTAGCCCACGAGCCGCGTCGCGGGCCGTTCCTGAACTTGCACCAGATGCGCCACGACGCTGCGGCTCTGCTCGCGCGGCTCGGCCACGAGGGGATCTCGCCGCGCGACAAGATCGGCGCGCTGCGGACGGCGGCCCAGCAGGTCGTGTCGATCGCCCGCGCGCTCTCGCACGACGTGCGGATGTTGATCATGGACGAGCCGTCGGCGATCCTCGACGAGGGCGAGGTCGAGACGCTGTTCGACGTGGTGCGGCGGCTGACTGCCGATGGCGTCGCGGTCGTCTACATCAGCCATCGGCTCGAGGAGATCCGCCGGATCGGCGATCGCGTCACGGTGCTCAGCGACGGCCGCACGGTCGCGACGGGGATCGCCGCGTCGACGCCGACCGAGCGGCTCGTCGAGCTGATGGTCGGCGACGTCGTCGAGCGGCTCTACCCCGACCGGCCGCGCAGCGACGGCGAGGTAGCGCTGTCGGTGCGCGGCCTGCGACGGCTGCCGGAGGTCCGCGAAGCCAGCTTCGAGGTCCACGCCGGCGAGGTCGTCGGGCTTGGCGGTCTGGTCGGCTCCGGGCGCAGCGAGCTGCTGCACCTGATCTACGGGCTCGAGCGGCCCGACGCGGGCGAGGCCTTGGTCTACGGCGAGCGGCTGGCGCCCGGCAAGCCGCGGGCGGCGATCGCCGCCGGGCTCGGCTTCGCCCCGGAGGACCGCAAGTCGCAGGGGCTGCTGCTCGACTGGAGCCTGACCAAGAACGTCAGCCTGCCCGACCTGCCGCGCTTCGGCCGCGGGCTGCTCGATATCGGCGCTGAGCGCGCCGCCGCCCGCGAGCAGCTGCGCGCGCTCAAGACGGTGCCCGACGACGGCGAGCGGATCGTCCGCGAGCTGTCTGGCGGCAACCAGCAGAAGGTCGTGCTCGCGCGCTGGCTGCTTCACCACTGCCGCGTGCTGCTGCTCGACGAGCCGACGCGCGGCGTCGACGTCGCGACCAAGGCGCAGCTCTACCGCGTGATCACCGATCTCGCGCGCAATGGCGTCGCGGTGCTCGTCGTTTCGTCGGAGCTCGGCGAGCTGGTCGGGATCTGCAGTCGCATCCTCGTGATGCGCGAGGGCGAGCTCGTCTACGAGGTCGACGGCGCGACGGCGAGCGAGCACGAGCTGCTCCACCACGCGGTCGCGCCGACCGAGTCCGCCGACTTGATCGAGGAGGTCCGATGACGATCGAGTCCCCACCCGAAGGTGGCGCGGCGGCGGTCGAGGAGCCGCTGACCGAGCGCCGGCTGGGTGCCTTCAGGATCCAGGAGTACGCGCTGCTGATCGCCGTGATCCTGCTTTTCGTGATCGGCGCGATCCTGCGCCCAGACAGCTTCCCGACCGTCGACAACGTCCGCAACATGCTCACCCAGGCGAGCGTCGTCGGCGTGATCGCCGTCGGGATGACGTTCGTGATCGCGACCGCCGGGATCGACCTGTCGGTCGGCTCGATGCTGGCCGCCGCCGGCATGTTCGGCGGAGTGCTCGTCGACCCACAGGGCTCGACGCTCGTCTTCATCCTCGGCGCGGTCTTCTTCGCGACGGCGCTCGGGTCGGTCAACGCGATCTCGATCGCCTACGGGCGCGTGGTCCCGTTCATCGCGACGCTCGCGATGTTCTCGATCGCACGCGGGATCGCGTTACTGCTCAACGACAAGCTGCCCGTCGGCCTGCTCGACCTCAACGGAGGCTCCTTCGGCGACCCCGCCGCGTTCTCGCTGCTCTGGTTCGGGACCGGGCGGATCCTCGGGATCCCGATCTCGGTCTATGTGTTCCTCGGGATAACGATCGCCGGCTGGGTCGTGCTCAACCGAACGCGCTACGGCCGCTATGTCGTCGCCGTCGGCGGCAACCGCGAGGCGGCACGGATCGCCGGCGTGCCGGTGCGGCGCACGATCATGAGCGTCTACGTCCTGTCGGGGTTCCTCGTCGGCATCGCCGCGGTGCTGCTCTGTGCGCGCCTCGGCAGCGCCTCGCCGGTCAGCGGCAACCTCTACGAGCTCGACGCGATCGGCGCGGTCGTTATCGGCGGTACCAGCTTGGCGGGCGGCAAGGCGCGGATCGGCGGCACGTTCCTCGGCGTCCTGACCTTCGCACTGATCTTCAGCTTGATGACCCAGCTCGACCTCTCGACGGAGGTCCAGCAAGTGGTCAAGGGGGCGATCGTCCTCGGGGCGGTCCTGTTGCAGCGGCCGGAGGCACGGCTGTGATTCCCAACAACGGAAGAGGGGTGGACCCATGTCGCTCAAGCGACTATTGACGGTGGTCATGGCCGCCGCGCTGCTGGCTCTTGGTGGCACGGCGTGCGGGGGCGACGACGACAACGACGACAGTGCCAACAACGGTGGAGGCGCGACGACCGAGAGCTCGGGCCAGGGTGGCTCGAACGACGGCCCGGTGACGATCGTCGCCAGCGTGCCGCCGACCGACCACGGCTGGCTCGGCGCGATCTCGAAGAACGCCAAGGAGGCGGCGGACCAGTACGACGACGTCGACTTCCGGCTGCTCGAGGCCGCGGACGCCGATTCGCAGGCTCAGCAGATCGAGCAGGTGATCTCCGAGAAGCCCGATGCGCTGGTCGTGCTGCCACAGGACGGCGAGGCGCTGACGCCAGTCGCCCAGAAGGCCGAGGCGGCCGGCATCCCGGTGATCAACGTCGACCGGACGTTCTCGTCGCCCGATGCGGCGACGGCGACGATCCTCGGCGACAACTACCAGATCGGCGTCTCCGCGGCCAACTACATCGCGGATCAGCTGAAGTGCGACGGCAACGTCGTCGAGATCCAAGGCCTGGCCGGCATCTCGGTCACCGAGGAGCGCAGCAAGGGCTTCTCCGAGCAGCTGAAGAAGGCGTGCCCGGACGGTGGTGTCGAGGTAGTTGCCAAGCAGCCGGGTGACTTCAATCCCGATACCGGTCTGAAGGTGATGGAGAACATCCTCCAGGCTCAGGACCAGATCGACGCCGTCTACACCCACGACGACGACATGGCTCAGGGCGTCGTCCAGGCGATCCGCAACTCCGGTCGCGACGACGAGATGTTCCTGACCGGCGTCGGCGGCTCGCAGGACGCGATGGCGCAGATCGAGGAGGGCGGCCTCTACCGCGCGACCTTCCTCTACAACCCGAGCATGGCGGCCTCGGCCGTCAACATGGCGCGCCTGATCGCGCTCGGCGAGGGCTTCGAGGAGCTCGTTCCGCCCGAGGTCCCACGGCAGGTGATCGTGCCCGCCGCGACGGTGACGAAGGAGAACGTCGCCGACTACGAGGAGTACGCGTTCAACTAGCCGTATCCGCACCCGCCGGGCGCCCGGCGCCCGGCGGGAGTGGTCCTGCGGATGGTCGCGCGCAAGCGATGCTGCGCATCTTTAGGCCAAAAGGCTGTCTGCCGACGACGGTGACATGCCCAAGCGAATCCTGGTTCTCGCTGTCCTAGCGCTTGTCCTTGCGGTCACGGCTGCCCCCGCGACAGGGGCGCCGTCGCTCGGTGAGATCCGGGCGCTGGCGATGAAAGCTCTGAGAATTTCGAAGGACAACTCCGCGGCGGTCGATCGCCTCGACGTAAAGCTGCGCCAGATCGTCTCCGAGCGCACGGCGGGTCCGCGTGGCGCTTCGGGACTCACCGGGCCGACCGGTCCCCAAGGAGCTGACGGTGTGCGAGGACCGCAGGGCCCTGCCGGCAAGGACGGCGAGAATGGCCAGCCAGGTGCCGCGGGCGCTGAAGGACCGCGAGGCGCGACAGGAGTAGATGGTCCACGGGGTCTAGCCGGAACGCCGGGTGCGCAAGGCGACAGGGGGCCGCAGGGTAACCAGGGGCCGCGCGGAGAGACCGGACCCCAGGGCGACCAAGGTCCGCAAGGCGAGCCGGGATCGCACGGCGCTGGAAATCAGATGTGGGCGAGCATCGACGCCGAGGGAGGCATGCATTCGGGCCACCGCGTCGAGGGCGTCGTCAGCCCCGAGACGGGCGCCTACGAGATCACCTTCGAGCGCGCTCTGGAGGGATGTGCGCTGACCGCTACGCCGCATGGCGCCGAGCCCACCATGGTCTCGATCGAAGTCGATCGTCGTGAGGAGCGGCGTGCCACCGTCTACATCTTCGGAATGGACGCCAAGGACGGCGACGCCGCGCCACGAGCCCGCGCGTTCGACATCAGCGCGCTCTGTCCCGAGAAGCTCGAGAAGTAGTTCTCGAGTAGCTGGGGGCGGACTCGAACCGCCGACCTCACGATTATGAGTCGTGCGCTCTAACCAGCTGAGCTACCCAGCCATGAGCGCTCGATTCTAGGGATGATGGGGAGCGTGAGCGAAATCGTGGCCCCCGAGCTGTTGATGGCGGTGCCGAATGTCAGCGATGGGCGCCACCGCCCGTTGCTGGAGGAGATCGAGCGCGCGTTCGCGCCGGCACGCTTCCTCGACATTCACGCCGACACCGACCACAACCGGTCGGTCTTCACGCTCGCGGCTCGACAGGGCGAACTTGCAGATGGTCTGGTGTTCGGCGCGCGGGCGGTCATCGAGAGCGTGGACATCACGCTCCACGGCGGCGTCCATCCGTATGTCGGGGCGCTCGACGTGATGCCAGTCGTCTACCGCTCTGAAGCGCAACGCGGTGCGGCCTGTGCCGAGGTCCTGACCGCTGCGGCGCGGATCGGTGAGGAGCTCGAGCTGCCGGTCGTGCTCTACGGCGAGCTGGCCACCAACCCCGACCACCGTGAGCGGGCGGCGTTGCGCGAGGGCGGTGCCGAGGCTCTGGCCCGGCGGATCGACGCAGGCGAGGTCGTGCCCGACTTTGGCCCGGCACGGGCCCATCCGACCGCCGGCGTGGTGCTGGCCACGGCGCGCCCACCGCTGGTCGCCTTCAACGTCGACCTGGCGACACCCGACCTCGACGCAGCACGGCGGATCGCGGCGACGATCCGCGAGTCCAACGGCGGTCTGGCCGGGGTCCGCGCGATCGGCCTCTGGCTGGAGCACCGGGGCTGTGCGCAAGTGTCGACCAACGTCCACGACCACCTGTCGACGCCGCTGCGCAAGATCGTTGCGGCGGTTGCCGCCGAGGCGCCGGTCGGCGAGGCAGAGCTCGTGGGGTTGGCTCCAGCGGCGGCATTCGAAGGCTTTCCACGCGACGTTCCCTTGCGTGGCTTTACGCCGGAGCGCCATCTGCTTGAGAACGCGCTCGCCGCGATCGCCTGAGCGACGCCGCAGTCGATAAGCCGCTCGGCTTACGCTCGGATACGCTGCTTGAGATGGCTCAGACGAAGAAGAAGCGGCGTAGCAAGCACCGCGGGACGGCCGCCGGGACAATCGATCGGGCGGGCCGGACCGGCAAGCCGCAGACCCGTCAGGACGCGAAGCAGATCGCCCGCCAGCGGCGCGCCGAGAAGCTCGACAAGCCGCCGGAGTGGAAGAGCACGATCAACCGCGCGGGCATCGCGGCGCTCGTGTTCGCCGTCCTGGTCGTGGCGCTGTTCGGACGCCCGATCGCCTCGGGCCTGCTGCTCGGCGTGATCATGTTCGCCGTCTACGTCCCGCTCGGCTATGCGACCGATTCGGCGATCTACCGCTTCCGCAACAAGCGCAAGCAGGCCCAGGCGGTCGATCGAAAAGCACGGAAGAAGTAGGCGCTGACATGGAGGTGCGCATGTTCAGCGTCGGGCCGATCCAGGAGAACTGCTTCCTGTTTCGCCGCGACGGCTCGGACCGCGCGCTGATCGTCGACCCGGGCGACGAGGCCGACCGCTTGCTGGGCGCGATCGACGAGCTCGGCGTCACGCTCGACGGGATCCTGCTGACGCACACGCACTTCGACCACGTCGGCGCGGTCGCGCCGATCGCCAAGGCGACCGGGGCAGAGGTCTGGGTGCCGGAGATCGAGAAGCCGGTGCTCGCGGACATCAACGCCTACGTTCCGTGGCCGGAGTTCGGCCCGTTCGAGAGCTGGGACGCCGAGCACACGTTGACCGGCGGCGAGAAGCTGGAGCTGGCCGGCTTCGCGATCGACGTTCTGTTCACACCAGGGCACAGCCCAGGACACGTCACCTTTCACGTTCCCGACGAGGCGGCGATCTTCTCCGGCGACGTTCTGTTCCAGGGCTCGGTCGGCCGCACCGACCTGCCCGGCGGCGATCCGCGCGTGCTGATGCAGACGCTCGAGATGCTCGCCGCGAAGCTGCCCGACGAGACGACCGTTCATCCCGGCCATATGGGGATCACGACGATCGGCGCCGAGCGCACGTCCAATCCGTTCCTCGTCCCGTTCGCCAGCTGACGATGACTGGCAAGAAGCTGCAGGTCCCGCGGGGCACCTTCGACGTGCTGCCCGACGACGCGCAGCGCAGGCGCGAGCTCTACCGCCGCGCCGGCTCGGTGCTCGGCCGTTACGGCTATCGGCCGTTCGAGACGCCGGTGTTCGAGGACACGGACCTGTTCGCGCGTGGCGTGGGGGAGTCGACCGACATCGTCCGCAAGGAGATGTTCACCTTCGAGGACCGCGGCGGCCGTTCGCTGACGCTGCGTCCGGAGGGGACGGCGGGTGTCGCGCGCGCCTACGTCGAGCATGGCATGCACAAGCAGCCGCAGCCGGTGAAGCTCTGGTACTGGGGTCCGTTCTTCCGCCACGAGCGCGCCCAGGCCGGCCGCTACCGCCAGTTCGCCCAGGTCGGGACCGAGGCGCTCGGCTCCGACGATCCCTCGCTCGACGCCGAGTCGATCCTGTTGCTCGCCGAGCTGCTCGAGGCGGCCGGGGTCCACGAGATTCGGCTGCGCCTCGCGAGCCTCGGCTCGCTCGACGCGCGCGCCGTCTACCTCGACAAGTTGCGCGGCTACCTGCGCGAGCACGAGGGCGAGCTTTCCGAAGACGTTCGCGGCCGGATCGACGCCAACCCGCTGCGTGCCTTCGACGCCGACCATCCCGGGACTCAGGCGGCAATGGCGGGCGCGCCGCAGCTGGTCGACAACCTCTCGCCCGACGATGCCGAGCACTTCGCCGAGGTGCGTGCCCTGCTCGACGGCGCCGGCGTCTCCTATGACGTCGACCCGACGCTGGTACGCGGTCTCGACTACTACACACGCACCGTGTTCGAGTTCGAGAGCTCGAAGCTCGGCGCGCAGAGCGGCGTCGGTGGTGGTGGCCGTTATGACGGTCTCGTCGAGCAGCTCGGCGGGCCAGCGACGCCCGGTGTCGGCTGGGCGGCTGGGATCGAGCGGATCCTGCTTGCCTCGGAGGGCAATCTCGGCGGCTTTCCGCAGCCGGTGTTCGTGGCGGTCGCCGACGGCGGCGACCGGCGCGCGGCGTTCGCGTTGACGACCGCGCTGCGCGAGGCCGGAATCCGTACCGAGCTGGAGCAGGCGGGGCGCTCGTTGAAGGGCCAGTTCAAGCACGCCGACCGTCTCGGTGCGAAGGCAGTCGCGATCGTCGGCGACGAGATCGAATGGAAAGACATGGGAACGGGAGAGCAGCGACCGGTGACGAACATCCAGGAGGCGGTACGGATCGCTGTGGGAATCGACGCATGAGCACCGAGACCTTTGAGAACGCGTACCGGAACGCCTGGTGCGGGCTGACGCGGCCCGAGCAGGTGGGACAGGAGCTGCGCGTCGCCGGCTGGGTCCACCGCCGCCGCGACCACGGCGGGCTGATCTTCATCGACCTGCGCGATCGCGAGGGTCTGCTGCAGCTCGTCTTCCATCCGACCACGGCGCCGGAGGCCCACGAAGCCGCCCACCGGCTGCGCTCCGAGGACGTCATCACAGCGACCGGCAAGCTCGTCGAGCGCGAGGCGGGGACCGTCAATCCCGATCTACCGACCGGTGCGGTCGAGCTCGAGGTCACGTCGTTCGAGCTGCTCGCCGACGCCGAGACTCCGCCGTTCCAGATCGACGAGGACGACAAGGTCGGCGAGGAGCTGCGCCTGCGCTACCGCTACCTCGACCTGCGCCGCGAGCAGATGACCGAGGCGATCCGGCTGCGCCATGACGTGACGGCTGCGATCCGTCGCTACCTCGACGCACGCGGCTTCCTCGACATCGAGACGCCGATCCTGACCCGCTCGACTCCCGAGGGCGCACGCGACCACCTCGTGCCGAGCCGCAACCAGCCGGGCTCGTTCTTCGCACTGCCGCAGTCGCCGCAGCTGTTCAAGCAACTGCTGATGATCTCCGGCTTCGAGCGCTACTACCAAGTCGCGCGCTGCTTCCGCGACGAGGACACGCGCGCCGATCGCCAGCCAGAGTTCACCCAGCTCGACATCGAGCTCTCGTTCGTCGAGGAGGACGACGTGATCGCCCTCGTCGACGGGCTGATCCCGGAGCTGTTGAAGCTCGGCGGGATCGACGTTGCGACGCCGATCGAGCGGCTGCCTTACGACGAGGCGTTGCTGCGTTACGGCAGCGACCGCCCCGATCGGCGCATTCCGATCGAGATCGCCGACCTCGGCGACGTCTTCGCCGCGTCGGAGTTCAAAGTCTTCAGCGGCGCGCTGTCGTCGGGCGGGACGATCCGCGGCTTCAGCGCCAGCGGCGAGTTCCCGCGCCGCCGCTTCGACGAGCTGACCGAGCAGGCCCAGGCGCTCGGCGCCAAGGGGCTGGTCTGGGGGATGGTCGAGGAGGACGGCAGCTGGCGTTCGCCGGTCGCGAAGTTCCTCTCCGAGGCCGAGATCGCTGGGCTGATCGCCAGTACCGGCGCCAATCCGGGCGATGCGATCCTCGCCGTCGCCGACGATCCCGCCGTCGCGGCACGGGTGCTGGGCGAGCTGCGGCTTGCCGTCGGCGTTCCCGAGGACCGCCACGACCTCGTCTGGGTCGTCGACTTCCCGATGTTCGGCTGGAACGAGGACGAGGCGCGCTGGGACGCGCTGCACCATCCGTTCACCGCCCCGAGCGGCGACCTCGACGGCGACGCAGGCAGATGGCGTAGCCGCGCCTACGACCTCGTCTGGAACGGCACCGAGATCGGTGGTGGCTCGATCCGCATCAATACTCCGACGGTTCAGTCGCGCGTCTTCGAAGCGCTCGGCCTCGACGCCGACGAGGCACAGGAGCGTTTCGGCTTCCTGCTCGACGCACTCACCTACGGGGCCCCGCCGCACGGCGGCATCGCCTTCGGCATCGACCGCATCGTCGCCCTGCTCGCCGGCCGCGACTCGATCCGCGACGTGATCGCCTTCCCGAAGACCGCCAGTGGCGCCGACCCATTGACCGGCGCGCCGTCGCCGGTCGATCAGCGTCAGCTCGACGAGCTCGGCTTGAAGCTGAAGCCAGGGATATCGTCGGGGGGCTCACGCCCCCCGGGCCCCCCGCCAGTCCTTGGCGTGTAGCGGCCAGCTGAGGAGTATTCAGCCAATTGCCACAGGGTTGGCGTGGTGGTGGTAGTGTCGGAAGCAGCCCTAGCTTGTGCGCCAGCCGGCCCACATGTTGAGCCAACACCAACGGGATGGGTGTCCGGCTCGGGGCGTGACAGGCGCTTTGCCGCAAGTCACGTTCCGGAGGACGCCCACGGTGCCAGAATCAGGCCCAACCCGGTCGCCGGCAGCGGCAAGCTGGGGTTAAATCTCGCTCCTTCGCTTTTGGGGCGCCCGCATCTCGTAGAGTGGGCTCGATGCGCAGTACGGAGCTGATCGAGCAGCACCTGGGCCAGCCTCACGGGCGTGGCGCGCTGGCCGATGCGCCGCATACCGGCGCCGCTGGCGGTGCCGCCTGCGGCGACCTCGTCCGTATCTCGGTCGTAGTCGAGGGCGACCGGGTCGTCGAAACGGGCTTCGAGGCATCTGGTTGCGCCGCTGTACGGGCCGCGGGCAGTGCCGCCGCCGAGCTCGTGGAGGGGATGCCGGCGCTTACCGCGGCGCTCGTCTCGCCGGAGGTCGTCGCCAAGGAACTGGGTGGCCTGGCGCCGAGCCATATGCATGCCGCGGAGTTGACCTGCGACGCGTTGCATCGCGCACTCGGCTCGGCCGCGCGCGGCGGCGATATTGAGATCGCTCCATCCGAGACGCGGACTCGCACACTGGTGGCGATGAGCGGCGGAGTCGATAGCGCGGCGGCCGCGCAGATCGCGCTCGATGCGGGCGACGAGGTCGTTGCCGTCACGCTCGAGCTGTGGTCGGACCCGGCCGGCGACGGCGAGCAGAGCTGCTGCTCGCCGCAGGCGGTGCGCGGCGCGCGCGGCCTCGCCCAGCGGATGGGGATTCCGCACTTCACGCTCGACCTGCGCGACCGCTTCCGCGGCGACGTCGTCGACGACTTCCTCGCCGGCTACGCGGGTGGCGCCACGCCCAATCCGTGCGTGCGTTGCAACGGGCTCGTCCGCTTCGACTCGATGGTCGAGCTCGCCGATCGCCTTGGCGCGACCAGGCTGACAACCGGCCACTACGCGCGGATCGAGCAGGACGACGACGGCCCGGTGATCCGCGCGGCGGTCGATCCACGCAAGGATCAGAGCTACGTCTTGGCCCGCGTCACCACCGACACCCTGCGCCGGATCGGCTTTCCGCTCGGCGGCTACGCCAAGCCCGAGGTCCGCGATCTCGCGCGCCGCGCCGGTTTGTCGGTCGCCGACAAACCGGAGAGCCAGGATCTCTGCTTCCTCGCCGGTACGGGTCAGCAGGCTTTCGTCGAGCGTCACGGCAGCGACGAGATGCAGGACGCGGCCGGGGACATCGTCGACAGCGAGGGACACGTCCTCGGACACCACGATGGCCACCACCGCTTCACCGTCGGGCAACGGCGCGGCATTCGGGTCGCCGCCGACCAGCCGCTCTACGTGCTTGCCAAGGACGCGAGCCACAACCGGATCGTCGTCGGCCCGCGAGAGCAGCTCGCGACGACGACTGTCGCGCTAGGACCGGGGCGGCTGCATCGCCCGTCGGATCAGATCGACGCCGTACGGTTGCGCTACCAGGGCGCAGTGCTCGGCTGCACGGTCGGCAGCGACCTCGAGCCTGGCGATCACCAAGGTCTGACGATCGAGCTCGAGCGCGAGGTCGCGGCACCAGCGCCGGGCCAGGTTGCCTGCCTGATGCGCGGCGAGCACGTGATCGGCTGGGCGCTGATCGCCGAGCCAGAGGTTCCACGTGAGCGTTGACGCCGGCCGCAACTTCGACCGGGTCGAGATCGAGGCGCCGCTCGACCTCGCCTTCCAGAGCGTCGTCCGACTGGTCGTCGGCGGCATCGCGGAGCAGGCGAACTTCGGCTTCGAGGCGATGGACGACCTCCAACTGGCGATCGAGCGGCTGCTCGCTGAGACCGGTAGCGACGGTCACGTCAAGTTCTCGTTCGAGCTCAGCGACGGCGCGGTCCGCGCGCGGATCGGCCCGTTGCGCGAGAGCGGCCTGGCAGCGGCGCTCCAAGAGCCCAATGGCGACGCCGGCGCGTTGTCGCTGGCGCGAATCCTGTCGGCGGTCGTCGACTCCTTCGGCGTCGAGCCAGCGACAGATGGCCAGATCGTGGTGAGGCTGGAGAAGCTGGGAACGCCACGCCCGTGAGCGACTACAGCCAGGCCGGACGCGCCGCGCGACAACGCGAGGATCGAGAACTGCTGCGCCGCTACCACGTCGATGGCGACCCCTCGGCGCGCGAGCAGCTGATCGCCCGCCACCTGCCCCTCGTCCGTTCGCTGGCCCGTCGCTACGCCGGTCGTGGCGAGCCGCTCGAGGACATCGAACAGGTCGGCTCGATCGGTCTGATCAAGGCGATCGACCGTTTCGACATCGAGCGTGAGGTGTCGCTGGCGACCTATGCGACGCCGAACATCGTCGGCGAGATCAAGCGCCATTTTCGCGACAAGGGCTGGGCGATTCGCGTGCCGCGTTCGCTACAGGAGCTGAACGCGAAGATGTCCGGCGCGATCGACGACTTGACGGCGCGGCTCGGGCACTCGCCGAGCGTCGGCGAGATCGCCGCGTCGCTCGGGACGACGAACGAGGAGGTGCTCGAGGCGCTCGAGGTCGGCTCTGCCTACACCGCGCTGTCGCTGGATGCCGGTCCGGCGGGCAGCGACGACGACAGCGACCCGATGGAGACGATCGGCGGCGAAGACGCGGGGTTCGACCGCAGCGAGGATCGCGCGACGCTTGGCCCAGCGCTCGCTCAGTTGCCGGCCCGCGAGCGCGAGATCCTGCGCATGCGCTTCGAGGAAGGACTGCCGCAGACCCAGATCGCGGAGCGCGTCGGCCTGTCGCAGATGCATGTGTCGCGTCTGATCCGCCGCTCGTTGGCGACGATGCGCGCAGAGCTGGATGAGTAGCGCGCGGTTTGGATGTGCCCTTGCAGTAGCGGTGCTGGCGCTCGCTGCTGCGGGTTGTAGTGACGACGCGGATCCCCGTGTCGACGCTGGCGCGGGCGGCTCGATCGTCGTCGCCGAGGCGAACGCGCCGGGCTCGCTCGATCCGGCACTGGTCACGACGCCAGCCGCCCGTCGGGCGGCTTGGCTCGCTTACACGCCGCCGCTGACCTACCGGCGCACCGAGGGCGAGGACGGCACCGATCTCGTGCCGGGCCTCGCCGAGGAGATGCCCGAGACGTCCGACGACGGACGCAGCTACAGCTTCCGGCTACGGCCCGGCTTGCGCTACTCGAACGCGATGGTCGTTCGCGCGAGCGACTTCGAGCGCGCTGTTGCCCGTTCACTGCGCCTCTCGCCGCGCGGCCTCGCGCTGTGGGGCGACGTCGTCGGCGCACGCGCATATGCCCGCGACGAGGGCGGTTCGACCGACATTCGCGGCATCGCGGTCAACGACCGTACGGGCCGGGTGCGGATCGAGCTCGAGAACCCCGATCGGCTGTTCCGCTACTCGCTGGCGTCACTCGCCGCTGCGCCGGTGCCGCGCGGAACGCCGCTGCGCGACCTGTCGGAGCGGCCGCCGCTCGGTGTCGGTCCGTACCGCGTCGCGCAGGTGCGGCGCGGGGGAGACGTCGTGCTCGAGCGCCGCCGCGACTGGCGGCTGCCCGGCATTCCGGCCGGCAACGCCCAGGAGATCGTGACCCGGACGATCCCCGACCGCGCGGCGCGTGTCGATGCCGTCATCGACGGGCGCGCGGACCTCGTCGAGGGTGAGTCGCCGGCGCGCATGCTGCCCGACATCCGGTCGAGCTACAAGACCCGCTACGCCGAGTACCCGACATTGAGCACGCTCTATGTCGCCATCAACGCCAGCCGTGCGCCGTTCCGCGACGGCGACGTTCGTCGCGCGCTCAGCTACGCGCTCGACACCCGCGTTCTGGCCCAGCTCCACGACGGCTTCATGCAACCGACCTGCAACATGTTGCCGCCGGCGATCGCCGGCCACCGGACGCTCGACCCGTGCCCGTTCGGAGAGCGCAACGGCGATGCCGATCTCGTCGAAGCGAGCCAGCTCGTCGAGGAGGCCGGGGCAACCGGAGCCAGGGTGCGCGTCGCGGAGGGTCACGACGAGCGCGGGCGTCGCCTGTCGCGCTACCTGGCGGCGACGCTGCGCAAGATCGGGTTGTCGGCGCGCATCGTTCGCGCCGGCGACGCCCAGGTCGCCTTTGCCGTGTCGTCGGCGGCGATTCCCCATCCAGCCCGCTATCTCGACGGCATCGACGATCCAGTGCTGGCGGCCCGGGTCGAGCTGCTCGAGCAGGAGAACGACCCCGAGGACGCAGAGCAGGAGTGGGCCGGCGTCGACGAGGACGTCGTCACGCGCGCATACGGGGCGCCATACGGAGTGGCCACCGCGGGGGTACTGGCCTCCGAGCGGCTGGACATGCAGCGTTGCGCCCGCTTTCAGCCGGTCGTCGGAATGGACTACTCGAGCGTCTGCCTGCGCTGAACGCGTTGGCCGGATCGTCCAACGGGTGGGCTATGGCGTGGCCAATCTGGCCAGAGCCGCTAAAGGATTGACCACCTTGCGACCGAAAGATAGGCAGGGGGCGCCCTTAGGGGTGTGATGTCGGAGGGTTCCGCGTCAAGCCTGCCGGCTGGTTGATCCGCGGACTCGCATGCCGGGCACTTCACCACGGAGGACGTCAAATGACAGCAACGAGAAGCTTCCTGACCACACTGGCGCTGGCCGTCACGGCCACCGTCGCGGTTGGTTGCGGGAGCAGCTCGGACGGCGACGAGGCGTCCAGCGGCAAGTCGGGTGGAGCGATAACGATCGCGCAGGGCTCGCAGCCCGATGCGCTCGATCCCGCGCTCGCCTACACGTCGAACTCGTGGGAGGCACTCTGGCTCGTCTACACGCCGCCGCTGACCTATCGCCGCGCGGAGGGCACCGAGGGCGCTCAGCTGATCCCCGGCGTCGCCGAGGCGCGACCGGAGATCGCCGCCGACGGCAAGACCTACAGCTTCAAGATCCGCGACGGGCTGAAGTACTCCAACGGCGCCGCCGTCAAGGCGAGCGACTTCGAGCACTCGGTCAAGCGCGTGCTGAACCTCGAGTCGGGCGGTACCTACCTGTTCGAGGGAATCGTCGGCGCGACTGAGTACATCGAGGCTGGAGACCCCGACGGTGACATCAAGGGCATCGAGACCGACGACAAGACCGGCGAGGTCACGATCGAGCTGACCGCTCCGGACGGCACCTTCGACAACGTCCTGGCCACGACCTTCGCCGCGCCGGTTCCGGCGAGCACGCCGTTCGAGAACGAGAGCAAGAACCCGCCGCCGGGCGTCGGTCCGTACGAGATCGTCAAGGTCGTCCCGAACCGCGAGTTCACGATGCAGCAGGTGAAGGGATTCGACATCCCCGACATCCCGAAGGGCAACGTCGAGACGATCACCACGAAGATCGTCAAGTCGCCCGCCCGTCAGGCGCAGGACGTCATCGACGGCGAGCTCGACTACATGCAGGACGCGCCGCCGACCGACCTCACCGCTGAGATCAAGGCGCAGTACTCCGACCGCTACAAGGAGTGGCCGACGCTGTCGAGCAACTACTTCTTCCTCAACCAGGACCTGCCGCCGTTCGACGACGAGAAGGTCCGCGAGGCCGTCAACGTCGCGATCGACTCGACGGCGATCGCGCGCCTCTTCGGCGGCCGCCTGAAGCCGACCTGCAGCCTGGTCCCGGAGGGCATCCCCGGTCATGCCGACCCGGCGGACTGCCCCTACGGCGATCCGAACGGCCCCGGCGACACCGCGAAGGCGAAGCAGCTGATCGAGGAGGCCGGCGCCGAGGGCGAGAAGGTCACCGTCTACGCCAACAACGACACCAACCGCCCGCAGATCGGCGAGTACTACACGGCGCTGCTCAACGACATCGGGCTCGACGCCGACCTGCGCGTCGTCGACGGAGCCGTCTACTTCAACACGATCGGCAAGCAGAGCACCAAGGCCCAGACCGGCCTCACGAGCTGGTTCGCGGACTTCCCGCACCCGGGGACGTTCATGCAGCAGATCGACGGCACGACGATCCAGCCGACGAACAACCCGAACCAGGGCAACGTCGACGACCCGGAGATCAACAAGGGGATCGCCGAGCTGATGCAGGAGCCGGACCTCGACGCGGTCGCCGACCGCTGGGCCGCTCTCGACCAGCGGGCGATCGACAAGTCCTACATCGCCCCTTATGGGTCCGAGGAGCTGACTACCTTCTTGTCCGACAGGATGGACTTCGATAACTGCTCGATCGTCCATCCGCTGTACGGAAACGACTACTCGAGCTTCTGCCTGAAATAGCCGACAGCGCGCGCGTGGGGCAGAGCCCGTGGAGGCTCGCCCTGCGTCGCCTGCGGCGCGACCGGGTGGCGCTGGCCTTTGGGGCGCTGTTCGTCGTGCTCGTCCTCGGCGCCCTGGCGGCGCCGCTGTGGGCGAGCGCGGTTGCCAATCGCGAGCCGGAGAAGACGAACGAGACCGGCAAGATCGAGGTCGGCGGCCGTCAGGTCGACGTCGTCTCGCTCGACGGCGTCCCGATCGGGCCGCAGTGGCGTGGCGAGTACTTCCTCGGCGCCGACGCGAACGGCCGCGACGTCATGGTGCGGCTGCTCTACGGCGCCCGCAACTCGCTGCTGATCGGGCTCGCCGCCGCGCTGCTGACGACGCTCCTCGCGACGATCGTCGGGCTCGTCGCCGGCTACTTCGGCCGCTGGGTCGACGCCGTCGCGCGCTCGACGCTGGACGTGATCTGGGCCTTCCCGGTGATCCTGCTCGGTGTCGCGCTCGGGACGTCGCTGGCGGTCGGCGGCTTGAAGATCGGGCCGTTCGAGCTCGAGGCGGGGTCGATGGCGATCTCGATCCTCGTGATCGCGATCGTCTACGTGCCCTACATGGCACGGCCGATTCGCGGCGAGGTGCTGGCGCTGCGCGAGCGCGAGTTCGTCGAGGCGGCGCGCGCGCAGGGCGCGGGCCCGCTGCGCACGATGGTCGGCGAGCTGCTGCCGAACCTGACGTCGACGATCATCGTCTTCGCCCCGCTGATGGTCGCCAACGCGATCCTGCTCGAGGCGGCGCTGTCGTTCCTCGGCGTCGGCGTGGTGCCACCGGACCCGTCGTGGGGCAACATGATCGACGCCGGAGTCGAGCGGCTGGTGACGGCGCCGCACCTGGCGATCGCCCCCGGGCTGATGCTCGTGCTGACGGTGATGGCTCTCAATGTCTTCGGCGACGGCGTGCGCGACGCCTTCGACCCGCGCTCGAGCGCGGCATGGGGGACGCGACGGCCATGACCGGGTTCGTCGCTCGCCGGCTCGCGCAGATGGTCGTCGTGCTGTTCGCGGTCTCGGTGCTGACCTTCCTGATCTTCAACGTCGTCCCCAACGGCGACCCGGCCACGCGGATGGCGGGCAAGTCGCCGACCGAGAGCCAGATCGAGGCGATCCGCGTCGAGTGGGGCTTCGACAAGTCACTGCCGGTGCAGTACGTCAAGACGATGGAGCAGCTGCTCGGCGGCAGCGCGATCTCGTACTTCACCCAGCTCAACGTGCGCGAGGAGATCGTCCGAGGACTGCCGCGGACGCTGTCGCTGGCGATCGGTGCGGCGATCCTCTGGATGGTGATGGGCATCGCGCTCGGCCTGCTCGGCGCACTGCGCGCCGGACGGGTCTCGGATCGCCTGCTGACCTTCCTCGCGCTGGCTGGGATCTCGCTGCCCGTCTTCTGGCTCGGCGCGCTGATGAGCTACTACCTGGGCTTCAAGGCCGGCTGGTTCCCGAACGGCGGCTACGTGCCGCTGACCGAGGACCCGCTCGACTGGGCCTATCACCTCGTTCTGCCGTGCACGGCGCTGGCGATCCTGTTCATCGGCTTCTACTCGCGCGTGCTGCGCTCGAGCGTGCTCGACACGATGAGCGAGGACTACGTCCGGACGGCGCGTGCGAAGGGGCTCAGCGAGCGCGAGGTGCTGTTGCGGCATGTGCTGCGCAACTCGCTGATCCCGATCGTGACGCTCTGGGGGCTCGACTTCGGCGCGGTCGTCGCCGGCGGCGCGATCCTCACCGAGACGGTCTTCGACCTCCAAGGCGTTGGTCAATACGCGGCGGAGTCCGTCGGCCAGCTCGACGTCCCGCCGGTGCTCGCGGTAACCCTCTTCGGCGCCTTCTTCATCGTCGTCCTCAACACGATCGTCGACATCGTCTACGCGGTGCTCGATCCGAGGATCCGCGTCACGTGAGCGAGCCGCTGCTCAGCGTCCGCGACCTGGCGGTCTCGTTCGAGGGCGAGGAGGGCGGCGTTACGCGCGCCGTCGACGGCGTCTCGCTCGACCTCGAGCCAGGCGAGATCCTCGCGCTGGTCGGCGAGTCCGGCTGCGGCAAGTCGGTCACCGCGCTGACGTTGATGGGCCTGCTCGGGGCCCCGAACGCCGTGACGACGGGCAGCGCCCGCTATGGCGAGCGCGAGCTGATCGGAGCGCCGGACGACGAGCTGCGCAAGCTGCGCGGCGAGGAGCTGGCGATGGTCTTCCAGGACCCGCTGTCCGCGCTGAACCCGGTGCTGCGCGTCGGGGACCAGATCGCCGAGCAGATCGTCGCCCACCGCCCGGTCACGCGTGGCGAGGCGCGCGCGCAGGTCGTCGAGCTGCTGCGGCGCGTCGACGTCCCGGAGCCGGAGCGGCGCGTCGACGCCTATCCGCACGAGCTCTCGGGCGGGATGCGCCAGCGCGCGATGATCGCGATGGCTCTGTCGTGCGAGCCACGGATACTGATCGCCGACGAGCCGACGACCGCGCTCGACGTCACGGTTCAGGCGCAGATCCTCGATTTGATTCGCGAGTTGCGCGCCGAGACCGGGGCAGGGGTGTTACTGATCACCCACGACTTCGGCGTCGTCGCCGAGCTTGCCGACCGCGTCGCCGTGATGGACGCCGGCCGGATCGTCGAGCAGGGGACCGTCGAGGAGGTCTTCGACCGGCCGCGGGACCCGCACACCCAGCGGCTGCTCGCCGCCGTGCCGCGCCTCGACGGGCCGCTGCGTGAACCGCCGCCGCCCACAGCGGACGGGCCCGTGCTCGCACTCGAGGATCTCGAGGTCAGCTTCCCGGCTCCCGGCCGGCGCCTGCGGCGTGGCGGTCCGGCGCCGTTGCGGGCCGTCGACGGCGTGACGCTGTCGATCGACCCCGGCGAGACCGTCGGCCTCGTCGGCGAGTCGGGCTGTGGCAAGTCGACGCTCGCACGCGCCGTGGTACGTCTGCTCGAGCCGACGGCCGGCAGCGTCAGTTTCGCCGGCCGCGACATCACACGCGCCCGGCGCCGCGAGCTCGACCCGCTGCGCGCCGAGCTCCAGATCGTCTTCCAGGATCCCTACGGCTCGCTCAACCCGCGCAAGAAGGCGCGCGACATCGTCGGCCTGCCGCTGCGGCTGCAGGGCGTGCCGAAGCAGGAGGCCGCCCGACGCGTCGACGCGCTGCTCGAGCGCGTCGGCCTCGAGCCGGCGCACGCCGACCGCTGGCCGCACGAGTTCTCGGGCGGTCAGCGTCAGCGGATCGGCATCGCCCGCGCGCTGGCGCTCAACCCCCGGCTCGTCGTGCTCGACGAGCCGGTGTCGGCGCTCGACGTCTCGGTCCAGGCGCAGATCATCGCGCTGCTCAACGAGCTGCAGCGCGAGTTGGGTCTTGCCTATCTCTTCATCTCACACGACCTCAGCGTCGTGCGTCAGGTCGCCGACCGCGTTGCCGTGATGCATGCCGGGAAGTTGGTCGAGGTGGCCGCGGTCGCCGACCTCTATGCGCAGCCCGCGCATCCCTATACAGCCAAGTTGCTGAATGCCGTTCCGGTGCCTGATCCGCGCCGTCGCAGCGTCCTCTAGCCGTCCAACGGCAGCCGATCCGCTCTAGCAAGCGGTCTGGCCAATTCTCTACCGCGTCGGCCGGAAACGGCGGCGTCCTCCACCCTGCACGAGATCTTGCGCAAAAGGTGGCGCAAAGCGGACCTATCTGCCATGCTGCCCACGACAGGTTGCACGAACTTGCCTACCCAAGCCAGTGCATTGACGAGGGATATCCCCACTCCAGGGAGGCACAGAATGCCCGGACATCGTTAAGCAGTAGCTAGATCAGGCAGTGAGGGCCGCGCCTAAGGCGCGGCCCTTTTGCGTTCTGGATCGCGGGCGCGCCGTCCGTCCGGCTAGGGTGGCGCACTGGTTCATGCGAGAGATCTTCGACCTACTCCGCTACGAGCGCCGCGCGCGCGTCTTCTTCCTCGCTCTGGCCCAGTCGGCCCTAGGCACCGGCGCCGGCTACTTCGCGCTCCTGCTGATCGCTTACGACCGCTTCGAGTCGCCGTGGGCGATCAGCCTCGTCCTGATCGCCGATCTGATCCCCGCGATGCTGCTCGGGCCGATCTTCGGCGCGGCCGCCGACCGCTGGTCGCGCAAGAACTGCGCCGTCCTCGGCGACGTCCTGCGTGTCGTTGGCTTCGCTGGGATCGCGCTCACCGACAGCTACACCGCGATGGTGGGCTTCGCGGTGCTCGCGGGCACCGGCACCGGCCTGTTCACCCCGGCTGTGCTGGCGGCTCTGCCGAGCGTCGTCGACTCAGAACGGCGGCTGCCGGCCGCAAGCTCGCTCTACGGCGTCGTCGCCGACCTCGGCTTCACGGTCGGCCCGATCGCCGCAGCCGCGATCTTGGCGCTGAGCGGGCCGGAAACGCTGATCTGGATCAACGCCGCGACCTTCGCGATGTCCTCGGTGCTGCTCGCGTCGCTGCGCTTCGGCGACACGCCCGGCCAGGCGGCTGCGGCGCCAATACGCTCGCTGATCGGCGAGGCGCGCGATGGATTGCGCCTGGCGATCAAGATGCGTGCCGTGCGGGTCGTTCTGCTCGCTTCCGGCGCGACGTTCTTCTGCATCGGTCTCTTCAACGTCACCGAGCTGTTCTTCGTGACCGACGATCTCGACGTCCCGAAGGCCGCCTTCCCGGTGCTGGTCGCGATCTTCGGCATCGGCTTCATCGGCGGATCGGTCGCGGGCTCTCGCGGAGGGACCGTGCCGGAGCTCAAACGGCGCTTTCTCGGCGGCCTGCTGATCGTCGGAGTGGCATTCGTGGCGATGAGCGTGACGTCGAGCTTCGCCGCCGCGGCCGTGACTTTCGCGCTTGCCGGCTTTGGCAACGGGTTGGCGCTCGTCTACGAGCGGCTGTTGATCCATGCGGTCGTTGCCGACAACCTCGTCGGCCGGATCTTCGGCGTCCGCGACGCGCTCAGCGCGTGGGCGTTTGCGATCGCGTTCGTGGCCGGTGGCGCGGTGCTCGAGGTCGACGGGGCGCGCGACGTCTTCCAGATCGCCGGCGGGGTGGCGCCGCGCGAGGTGATCCTGATTGCCGGATGCGTCGGAATCGTCGCCTGGGGCGGCTCGACGCTCGCGCTGCGCCGCCAGTGGGTAGCCACCGGGGATGACGGCGAGCAGCTCGCAGTCACCGACGCCGTGGCGGCACAGCAGCGCGTGGGCGCCGCGGCCGACGCTGCCCGGCGCGGCTAGACGGCCGCGCCGATTTGCTGCTGCTGAGCCATCGCGCCCTCGGCGAGCACCGCGCGGATGTCGTCGGTGGCGTCGGCGGTGCCGGGCTCCCAGCGCTCGATGACGCGATCGAGCGCCTCGACGACCTGGGGGTCGAACTGGGTGCCGGAGTTCGTCCTGAGCTCCAAGAGGGCCGCGTCGCGTGACATCGCGGGGCGGTAGACGCGGTCGGTGGTCATCGCGTTGTAGGCGTCGCAGGTGAAGACGATCCGCGCGGCCAGCGGGATCTGCTCGCCGGCGAGGCCGTCGGGATAGCCCTTGCCGTCCCAGCGCTCGTGGCAGGAGCGGACGATCTCGCCGACCGATCCGAGCAGCCCACCAACGCGGTCGAGCATGTACTGGCCCTCGATCGTGTGCTTCTTCATCACGGCGAACTCTTCGTCGGTGAGCTTGGCCGGCTTGTTGAGGATCTCCTTCGGGATCGCGATCTTGCCGACGTCGTGCAGCATCGCCGCGAACTCGAGCGTCTGACGCTCACGCGGATCGACCTTCATCTCCTCGGCGACCGCGTGCGCGAGATCGACGACCGAGCGGCTGTGGTCGGCCGTGTACTGGTCGTCGAACTCGACGACGTCGGAGAGCAGCATCACGGTGCCGCGGTACGCGCGCTGCAGCTCGAGCGCCTTCGAGTAGCGCTCGCCGCGCTCGCGGGCGAAGGTCTCGAGCATCAGGACGAACGGGCCGATCGCCAGCAGCACCCAGGCATGGGTGGCGGCGACCGTTGCGACAACGATCGCGACCGGCGTCAGCATCGCGTCGAACTGGGCGACGCCGGCGTAACTGCTCCAGATCTCGCGGAACGGGACGCGGCGCATGTTCGCGAGCTCGTCGAGCACGCGGCTGCTGAGCGTCTGCCAGCCGAGGTCGAACGCCACCTGTGCGGCGAACGCGAGCAGGTAGACGCCGAACAGCGCGATCTCCGGCTCGCCGGGCGCGAGCGCGGCCAGCACTAGAACCGGTCCGATGCAGTACCAGGCATCCGCGAAGCAGCTGACCCAGCGGTCGCGGTGCCAGGTGCGGTCGAGGAAGTCCGGCAGCTGCGACAGGAGTACGGACGCGATCACCATGAAGGGGACGTACGGCAGCGGCGCGAGCAGCAGCATCGGCACCAGGACGAGCTGCTCGGGGGTGACGAAGATGCTTCCGAACTCGAACCGGACGCGCGAGACGATCGCGTAGCCGGCGATCAGGCCGAGGATCAGGAGGATGTCGGCCGACCGCTCGTTCGGGATCAGCAGCGCGATCGCGAGCGCCGTCGACAGGAACGCCGCCGCGGAAGCGGCGTTCAGGATCCGCTCGCGGCGGGACATGCGGCGTCTCCGGCGCTCGCGCGCCTCGCCAACTAGCTGCTCAGCCAGCAACATTGTCTGATCATGTTCGGCGTACGGGAAGCGGTCTGACCTCTTCGCGAGGCGATTGCAGAGGTTCGGCGAGGCAATCCTGCAGCGCACCTACAACGCGGAAGGCCCGGCGGCCTGTATTTGCAGCAGGAATTGTCAAATGCTCAGCTATACGCCGAGTTGGCCCTTGCTCCTGCACGACGGGGCCCATGCGACGACCGCCGCACCGGAAGCTGCACAGGGTTCCTAGACTCCCTGCGGTGAAGGCAGCAGAGATACGCGAGCGCTACCTGTCGTTCTTCGAGGCGCGCGGCCACCGGCGGATGCCATCGGCGTCGCTGGTGCCGGCGAGCTACGACCCGACGGTGCTGCTCACGACCGCGGGCATGCAGCCGTTCAAGCCTTACTTCCGCGCCGAGGAGCAGCCACCGGCGCCGCGGCTGACGTCGTGTCAGAAGTGCTTCCGCACGACAGACATCGAGAACGTCGGCCTGACCGCGCGCCACCTGACCTTCTTCGAGATGCTCGGCAACTTCTCGATCGGCGACTACTTCAAGCGTGAGGCGATCGAGCTCGCCTGGGAGCTGGTGACGTCGAGCGACGGCTACGGCTTCGATCCCGAGCTGGTCTGGGTGACCGTCTTTGGCGGAGGCGCCGAGCTCGGCCTCGACGAGGATGCCGAGGCCGTCGGCTTCTGGCAGGCGATCGGCGTGCCCGACGAGCGGATCGTGCGCCTCGGCCGCGACGACAACTTCTGGCAGTCCGGCCCGACCGGTCCCTGTGGCCCCTGCTCGGAGCTCTACCTCGATCGTGGTCTCGAGTTCGGCGCCGAGGACGACCGCCCCGGCGATGACAGTGAGCGGTTCCTGGAGTTCTGGAACCTCGTCTTCATGCAGTACGAGCTGCACGGCGACGGCAGGCTGACCGAGCTGCCACAGCAGAACATCGACACCGGCATGGGGCTCGACCGGATGGCGGCGATCCTCCAGGACGTCCCGTCGGTCTACGAGACCGACCACTTCAAGCCGCTGATCGACTTCGGCGAGCAGCGCTCCGGTCGCTCCTACGGCGACGACTTCGCGACGACGCGCGCGCTGCGGGTGCTCGCCGACCACGGGCGCGCCGCGTCGTTCCTGATCGCCGACGGCGTTGTGCCGTCGAACGAGGACCGCGGCTACATCCTGCGGCGGATCCTGCGCCGCGCGATCCACCAGGGACGGGTGCTCGGGATCGCGCCGGGCTTCCTGCCCGAGCTGTGCGAGGTCGTCGTCGAGTCGATGGGTGAGGTCTACGCCGATCTGCGCGCCGAGCGCGAGACGATCCGCCGCTGGACGGCAGCCGAGGAGGAGGGCTTCGGCCGCACGCTCGCCAACGGCCAGCGGCTGCTCGACGAGCTGATCGCCGCGGCGCGCGAGCAGGGGAGCGGCGCGATCGCCGCCGCCGACGCCTTCAAGCTGCACGACACCTACGGCTTCCCGTTCGAGTTGACCCAGGAGCTGCTCGGCGAGCAGGAGCTGACGGTCGACGCCGTCGGCTTCGACGTCTTGATGGACGAGGCGCGTGCAACCGCGCGTGCGGGCGCGCGCGAGACCGGCAGCGACGACGCCGACCGCATCGCCGAGGCAGTCCGCGACGCCGGCTTCGAGACCAATTTCGTCGGCTACGAGCGGACCGACGCCGAGACCGTGGCGCGTGCGGTCGAGCGCGTCAACGGCACGCTGCTGATCAAGCTCGAGGACAGCCCTTTCTATCCGCAGGGCGGCGGGCAGGTCTCCGATGGCGGCTTCGTCGAGACGTCGACCGCCCGCGCGCGCGTGGTCGACGTGCTGCGCGTCGGGGGCGACCAGGCGCTGGCCGTCGAGCCGGTCGAGGGTGAGATCGTCGCCGGCGATGCCGTCCACGCCGTCGTGGAGCGCGGTGAGCGGTTGGCGACGATGCGCAACCACACCGCGACGCACCTGCTGCACGCCGCGCTACGCGAGCGACTCGGCACGCACGTCCGTCAGGCCGGCTCCTACGTCGGACCGGACAAGCTGCGCTTCGACTTCACGCACGGCGAGCGACTGTCGGCCGAGGATCTGCGTTTCGTGGAGCAGCGAGTCAACGGTTGGATCGCGGATGGCCTCGCCGTTCGGGCGATCGAGACGACGCTCGACGAGGCGCGCGCGCTTGGCGCGATGGCGCTGTTCGGCGAGAAGTACGGCGACTGGGTGCGGATGGTCGAGGTTGCCGACGTGTCACGCGAGCTCTGCGGCGGCACGCACGTCGCCAGCACCGCTGAGATCGGACTCTTCCATGTGACGACCGAGACGTCCTCGGCGTCGAACGTGCGCCGGATCGAGGCCGTGACCGGTCCCGGCGCCACAGAGCTGTTCGAGCAGCGCAGCGAGCGGCTGCGCGAGCTGTCGGCACTGCTGAAGGCGCCAGAGCAGGATCTCGTGCGCGCGGCCGAGCGGTTGTCCGAGCGCGCGAAGGAAGCGAAGCGCAAGCCGGCGGGCGGCGACAGCGGAGCCGAGCTCGACACTCTGATGGCGGCGGCGGAGGACGTCGACGGGATCAAGGTCGTCGCAGCCGTTTCAGCCACCGTAGCCGACGGCAAGGCGCTGCTTGCACTCTCGGATCGAGTCGCTCAGAAGCTCGGCGACGCGGCGGTCGTCCTTGGGGCGACCCTCGACGGCAAGGTCCAGCTCGTCGTCCAGTCGACGCCAGGCGCGGTCGCCCGTGGAGTCAAAGCCGGCGAGATCGTCCGTGTCGCCGCTGAGGTCGTCGGTGGCGGTGGCGGCGGCCGCGACACAATGGCCCAGGCTGGCGGTCGCCACCCGGAGCGTCTCGACGATGCTCTTGCAACCGCCCGCGAGGCGATTGCTGGAGCGGTCTCAGCGAGCTGATGCGAGTGTTGGCGCTCGATCATGGCGAGGCGCGCTGCGGCTGCGCGGTGTCGGATCCCTCGGGCACGCTGGCGACGCCGCTGGCGGTCGTCGAGCGGCCGGACAGCCGCAAGGGGCTGGCGAGGATCGTCGCGCTGGCGGAAGAGCTGGAGGCCGAGCGGCTGGTCGTCGGGCTTCCGCTGACGCTTGCGGGCGAGGAGGGTGAGCAGGCCGGTGAGGCCCGCGCCTTCGCCGAGCGTCTCGAGCGCCGTGTCGAGGTTCCGGTCGATCTCTACGACGAGCGGTTGACGACGCGGATGGCCGCCGCGACCGCCGGCAAGGCCGACGAGGACTCGATCGCCGCCGCCCATCTGCTCGAGAGCTACCTGGCCGCTCAGGGGGCCGGAGCCTGATGACAGAGCGATCCCCCGAGGAGCGGGAGCGCGCTCGGTTGGAGCGTGAGGCGCGCCGCGCCGAGCGCCAGGGAGAAGCTCCACCTAGCGCGCCGACTCCGCCGGCCCCAGAGCCGACCCCGCCGGCTGCCCCGGAGCCGCAGCCGACACCCTCGGCCGAGCCCGTCCCACCGGCAGAAGAGGTAGAGGCCGAGCCGGCGCCCGTGGCGACCGAAGCCCGGCCGCCGGAGCCGCCGCCCCCCTTCGAGCGGCCACCGGCACACGCCCGCAGGTCGGCGTCGGAGCGCCGCGCGGCGGCGGCGGACTTTCTGCGCACGCGGGCCAAGCAGGAGAGGCGGTCGCGCGGTCCGCGCATCGCGATCGTCGCAATCGCCGGTGGGCTGCTCGCGCTCTTCTTCGCGTGGTTCCTGCTGTCGCTGTTCCAGCCGTTGAAGGGCGATGGCTCGGGCGAGGTCGTGGTCACGATCCCACGCGGCGCGACGGTTAGCGAGATCGGCGACATCCTCGAGCAGAAGGGCGTGGTCTCGTCGGCGTTCTTCTTCCGTGCGCGCACCACGCTTGGGGGCGGGGGCGGCGACTTCAAGGCTGGCGAGATCCCGATGCACCAGGACATGAGCTACGGCGCCGCGATCGACACGCTCAGCGATCCGCCGCGGCCGGACACGGTGACGATCACGATCCCCGAGGGCCTGTCGCGTCCAGAGATCAAGCGGCTGGTCGGCGATTCGCTGCGCGGCGACTACATGAAGGCATCGATCAGCTCGCCACGGTTGAAGCCGGCGGCCTATGGCGGCAAGGACGCCAAGAACCTCGAGGGGTTCCTGTTCCCGGCGACCTATGAGCTGAAGCCCGGTCAGGCGGTCAGCGCGCTCGTCGATCGTCAGCTCGACACCTTCGAGCGTGAGCTCGCGCAGGTCGATCTCAGCTACGCGAAGGGCAAGAACCTGACCGCCTATGACGTGTTGACGATCGCTTCGATGATCGATCGTGAGGCTCAGCTGCCGAAGGAGCGAGCGATCGTGGCTTCGGTGATCTACAACCGCCTGAGCCAAGGGATCCCGCTTGGAATCGACGCGACGATCCGCTTCGCGACTGGGAACTGGAGCGAGCCGCTGAAGCAGTCGGAGCTGGCGATCGATTCTGGTTACAACACGCGCACGAATCAGGGATTGCCGCCCGGGCCGATCGGCAACCCGGGGTTGGCGGCGATCGAGGCGGCCGCGCGCCCCGCGAAGACCGACTACATCTACTACGTCGTCAAGCCGTGCGGCAACGGCGCGCACGCGTTCTCGTCGAGCGATGCCGAGTTCCAGCAGGACGTCGAGCGCTACAACGCCGAGCGCGCGCGCCAGGGTGGCAACTCACCGACCGACTGCTGATGGGCCCGACGATGCTCGGCGTGGTCGGTTGGCCTGTCGCGCACAGCCGCTCGCCGGCGATGTTCGCGCCCGCGCTCGCCGAGCTCGGTCTCGACTGGCGCTATGTCCACCTGCCGCTGCCTCCCGAGCGCTTCGAGCAGACGGCGCGCGCGCTGCCGGGATCGGGCTATCGCGGAATCAACGTCACGATTCCCCACAAGCGCGCCGCACACGACCTCGCCGACGAGCTGACGGCCGCGGCGAGTGCGATCGGCGCCGTCAACACGCTCACCTATGCGGACGGGCGGATCGAGGGCGACAACACGGACGCGGGCGGCTTCCTCGATGCGCTCGGCGCCGACCCCGCTGGCTGGCGCTGCCTGGTTCTTGGAGCCGGCGGCTCGGCGCGCGCGGTGGTCTGGGCGCTGCGCGAGGCCGGAGCGGGGGAGGTGTCGATCTGGAACCGGACGGCTGAGCGGGCGGCGACGCTCGCCAGTGAGTTCGGCGTGCGCCACGTAGCGACGCCGGAATCGGCAGAGCTGATCGTCAACTGCACCGCTGTCGGTCTCGACAAGACGGTGGGTGAGGCCGACGCAGTGACGGCGGTCGGGCTCGACGGCGTCGAGCCACCCGCGACCTTCTTCGACCTCAACTACGGCGCCGAGCCGACCCAGCTCGGCCGCTGGGCGCAGGGTGGGGGAGGGCGCGTCGTCGACGGTCTCGAGATGCTCGTCCGCCAGGGCGCGCGTAGCCTCGAACGCTGGACCGGTCAGCAGGCGCCGCTCGAGGCGATGCGCGCCGGCGCACGCGCAGGCTAGGCGCCGGCCGGCACAGTTCTTGCAGGCCGCCAGTTGGCGGTAAGGCTTCGCGCGCCGATTGCCGATAGGTGGGCGATGCCCATCTCTCGACCTCTTCTGATTGTCCTGATCGCTGCCATCGTGGGGCTTGGCGCCTTCTATGCGACCCAGGGCTCGCGACAGGCCGCCGACGCTCCGGCGCCAGCGACTCCCGAGCCCGCTGCAGATCCGGCGCCGAAGCCGCAAGCCGATGCCAGCAAACCCGCCGATGCCGCCCAACAGCCCGTACAGGTCGCGAAGGCTGAGCGGACGCCGGCGAAGGACAAGCAGGAGGCTGAGCGCAAGACCGCTCGGAAGGCCGCCGTCAGCGGACCCGTCGCAGTGGAGCGCGCGGTCAGCGGCCACAAGACGGTCGTCCTCTACTTCTACGGTCCGGAGTCCGCCGACGACAGCGCCACCGGGCGCGCCGTCGCCGGTTTGAAGGGCATGCGCGACGTCGCGGTCTTCAAAGTCCCGATCCGTCGCCTCAACGCTTACCGCGACCTGGTCGGGCAGCTTGGCATCGCGCAGGCGCCGGCGGTGGTGATCGTCGGCCGCGGGCGCTCGGCACGGGTGATCGAGGGCTACGTCGATCCGCCCACGCTTCGCCAGGACGTAGCCGACGCACGATGAACCCCAGCTTCGGTCGTCGAGGCTTCGGCCGCGGCGGCTTCGGCGGCGGGGGCGATCCACCCGAGCGCGACAAGCCGAGCAAGGCTCCTCCGAGCGATCCTCCGGCGAGCAATCCGCCTTCCGTCGACCCACCTCCGAGTAGCCAGCCGCCTAGCGTCGACCCACCTCCGGTCGATCCGCCGCCCAGCGCTCAACCGCCCGAGACGCCCCCGCCGAGCGTTCCACCGGCGGCGACACCCCCGCCGATCAGCCCGCCAGCGAGCGGACAGCCGCCGGTGTTGCCTTCGCCGCCGAGCGGATCGTCGCCCGCGGGTCCGCCCGCTCCGTCGGGGGTCTCCTACATCCGGGCGGTGCCGGCTCCCGCTCAGGCCGCGACGGCGCCGAAGCTGGACGTGGGCGACGGGCTCACGCCCCCGCGCCAGCCGAGCGCGCGCGGCCGGTTCATGTCCGACGTCGTCGTCGAGCTCGGCTTCGTGCCGCGCGATCGCGTCGACACCGCGGTCGAGGAGGCGCGCGTCTCCGGCCGCACGACCGAGCAGGTGCTGCTCGAGAGCGGAGCGATCAGCGCCGATCAGCTCGCGCGCGCGACGGCCGAGCGGTTCGGCCTCAATCACGTCGATCTCGACATCTACAAGGCCGACCTCAGCGCGGCGAACCTGATCCCGCCCTCGGCGGCGCGTCGCTTCAGCGCCGTCCCCGTCGGCTTCGACGACGACATGCTGATGGTGGCGATGGCCGACCCGTCGAACGTCCTGGCGCTCGACGACATGAAGCTGCTGACGGGCCACGAGCTGCGGCCGGTCGTCGCGTCGCCCGACGACATCGCCACGCTGGTCTCGCGGATGAGCCGCCTCGACGACGCCGTCGCGGAGGCCGTCCAGGAGGAGGACGACGAGGCCGAGGCGGCCGTCACCGACATTCGCGAGTCGGCCGAGGACGCGCCGGTCATCAAGCTCGTCAACTCGGTGATCGCCCAGGCGGTCGACGAGGGGGCCTCCGACATCCATTTCGAGCCCGACGGCCGCGACATGCGCGTCCGCTTCCGGATCGACGGCGTGCTCAGCGAGACGACGTCGATCCCGCGGCGGATGGTCGCCGGCGTGGTCTCACGAGTGAAGATCATGGCCGACCTCGACATCTCCGAGCGGCGCGTCCCGCAGGATGGTCGCGTCGGCCTGAAGGTCGAGGGCCACTCGGTCGACATCCGCGTCGTGACGATGCCGTCGGTCCACGGCGAGGGCATCGTGATGCGTCTGCTCGACAAGGAGCAGGCGTTGATGACGCTCGACAAGCTCGGAATGTCCGGCGAGCCGCACGACCGTTTCGACAAGGCGTTTCGCCAGGCCTACGGGGCCGTCCTGGTAACCGGGCCGACTGGCTCGGGCAAGTCGACGACGCTCTATGCCGCGCTGAACGCGATCAACTCGATCGACAAGAACATCATCACGATCGAGGACCCGGTCGAGTACCAGATGCCGGGGATCAACCAGCTTCAGGTCAACCACAAGGCGGGACTGACTTTCGCCCGCGGACTGCGCTCGATGCTGCGCGCCGATCCCGACGTGATCATGGTCGGCGAGATCCGCGACGCCGAGACGGCACGGATCGCCGTCGAGTCGGCGTTGACCGGCCACCTCGTTCTCTCGACGCTGCACACCAACGACGCCGCGTCGGCGATCACCCGCCTCACCGAGATGGGCATCGAGCCGTTCCTGACCTCGTCGGCGGTCGACTGCGTCGTCGCCCAGCGGCTGGCGCGGCGGCTCTGCCCAAGTTGCAAGCGGCGGACAATGCTCAGCGTCGAGGCACTGCGTGAGGCGGGCTTCCACGCCGCCTTCGACGTCGAGGCCTACGAGCCGGTCAGCTGCGGGCGCTGCGGCGGGACCGGCTACAAGGGACGCGTCGGGCTCTACGAGGTGATGTCGCTCAGCGACGAGATCCGCGATCTCGCGATCAAGCGCGCGTCGGCCGACGAGATCATGGCCACGTCGGTACGGGAGGGGATGAGGCCGCTGCGCGACGACGGCCTCGACAAGGTCAAGCAGGGGTTGACGTCGATCTCCGAGGTCACCCGTGTCTGCTGAGCACGGCCACTCGCGTTGCGGGGCTCAGGTCTCGCGGGCCGGCTGCCGATAGAGGCACGGACATGGACTTCGACTTCGCAGACGTTCTGATCGAGGTGATGGAGCGCAACGCCTCCGACCTCCACCTGACGGCCGGCTCGCCGCCGATGATCCGCCAACGTGGGCAGCTGAGCGCGCTCGACTATCCCGAGCTGGACGCAACGACGGTGCGCGAGGTCGTCTACTCGATCCTGACCAACGATCAGCGTCAGAGGCTGGAGACCGAGTGGCAGATCGACCTCGCCTACTCGATCCCGGGCCGTGCGCGCTTCCGTGTCAACGCCTACTTCCAGCGCGCCTCGCTCGGCGCCGCCTTTCGTCTGATCCCGCAGGAGATGCCGCACCTCGACAGCCTCGGGCTGCCGAGCACGCTGCGCGAGTTCATCAAGAAGCCACGCGGCTTCGTGCTCGTCACCGGGCCGACCGGCTCGGGCAAGTCGACGACGCTCGCGGCGATGCTCGACGTGATCAACGAGGAGCGGGCCGAGCACATCATGACCGTCGAGGACCCGATCGAGTTCCTCCACAAGCACAAGCGCTGCATCGTCAATCAGCGTGAGGTCGGCGCCGACGCGCAGACCTTCGCACTAGCGCTCAAGGCCGCGTTGCGTCAGGACCCCGACGTGATCCTCGTTGGCGAGATGCGCGATCTCGAGACGATCTCGACCGCGTTGACCGCCGCCGAGACCGGCCATCTCGTCTTCGCGACCCTGCACACCCAGGACACCGCGCAGACGATCGACCGCATCGTCGACGTCTTCCCGCCCGCCCAGCAGCACCAGGTGCGGATGCAGCTCTCGGTCGCTCTGCAGGGAATCGTCACCCAACAGCTGCTGCCGACCGCCGACGGGACGGGGCGTGTCTGCGCCACCGAGGTGCTCGTGCCGACGTCGGCCGTGCGCAACCTGATCCGCGAGGGCAAGACGCACCAGATCCACTCGGCGCTCCAGACCGGCGCGTCGCACGGGATGCAGACGATGGACGCGTCGCTCGCCGACCTCGTCCGCCGCGGCAAGATCACCCGCGAGCTCGCCGAGGCGCGCTCGACCTCACCCGAGGAGCTGCGCCGCCTGATGGGAGCGGCGCTGGCCGCATGACGCTATGAGCACCTTCGCCTTCAAGGCAATCGACGTCGCGGGCATCCCGACGCGCGGCGAGATCGAGGCCGACGACAAGCAGGTCGTCGCCTCCCAGCTGCGCTCGCGCGGGCTGACGATCCTCGACATCGAGGAGCGCAAGCCGACCGACGTCGGCGACGTCTTCGCCCGCTTCAGGAAGGTCAAGGCCGAGGACCTGACGATCGCTACGCGCCAGCTCTCGACGATGGTCTCGTCGGGCATGACGCTGCTGCGCTCGTTCTACGTGCTCGAGGAGCAGACCGAGAACGACAAGCTTCGAGAGACCTTCACCGCCGTGCGCAAAGACGTCGAGGCTGGGTTGTCGCTCTCCTCCGCGCTCGCGCGTCACCCCGACGTCTTCAACGACCTCTACATCGCGATGGTCACCGCCGGCGAGAGTGGCGGCATCCTCGAGTCGACGCTGCTGCGCGTCGCCGACCAGCTCGAGAAGGACGACGCGCTGCGGCGCCAGATCAAGGCAGCGATGATCTACCCGGCCTTGATCGGCGGCTTCGCCGGCATCGTGCTGATCGCGCTCGTCAGCTTCCTGGTGCCGGTCTTCGAGAAGATCTTCAAGGACTTTGGTGGCGACCTGCCGCCGATCACCAAGTTCACCGTCTGGCTGTCGCACATGTTCACGCAGCGGTGGTACTTGATGATCCTGTTCGGCTTCGGGGTGGTCTGGAGCTTCCGTCGCTGGAAGAGCTCCGAGCGAGGGCGGGTCCAATGGGACACGCTCAAGCTCAAGACGCCGATGAAGATCGGCGACATCGTCCAGAAGGTCGCACTGGCGCGCTTCTCACGGACCTTCTCGGGTCTCGTGGCGGCCGGCGTGCCGATGCTCGAGGCGATCGAGATCACCGGTCGGACGTCCGGCAACAAGGTCGTCGAGCGGGCGATGGAGGAGGTCGAGAAGTCCGTCAAGAAGGGCGGCACGCTGTCCGCTCCGATGCGCCAGGCGCCCGAGGCCTTCCCGATCATGGTCACCCAGATGATCGGCGTCGGCGAGGAGACCGGCGCGCTCGAGCAGATGCTGTCGAAGATCGCCGACTTCTACGAGGATCAGGTGGCCGCGGCCCTGAAGGCGCTGACATCGATCCTCGAGCCGCTGATGATCATGATGGTCGGCGCGATCGTCGGCTTCATCGTCATCGCCATGTATCTGCCGATGTTCCAGGTCTACGACCAGATCCGCTGATTCACGCCTTTAGGCGCAAAAGCGCTCAAGCAATGCGGTTGCGCGACCGATATCTCATGCGATGTCGTGGATCCGCCAGAGGCTCGCTTCGCAGACAGGCTCGATCCTGGTCGAGGTGCTGGTCGGCACTGTCCTACTCGCGCTGACTACCGCCGCCGTGTTGGATGGCCTCGACGGAGCCCAGAAGACCGGTCGTAAGAACAAGGACCGCTCGAGTGCGGCGACGCTTGCGCAACAGGACCTCGAGCGGCTGCGCGCACTGCCGCCCTCGGTGCTCAACGGGCTCAGCGAGACGCGCACCGTGACGGTCGCCAATGTGCCCTACACCGTCGTCTCGCATGTCGACTGGGTCTCCGACGCGAGCGGCGTGGCGAGCTGCGTCAGCTCGAACACCCAGTCGGAGTACATGAAGCTGACCTCGACGGTCAACTCACCGGCCAGCGCTTCCGAGCCGGTGACCGCGACGAGTCTGCTGACCCCGCCGGTCGGCGCCTTCGGCACCAACACCGGCACGGCCGCCGTCAAGCTGACCGACCGCGACGGCGAGCCGATCGTGGGCATCGGCGTGAATCTGACCGGTCCCGGCTCAGAGATCGGCGTGACCAACGACTTTGGCTGCGCGGTCTTCGCCTACATCCCGATTGGGAACTGGACTGCCCAGGTCAACGGTGGGCTGATCAACTGGTCCGGCGAGTCGCCCGCGGAGTCGCAGGTGACGGTGGCGGTCAACAAGACGAGCATGACCCAACTCGAGGTCGACCAGCCGTCGTCGCTGCGCGCGACGTTCGTGACCCCGACCGGCGCGCCGACGACTTACAAGGCGATCAGCGTCGCCAACGCGAAGCTGTCGAACGGTCTGAAGGCCTACACCTGGTCGCCCGCCACCGCGACGCGCGATGTCGAGAGCCTGTTCCCGTTCCACGACGGCTATGGCGTCTACGCCGGCTCGTGCAAGGCGAACAACCCGGCTGTGTGGGACAGCGACTACTTCGAGACTTCGAGCTACGGCTTCGCCGACCCCGATCCGGGCGAGATGCTGAAGCCGGTCCAGGTCCAGGTGCCGGAGATCGAGATAACGGTTCGCCGCTTGCTCAGTAGCTCGCCCGTCGCGTTCAACACCGCGCAGGTCTACGTCAAGGAGCGCGACACGGCGTATCAGTGCACGGCGACGCTTGAGACGCTCACGTCGCCAACCGCGACGTACAACCCGAGCTACAAGTTCACCGTCCCCGTTCCCTTCGGCAACTACGAGGTCTGCGCGGCAACGCGCGTGACCGGGTCTGGCGCGAGCAACGCCTGGCGCAAGAAGATCACGTCTTCCGGCAGTGCGCCGTTGCATCGCAACATGACGACGACCGCGCTCGCCATCGCCAACAAGAGTGTCGCCATAGACACGGTCTCGAGCGGCAGCGGTGGCGACGACAAATGCTTCTCATGACGCGACTTTTCAACAGACTCCGCCGCGAGCAGTCGGGCATGACGCTGGTCGAGCTGGTGGTTGGGATGGCGATTGGGTTGGTCGTCACGACCGCGAGCCTGATGGTGCTTCAGCGAGCCGAGGTGGCGTCGAACGAGATCGTCGATCGCCAGGACGCGATCCAGCGTGGGCGCCAGGCGATGGAGCTGATGACGCGCCAGCTGCGCTCGCAGGTCTGCCTCGGTGAGAGCGCCGAGCCGATCACGTTCGGCAACGCGACCACCGTCACCTTCTACGGCGATCTCAGCGACGGCAGTCAGAACGTGGGCAAGCGGACGCTGACCTACGTCGCGCCGGTGGGGACGACGCCCGGCCGGATCCGCGAGGACGTCCACGTCGGGACGGGCAGCTACCCGAACCTGACCTTCCCCGCGACGGCGACCACCTCGCGTGTACTGCTCAACGGCGCCAAGCAGGTCGTATCGGGCGTCACGACACAACCGCTGTTCCGCTACTACGCCTTCCAACCGGGCAGCCCGACCGGAGATCTGCAGGAGCTCACCGTGCCGCTCAGCGCGACTGACGCATCGCGGACTGTGATGGTGCGGATCGCCTTCGTCTCGATGCCCGAGCGGTCGAAGCCGCGCGACTTCGACTCGACGACGCTCCAGAGCGACGTCTACGTCCGCATAGCCGACACAACGCGACCTGTGGAGGGACCGCGATGCATCTGATCCACCGCCTCCGACGCCGGTTGCGCCAGCAACACGGCTTCACCACGGTCACGCTGATGGGCACCATGGCGGTGGGCAGCCTGCTCGTCGCGGGCGGCTTCGCGGCGGTCAATCCGGACATCGGGATGTCGCGCAAGGACCAGGACTACAAGCAGGCCTACGGCGCTGCCGAGGCCGGCGTCCAGTGGTACCTGGCGAGTCTCGCGCGCGACAACGCCTACTACACGAAGTGCACCGCCGTCCCGCCTCCAAGCACCGGCGTTCCGGCGCCGGTCAACAACAAATGGAACGGCAGCGGCGCCGACCCGCGCGTGTGGCGCAACCTGATCGGCCAGCCGGGCGCCCAGTACACAGTCGAGCTGATGCCGGCCCCGGGCTACTCGGCGTGCGCGGTCAACAACCAGTACTCGATGGTCGACCCGACCGGCAACATGCGCCTGCGCGTCAGCGGGCGCTCGCGCGCCGAGACGCGCAGCATCAACGTCACGCTGCGTCGGCGCAACTTCATCGACTTCATCTACTTCACCCACTTCGAGACGCTCGACCCGCTCGCGTATCCGACCTCGCAGCAGCAGACCTCGGCGTCGACCAACTGCGCGAAGTTCCGCGCCCAGCGTGGCAGCTCGTGCACGGAGATCCAGTTCGCGACCGAGGACAACGTCAAGGGCCCGTTCCACACCAACGACAGCGCGCTCGTCTGCGGATCGCCGACCTTCGGCCGCTTCGCCCAGGACGCGATCGAGCTCAACGGCAGCTCGCCGGGCTACTTCAAGGCGGGCAGCTGCACCCTGAACCCCGACTTCGACGGCACGGTCGTCTTCCCCGCCGGCCAGATGGAGCTGCCGCCGTCGAACCTCGAGCTGCAGGGTCTGGTTCAGAGCGGCTACCTGTTCCAGGGCAAGACGCAGATCGTCATCAACGGAACCTCGATGCAGGTCAAGGTCAAGAACGGCTCGTGGCAGACCAAGGCGCTGCCGACCAACGGCGTCATCTACGTCAAGAACGAGACCACCGGTGGCGGCTGCAACGTCGGCTACGCGCGCAACCAGACCTACAACAACCCGAACGCCTGCGGCGACGCCTGGGTCAAGGGCAACTACTCGGGCAACCTGACGATCGCCGCCGACAACGACGTGATCGTCAACGGCGACCTCACCCGCAACGCCGACGATCTGCTGCTCGGCCTGATCGCCAACAACTTCGTCCGCGTCTACCACCCGCTCAGCTGGGACTACAACGACGATGACGACGACGATGACGACGAGTGCTCGAACGGCAGCGGCTCGCTGTCGAACCCGCGAATCGACGCGGCGATGCTCGCGCTCAACCACTCGTTCATCGTCGACAACTGGTACTGCGGCGCGAAGCTCGGCGACCTCGAGGTCAACGGCGCGATCGCCCAGCGCTTTCGTGGCCCGGTCGGGACCTCGGGCAGCGGCGGCACCGGCTACATCAAGGACTACAACTACAACGACCGGCTCCGCTACCGCGAGCCGCCGTTCTTCCTCGATCCGGTCCAGTCCGCCTGGCGCGTCGCGCGTCAGAACGAGCAGGTGCCGGCGACGAGGTAACCGTCCAACCTTTGGCCGATCCGCGCGTTGTAGGAGTAGATGCGCGCGACAACGATCAGATTCACCCCGGAGCTTTGGGCGCTGCTGCAGCGTGAGGCCGAACGCGAGCAGGTGAGCGTGGCGCAGTATGTGCGCGACGCGGCCCTGTTCCGAGTGGCATACGGTGCCGGCGTCAGGCGCGAGCAGGGCATGCCCGGCGAGGAAATGGACGTTCCTCGACCGGCGGCGCTGCGGTAGCGGTCACGACGGCGGTCCCGCCGTCACGGGGTGGATAATGGGTCGATGGCCCTGTCTCGCGACGCCCGTCTCGTCGACCGGGCAAGGCGCGGCGACGATTCCGCGTTCGAGCAGTTGCATGCGCGTCATCAGCCGGCGATCCTCGCCTTCTGCCGTCATCTGACGGGTAATCGCGAGGACGCAGAGGACGCGGTTCAGCACACCTTCCTGGCCGCCTATGGCCGGATCATCGACTCGACGGAGAGGGTTGAGTGGCGGCCGTGGCTGTTCACCGTCGCCCGCAACCGCTGCCTGACGCTGCTGCGCGCTCGCCGGGGCGAGCATCTGCTCGATCCAGACATCGCGACGTCCTTCGACGGGCTGGCGCTCGAGGTCGAGCGGCGCCAGGAGTTGCGCGATCTCGTCGGCGACATGGGTAGGTTGCCCGAGCCTCAGCGTGCCGCGCTCGTCCTCTCGCAGCTCGACGCGCTCAGCTACCGCGAGATCGGCACCGTCCTAGACGTCACGCCGGAGAAGGTCAAGGCGCTGGTCTTCCAGGCGCGCAGCTCGTTGACTACCGCCCGTGAGGCCCGTGAGGCGCCATGCCTCGAGATCCGGCACGAGATCGCCACTGCGCGTGGGGCGGCGCTGCGGCGTCGCCTACTGCGCCGGCACGTCGGCCAGTGCGAGGGCTGCCGCGAGTTCGAGGTCAGCGTCAAGCGCCAGCGCCACGACCTCGGTCTGCTGCTGCCGATCGCTCCGTCGGCTGGCCTGAACCAAGCGGTTCTCGATGCGGTTGACCGTGAAACGGCGGCCGCGGGCAGTGCGGGCGCGGCGGCCATGGGCGGTGGCGCCGGTGCCGGCCTCGGCGGGACGTTGGCGGCGATCGGCCTGCCCGGAATCGCCAAGTTCGCGGTGGTTGCGTTGGTGGTCGGCGGAGGTGCAAGCGGCGCGCTGGCCGCCGACCTGCCCGAGCGGGTGGGGGTGGCCGTGCCTTGGCACGAGGGAGGCGAGCGTGTGGCTGGCGAGCGAGGCGTCGGCCGAGATGTGCAGCCGCTCGGCTCGGGTTCGCCGGAGCCCGGGGCCGCGGCGCCCGGGCATGAGGATCGCGGGGGCGAGGGGAAGAGTGGTGAGCGCCCTGACCAGCACGGGCCGGCGCTGGCCGTGGCGGACGACGGCGAGCTGCCGGGGCGCGGGGCTGGAGGGGAGACGCCGCGGCAGCCGGATTCCGGTGGTGGCGAGTCGCTGCCGCCCGGGCTCGCGAAGCGCGACGAGCTTCCGCCCGGCTTGGCCAAGCGCGATGGCGACCTGCCTCCTGGACTGGCCAAGCGCGGCGGCGCGCCGAGCGCAAAGCCGGGCAATGGAAACGGCAACGCCGGCGGCAACGGGGTCGGCAATGGCAACGGCGGTGGGTCTGGCGGTCAGGGCAACGGGAATGCCAGTGGCCAGGGGCAAGGCAACGGTGGTCAGGGCAGCGCCGGCGGTCAGGGCAACGGCAACGGCGGTGGTGACGGGGCCGGCAATGGCAACGCTGGCGGCAACGGTTCTGGCGGTCAGGGCAACGGTTCTGGCGGTCAGGGCAACGGGAATGCCGGCGGTCAGGGCAATGCAGGGGGCAATGGGGGCGGCAACCCCCACTGACGGCTAGCGCCGGACGAGTCGCCCGACCGCGGCCATCAGCTCGTCGGTCAGCTCGTCGGGGCTGCCGCTCGCGCGGCCGCCGACGACGCAGTGGCGGGCGTGGTCGTCGAGCAGCCCGAGCGCGACCTTGTCGAGCGCGGCCTGGATCGCTGAGATCTGCGTCACGACGTCGATGCAGTAGCGGTCCTCGTCGACCATCTTCTCGACGCCTCGAACCTGGCCCTCGATGCGGCGCAGGCGGGCGGTCAGCTTGTCTTTGTCGGCGCTGTATCCATGTGCCATGAGATCAGTGTACAGATACCCCTAGGGGGTATGCTACGGTGAGTCGCATGGACCATGATCACCACTGTCACGAGCAGCTGCCAACCTCCGGTCGCGCTCTCGATCGCGTCTCGTTCAGCGCGACGCTGCACTGTCTGACCGGCTGTGCAATCGGCGAGATCACCGGCATGGTGATCGGTACGGCGCTCGGCTTCTCGCAGTGGGGCACGGTCGGCCTATCGGTAGCGCTAGCGTTCGTGTTCGGCTACACGCTGACGAGCCTGCCGCTGCTGCGGGCGGGCATCGCGCTGGCGACGGTCATCCCGATCGCGCTGGCCACCGACACCTTCAGCATCGCGACGATGGAGATCGTCGACAACGCGATCATGGTGGCCGTACCGGGCGCGATGGATGCCGGCGTAGGCGATCTCCTGTTCTGGGGTGCGCTCTCGGTAGCGCTGGTGATTGCGGGAGTCGTGGCTTTCCCGGTCAACCGCTGGCTCATCCGGCGCGGTAAAGGCCACGCGGTCTTGCACGAGACCGGCATCCACGGTGGCGCCCCGACGTGGCTTGTCGCCGCGATCGCCGCGGTAGCGGCCGTTTTCGGGACCGCAGTACTGGTTGAGGAGGCGTTCGACGAGGACGAGCCGGCGGGACACGACGCGGGTGGTCACGGCGCGATCCATGCGCCGCATCGGGACGAGGTCTGAACATGGCGGCCCTGGCGCTTGGTGCCTACGTCCTCTACATGGCGCTTGCGTTTGGACTGCGTACGGCTATCCAGCTGCGCAGAACGGGCTCGTCCGGATTCGAGGGGATCAGCGGACGTCCCGGTTCGGTCGAGTGGTTCGCGGGCGTGCTGTTCGTCGTCGCGATCGTGGTCGGCTTCGCAGCGCCGCTGTTGGCACTGACGTCAGTCGTTGAGCCCGTCGATTCGCTCGACACCACGGCCGCGCACCTCGCGGGCATCGTCCTGTTCGTGGCTGGGCTTGCCGGAACGTTGGCGGCGCAGGTGGCGATGGGGGAGTCGTGGCGGATCGGTGTCGACGAGCAGGTGACGACGGAGATGGTCACCGACGGTGCGTTCGCAATCGTGCGCAACCCGATCTTCGCGGCGATGCTGCCGGCCTCCGCTGGACTCGCGCTGATGGTTCCGAGCGCCGTCGCATTCGCCGGTCTGATCGCGCTGTTCGTAGCGCTCGAGCTTCAGGTTCGCGTGGTGGAGGAGCCCTATCTAGAGCGGACTCACGGTTCTGCCTACACCGCGTATGCCGCGCGCGTAGGCCGCTTCTTGCCGGGCGTTGGAAGATTGAGCCGTAACTGACCCCGAGTAGCCTGGGCTGAGGTGACGGCGTCGATCGATCCAGCGACCAGCATCGGGCGCGTGGCGCTCACGGTCGGCGATCTCGCCGGTGTCAGCGACTTCTACGAGCGCGTTGTCGGGTTGCGGACGATCGAGGCAGGGGAGGGCCACACGCTGCTCGGGGCCGGCGATCGGCCACTCGTCGAGCTCGTTGAGGATCGGACGGCGCCTCCACGGCCGCCGCGCACGACCGGTCTCTTCCACTTGGCGCTTCTCGTGCCAGGCCGCAGCGAGCTTGCGCGCTCGCTGCAGCGACTCATCGAGACGCGCTGGCCACTAGCCGGTGCGTCAGACCACCTCGTCAGCGAGGCGCTCTACATCAGCGATCCCGAGGGCAATGGAATCGAGATCTACCGTGACCGGCCCCACGACGAGTGGCAGCGAGACGGCGATGAGCTGAGGATGGCGACACTCCCGCTCGATCTCAACGATCTGCTCGGCGAGCTCGACGGCGAGGTGGCAGACAGCGCCGTTTCAGCAGACACCGGCATGGGGCACGTCCACCTCAACGTCGCCGATCTCGATGCCAGCGAGCGCTTCTATGCCGGCTTGCTCGGTCTCGACGTGACGGCCCGCAACTATCCGGGCGCGCTCTTCCTCTCGGCGGGCGGCTACCACCATCACATCGGGCTCAACACCTGGCGTGGCGAGGGAATCCCGGCCCCGCCCGTTGGCGCACTGGGCCTGCGTTCCTACGAGCTGACGCTGCCTACCTCGGAGGCGGTTGACGGTGCGATCGCGAAGCTACGGGAGAACGCGACCGAAGTCGACGTCGTAGATGGGGCGGCTCTCACTCGCGACCCATCTGCGATTGGCGTACAGCTAGCCATCGCGACGACCTAAGACACACCCGACGCCGCAGGGGGCCACAGCGCCGGGTGCTCCTTCGAGGTTAGCGACCGTTTCTCGTTACGCCGACGGTTCGGTCAGACCGCTTGCCGGCGTCAGGAGGGGGGAGGAGCGGGCACGATCTTCAGCGTGCCGACCTTCGAAGGCAGCGTCTCCGACGCCGCCGGCTGCACCATGATCGGGTGACTGCCGGACTTCGTCTCGAGGATCTCGAACATTGCCGGGGTCAGCGGCTCGCCGGTGTCGGTCAGGCCGAGGCTGGGGATGTTGACCTGGCCGGGCGTCTCGACGTCGACCACGACTGTTGCGGGCTGGCCTTGCTCGAGCTTGTGGGTCTGGGGCTTCGCCACGTTGCGGAACTCGATCGTCGTCGGCTGAGGGGTCTTGTCGCCGGGTGAGGACGCCTTCTCGGTCGATGCCGGCGCACTCGCAGTGGTCTCGGTTGCCGTGTCGTCGCCGCCGCGATCAGGCGGGCGCGCGATCGTGCTGGCGATCGCCGCCAAGCCGAGGACGATCGCGAACAGCAGCAGTGCGCGCCGGAGCTCCACGGCGCCGATGGTATTGACGCAGCACGTCGGGGCGGTACAGGGCGATCGCCAGCAGCGCGGCCAGTGGCACGGCCCAGGCGGCGTAGAGCGCGAATAGCAGCGGCGCGTCGGCTAGCGAGCCGGCGAAGATCTGGGTCTGGTCGGGCCAGAAGCTGATGCCGATCAGGATCGCCACGACGAGCGACAGACGGGGAACGCCGGGCCGCCGGACCGTCTCCCAGGCAAGCAGCGAGAGGAAGAATGGGGCGTGGTAGTAGTCGTTGTTCCACGTGTCCAGCAGGCAGCGCAGCAGGAACAGCAGCGCGAGCAGCAGCAGCGCGTCATCCGGGCGGCGATCGCGACGGCGCCAGAGCAGCGCGGCAAGCGGAATCGGCAACAGGACGATCAGCGGGTGCGAGAGCACTCCGACCCAGGCGGGTGCGATGTATCGCTCGCCGAGCGGCGAGTCCTCGATTCCCGCCAGCGGCCACCAGAGGCTCCACGGTGTAGTCGAGGCGCCACCGGTCGCTTGGCCAGCCGCCGCCTCCGTTGCGGCACCGAAGCGATCCGCGTTGAAGATCAAGCCGGGGAGGTAGAAGGCCATGGCGATCACGCCGGCGACCAGGATCACGGTGAGCTGCCGCCGCGGCGCCGCGAGCAGCACAGGTAGGACGGCGATCAGCGCCCACTGCTTGGTCGCGATTGCAAGTCCGAGCAGCAGCCCGGCCAGCAGCTCGCGCTCGCGCAGCGCCGCGAGCACGGCCCCGACACAGAGAGCCGCACAGAGCAGCTCCTCGGGATGACCCCAGTGCAACGCACGAAAAGTGACCGGGTTGATCACCGCGAGGCCAGCGATCAGGCCCTGGACGGCGGTCGACTGGCCGCGCTCGGCGGCGAGCCGGGCCAGCGCGAGACCGAGGACGACGGTCGCGATCAAGCACGGCAGCGCGCCCGCGAAGTAGACGGTGTCGATGCTCGCGTCGAAGACCGGTGCGACGAACGGCGCCCGCACGAGTAGCGAGAAGCTGCCCATCAGCGGCTGGCCGCCGAAGAAGGCCGCCGGGTCGCCGCGGACGAGAGCGTCGATCGCATCGCTGGCGTCGCCGAAGTAGTCGAGGCCCGGCTCCATCGTGGCGCCGGCGCGCAACGACAGTGCGGCCGCCACGAGCACGAGAGAGGCGATCGAGGCGCGCCGCATGAGAGAGGGATCGGCGCTATTCGCGACGGCCTTTAGGCGCGCAATTCGGCGGTCGGTAGCGGAACCACCATCGCCAGTTGTCACAGACTGGACGGATATCCGAGTGTAGGAACGATCCAACCGCTAAAGGAACGACACCTACGCACCGATGAGGGGACCTAGCCGGACCACCACGGGTCTTCCGCGGTGACTGGCAACCCAGACAAAACCCAGTCACCCCCCAACAGGAGGAAGACTCACATGCTGCGGAAGCTCAGCAACAGGCTTCACAACGAGGAGAAGGGCTTCACGCTCATCGAGCTCCTCGTCGTGATCCTCATCATCGGCATCCTGGCCGCGATCGCCCTGCCGGCGTTCCTCGGTCAGCGCGCAAAGGGCCAGGACGGCGAGGCGAAGAGCAACGCCCGAAACATGGTCTCCCAGGTCGAGTCGTGCTACTCGCAGAAGCAGGCGTACACCAACTGCGTGTCGTCGACAGACCTCGGTAACACCGGCCTCGACTACGGCACCGGCGTTGGCCAGGTGTCCGTGACCTCGTCGGGGGCGGACGTCTACGTCGTGACCGCGAAGTCCAAGTCGAACAACACGTTCACGATCACCAAGAACTCCAACGGCACCAGCACCCGTGGTTGCAGTACCACGGGCGGTACCGACAACGGCGGCTGCGACGGGTCCAGCTGGTAAGGGACGTCGCACTCGAATGCACCAAAGAGGCGGGCCTCCGGGCTCGCCTCTTGTGCGTTGAGGGAAGGAGAGTCCAATGTTGAAACGGCTCAACGAGCGGATTCGGGGCGAGGAGAAGGGCTTCACGCTGATCGAGCTCCTCGTCGTGATCCTCATCATCGGCATCCTGGCCGCGATCGCCCTGCCGGCGTTCCTCGGTCAGCGCGCAAAGGGCCAGGACGGCGAGGCGAAGTCCAACGCCCGCAACCTCGTCTCGCACATCGAGTCCTGCTACACCCAGAAGCAGGCCTACACCGACTGCGTGACGGCGGCGGCGCTCAACCCGACCGGCCTCGATATCGGCAGTGGCGGTGGCCAGGTGTCGGCGACCTCGTCGGCGGCCGACGTCTACGTCGTGACGGCGACCTCGAGGTCCGGGAACGCGTTCACGATCACCAAGAACACGAATGGCACCAGCACCCGCGGGTGCACCACCACCGGTGGAACCACCAACGGCGGCTGCGACGGGTCGAGCTGGTAGGCGCTCAATAGCCATTGGGCAGTACCCGGAGGCGGGGTCTCGAAGAGGCTCCGCCTCCGGCCGTTGGTGGACGTTTTCGGCCGCCGAGATCGGTACCGAATGCGGTTCCGGTTGCGGTCGGAGAAATCCCCCGATTTCGCTCATACAGTGGGTTTGCGCTGCCGATCCCGACAGGGATGCCGGATCGTCGCCGACTACTGCAAGAGGAGCGCGGATTCACCCTCGTAGAGGTCGCTGTCGCGATCGCGGTGCTGCTGGTCGGGATGCTTGGCGCCGTCACGATGATCGACACCGGCAACGCAATGACTTCGCGCACGAAGGCGCGTGAGGGCGCCACTGCGCTCGCTCGCAGCGTGCTCGAGATCGGCCGCGGCATTCCGTACCGGGACCTGACCGCGGATCGGATCCTCGCCGAGCTCGACACCCGCTCGGGTCTCGCCGATGCCCGTCCCGGCACCGCTGGGCATCAGGTCGAGAGCCGCGGCTTCGTGTACACCGTCGTGCCGACCGTCTGCTCTGTCGACGACCCGGTCGACAGTCTCGGCGAGGGCGACAGCGAGGTCGGGCTTTGCGCCAACTCCGACGTGCTCGGCCAGGGGCAGTCTGCCGGCGACCGCAACGCTGACGACTACCGGCGGATGGTCGTACGGCTCACCTGGCCGATGACCGGTACTGGCACCGACACACTCGTCCAGACCGGCGTGGTGACGAACCCGGTCGGAGGACTCGGGCCCTCCGTCACGTCACTGACGCCCAAGCTGCCCGCGACGACCGAGATCGCCAGCGCGAGCACGACCAGCGCGAGCTACGACCTCGTCACGTCGGCCGTCCCGGCCAGCGTCACCTGGTCGGTCGACGGAGCACGGCTCGGTCAGGCGACCGGCAGCGGCACCAGCTGGACCTTCAACTGGCCGCTCGGCAGCGCGGACGTGCCGCAGTTCGTCGACTGTGCCTACGTCGTCCAAGCCGAGGCATTTGACGCCAAGGGCCGCGCCGGCGCGACAAAGGCTTTGACCGTCACGCTCAATCGGCGAGTGCCATTTGCCCCGACTCACTTCAGCGGTGGACGCAACCTCAACGGGTCGCGCGTCGATCTGCAGTGGCAGTCCAACCAAGAGTGCGACGTCAAGCGGTACCACGTCTATCGAGGGACGAGCGCGTCGGCGATCGACACGAAGGTCTGTGAGACGGTGAAGGACGAGCCAACTGAGTGCGTCGATGACAGCCCGCCGTCGGGAGTCACGCTCTTCTACCAGGTGGTTGGAGTCGACACGCCGTCCGGCGGCGGCGATCGCGAGGGCAACCGCGGAGCCGTGCTCGAGGTCCCACCTGAGTCGGCGAACGCCGAAGCCCCCTCGGTACCAACCGGCTTGGCGATCTGCACAGGAGGCAACCCAGGCTGCAACGACATCGACGGTGAGCCGGCGCCGTCGGGCGTTCCGGTGCTGACCTGGAACGAGTCGACCGACTCCGACGGCGTCGCTTTCTACCGCGTCTATCGCGACGGCAACACCTATGACGATCGTCTTGACATCCTCTTCAAGGTCACTGACAAGCCGTTGGTCTTCGTCGACGCGACCGCCAGTGGCGGGCACAGCTATCGCGTCAGCGCTGTCGACAACCTTTTCGGCGAGTCGGCGCTGAGCGGCCAGGTGACGTGGCAATGACCGGTGCCCTTGCCGCCGAGGACGGGGTCACGCTCGTCGAGCTGCTCGTCGTGCTCGCGCTGAGCGTGATCGTGATGGGAACGACGTTCACGACCTTCGCGCAGTTCGAGCAGACGACCGGCTCCAACCAGCGCCAGAACGACGCGCAGGATCAGGTGCGAGTCGGGCTCGACGGTCTGGCGCGCGAGCTGCGCAATCTCGCAAGTCCGACGGACGAGCTGCCGGAGGCGGTCGTCGTCGCGGATCCGGCCGACCTCGTCTTCCAGTCCGTCAGCAGTTCCGCCACCCGCCGTGTGCGCTACTGCCTCGCCAGCTCGTCGCATCGCCTCTGGCGCCAGGTCCAGCTCACGCCGTTCAGCTTGCCGTCGGCCGGCGCCTGCCCCGATCTCGCCTGGGGGTCGCAGCGCGCGGCCGTCGAGCACGTGGTCAACGGTTCGCGGCCGGTGTTCTCCTACAACGCGAGCGCGCTGACCGCGATCACTGAGATCGGGGCGACGCTATGGGTAGACGTCGACCCGGCGGCCAAGCCGATCGAGACGTCTCTGCAGACATCAGTCTTCTTGCGCAACCAGAACCGCGGCCCGGTCGCCGCGTTCACGGCCACGGCTGGCGCGTCGACTGCGATCCTCAACGGGTCGGACTCAGCCGACCCCGAGGGCAAGGCGCTCGAGTACTACTGGTACGACCAGAGTCAGACCGGCAACCTCTGTCAGCCGCTGCCGGCGGAGGCGCCGCAGACCGGCTGCGTCGGCACCGGAATCGTCTTCAACTACACGCCGCCGGCGCCCGGCGCACGCCACCTGTCGCTCGTCGTGCGCGACCCGGCCGGGCTGACCGACGACGCCCCGTCACAGTCCGTCTGTGTGGTGAGCTGCTGATGCGCGCCCGCTTGCGTGAAGAGCGCGGCAACGTGCTCGTGATCTCAGTGACGATGCTCGCGCTGATGATGGGGCTCGGATCGGCGGCGCTCTCGACGGTCGACACCCAGACCGACGTCGTGATGAAGGAGCGGCGCCACGAGTCCACGTTCAACCTCGCCGAGGGTGTCCTGAACGCGCAGACGTTCGTCTTGGCGCGGCTGGGCACAGGCAGCGCGACCAGCCAGTTCCCAGCCTACTGCGCCCCTACCTCCACGGAGGCGCTTTGCCCCGACGGCGAGCAGATCGCACGCAGCTACGATCCCTCGGTGCAGGGCGACTACACGGGCGCGACCTGGACGACCGAGGTCCGCGACAACCCGAGCGGCACCTTCTACAATTCGACGACGGTGTCCTCCGCGCCGCGCTATGACGCCAACGGCGATCAGCAGCTCTGGGTGCGCGCCAAAGCCCAGGCGCGCGGGCGCCAGCGCGAGATCGTCGCGCTGATCAGCGTCGAGTTCCGCCCGATCGACTTCCCGCGCTTCGCGCTTGCCGGCGGCTGGTTCAAGACGTCGAACAACGGCCGCAAGGTGATCGTCGACGCGACGGGCTCACTGGGTGTTGGGGTGCGTTGCGGCCTGCCGCCACAGTCGTCGAGCTGCCTCGACTATCAGCCGAGCAAGGGCCAGCTCGAGCCCGCAGGCGCCTACCAGCTCAACTATCCGAACACGCCCGGCGTGCTCGCGGACGAGCTGCGCGCACTCGAGGACCAGGCACGCGCGAGCGGCACCTACTTCACCAGCTGCCCGAGCAATCCCAACGGTCAAGTCGTCGTGATCGAGAGCGGCAACTGCTCGTACAACAACAGCGCGCCAGCGGCACCCGGCGGCTCGAAGTGCTGCAACACGAGCGCCAAGCCCGGGCTCTTGATCATGAAGTGCGGCAGCCTGAGCTTCGGCGGCAACATCGAGTTCTACGGCCTCGTCTACGTGCCGAACGTCAGCTCGACCGGCAGCTGGTGCTCGAGCGGCGCGGTGATCACGACACAGGGCACGTCGCTGATCAAGGGCGGCGCGATCGTCGACGGGCCCGGGGGGATCGTCTCGGGATCCAGCGGCATGAACATCCAGTTCAACCCGAACGCGTTCGACAACATCCGTACGACCGGCACCGCGGGCGTCGTGCAGAACACCTGGCGCGAGGTTCCCGACGACAACTGAGTAGCTGCCGGCCGACGGGCTGGTTAGCTTCCCGAGCCGATGTCCGCCGCCGTCGCTGCTGCCTTCTATGGACTGATCGGCCTGCTGGTCGGCAGTTTCCTCAACGTCGTGATCCATCGGGTGCCGCTCGGCGAGTCGGTCGTCGCACCGCGCTCGCGCTGCCCGGGCTGCGAGACGCCGATTGCCGCGCGCGACAACCTGCCCGTTCTCTCGTGGCTGATCCTGCGCGGGCACTGTCGACACTGCGGAGCGCCGATCTCGGCTCGCTATCCGCTGATCGAGGCGCTCACGGGCCTTGCGTTCGCCGCGGTGGCGTTGGTCACCGGCGCAGAGGGCGAGCTGGCGCTCTACCTGCCGTTCACGGCGCTCCTGATCGCGGTCGCCGCGATCGATCTCGAGCACCGGATCGTCCCGAACAAGCTGCTCGCTCCGGCGGCGGTCTGGGCCGTAGTCGCCTGGGCGGTCGTCGATCTCAGCTTCTTGCCGGAGGCGTCGATCGCCGGCGCGGGTGCGTTCGCCTTCCTGCTGCTCGCCGCGCTGGCTCATCCAGCGGGGATGGGGATGGGTGACGTCAAGCTGGCCGGCGTAATGGGCCTCTACCTCGGTCTGTCGGTGATTCCGGCGTTGCTGGTCGCATTCCTCGCCGGCGCGATCGTGGGGATTGCGCTGATTGCGCGTCAGGGTGGAGGGGCGCGCAAGCTCGGCGTTCCATTTGCTCCGTTCATGGCGCTTGGCGGCTTCGTGGGGCTACTTGCCGGCAGTGAGTTGATCTCGTTCTACGCCGACCGCTTCTTGTAGCGCCTCGCCGTTCGGCACTCAGGGCTCAAGCCCCGCCGTCGGCTGCCGATAGGAGGGAGGAATCAGCTCTCTGCCATGGCTATCTCACTACGCAAGAACTCTGACGGCGGCTCCTTCGGTCTCGACATCGACGGACGCTTCCTGGCGGCCGCACAAGTCCGCGACGGTCAGTTGGCGACGACCGCGAGCGCCGAGCTGCCGGCCGGTCTGCTGGCCGACGGTGAGGTCGTCGACCGCGCCGCGCTGAGCGACGCTCTGAAGGATTTTGTGAGTGCCAACAAGCTTCCGCGCCGGGTGTTGCTCGGCGTGGCGAATCAGCAGATCGTCGTTCGCGTGATGGACATGCCGCGGATCGACGACGCCGCCGAGCGCGATGCCGCGCTGCGCTTCTCCGCCGCCGAGACGATCGCGATGCCGCTCGACGAGGCAGTGCTCGACCATCAGATTGCCGGCTACTCGACGAGCTCCGACGGCGGCGAGCGGATGCAGGTCGTCGTGGTCGCCGCTAGGCGGACGATGATCGAGGAGTACCTCGGAGCGGTCAAGGACGCGGGCCTGAAGGTCGAGGGCATCGACCTCGACGCCTTCGCGCTGGTCCGCATGCTCGCCGCGGAGGCGGCGGCCGAGGTCGCCGTCCCGGAGGGCGTCGCGCCTCCGTTCGTGCCGATCGACGACGCTGGCCAGTCGGCGCGCGTGATCTGTCACCTCGGAGGTGTTTCGAACCTCGCGATCGCACTCGGAGACTCCTGCTTCTTCTGCCGCACCCTGTCGGTCGGGTTCGACGCCGAGAACGCCGGCTCACGGATCGCCAACGAGATCCGCCTTTCGATCGACTACTACATGGGTCAGCCAGGAGCGCTGCCGGTTGGCGACGTGCTGCTGTCCGGTGAGGGCGCGCGCGACGAGGTGCTGGTCGCGGACATCGCAAGCCAGCTCGGCCTCCCGGTGACGGCCGCTCGGCCGCTCGGCTCGCTCGATCTGGCCGGCGTGTCGGACGACGAGGCGCACCGCTACACGGTCGCTGCGGGTCTGGCGCTTGGAGCGGCGGCGTGAAGCCCGTAAATCTTCTTCCCGAGTCGCAGCGGCGTCAGGCCTCGGCCGACGCCGGGCGCACCTCGTACATCGTGCTCGGCGTATTGGCGGTGCTGCTGGCGATGAGCGCGGTCTACGTGCTCACGGCCAACCAGGCGACTTCGCGTGCCAACGAGGCCGCTGAGATCGGCGTCCAGGCCGACACGCTCGAGGCCCAGGCCAACGAGCTCGGCACCTTTGGCAACTTCGCCGCCATCAAAGAGCAGCGGGTGGCCGCTGTGCGTCAGCTCGCCGCGACCCGTTTCGACTGGGAGCGCTTGATGCGTGAGCTCGCGCGTGTGCTGCCGACGGGTGGCTGGCTACAGCAAGCGAGCGCGTCGGTGACTGGCGACGTCGAGTCGAGCTCGGGCGACAGCGGGTCAACTGCGGCGGCTGCAACTGGGACCGTCACAGGCACTCCGGCGGCGCGTCTGACGGGCTGTATGCCGCGTCAGGGTGACGTGGCCGACATGATGCTCAGGCTGCGCCGGATGTACCGCGTCGAGGACGTCGAGCTGAAGGAGTCCGTGATGGACGACCTCAATGCGCCAGCCTCGATCACGAGCTGCGGCAAGTACTACAAGTTCGACGTCAACGTGACCTTCGCGGCGACTCCCGCCGCCGAGGCCCCTGACGGAGAGGCCCGTGTTCCGGCGGCGCTTGGAGGTGGGTCATGAGCATGACCGATCGCGACAAGAAGATCATGCTGTTGCTGATCCCGATTCTGCTGGTTGGCGTCTATTGGTTCCTGCTGCTGACGCCAAAGCGTGAGGAGGCCAGCGAGGCGACCGCGACGTTGACCGAGCAGACCGACCGCCGCGATGCAGCGCAGGCGCGCGTCAACTCCCTGAGCGGCGACCGCACCGACTTCGCTGCTGACTACGGCGAGATCGTGCGGCTTGGCAAGGCCGTTCCGCCGACGGTCGACATGCCGACCATCCTCGTCCAGCTCGACGCTGCCGCCCGTGGCACGAAGATCGTCTTCACGCGTATCACGGCGGAGGAGCGCGTTCCAGCCGCGACGACGACGGCGACCCCGCCGGCCGCTCCCGGAACCGGCGATGGCTCGCAACCTGCGGCCGCTGGTGGGGCGCCCGCGCAGAGCGCGCCAGGAGCCGCTGCTGAGTCTGCTGGCAACGCCGTCAATGGCGCAAATGCCGCGAGCAGCGCCGCCGACAGTGGCGTGAACCCCGCCGACACCCAGACTTCGCAGGCGGCCAGCAACGGTGCGCTGCCGGTTGGCGGTGGAACCGCTCCGGTCGACCCCGCGACCGGAATGACGACGTCGGCGGCACCCGGCCTCGACACGGTGCCGATCACACTCGAGTTCATCGGCACGTTCTTCGACCTGGCCGATTTCACCCACCGCGTCAAGCGGTACGTCGAGTCGAACCGCGACGACGTTCTCGTCCGCGGCAGGCTGATCACGATCGATGGCATCGAGTTCAAGAGCGAGCCGGACACTTTCCCGCGGATCACCGCGACCTTGAAGGCGACCGCCTATCTCGCTCCGGCGGCTGAGGGTGCCACCGCGGGAGCTACCCCGAGCGGTCCCGATGCCGTGCCGGCAAGCAGCGTCGACGCGGGAGCGACCGCATCCACCATGACCCCGGCCGCGACGGCAACACGCTAACCATGACCGACTCCGCCAAGAACATCTGGAACGACCTCCGTGAGAAGCGCCTCTGGCCAGTCGCGGTGGTGATGCTGATCGCGATCGTCGCGATCCCGACGGTGCTCGCCAAGTCGGCGACGACGCCGGCGCCGAGCGGCGACACGGTCGTCACCGAGACGGACCAATCGAACTCGATTCTTGCACTCGACAGCGAGTCGGCCGAGGCATCCGCGACCGGCTCTTCACTGGACGTCTTCGCTCCCGACGATCCGTTCACGCCTCCTAGCGCCGCGGTTCAAGCGTCCGAGACGGACACGATCGGCGCGACGGCCGCAGGCGTTGACGAGACGATCGACGTGAGCGTCGGCGGAGGAGGCGGCGGCAAGATCGACGAGACCGTCGACGTCGAGCTGCCCGCTCCACGCACCGAGACCAAGACTGAGACTGCCACCTACGAGTATGTCGCCGACATCTCGTTCTGGCAGAAGGGACGGCGGCGCCAGATCAAGGGCCTGCGCAAGCTCGACATGCTGCCCAACCAGGCAGCGCCACTGCTGATCTTCATGGGTGCCCAGGGCGATGGCGGCAACGCCACCTTCCTCGTCGACTCGACGCTGACGACTGCCGGCGAGGGCAGCTGCCGGCCGAGCCCCGACAACTGTGCGTTCGTCGACATCGGTCCGGGCGCGGAGCACGTCTTCACCACCGAAGAGGGCGAGTCGTTCCGCCTGCGCGTCGAGGAGATCCGTCGCGTCAAGGTCAAGGCGGGCGCCTCGGCCAGTGGTCCGGCGGCCCATACGTCGGTCGGGAGCCAGCCTGCGACCCGCCGTTTCACGCTGCCGTCACTGATCGACATCGTCGAGGTCAGCACGACGACGAGCACCACGACCGTCGATTCAAGTACGGGCCAGGGAGGCCGATAACGGTGAAGATGCGTCGCGTTCGTACGCCACTGCTAGCGCTCGCCGTAGCGGCCGTGTCGCTGACACCTGCCGCTCCCGCGACGGCCGCGAAGCGATCGAAGGCCGACAAGCCGAAGATCACGCGGGTCACCCCGATGCGCGTGACCGTCGGCGACACGCTGACGATCCGCGGCAAGGGCTTCAAGGCCAAGGCGGGCAAGAACACCGTCGTCTTCCAGGGCGCCGGAGGCCGCACCGCCTTCGTCAAGCCACGCGTGGCGACCAAGCGCAAGCTCGTCGTGAAGATCCCGGCGAGCGTCGCGCGCCTACTGGTCGTGCGTTCCAGCCGCCAGGTCCCGACGCGCATGAAGCTGCGCGTGCTGGCCGGGCGTTTCAGCGATTTCACACCGCGCCGTCTGTCACCCGTAGTCACGAGCCTGAGCGATGCGCCGGGCGGCTCCGCGAAGGTCTGCAAGGACGACTCAGATCACGACAACGACCTGCTGTCGAACGCCGACGAGTTGGAGTACAAGACCGATCCTTGTCTCGCCGATACCGACGGCGACGAGCTGTCGGACGGCTGGGAGTACTACTCGTCGAAAGACCTCAATCTGAAGGCCGTGCCCTACCCGGGCAAGCGGCCCTACCCGAACCCGCTCGACCCGTCCGACTCTGACACCGACTTCGACGGCGACTTCATCCCGGCGTTCGTCGAGTACGGGCTGTGGCGCTATACCGGCAGCAGCTTCGATCCCGGTCGCGCCGGCAATCACACGCCGGGATCGCCGCTCGGCTACAGCGACGGCACCCAGGCGAGCCGGCCCGAGGAGACGCCCTCGGTACCGGACTTCCGCACCCCTTCCTACGGCTATCCGTTCAGCCCACCGGCCTATCCAGCGCGCTACGTGATGCCGCACGCCGGCGCTTACCACGCCGCGAACTGGACCGATGACGAGCGCGATGGCGACGCCGACGGCCTCAACAACTACATCGAGGCCTCCGGTCCTGGCCTGTTCCACTGGTGGGAGCAGTACCTACTGAAGCTCTCGCTCCCGCCCTGGCCGGAGACCTACTGGGGCGTCTTCGAGCAGCGCCCGTTCGCCGACACCGACCCGGTCGACCCCGACGTCGACGGCGACACCCTGCTCGACGGCGAGGACGACCAGGACAACGACGACGTCCTCAACTTCGACGAGATGTACGACGTCGAGACGCTTTGGGGGCCCGACTCGCGTCGCAAGAACGCCTTCAACCCCTGCGCCCCCGACGGCCAGTCCCGCACCTGCCCGATCTACGTGCCCTTCTAGGCCGGCGTGGCGCCGGCCGCCACCGGTAGGGTGTTTGGCCGCATGTCGATCCGCTTCGTTACCGCCGGTGAGTCCCACGGGCCGGGCCTCACCGCTGTGGTGGAGGGCCTGCCGGCTGGGATCGAGCTGACGCCTGAGGACATCGATATGGACCTGGCGCGACGCCAGCTGGGCCATGGCCGCGGTGGCCGGATGAAGATCGAGAAGGACCGCGCTGAGGTCACGTCGGGGATCCGTCACGGCCGGACGCTCGGCAGCCCGGTCTCGTTGCGGATCGCCAACCGCGACTACAAGAACTGGGAAGAGCGGATGAATCCGTGGCCGGTCGACGCGGAGGTCGCGGAGGTCCATCTGCCGCGCCCGGGTCATGCCGATCTGCCTGGCGTCCAGAAGTACGGCTTCAGTGACGTCCGCAACGTGCTCGAGCGCGCCAGCGCGCGTGAGACCACGGCGCGTGTCGCGGCGGGTGCGCTGGCGAAGGTCTACCTGCGCGCCTTCGGCGTCGAGATTCGCAGCCACGTCTTGCAGATCGGCTCGGTCACCGCGCCGCTGCGCGACGACCTCACGGCTGACTCATTTGCGGCGGTCGACGAGTCGCCGGTCCGCTGCCTCGACGACGACGCCACCGCTGCGATGATCGAGGAGATCAACGTCGCCCGTAAGGCGAACGAGTCGCTCGGCGGGATCTACGACGTTGTGGCCTTCGGTGTCACGCCGGGCATCGGCTCGTACGTCTCATGGGAGACCCGGCTCGACGGCCGCCTCGCCCAGGCGATCATGTCGATCCAGGCGATGAAGGGCGTGAGCGTGGGGGACGCCTTCGACATCGCCGGGCGGGTCGGCTCGCAGGCCCACGACGAGATCTTCTGGAACGACGAGCGTGGCTGGCACCGCGAGACGAACCGCTCCGGCGGGCTCGAGGGCGGGATGACGACGGGCGAGCCGCTGGTCGCGCGTGTGGCGATGAAGCCGATCCCGACCCTGACCAAGCCGCTGCGCTCGGTCGATAACGCGACCCGCGAGCCGGCCCAGGCGCTGCGCGAGCGCACCGACTCCTGCGTCGTGCCGGCGGCCGGCGTGGTGGGAGAGGCGATGCTGGCGATCGTGCTGGCCGGCGCCTACCGCGACAAGTTCGGCGGCGATCACATCGACGATGTTCGGGTGGCTCTGAACGCCTACTGTGAGCGGATCGGGTGGAAGCCCCGGTCCTAGTCTTTATTGGCTTCATGGGCGCCGGCAAGACGACGGGCGCCCGCGCGGCCGCCGCCGCGCTCGGCGTGCGCGCCCTGGACACCGATCGCGAGCTCGAACAGCGGCTGGGCACCTCGATCGAGGACTACTTCGCC
>JBIOUS010000023.1:0-7889 GCA_044867325.1 Thermoleophilaceae bacterium | reverse complement strand
ATCGTCCATGCCTCCGAGGTTTGGGAGGAGCCGGGCGGCGGAGGAGTCGTGGCGGCTGTGCAGCTCGCGAAGCTGGCAGGTGGCGGGCTGTTCGTGACGGCACTTGGGGACGACGTCCTCGGTCACCACTCGGCGACGACGATCGCCGCGCTGCCCGTGGGATCGCCCGGTCGTTTGCGCGTCGAGGCGGTCTGGCGGCCGGTTCCGCAGCGCCGCGGTTTCGTTCACGTCGATGCGCGTGGCGAGCGCACGATCACGGTGATCGGCGATCGACTTGGGCCGCATGGTGGCGACGACCTGCCCTGGGACGAACTAGCGAGTTGCGACGCCGTCTACATCACCGCTGGGGACGCCACGGCGGTGCGCCGCGCGCGGGCTGCGAAGGTGCTGGTCGGCACGGCTCGGGCGTTGCCGACACTGGCCGAGGCGAGCGTGATGCTCGACGCTCTGGTCGCGAGCGCGAACGACATCGGTGAGACCTACGAGCCGGGCGATCTTCCCGTCGAGCCGGCGCTGGTGGTCCGCACTGCAGGCGCCGCCGGGGGGACCTGGGAGACGTCCAACGGAGAGCGCGGCGAATGGGCGGCCACTCCGCTGCCCGGCCCGGTCGAGGACGCCTACGGCTGTGGCGACTCCTTTGCCGCCGGCCTCACCTACGCACTCGGCGCCGGGATGTCTCCCGCCGAAGCTGTCCAGCTCGCCGCCCGTTGCGGCGCGGCCTGCCTGGCCGGTCGCGGTCCTTACGCGGGGCAGCTGCTCAGCGCGGACTAGTGATCTGCCACCGTGCCGCCGTCCGGCACGATCGGCAGGCCCTTGTCGACCCAGGCCAGCAGTCCGCCGGTCAGGTTGAACGCCTGGAACCCGCTGGCGCGGAACGCCTGCGTGGTCATCGCCGAGCGCGCGCCCGAGCGGCAGTAGAAGACGATCGGCCGCTCCTGGTCCAGCTGTGCCGCCGCGGCGGTCAGATTCGGGATCTCGACGTGGATCGCGCCGTCGATCCGGCCGGCCGCGTGCTCGTAGGGCTCACGGACGTCGATCAGGTCGATCGCGTCCTCGTCGAGCAGGCGCCGGACGTCCTCCGGCGACAGATCCTCCTGCAGATGCTCCAGCGAAGCCATGCCCACACCCTAGTGAGGTGCGGCGAATGATCCGGTCTCCCGCAGGGTAGGCTCGCGCAATGACGCGCTCTGGCTGGCAGCTCCCGGGCAAGACGGTTCTGATCACCGGCGCGGCGCGCGGAATCGGCGCCGAGAGCGCGCGACGGCTCGCCGCGCGCGGGATGAAGGTCGCGCTGGTCGGGCTCGAGCCGGAGGAGCTCGCGAAGGTCGCGACCGACTGCGGCCCGGATGCCGTCTGGTTCGAGGCCGACGTCACCGACCGCGAGCAGCTCCAGGCGGCGGTCGACGGCACGATCGAGCAGCTCGGCGGCATCGACGCGGTGATCGCCAACGCGGGCATCGCGATCGGCGCGCCGGTGCGACTCGCCGACCCGGAGTCGTTCGAGCGCGTGATCGAGGTCAACCTGTTCGGTGTCTACCGCACGGTTCACGCCTGCCTGCCGCAGATCGTCGAGCGCCAGGGCTACGTGCTGATCGTCGCCTCGATGGCGGCGATCCTCCACGCGGCCGGGATGGCCGCCTACTCGGCGAGCAAGGCAGGCGCGGAGGCGCTCGGCAACAGCCTGCGCGGCGAGCTGGCGGGCCACGGGGCGCGTGTCGGGGTCGGGTACTTCTCGTGGATCGACACCGAGATGGTGCGCGGCGCCGACCGCCATCCGGCGCTCGGGCCGATGCGCGCCAAGCTGCCGCCGCCGATGAACCGGACCTACCCGCTCTCGGACGTCGGCGACGCCGTCGTCGAGGGCTTCGAGCAGCGCTCCGACTGGATCGGCGTGCCGAAGTGGCTCGTGCGCGCCGCCAGGCTCCTACGCGGCGTCCTGGCGCCGTTCACCGCACGTGGCGCCCGCGACACCTTCCCCGAGTTCGAGGCGGCGTTCGAGCGCGACATCGCCGAGCGCGGGCGCGAGACGGCGTCGGGCCCGAGCGGGACCGGTGGCGCGGCCGCGCTGCCGAGGAGCTGACGATCGCATGGTCCCGTTGGTCCTCGCCTTTCGCAAGCTCGCGCGGGCGGTCGCGGCTGTCTGCCGCGACCCTGAGACCAAGGCGCTGCCCTTCGTAGCGGGTGCTCTAGTCCTGTCAGGGACGATCTTCTACTGGCAGTTCGAGGACTGGACGATCGTCGAGTCGCTCTACTTCTCGATCGTCACCCTGACGACCGTCGGCTACGGGGACCTGAGTCCGTCGACGGCCGGGACCCAGATCTTCACGATCGTCTACATCCTCACCGGAATCGGCATATTCGTTGCGCTACTTGCCTCGGTCGCGCAGCAGTACATCGCGCAGAAGGCCGAAGGGCCCTCCGCCCGAGACCGTCTGAGCGCCCGGCGGCAACGCCGCCAGGACGACTGAGACCGTCACCAGGTCAGCTCGATCTCCAGCTCGCGCTCGTCGCTCTCGACCTCGAGCTCGATCTTCAGCTCGACCTCGTCGGGCACGTGCACGGTGAAGCGCATCCCGCCGCGGTCGAACTCGATGTCGTTGTGACGCGCGAGCATGTCGGCGAGGTCGCGCAGCCGGGCGGCGGCCTGCTCGCGGCTGACGCGCTCCTTCCGCTCTACAGAGAAGATGTCCATCAGTAACTCCTTTGTCGTGGTCGATCGTGGCCGGTCGCCATTCGAGTCAGCGCGCGTGCGCTCTGCGCCAGCCCGTCGGGCAGCTCGGCCGAGGGCGATGCGCCCGGGTGCTGGCGCGCGACGCGCACGCGCAGGACACCGGGCCGGACGTGGAATCGCAGCGGTGGCGCGAGGCGGACGGCCTCGCCGTCGATGCCGGCGGCGATCGGATGGTCGGCGGCGACCTCGAAGTCCGGCGCCGACCAGTCGCGCCAGGGCCGCTGCGCCCGCCGCCGGTTGCCGGTCGGCGAGCCGACGATCGCGATCCCGAGCAGGGCGTCGTCGATTCGGGGGCGTGTGCCGGAGCCGACTGCCCTGCCGAGTCGATAGCGGTTGTTCGAGACGAGGATCGCGACGCCCGAGGCGTGCTCGTGTCCGCCGGGCCCCGTCCAGCGGAGGTCGAGCCCGGCTCCGTCGGGACCGAGCAGCTCGGGCATCGTGTCGAGCAACTTGCGCAGCTTGGCGTCGCGGTAGCCGCTCTGCTGGACCGCCTCGGCATAGAGGCCGAGCGAGACGTTGTTGACGAACACGCGCCCGTTGACCTCGGCGAGGTCGACCCGGTGCTCACCACCGTCGACGAACGCGTCGAGCGCTCCGACGACGTCCTCGCGGTCGACGCCGAGATCGAGCGCGAAGTGGTTGCGCGTGCCGGCCGGCACACAGGCATACGGCAGGTCGAGCTCCGCCGCGACCGCCGCGACCACGGCCTGCGAGCCGTCGCCGCCGGCCATCGCCAGCCCATCGGCGCCGTGCGCCACGGCGTCGCGCACGAGCCGCTCGAGATCCTGGCCGGGCTCCAGCTCGATCGGCTCGATCCCGCGTGCTCGCGCCTCGGCCGCCAGACCGAACCGCTGTGCCTTGCCGCCGCCGGACTTCGGGTTGAAGAACAGCACCGGCCGTCGCGGCGCCGGCCGCGAAGGCAGCCGCACGCGCACGTTGAACGCCGCGCGGGCGAGGGCGACGCTGAGCACGAGCGCCGCAACCACGACCGCGACCTCCAGCAGACGCTCGGACGCCAGCAGCACGAGAGCGCCCCCGAGCCCGAGCGCGCCGACCAGCAACCCCGCGATTCGCAGAGCCCCGGTCCGGATGAGGCCGTACCAAGCGGCAGTCGCTCCGACGACTACGCAGACGAGCGCGAACAGCCCGCGCGGAAACTCCTGCACCGCCTCGACGGACGCGAGCGCCAGCCCGGCGAAGCCAAGGAGCAGTGAGCCGGTCGCCAGGAGGCGCCGGCTCATGCTCAGACCTCTTTGATCTCGGTGAGCACGTCGGCCACGGAGGCCTTCGCGTCGCCGAACAGCAACGAGGTGTTCTCGTTGTAGAAGAGCGGGTTGTCGATGCCGGCGAAGCCGGTGTTCATCGAGCGCTTGAGCACGATCACGGTGCCCGACTTGTCGACGTCGAGGATCGGCATGCCGTAGATCGGGCTGCCCTCGTCGGTCCGCGCGGCCGGGTTGGTCACGTCGTTGGCGCCGATCACGAGCGTCACGTCGACCTGCGGGAACTCCGGGTTGATCTCGTCCATCTCCTTGAGCGCGTCGTACGGCACGTCGGCCTCGGCGAGCAGGACGTTCATGTGGCCGGGCATGCGGCCGGCGACGGGGTGGATCGCGTAAAGCACCTCGACGCCGCGCTTCTCGAGCTCGTCGGCGAGCTCGCGAACGGTGTGCTGGGCCTGGGCGACGGCCATGCCGTAGCCGGGCGCGACGACGACCTTGCTCGCGTAGGCCAGCTGGATCGCGACGTCGGCGGCGTCGGTCGACGTGTAGGACTTGGCCTCGCCGTCGTCACCACTGCTGGAGATCGCGGTGGCGCCGCCGAAGCCGCCGGCGATGATGCTCGGGATCGAGCGGTTCATCGCGTCGGCCATCAAGTTGGTGAGGATCGTTCCCGAGGCGCCGACGATCGTGCCGCCGACGATCAGCGCGGTGTTGTCGAGCGCGATGCCCGCGGCCGCCGCTGAGAGACCGGTGAGCGCGTTGAGCAGTGAGATCACGACCGGCATGTCGGCGCCGCCGATCGGCAGCACGACCATGTTGCCGAGGATCGCTGCGGCGACGAGGATCAGCACGAACAGGCCCTCGGACTCCGAGCCGGTGGCGATCGCGATCGCGGTGGCGACCGCCGCGAGCAGCAGCAGGCCGTTGACGATCTGCTGACCGGGGACGACGATCGGCTTGCCCGGCAGGATCTCCTGCAGCTTGCCGAAGGCGATGTTCGATCCCCAGAAGGAGATCGAGCCGATGATCGCGGCGAAGAGGATCGGGATCAGCGTGTCGAGCGGTGGGTTGCCAACGCCGAGCTCGAGGTAATGGCGGTACTCGGCCCAGGAGATCAGTGCAACCGCGCCGCCGCCGACGCCGTTGAACAGCGCGACCATCTGCGGCATCGCCGTCATCTTCACCTGGCGTGCCGCCGGGACGCCGACGATCACGCCGATCGCCACGCCGAGCGCGATCAGGCCGTAGTCGCCGGTGTCGGGGTCGAGCAGCGCGCCGAGGATCGCGAAGCCCATGCCGACCGCGGCGACCATGTTGCCCTGGCGGGCCGTCGACGGCTTCGTCAGCCGCTGCATGCCGACGATGAACAGCGTGAAGGCGACGATGTACAGGACGTTGATGAAGTCCTGGTCCGTCAGGAAGCTGGCTACAGGGAGGATCACTTCGACGCCTCGGCCTTCTTAGGCTCGGGGCGCTTCTTGAACATCTCCAGCATCCGGTCGGTGACCAGGAAGCCGCCGACCACGTTGATCGTGCCGAAGGCGATCGCGACCACCAGGATCGCCTTGTTGAAGAAACCGTCGGCGGAGCCGATCACGAGGATGCCGCCGAGCACCACGATGCCGTGGATCGCGTTGGTCGCCGACATCAGCGGCGTGTGCAGCGTGTTCGGCACCTTCGAGATGACCTCGAAGCCGACGAAAGCGGCCAGCACCAGGATCGTTATCTCGGTTATGAGATCCATTGATTCTCCTTAGGCGGCTGGAGCGCCGGCGGCTGCCTTGGCGCCCTCGTGCACGATCTCGCCGTCGCGCGTGATGCAGGCGCCGGCGATCACCTCGTCCTCGAAGTCGAGCTTGAAGTTGCCCTCCTCGTCGACCATCAGCCCGAGCAGCGACTGGATGTTCTTCGAGTAGAGCTGGGAAGCGTGGTCGGGCATCGTCGCCGGCAGGTTCTCCGTGCCGACGATCTTCACGTCGTGGCGGACGACGGTCTGCGCGGGCTCGGTCAGCTCGCAGTTGCCGCCGGTCTCGGCAGCGAGATCGACGATCACGGCGCCCGCGGGCATCCGCTTGACGGCGTCCTCGATGATCAGCAGCGGTGCCTTGCGACCCGGCACGGCGGCCGTCGAGATGACGATGTCCATCTGGGCGATCACGTCGGCGAGCGCCTCGCGCTGGCGCTGCTGCTCCTCGTCGGTGAGCGCGCGGGCGTAGCCGCCGGCGTCCTCGGCGTCCTCGAGGCCGATGTCGAGCTCGACGAAACGGGCGCCGAGCGACTCGATCTGCTCCTTGACGGCGGAGCGGACGTCGAAAGCGGAGACGACTGCGCCGAGGCGGCGCGCGGTGGCGATCGCCTGCAGGCCGGCGACGCCGGCGCCGAGCACCAGCACCTTGGCCGGGCGGATCGTGCCGGCCGCGGTCGTGAGCATCGGGAAGAAGCGGCCGAGCTCCTGGGCGGAGATCAGCGCGGCGCGGTAGCCGGCGACCGTCGCCTGCGAAGAGAGTGCGTCCATCGACTGGGCGCGCGTGATGCGTGGCACGGCCTCCATCGCGAAGGCGGTCACGCCGGCGTCGGCGAGGCCCTTGGCGACGTCGCCGTTGGTCAGCGGCTGCAGGTAGGCGATCAACGCCGAGCCGCGCTGCATGCGGCCGATCTCCTCGGCGCTCGGCGGTGCGACCTTGGCGACCACGTCACCGGAGAAGCCGGCGCCGGCCTCGAGCTTCGCCCCAGCCTCCTCGAGCGCAGAGTCGAGGATGTGCGCGGCTGCACCGGCGCCGGGCTCGACCACGACGTCGATCCCTCCGGCGGTCAGCTTCTTGACCACCTCCGGGACGATCGCGACGCGCGTCTCGCCCGGGGCGGACTCCTTTGGCACTGAGAGCTTCATCGGGGCGGCGGAAGCCTAATGGCTTTGAGCTTTGGCCGCCATCCGCTCGGCGGAGGGGCGCTGAACGTCCCATGCCAGGCCGACCTTCTCGAGGCCGCGGATGACCAGCGCCGAGACGTCGACCTCCCACCAGCGCAGGCCGTGGTGGGCAGAGGTCGGGAAGGCGTGGTGGTTGTTGTGCCACGACTCGCCGAACGAGAATGGGGCGAGCCAGGCCAGGTTGCGCGACTCGTCGTCGGTCGGATAGTCACGGCGGCCGAAGAAGTGGCAGAGCGAGTTGATGCTGTAGGTGACGTGGTGCAGGATCAGCATCCGCATGAGGCCGCCCCAGAGCAGGCCGGTCAGGCCGGCGAGCAGAGTGCCGCCGATCGCCCAGCCGAGCAGGAACGGGAGCAGCAGGCCGACCAGCACCCAGATGAAGAACGTGCGATCGACGTAGGCGACGACCGGATCCTTCATCAGATCGGGCGCGTAGCGCTCCTTGTTGGCGCGGTCGGTGTGGATGAACAGCCAGCCGACGTGGGCGTGGAAGAGGCCGCGCAGCGCGCCCTTGAGGCCGTGGCCGTGGTCGACGTGCGGGCTGTGCGGGTCGCCCGGCTGGTCGGAGAAGGCGTGGTGCTTGCGGTGGTCGGCGACCCAGGAGATCACCGGCCCCTCGATCGCCATCGAGCCCATCGCCGCGAAGGTGAAGCGCAGCCACGGCTTGGTCTTGAAGGCGCGGTGGGTCAGCAGGCGGTGGAAGCCGACCGTGATCCCCAGTCCGCAGATCGGATAGACGATCGCGAACACGATGATGTCGCTCCAGCTCAGCGCCTGGTCCCAGAGCTGCCAGCCGACCAAGATCAGGCCGAGGAACGGCAGCACGGTGATCGTGCCGGTCAGGAAGCGGTCGAGCGTCTCGTTCGCGGTCGGCTGGATGTCGTCCGGGCCGGGGGCGGGGCGAGCAGGCTCGGTCTCCAAGGTCGCTCCGGTAGTCACGTGCGGGAGGGTACCGGGCGGGCGAGGCTGTCGAGGGGCGGATGATGCCCCGGGGACTTGGGAATCG
>JBIOUS010000022.1:0-22542 GCA_044867325.1 Thermoleophilaceae bacterium | reverse complement strand
CGGGTGTCCGTCTCCCGCCCCCAGGACCACGCTATGGGCCTGACTGTCTGCCCGACGCCGATCGGGAACCTGGAGGACGTCACCCTGCGTGTGCTGTCTGCGCTGCGCGACGCCGACGTCGTCGCCTGCGAGGACACGCGACGCACGCGCACGCTGCTCGACCGCTACGGCGTCAACGCGAAGCTCGTCAGCTACCACGAGCACAACGAGGAGCAGCGGGCGGCGGAGCTCGTCGAGCAGATGCGCGGCGGCACGAACGTGGCGCTGGTATCCGACGCCGGCATGCCGCTCGTCTCCGACCCCGGCTACGTCCTGGTGCGCGCCTGCGTCGCGGCCGGGCTGCCGGTAGAGGTGCTGCCCGGACCGTCGGCCGCACTTGCGGCGCTCGTCGCCTCGGCGCTGCCCGCCGACCGCTGGCGCTTCGCCGGATTCCTACCGCGCAAGGCCGGCGAGTTGCGCAAGGTGCTCTCCGAGCCCGGTGGGACCCTGATCGCGTTCGAGTCGCCGAAGCGCGTGCCGGCGACGTTGGCGCTGGCGGCGGAGATCGATCCAGAGCGTCAGGCGGCCGTCTGTCGTGAGCTGACGAAGGCGCACGAGGAGGTGGCGCGTGGCACCACGGCCGAGCTGGCTGAGCGTTACGCGGACACTCCACCACGCGGCGAGGTCGTGCTCGTCTTCGGCCCGCCGAGCAAGGCGGAGGAGGATGGTCCGCCGGCCGGGCTCGAGCAAGTCCGCAAGCTGGTCGACGCCGGTGCCAAGCCGCGCGTCGCCGCGCAGGTCGTCGCCGAGCTGACCGGCGGCAGCGTCAATCGCCTCTATTCAGCGCTGACCGAGTAACAAGCGGCGCACCTGCCACAAGCGTTCGCACACGCTCGAAACAGCGCAGTGACGGCGGTCCCACGGCAGGCCGTCGCCGGTCTACCGTCGCGGAATGCCCGGTTCGCCGACACCCGAAGTTGCCGTGGTGTTCGAATCCGTCGAAACCCAAATTTCGGACGTAATACGTCCGAAATCCGGGGTTCGTGCGAGGTGTACCGCCGGGAGGGCCATGGCGATGATGGTGGCTGTCACAGCGGCGCTCGGGACGTGGGCGGTGGCTCCGGCTGCGGCGGACAGGTGGAGGTGGCCGGTAGCTGGCGATGTCCTCACTGCCTTCGCCAATGCCGGTGGGCCGTATGCGGCAGGTCAGCACCGTGGGATCGACATCGGCGCGGCGGTCGGGACGCCGGTGGCGGCCGCGGTCGCCGGCCACGTTCGCTTCGCCGGCCTCGTCGGCTCGTCTGGGCTGACGGTGTCGGTGCGGACCGCCGACGGTCGCTTCGACACGTCGTATCTGCACCTTTCGACGGCCTCCGTGCGAGCGGGCCGGACAGTCGCGGCGGGCGAGCAGATCGGCGCCGTTGGCACCTCCGGCCGCCGCTCGACTGCCGCGCCGCACCTCCACTTCGGCGTCCGCGACGCCGGCACACGTCGCTACCGCGACCCGCTCGACCTCCTGCCGCCGTTGCCTGGCTTCCGCGACGCGCCGCGTGGTGTCCCGGTCACGGTGCCGGTGCCGGTCCGTGTCGGTCCGGCGCCGCAGCCGGTGCGGCCCCACCGCTTTCCGGTCAGGACGCGCGCAGCCGTCCCGGCCACACCGTCGCGCGCCGGCTGGGCAATCGCCTGTGCCGCACTGATCTGCGCCGCGGCTCTGCTCGGCCTGCGCAGTAGCATCGGCGCTCGTGCCGTACTACGTCACCACACCGATCTACTACGTCAACGGTGAGCCCCACCTGGGCCACGTCTACACGACGGTCGCCGCGGACGTGCTCGCGCGCCACATGCGCCAGCGCGGCGACGAGGTCTTCTTCCTGACCGGGACCGACGAGCACGGCGAGCCGGTCGCCCAAGCGGCCGAGCGCGAGGGGATCGCGCCACGCGAGCTCGCCGAGCGCAACGCCGAGCGGTTCAAGGAGGTCGCGCGGCGCGTCAACGCGACCAACGACTTCTTCATCCGCACCAGCGACCCGGAGCACGAGGCCGTCGTCGCGGAAATCGCGAGCCGGCTGAAGGAGAGCGGCCACGTCTACGAGGGCCTCTACGAGGGCTGGTACTGCCCGCGCTGCGCCGACTTCAAGAGCGAGAACGAGATCCTCGAGGGCAACCGCTGCCCGATCCACCTGATCGAGCTCGACCGCGAGCAGGAGGAGAACTGGTTCTTCCGCCTGTCGGCATTCCAGGAGCCGCTCGAGAAGCTGTACGCCGAGCGGCCCGACTGGGTGCTGCCGAAGAACCGTTACAACGAGGCGCTGTCGTTCATCCAGGGCGGCCTCAACGACCTCTCGCTCAGCCGCCATGGCCTGACCTGGGGCGTGCCGGTGCCGTGGGACCCCGAGCAGACGATCTACGTCTGGATCGACGCGCTGCTCAACTACTACTCGGCGCTGCGCTACGCCCGCCCCGGCGAGGACCTGACCGAGCGCTTCTGGCCGCCGACCGTCCACCTGATCGCCAAGGACATCCTCAAGTTCCACGCGGTCATCTGGCCGGCGCTGCTGATGGCCGCCGAGCTCGAGCAGCCGGGCAAGCTGTTCATCCACGGCTACCTGCTGATGGACGACCACAAGATGTCGAAGTCGCTCGGCAACGTGCTCGATCCGTTCGAGGTGATGGACGTCTACGGCACCGACGCGCTGCGCTACTACCTGCTGCGCGAGGTCGGCTTCGGCCAGGACGGCTCGATCTCACCCGAGGGCTTCGAGACGCGCTACGTCGCCGAGCTCGCCAACGAGTACGGCAATCTCGCCAGTCGCACGCTGGCGATGATCGGCAAGTACCGCGACGGCGTCGTGCCGAACGCCGACCCGGCGCCGGAGATCGCGATGCAGTTCGACGGCCTGGCGGCGACGGTGCGCCAGCGGATCGATCGCGTCGAGGTCAGCGCTGCGCTCGAGGACGTATGGGAGCGCGTGCGTGCGCTCAACCGCTACGTCACCGACAGCGAGCCGTGGAAGCTGGCGAAGGACGAGGGCGCTGCCGTCGAGCTCGACGTCGTGCTCTACACGCTCGCCGAGGGACTGCGCGTGGTGTCGGTGCTGCTCCACCCGTGGGTGCCGGAGTCGGCGGAGCGGCTGCTCGCGGCGCTCGGCCGCGAGGACCTCTCGCTCGAGACGGCTGAGCTGGGCGCGATCGGCGGCGGCGCGAGGCTCGGCGAGCTCGGCCAGCTCTTCCCGCGCGTCGAGCCCAAGGCCGAGGCGCCCGCGTGATTCGGCCGCGCCCGTGATCGACACCCACTGCCACCTCGATTCCTGCAAGCCGGCCGACGCCGAGCTGGTCGCTCACGCGCGGGCGCTCGGGGTGACGAAGCTGGCGACGGTCGGGATGGATCCGCAGACGAATCCGCGCGCAATTGCTGCGGCCGCCGAGTTCGATGGCGTCTCGGCGATCGTCGGCCGTCACCCGAACGCCGCCACCGGCTGGCAGGACTCCGACATCGAGGAGATCGAGCTCGCCGCAGCTCAGCCGGGCGTTGTCGCCGTCGGTGAGACCGGACTCGACTACTTTCGTGACCGCGCCCCCCGCGACGACCAGCGGCGCGCCTTCGTCGCCCAGCTCGAGCTGGCGCGCCGTGCCGAGCTGCCGATCGTGATCCACACGCGCGCCGCGGAGGACGACACCTTCGCCGTGCTCGCTGAGCACGCCGACGGCATCACGGTGATCCTGCACTGCTTCTCGGCACCCGACCGTGTCGAGGAGGCGGTCGAGCGCGGCTACTACTGCTCGTTCGCTGGCAACGTCACCTACAAGACGGCTGAGGATCTCCAGCAGGCGGCGCGCGAGGTGCCCGACGAGCTGCTGCCGGTCGAGACCGACGCGCCCTATCTAACGCCGGTGCCGTTGCGCGGCGAGCCGAACGAGCCGGCCAATGTCACCCACACCGCCGAGTTCGTCGCCGGCCTGCGCAGCGTCGAGTACGCCGAGCTCGAGACGATCGTCGAACGCAACGCGGCACGGGTCTTCGGCTGGTGACGCTGCCGCGTCAAGGCAGCCTCAACCGCCTGCAGCGCTTCGACGTGCGGCCGAACCGCGAGCTCGGCCAGAACTTCCTCGTCGACGACAACATCCTGCGCCTGATCGGCGACGCGGCCGAGCTGGGACCGGAGGACGTCGCGCTCGAGGTCGGCGGCGGGCTCGGCGTGTTGTCCGAGCACCTGGCGCCGCGGGTAGCCCATCTGCACGTCGTCGAGATCGACCGCCGGCTCGAGGCGCCGCTGCGCGATGCGCTCGATCCGCACGCCAACGTGACGCTGCATTTCGCCGACGCGGTCGAGCTCGATCTCGACGCGCTCGATCCCGCGCCGACGAAGGTGGTCGCGAACCTGCCCTACGGTGTCGCCGCGACCGTCTTGCTGCGCACCGTCGCCGAGCTGCCGGACGCGCAGCTGTGGGTGGCGATGGTCCAGCGCGAGGTCGGCGAGCGGCTCGCCGCCGCGCCCGGTTCGAAGGTCTACGGCGCGACGTCTGTACTTGCCCAGCTCGCCTGTGACGTCCGCGTCCTACGGCGTGTCCCGGCGACCGTCTTCCACCCGCGGCCCAACGTCGAGTCGGCGATCATCGTGCTGCGCCGGCGCGGTCCGTCGCCAGCCGGCCATGTGGTCGCGCTCGTACACGCAGCCTTTGCTCACCGACGCAAGGCGCTGCCAGGTTCGCTCGGGCTCGATCCGGGGGCGCCGGATGGGCTGCGCGACGCGGCTCGCGCGGCGCTCGGCGAGCTCGGACTGCCGCCTGACGCGCGCGCTGAGCGGCTGACACCGGGGGAGTTCGCCCGCCTCGCCGAGCTGATCGGGGTGGGCCTGCTCGAGCCGTTGAAGGCACGGCGGGGGTGAGGCGATGAACGTCCGGCAACCGGTCGTCGAGCGGGCCAACGCCAAGGTCAACCTCGTGCTGCGCGTCGGGCCGCCGCGCGCCGACGGCCTCCATCCGCTCTGCTCGCTGTTCGCAGCGCTGGAGCTTGCGGACGAGATCACCGTCGGTCTCGGCGCGGCGTCGACAGACGAGGTTCTCTGCCCCGGGGTTGAGGGCGACAACCTCGTCGCCCATGCGGTTGCGGCCTTTCGAGCTGCCGCGCCCGACGTGCCACTGCCGCCTTTGCGGATCGAGATCCGCAAACGGATACCGATCGCGGCTGGGCTCGCCGGCGGCAGCGCCGATGCCGCCGCGGTCTTGCGCGCGGTCAACGGGCTGGCCGGCTCGCCGCTGACCGCCGAGGAGCTGCGCGGGATCGCCGCCGGGCTCGGCTCGGACGTGCCGAGCCAGGTCGAGCCGGCGCACGCGATCGTGGCGGGCGTCGGCGAGCAGGTCGAACGGGTAGACCTACCGCCGATGACGCTCGTGCTCGTTCCCCAGGACGAGGGGCTCTCAGCGGCCGCGGTCTACGGCGAGCTCGACCGCCTGCGCGACGACGCGGCTGGGTCGCCCTCGCTCGCCGTCGGCCCGGCGGATGCCGGCCCAGACGATCGACTCGCAACCGATCCGCTGCGGCGGCTGGCGGCCGGTTCGATCGAGCAGATCGCTGGTGGCCTCGCCAACGATCTTCAACCGGCCGCTCTCTCCTTGCGCCCGGAGCTGGCCGAGTCGATTGCCACCCTGCTCGACGCGGGTGCGCTCGCCGCCCAGGTCTCCGGTTCCGGCCCCACCACCTTCGGCGTGTTCGCCGACCGCGTTGCCGCGGAGCGCACGGCGGCGACGATCGACGGACAGCGTGCCGCGGTCGCCCAGGCGGCGGGAGCACCACCGCCCGCGCTGACGATCGTCACGGGGCTGCTCGCGTGAACCTCGTCCGCCAACACCGCGGCCTTGCCGTCGTGGCTGTCGTCGCGCTGGTGGTGGCGATCCTCTACTCGACCGGCGCGATGCCGGACTTCCCCGACGTCGAGCAGCTGATCGAGGACGTCGCGCAGGCGCTCGGTGCCTGGACCTACCTACTCGTAGGTGTGCTCGCCTTCCTCGAGACCGGAGCGTTCGTTGGCCTCATCGCGCCCGGCGAGAGCGTCGTGATCGTCGGCGGCGTGATCGCCGGCCAGGGTGAGATCAGCCTGATCGTGCTGATCGGAATCGTCTGGGCCGCGGCGATCCTCGGCGACACGACCAGCTTCTTCATCGGACGCCGCCTCGGCCGTGACTTCATCCTGCGCCACGGTCCGAAGGTCAAGATCGACGAGGCGCGGCTCGAGCAGGTCGAGTCGTACTTCAGCCGCCACGGCGGCAAGACGATCCTGATCGGCCGCTTCATCGGCCTGGTGCGGGCGCTTGCGCCTTTCGTCGCTGGCTCGTCGGGCCTTCCATACCGCCGCTTCGTCCCGTTCAGCATCATCGGCTGCGGCCTCTGGGCGACGCTCTTCTGCGTCCTCGGCTACGTCTTCTGGGAGTCGTTCGACCAGGTCGCCAACGTCGCCGGCAAGGCGACCTTCGGCTTCGGCCTGACGGTTGCGGTGATCGTCGGCGGCGTGTACACCTACCGCCAGCTGCGGCAGCCCGAGCAGCGGCGGCGGGCGGTCGAGTGGATGGAGCGCAAGCCGCTGTTCCGCCCACTGCTGGCGATTGGCCGGCCGATCAGGCGTCGCGTGTTGTCGCCGGCCTGGGCGGTCGTCGGTCCCCAGATCCGCTTCCTCTTCGCTCGCATCACGCCCGGTGGTCTCGGTCTCGAGCTGACCACCACGCTCGCTGTCACCGGCGTCGGCTTCTATGTGTTCACCGTCTATGCGGTCACGCTGTCGCAGGATCCGTCGACGACCCCGGCCGACCGCGAGCTGCTCGACCTCGCCGACCGGCTGAACCTCCACGCGACGCTCACCGACATCGCGAAGATCGTCACCGACTTCGGTTCCTTTCCGACCGTCTTCACGCTGATCGTCGTGACCTGCATCCTGCTCGCAGCACGGCGCCACTGGTACGAGATGGCGGCGCTGTCGATCGGCTTCCTGCTGCTCTACGTGTCGGTCCAGCTGGCGAAGAACGGGATCGACCGGCCGCGGCCAACCGATGGGATCGTCAACGCCGAGGGTTCGAGCTACCCGAGTGGCCACGCCGCCTATTCGACCGCCTGGGTCGCGGTCGCTGTCGTGATCGCGCGGGTCATACCCGGGATCGCCAGCCGCGCCGCGCTGGTTGGCGGGGCGCTCGTGCTCGCAGCGGCGATCGGCCTATCGCGGATCTACCTGCGCGTTCACTACTGGTCAGACGTCGCCGGCGGCTGGGGTCTCGGCGCCGGGGTCTTCGGCCTCTGTGCGGCGGTCGCGCTCATCGTCGCCTTCCTGCGCCACAATGAAGCCCAGCCGGAGGACCTAGAGCCGTCCCCCGAGTCACTGCGATGAGCTTCGACCTGACCACCACCGAGCTGACGATCGCGATCGCCGCCGGCATCGTCGGTGCCGGCTATCTCGCGTTCATCGTGGCACCGGCGGTTGGCGCCTACGGTCGGCTCTGGGAGCGCATCGCCGCTGGCTTCCTGACGCTCTACATCCTTGCCACCTTGCTCGGCATCGGCGGGGCCATCGGCCTGGCAATCGTCTGGTCCTACGACCGCTACGCCTAGCGCCGCTGGGTGTTGGTGCCAGTATTCACCTGTGAACGCGGCAGGCAAGCAGACGCGCAGCTCCTTCCTGGAGGGGCTCGACGAGGTCTCGGCGGCGGTCGAGTCCGGCGCCGGGCTGCCCGCGGTCGCTCGTGCCGCGTCGCGCGCGTTGGGGGCGAGCGTGGTTGTGCTCGACACGGCGAGCAGCGTGCTCGCGGTCGCCTGTCAGTCGTCGGAGGACGAGCGCGCCGTGATCGCCGGCGAGCAGGGGAGCGGTGCCGTCGACCTGCGCGTGGCGGACAGCCCTGTTGGTCAACTGCGGTTGCGTGCCTGGGACGACGATCCCGAGCCGGCACTGCTGCGGATGGTGACCACGCTGATCGGCCTCGAGGTAGATCGCGCCCGGGCGCCTGGCCGCGCGACAGAGGCTGCCGTCGGCGACTTCCTCTCGGATCTGCTCGGCCGGACGCTGACCGACCGCGAGAACATCGTCGCCCGCGCAGCCGAGCTCGGCTGCGACCTGCGTGAGGGCGCCTCGGTGATCGTCGTGCGGGCGCGGCCGCAGCAGCCCGAGGAGGGCGACTGGCGCGCGCGGGTGCTGACGCTCGCTGAGCGCGGTGCGCGTGCCGTCGAGCGGAACTCGTTGGCTGCGGCTGTCGCCTACGGCCCACCGGCGCCGCCGGTCCACGGCGAGAACCGGACGCCCCGCGCCGAGCGCGAGCTGGTGATCCTGGTGCCGGGCAAGGGCGGCGACCCGGGTACCCGGGTCGCACACGCCGTGCTTGCCGAGCTGGACGCGGGCCTGACCGGCTACCACCTGACCGTCGCGATCAGCCGCCCGACTGCAGATCCGGTCGATCTCCACCGCGCCGGCGCCGAGGCGCTGCTCGCCGCCAACGTCGCAGGCGCCCGCGGCGAGTCCTTCCTCTCCTTCGAGGAGACCGGCTCCTACCGCCTGCTGCTGCCGGCGATGAGCGAGGACCCGACCGAGCTAGAGCGCTTCCAGGAGGAGACCGTCGCCCCGCTGGTCGAGTACGACAATCAGTACGAGACCGAGCTCGTCCGCACGCTCGAGACCTTCCTCGACGCCGACGGCAGCGTCGCCAAGACGGCAGAGCGGCTCTTCACCCACCGGCACACGATCCGCTACCGCCTCGACCGCGTCCGCGAGCTCACCGAGCTAGACGTCGGCTCGACCGACGGCCGCGAGCGCCTCTCGCTCGGCCTCAAGGCGATGCGCGTCCTCGGCATCGCCCCACCCGGCGGCCCCGCCCAAGAGTTCCTCGTCCGGGACTGACAGCCGCTTCTACTGGGGAGCACGGGATCGAACCGCGACTCCGAGCTCCAAAGGCTCGTGTGCTAACCAGTTACACCACTCCCCAATTGGTGGCCCCAGGATAGAGACAAGCTGGGCAGCGGCGCCCGCGGTCTGACCGCTTGGGCGGGACGGCGGTACGCTGCGCGGGTCATGGCTGAGCAGCTCACCGTCCTCGTCATGGCCGCGGGCAAGGGCACGCGCATGCGCTCTGCTCTGCCCAAGGTCCTGCATCCGATCTGCGGTCGGCCGATGGTCGAGTGGGTGATCGGCGCTGCGCGGGCCGCGGGTGCAGCCGAGGTCGTCTGCGTTACGCGTCCAGGCGATGGGGTCGCTGAAGGGCTGCCAGAGGACGTCAAGGTCGTCGAGCAGGTCACTGGCGAGGGCACCGGCGCCGCCGTGCTGGCGGCCCGCGAGGCGGTCGCCCCGGGCTCCCAGGTGATGATCCTGTCCGGCGATCAGCCGCTGATCTCCACGCAGCTGCTCAGCGACCTCGTCGCGGCGCACGAGGCAGCCGGTGCCGCCGCAACTTTGCTGACTACCGAGGGCCTCGATCCGGCCGGCTACGGGCGGATCGTCCGCGACGCGGATGGAAACGTCGAGCGGATCGTCGAGACCAAGGACCCGACTGGCGTACCAGCCGATGAGCTCGCGATCCGCGAGATCAACCTCGGCACCTATGTCTTCGACGCCTCCGCGCTCTACGCGGCGCTCGACACCGTCGGCCTCGAGGGCGGCGAGATCTATCTGACCGGCGTCTTCCCACTGCTGCGCGGCGAGGGTAGGACCGTCGCGGCGCACATCACCACCGATCTCACCAGCGCGGTGGGCGTCAACAGCAAGCTCGACCTCATGGACGCCGATCGGCTCGCCCAGCGCCGCATCCTCGAGCGCCACGCGCTCGCCGGCGTCAGTTTCCTCGCACCGGACTCGACGCGGATCGAGGCCGGCGTCGAGATCGGCGGCGACACCACGATCGGTCCCGGCGTGACGCTGCGCGGCGACACGCGCATCGGCGCGGGCTGCGAGATCGGTCCGCAGACGACGATCACCGACTCGTCGCTCGCCGACGGGATCGCCTGCGTCCACTCCTTCGTCACCGGCGCGCGGATCGAGTCCGGCGCCTCGGTCGGCCCGTTCGCCTACCTGCGCCCTGGCGCACACATCGGCGAGGGCGCGAAGGTCGGCACGTTCGTCGAGGTCAAGAACTCGGAGATCGGCGCGGGCGCCAAAGTGCCGCATCTCTCGTACCTCGGCGACGCCGATGTCGGCGACGGCGCCAACGTGGCCGCCGGCAACATCACCGCCAACTACGACGGCTTCCGCAAGCACCGCACGAAGATCGGCGCGGGCGCCAGGACGGGCGTCAACAGCTCGTTCGTCGCGCCCGTCACCGTCGGCGACGGGGCGTATATTGGGGCCGGGTCGGTGATCTCCGAGGATGTTCCACCCGGTGCACTCGGGATCTCGCGGCCAGAGCAGAAGAACGTCGACGGCTACACGGAGCGGATCGAGAAAGAGCGGGGATGAGCGCCGTTAGCACCGACACCGAGTTGACCGCCGGGACCTTCATCCCGGCCAGCTACGACAAGCGGATGATGGTCGCCGCCGGTCGCGCCACTCAGGCGCTCGGCGCGAAGATCGCCGACAACCTCGGCGTCGACATCGCCGACGCCGGCCTCAAGACCTTCTCCGACGGCGAGGTCTACTGCCGCTACGCGGACTCGATCCGCGGCGCCGATCTCTTCATCGTCGCCTCGATCGCTGGCAGCGACGAGCACGACATGACCGTCAACGACTCCCTGATGGAGCTGATGGTCATGGTCCACGCGGCCAAGCACGCGTCTGCTCACCGGATCATCGCCGTGACCCCTTGGTACGGCTACTCGCGCCAGGACAAGAAGTCGGCTCCGCGTGAGCCGATCTCAGCGCGGCTGGTCGCCGAGGTGCTCGAGACCGCCGGCATCGATCGCCTGGTGACGATGGATCTGCACGCCGGCCAGATGCAGGGCTTTTTCTCGAAGCCGGTCGACCACATGACCGCGATGCCGATCCTGACCCAGTTCGTCGCTGACCAACTCGCCGGCGAGGACCTCGTGATCATCGCCCCCGACGCCGGCCGCGTGAAGCTGGTGCGCAAGTTCGCCCAGAAGGTGGGCGCCCCCTACGCGCTGCTCGAGAAGGAGCGCCCGACCCACCAGGTCGCCGAGATCGGCTACGTGATCGGCGACGTCAAGGACAAGGTCGCGGTGATCGTCGACGACATCATCGACACCGGCGGCACGCTCAGCGCAGCCGCCCAGACGGTGCTCGACGAGGGCGCCTCGAAGGTCTACGCCGTCGCCACCCACGGCGTCTTCTCCGGCAACGCCTTCGCGACGCTCGAGGCCTCACCGCTCGCCGGGATCGTCGTCACCGACACGATCCCGCTGCGCGATGGCGCGCCCGAACGGATCCAGGTGCTGACCAGCGCTGACATCCTCACCGACTCGATCCGCCGCATCTTCCTCGACGACTCCGTCTCGGAGATCTTCGAGGGCGAGAACCAGCTGTTCTAGCTCTGGATTTCGTCCGCGGGCCGAATTAGGCTGGCGCCCATGTACGAGTTCCTACTGACGATCCACGTCCTGGCGGCCATCATCTGGCTCGGCGGCGGCATAGCGATGCACATCCTCGGCCGGAGGGTTCTCAAACGCGGCGACAACGAGGAGATCTACGAGTTCTCGAAGGAGATCAACATCATCGGGCTGCGGCTCTATGCGCCGGTGTCTCTCGTCCTGTTGATCGCCGGCATCCTGCTCGTCAACGAGGCCGGCTACGAGTTCTCGCAGACCTGGATCACACTTGGCTTCCTCGGCTGGATCTTCAGCTTCCTCGTCGGGGTCGGCTACTACGGCCCGCAGGACAAGAAGCTGCAGGCGCTGGTCGCCGCCGACGGGCCGACGGCTCCCGGCGTGGTGGCGAACGTTCGCCAGGCGCTGCTCGTCAACTCGATCGAGATCCTGATTCTCGTGTTCGTCGTCATCGATATGACGACCAAGCCAGGCCTCTAGCCTCGCCTGGGCCTATCTGAACGCGCCTGGCGGCGTCATCGGCCTCTCACGTGCTAGCGCACGCCACGAGGCCTGCTTCCTAGCCAGGCACGCTCAGCTAGGCCCAGGTCTGTGGAAGGCTCGTCGCCGAACCACCACTCGCGGCCGATCCGGTACCAGTTGCGTGTCGCCCCGAGCTGACCGAGGACGGCCAGCATGCCGAGCTCCATCCGCCGGCCCATCAGCTCGTTGGCGGGCACGTTCTCGCGCCGCATCAGGTCGTAGTACTCCGAGCGTGGGTCCGACGCTGCGCTGATCGCGCGCATCACCCGCTGCGAGTCGATCGTCAGCTCGCGGTCCTCCATGTACCAGCCGCCGATCGCCTCGACGTGGCCCATCAGCCGCTCGGCGTCGACCTTGCTCGGGTCCTTGAGAAAGCCGAGCTCGTGCAGCGCGACGCGCAGCCGCTCGGGATCGCGCTCCGCGGCGGCGTCGATCGCTGCGATCTCCAGCGCCACCTGCTCGCGGTCGAGCTGCTTGGTCATGCCGAAGTCGAGGAAGGCGACACGACCGTCCTCCATCAGCAGGTAGTTGCCGGGGTGGACGTCGGCGTTGAAATGCAGCAGGTGGTAGATCGATCCGAAGCAGAAGCGGAAGACGATCTCGCCGAAGCGGTCGCGCTCGGTCTGGGGCAGCGCCTTGACGTCGTCGAAGCCAACGCCGTCGACCCACTCGGTGACCAGCACCCGCCCGCGCGATAGGCGCGTGATCACGTCGGGGACGTAGATGAACGGGTGGCCGCGATAGCCACGTGAGAAGGCGCGCTGGTTCTGCGCCTCGTACTCGTAGTCGAGCTCCTCGAGCACGCGCTCCTTGAGCTCCGCGGCCGCGGCCTTGGCGTCGAGGCCCGGCGCGATCGCCTTCGCCAGCCGCATGATCATCCCGGCGTTCTGCATGTCGGCGCGCAGCGCCTCGGCGACGCCTGGGTACTGGATCTTGACCGCGACACGGCGACCGTCGGGCAGCGTCGCGCGGTGGACCTGACCGATCGACGCCGCCGCCGCGGCCTCGTGCTCGAACTCCTCGAACAGCTCCTCGACCGGCTCGTCCCACTCCTCGTCGAGCACCTTGCGGACCTGCTCCCAGGGCATCGGCGGCGCCTCGGAGCGCAGGTTCGCGAGCTTGTCCTGGTACAGCTCGCGGTACTCGTCGGGCAGGAAGTCGGTGTCGACGAACGAGGCGAGCTGCCCAATCTTCATCGCCGCGCCCTTCATCGTCCCGAGCGTGTCGACCATCCGCTCGGCCGCCTCCGTGTGGCGCTTGTCGAGCTGGGCCGCGCCCTCCTCCTTCGAACGCGCCAGATTGGCGGCACGCGTGCCAGCCCAGCGCGCTCCCTGACTGCCGATCACCGTGCCGACCTGCGCCGTTCGGCGCACCCTGCCCTTGGGTATCGAGCGGTCGTCCTTGGCCATCCGGGCTCACCCTAGAGGCCCGGTGGTCTACACTGGCCGGCCGTTATGGCTTCCAAGCGACCCACTCTTTCCGTCGACGTCCGCGAGGAGCGCGGCTCCCGCGCGACCCGCCGCCTCCGCCGCTCCGGCTTCGTGCCCGGCGTGCTCTATGGCGCGACCCACGACGAGACCGTCTCGTTCAAGGTCGGCGACCGCGACCTGCGCCGCGTCCTCGTCGACGGCTCCGCGCTGATCGACGTCGAGATCGGTGGCGAGAAGTCGGTGCCGGCGATCCTCAAGGACCGTCAGCTGCACCCGGTGCGCGACGAGGTCATGCACATCGACTTCCTCGAGGTCAACCTCTCCGAGAAGATCCGCGCGTCTGTCGCGATCGAGCTCGAGGGTGGCGACGAGGCCCCGGGCGTCAAGGAGGGCGGCGTCCTCGACCACGCGACGCGCGAGGTCGAGATCGAGGCGCTGCCGACCGACATTCCCGAGCAGATCGTTGTCGACGTGTCGACGCTCGAGATCGGCGCGACGCTGTCGCTTGCCGATGTGACCGCGCCCGAGGGCGTCGAGTTCACCCACGAGCCGCTCGACGAGATCACCGTCGCCAGCGTCGTGTTGCCGACGAAGGTCGAGGAGCCCGAGATCGAGGCCGAGACCGAGGTCGTCGGCGAGGAGGGCGAGGCTGCCGAGGGCGAGAGCGATGGCGGCGACTCCGACTCCGGCGATTCCGGCGGAGGCGAGTAGCACCTAGCAATGGGGCTGTTCCGCCGTCGGGAGGAGGGCGACGGGGGCAGGGTCGACTGGCTCGTCGTTGGGCTGGGCAACCCCGGTCAGAAGTACGCCGGTACGCGCCACAACGTCGGCTTCGAGGTCGTCGCGCTGGCCGCACAGCGCTGGGACCTGCCGAAGGCGAAGCAGAAGTTCGCCGGTCTCTACACCGAGGGTCGCACCGCGCCCGGTGGCCCGCGCGTCGGCGTTCTGCTGCCCCAGACCTTCATGAACGAGTCGGGCCGCTCGGCCGGCCCGGCGCGCGGCTCGCTGCACGTGCCGCTCGATCGCGTCGTCGCTGTCCATGACGAGATCGACCTGCCGTTCGCCCGCATCGAGAGCCGTCTCGGCGGCGGCCTGGCTGGCCACAACGGCCTCAAGTCGCTCGAGCGGGAGCTCGGCGGCCGCGACTTCCGTCGCCTCCGCGTGGGCGTCGGGCGTCCGGACACGACAGATCCGGCGATCGTCGTGCCCTACGTCCTCGGCCGCTTCGACGAGCCCAAAGAGGACGTCCAGCGCCTGATCGAGGACGCCGTCGACGAGCTCGAGCGGCTCGTCACCACCGATCCGGCGTCGAGCGAAGCCTTCTCGGGGCAGTAGCCCTAACGATCCTTCGCTCGCGTCCGGGCATTCCGCATTGCCTAGAATCGGGCGGAGGCCGCGCGATTCGATCGGGCGGCCGTTTCGCGTGCCCATGTCGCTGCGCCCACTGCTCACATACGCCCAGGAGGACGAGGCCGTCGCGGCGTTGTCGGACGCTGCGCGCGAGGCGCCGCAGCGGGCGTTCGTCTCGCAGAGCATGCGTCCGTATCTGCTCGCGGCGCTGCTCGACTCGGAGCCAGATCGCCCCGCCCTCGTCGTGGCTGGCGACGACCGCGCGGCACGCGACCTGGCGGCTGACCTCAAGCAGTTCCTCGCCCCGCGGCCGGTGCGCCTCTACCCGGCGCGCGGCGTCCGCTACGAGTCGCATCTCGCGCCGACGCCGCACCTCGTCGGCCTGCGCATCGCTGCGCTCGACGAGCTGACCGATGAGGACCAGCGCGACTCCGAGCGCGGCGCGGCCGTCGTCGTCGCCGGGGCCGTCGCGCTCGCCGAGAAGGTCCCCGACCCCGAGCTGCGCCCGCACGGCTTCACGATCGAGAAGGGCGGGCTGCTCGACCTCGACGAGACGGCCACCCAGCTCGTCGCCTGCGGTTACGAGCGCGTCGAACAGGTCGAGGAGCGCGGCCAGTTCGCGCTGCGCGGCGACATCGTCGACATCTACCCGGCGACCGAGGAGCGCGCGGTGCGCTGCGAGCTGTTCGACATCGAGGTCGAGCGGCTGACCTTCTTCTCGACCTTCACCCAGCGCTCGCTGGAGGAGGTCGAGCGGGTCGAGATCGCACCCGCCGCCGAGCTGGCGCCCGAGTACCGGGAGCTGGCCGAGATCGCCGCGGCCGATGCGGCATCCGCTGACGCCGACGACCGCCCCGACATCGCCGAGCTGCTGCCGGTCGACCGCTTCGGCGAGGTGCTCGACCTGCTGCCGGCCGACGCGCTGGTCGCGATCGCCGCCGAGGAGGAGCTGCCGCTCGCGCTGCGCGACCACTGGGACGACGTCACCACCAGCTTCCACGACACCGACGCCGGCCACCTCTACGTCGATCCCGAGCGTCTCCAGGCGAGCCTGGACGCGCGCGCCTCGCTGCGCCTGTCGAGCATCTCCGGCGATCAGCCACACAGCTTCCGCGCGCAGGCCGCCGAGACCGCCGCACGCTCGCTCGAGGCCGCCGAGCCAGAGCTCGAGAAGCTCGTCCGCTCCGGCTACCGCACCTTCGTCGCCTGGGCACGCCAGGGCGAGGCCGAGCGTGCCGCCTACAACCTCACCCGCCTGCGCGCCGCCTTCCTCGGCGGCGGGCCGCGAGCGCGTCCCGGCAGCGCCGCCTCGGACGACGTGCCCGAGGCGCGCTGGGCGCCTGCCGCGGACGCCGAGGCGCCTCACGAGCCGGGCCTGTCGTTCGCCAATGCCTCGCTGCGCGAGGGCTTCGTCTCCCCGCCGCTGAAGCTCGCGATCGTTCCCGATCACAGATTGCTGCGCCGCCGCCGCGTCCAGCCTGCCGGCCCGCGCACCGGCGCCGGGGCGCTGACCAGCTTCACCGACCTGCGCGCCGGCACGCCCGTCGTCCATGAGGACCACGGCATTGCGCTGTTCACGGGCTTCGAGACCAAGACCGTGGGCGGCGTCACCCGCGACTACCTCCAGCTCGAGTACAAGGGCGGCGACCGCGTCTTCGTGCCGAGCGATCAGTTGCACAAGATCAGTCGCTACGTCGGCGCCGACGCCGGCGATCCGCCGCTGAGCAAGCTCGGCGGTAGCGCCTGGGAGAAGATGAAGCTGCGCGCTCGCCGCGCCGCCGAGGCGCTCGCCGGTGAGCTGATCAACCTCTACGCCGAGCGCAAGCGCCGCGCTGGCTACGCCTTCCCGCCGGACTCCGAGTGGCAGGTCGAGTTCGAGACCGCCTTCCCGTTCCGCGAGACGCCGGACCAGCTCGACGCGATCGAGGCGGTCCGCGCCGACATGGAGGAGGCGCGCCCGATGGACCGCTTGATCTGCGGTGACGTCGGCTACGGCAAGACGGAGGTCGCACTGCGTGCCGCATTCAAATGCGCCGCTGACTCCAAGCAGGCGATGTTCCTCGTGCCGACGACGGTGCTCGCCCAACAGCACCACGGCACCTTCACCGAGCGACTGCACGACTACCCGTTCCGGATCGAGCAGGTGTCGCGCTTCCGCTCCGAGAAGGAGGTCCGCGCGGTGCTGAAGGAGTTCGAGGAGGGGAAGGTCGACATCCTGATCGGCACCCATCGCCTGCTCTCGCGCGACGTGCGGCCGAAGGACCTCGGCCTGTTGATCGTTGACGAGGAGCAGCGCTTCGGCGTCAAGCAGAAGGAGCTGATGCGCCAGCTGCGGCTGCGTGTCGACGTGATCTCGCTGTCGGCGACGCCGATCCCGCGCACGCTGCAGATGTCGCTCGCCGGCCTGCGCGACATCTCGGTGATCGAGACACCGCCGGAGGGCCGCCGGCCGGTCAAGACCTACGTCGGCGAGTACGACGAGGACCTCGTCCAGAAGGCGATCGAGCGCGAGCTCGACCGCAAGGGGCAGGCGTACTTCCTGCACAACCGCGTCGACTCGATCGAGGAGACGGCCGAGCGCGTGCGCGCGATGTGCCCGAAGGCGCGCGTGCTGGTCGCGCACGGCCAGATGGAGGAGGGCGCGCTCGAGCAGGTCATGCTCGCCTTCCTGCGCGGCGAGGCGGATGTCCTCGTCTGCACGACGATCGTCGAGTCGGGGCTCGACATCTCGAATGCCAACACGCTGATCGTCGAGCGCGCCGACGAGCTCGGTCTGGCCCAGCTCTACCAAATCCGTGGCCGCGTCGGGCGGTCCAAGGAGCGCGCCTACGCCTACCTGCTCTACCCCTCCGCGGCCGCGCTGACGAGCGATGCGGGCGACCGCCTGGCGACCCTCTCCGACTACACCGAGCTCGGCTCCGGCTTCAAGATCGCGATGCGCGACCTCGAGATCCGCGGCGCCGGCAACCTGCTCGGCGACGACCAGTCGGGCCACGTCGCGGCGATCGGCTTCGAGCTCTACGTCGGGATGCTCGACGAGGCGGTCGCGGCGCTCGCCGGCGATTCGGCCGAGGAGGCGCCGGAGCCGGTCCGCGTCGACCTGCCCGTCGACGCCTTCGTCCCCGGCGACTACGTGCCCTACGAGGCGGCCAAGATCGAGATCCACCGCCGTGTCGCGGGCGCCAAGGAGATCGCCGACCTGATCGTCCTGCGCGAGGAGCTCGAGGATCGCTTCGGGCCGGTACCGGAGCCGCTCGACAACCTGATCAAGCTCCAGGACGCGCGCATCAAGCTCGGCCGCGCCGGTGTCCGCAGCGTCGATTTCGCCGGCGGCAGGCTCGCCGTCTCGCCGGTCGAGCTCGACTCGTCCCAAGTCTCCGTGCTGCGCGAGCGCGTGCCCGAGGCGATCTACGAGTCCGGTCGCAGCACTGTCCGCGTGCGGGTCCCCGACGAGGCTGCGGAGCGCTTCGCAGCGGTCGTTCGGGCCGCGGAGGCGGTACTAGAGGCCGCCAGCGAGCCGGCGCGCACGTGATATCTGCAACAGAGCCCGGTTTGCTCCGCTAGAGTCCGCCGCTGCTTTAGGCGCCGTTGAGGAGCGGCGCATACCTATCGAGGGATGAACTCAGCCTCCATGAACCTTCTTCGTACTTTCGCGGGCGTATCGCTCGCCGGCATCTGCGCTGTAGCCGCTACCGGCTGTGGCGGCGACGATGTGCCTTCCGACGCAGTGGCGAAGGTCGGCAACGTCGTAATCACCAAGCAGGCTTTCGACCACTGGTACGCCAGCGCCGCCAAGAGCCAGGCGCAGCAGGGCGGTCCCGCGGTTCCGCCGGACCCGCCCAACTACACCAAGTGCGTCAACGCGCTCGAGCAGGCACAGCCGAAGGGGTCCGCTGCTCCTAAGGACAGCGACCTCAAGAAGCAGTGCAAGCAGAGCTACGACCAGCTCAAGCAGCAGGTGATGCAGTTCCTGATCCAGTCTCAGTGGGTCCAGCAGGAGGCGGCTGACCAGGACGTCAAGGTCAGCTCCAAGGAGGTCCAGACGCTCTTCGCAGATCAGAAGAAGCAGGCCTTCCCGAAGGAGAAGGACTACGAGAAGTTCCTCGCCACCTCCGGCGCCACCGAGCAGGACATCCTCTTCCGGATCAAGCTCGACGCGCTCCAGAACAAGCTGACCGCCAAGATCCAGAAGGATCAAGAGAAGGTCACCGACGAGGACATCGAGGAGTACTACGACAAGAACAAGGAGCGCTTCGCCCAGCCGGAGAAGCGCGATCTGAGCGTCGTCCTCACGAAGACCAAGGAGAAGGCCGAGCAGGCCAAGAAGGCGATCGACGACGGCGACAGCTTCGCGACGGTCGCGAAGCAGTACTCGATCGACCAGGCGTCGAAGGCGAACGGCGGCAAGCTGCCAGACGTCGCCAAGGGCCAGCAGGAGAAGGCGCTCGACGAGGCCGTCTTCGCTGCGAAGAAGGGCGAGGTCGTGGGTCCGGTCAAGACCCAGTTCGGCTGGTACGTCTTCGAGGTGACCGGAACGACTCCGGCTACTCAGCAGGAGCTGAAGGAGGCCAAGGAGACGATCCGTGGCCTGCTCAAGTCCGAGGGTGAGCAGAAGTCGCTGCAGACGTTCATCGAGGACTTCCGCGAGGATTTCAAGGGTCAGACCAAGTGCCGCGAGGGCTTCGTCGTGACGGAGTGCAGCAACGCTCCCGAGGAGAAGACCGACACCACCGCAGCGCCAGGTGCGGCTCCGCAGGGCGCCGCCCCGCAGGGCGCTCCGCAGGGTGCACCGCAGCAGGCCCCGCCGCCGCAGCAAGCTCCGCAGCCCGCTCCGTAGCTAGATGACGGAGCGGCGCGCCGCCGATCTCGTCGAGGCGCTTCAGCGTCTCGACGAGATCACGTGGCGCCTGCGCCGCGACTGCCCCTGGGATCGCGAGCAGGACGAGCGCTCGATCGTCCCGCACACGATCGAGGAGGCCTACGAGCTCGCCGATGCCGCCCACTCGGGTGACGACGCGAAGCTGCTCGACGAGCTCGGCGACGTCCTCTTCCAGGTCATGTTCCTGTCGATGCTGCTCGAGGAGCGCGACGTCGGCTCGCTCGCCCAGGTCGCCGACCACTGCCGCGAGAAGCTGATCCGTCGTCACCCACACGTCTTCGGTGAGGCGGCCGCCGAGACCGCCGGTGAGGTGCTCGAGAGCTGGGCCAAGATCAAGCGCGAGCAGGAGCGCGACGGCGACGTCTTCGGCGACCTGCCCGAGAACCTGCCCGCGACGCTCTACGCCAAGAAGGTCCTCCGCCGCGCTCAGTCGGCCGGCCTGGTCGAGCGTGCCGGCCCCGGTGAGGGCGGCGGCCCGGCGCCTGGCGACAAGGCTTTCGAGGCGATCGGCCGCCAGCTCTTCGAGGCCGTCCAGGCCGCGGGAGCGGCCGGCGTCGACCCAGAGTCGGCTTTGCGAGAGACTGCACGCCGGTTCAAAGCAGATCTAGAGGAGACAGAGAGCAGCCAGTGAGCGAGATCACGAAGGTCCACGCCCGTCAGATCCTGGACAGTCGCGGTAACCCGACCGTCGAGGTCGAGGTGACGCTGGCGTCCGGCGCCTTCGGGCGCGCTGCGGTGCCGTCGGGCGCATCGACCGGTGAGTTCGAGGCCGTCGAGCTGCGTGACGGCGGCGATGCCTATCTCGGCAAGGGCGTGGGCACGGCCGTCGCGAATGCCAACGGCGAGCTCGCTCAGGCAGTGCTGGGCCTCGACGCCACCGACCAGCAGGCGGTCGACCAGGCGATGATCGCCGCTGACGGGACGCCGAACAAGGCGCGCTTCGGCGCAAACGCGATTCTGGGCATATCCCTCGCTGTCGCCCAGGCTGCCGCTGCAGAGGCCGGACAGCCGCTCTGGCGCCATCTCGGTGGCCCGGACGCCAACACGCTGCCGGTGCCGATGATGAACGTCCTCAACGGTGGCGCCCACGCCGACAACAAGGTCGACTTCCAGGAGTTCATGATCATCCCCTGCGGCGCGCCGACCTTCTCGGATGCGCTGCGCACCGGCGCCGAGGTATTCCATTCGCTGAAGAAGGCGCTCCACGAGCGTGGGCTCGGCACGGCCGGTGGCGACGAGGGCGGCTTCGCGCCGGACCTCGACTCCAACGAGGCCGCGCTGCAGATGCTGATCGCCGGCATCGAGGCCGCCGGCTACACGCCCGGTGAGGACATCGGCATTGCGCTCGACCCCGCCACCAGCGAGATCTACGAGAACGGGAGCTACGACCTCGAGCACGAGGGCCGCAAGCTGTCCTCCGACGAGCTGGCCGCCTACTGGGCCGAGATGGCCGGCCGCTACCCGATCCTCTCGATCGAGGACGGCATGGACGAGGAGGACTGGGACGGCTGGAAGACGCTTACCGACCGCCTCGGCGACAAGGTCCAGCTCGTCGGCGACGACCTCTTCGTGACCAACACGGAGCGGCTGAAGCGCGGCATCGACAGCGACACCGCCAACTCGATCCTGATCAAGGTCAACCAGATCGGCACGCTCACCGAGACGCTCGAGGCGATCGCGATGGCCCACGCCGCCGGCTACACCGCCGTCATGTCGCACCGCTCTGGCGAGACGGAGGACACGACGATCGCCGACCTCGCCGTCGCCACCGGCTGCGGCCAGATCAAGACCGGCGCACCGTCGCGCTCGGATCGCGTCGCCAAGTACAACCAGCTGCTGCGGATCGAGGAGGCGCTCGGGGCTTCGGCGGTCTACCCGGGGCGCAGCGTCTTTCGCAGCTGAAGGAGCGCGCGGGCGGGCGTAGAAGGTGGCCTTGATGGCCACCGCTACAGCACGCGCTCCGCGCCGGCGCGCCTCGTCCAACCTGAAGCTGGGCGGGATCCGCTGGGACCGGCTCAGCCGCGTCGCGCTGCTGGTCCTGCTGGGGGCGATCCTGCTGATGTACGTCTCGCCGGCCAAGCATTGGTGGGAGTCGTCGCGGACCGCCTCGGCTCAGAACGCCGAGCTGCAGCACCTCGAGGCCGAGAACAAGCGGCTGCAGGAGCGCTCAGCGCTCTTGCAGGACCCCGACACGCTCGAGCTCGAGGCCCGCAAGCTCGGCATGACGCGCAGCGACGAGCGCGCGTACGTGATCGAGAAGTAGCTCGCTAACCTCGCCGGCTGTGTCCTACCCAGTCGACCTGGCCCTCGATCAGTGGCGCATGGGGCAGAGCCGGGTGATCGGCGATCCCGACCTCGCGGATGCCTCGGATGCCGTGCTGGCAGAGCTGCGCAAGCGGCTCGGCGGCGTGTTCCAGATCACCGAGCTCGCCGACCTCTACGGCGAGGGCACCGATTGGGCGTCAGAGGTTGCCCAGCGCCACGCGCAGGGCACCGACTCCAGCTGGGCGATCGACGCCGCGTTCGCGCGCTATGCGCAGCAGGCCGCCGACTTTGCCGGTGGCAGGATGCAGCGCTACGGCGATGGAGACGAGGAGTAGCTACGCGTCGTCGCTGCCGGAGCCGAGCCGCTCGATGATGATGCGGTCGGCCTCGACGGTGATCTTCACCGGCCGGTGACCGGCCCAGTGCTCGGCGTAGATCGCGTCGTCCTGGATCGCCGGGTCGAGCCAGAGTCCGTAGCCGTCCTCGCCGTGGTCGAAGGTGCCCTCGAGCCCCTTCTTGGCGCCACCGCGCTTGCGGCCGCGGCCGCCGCGACGTCCACGCCGGCGGCGTGACTTGCCGTCGCCGCTGTCGTCGGCCTCGCGATCCTCGGAGGACTCCTCGTCCTCCTCCTCACGCTCGGCCTCGCGCGAGGCCTC